>CAMCMZ010000005.1 GCA_945876185.1 Candidatus Kuenenia stuttgartensis | reverse complement strand
TGAGCTTATCCGACGAGCGAATGCCGCGATCATCTCCGTCATCCGATGGATGCTGAAGCAAAGACTGGGACGATGCTACCGGCGAAAGCCGCTGCATCCGTATGCAAGAACCCTGTAAAATTATTAGAAATTAAATCAATGCCATTGGTCTGGTCCGTGACCAGACGACAAGGACCGATCACCTCGGCGATGCTGCTGCTGTCGAGGTGCAAATGGGTACGACCCTCGTTATGGATGATTGTTGCTCTCCCGTTTCGCCAGTGCCAATACCGCCCTGATTCAAGCGGCAGACAACCCCATTCGATGCGATCTGGCAGATGTACGGTTCCATGCAGGCGGCGAACAAAGTCGATCAGCACCAACATGGCTGGTGAATACCTGCCAGAATCAGGCGAAAACACGCCACTCACCGGATCCATCTGCTGGCGGAAGTCGCTATCGGCGCAGAGTGCCTGGATCCATCGCTGCATCAGCCATGTCAGGTTGGCGTGTTTGCCGTAATGCTCCATCCATCGCGGTGCGCTCAGCGCGGTCAGCGCCTGGGCCGCGCCACCCCAGGAGTTGCCGGGGATCGGACGGACAAAACTCGGGTCGTTGATGGCGATCGAGGGAAACGGGAAAGGAGTCCAAAATCCCTCGGGATTACCAAGGTGGCAACCCCAGATTTTATCGAACAGGGTCTGATCCGGGATGTGTTCTCCCAGGACCCGCGTCAGCAGATCGCCACGGATGCGAACAAATTGGAGGTTCGGATCAAGGTCGTAGAAGCACTCGCTTTGCGGATCAAAGCATAACGCAAGCAGGTTTTTACGGATCTGTTCTGCGGCTGCGTTCCAGGTCCGGGCCTCATCGGCGCGGCCCAGTCGATCCGCCATCTGGGCCAAGGCCCGGCGACCGCCATAGACGGTTGCAGAAAGATCGGGAGCGAGGTAGGGCAGACGTGGATCGGTCGGACAATGGCGAGCATCGCCGCCCTGGGCTTCATGTGGCAGACCGGCGAAACGTGGACTGTTGTCGTGCCCGGTGTCATATTCGCAAAACGCTTCGCAAAGCCCAGTCCCGCGAGTATTCCGCCAACGAAGCAGCCAAGCATCCCAGGCGCAACAGGCCCGATAGGCCTCATCAAGGAACGCGATGTCTCCCTGCTGCTGGAAAACATCCCAGGCGGTGGCAGCGATCGGAACGACCATCTGGATCTGAGATTTCCCAGATCGATCCTTCCAGATGTAGCACGGTAAATATCCATCGGCGTGTTGCTGGCGAAAAAATATGCGGTGGTTATCCACGGCCACATCCGGATCCACCATGCCATAGATGGATCCTTCCAAAGGACCACATTCAAGCCAGATACCTGGGTAGGCTCCGCCTTCGATCAGCACTGGGCGGTCGTATCCATGGACCGAAACGACATTAGCGCTTAGACCGGTAAGGGCAGATTGCCATTTGGCCGCCAGCACCGAGGCATCGCATTGGAATTCTGGTTGAGTATTCATTTTTCGCTCGGGACTCCTGATTTTAAGGTGTTAAACCACGTTTTCATGGCTGTTCCGGCCAAACACGAACATCCTGCCGTATCTCGCTTAAAACGAAAGTGCACACATGCGCCGGGATAAACCAGCAAGAAGGAGAGGCTGAAAGTGCCTTTCCTTGAAGACCTAGCGAGTCACTGGCCGCAGTCTGTCGGAGATACCCCAGTGGGTTTCGTAGGAGCGTTGACAGCGGTACACACAGGTCCAGCCATTGAGTCTCGTGGTCTTCCACTCTGGTTCCCCTATTTGCTCATGCTGGTCTATGGCATCCTGCTGTATCGCAGTTGGCTTAAGCGGGGCGGCGATGCCGGTAACAACCGCCTTAAGGTGCATGTCTGGCGGACTTGGACTTCAGCGGTGCACGGACCGGTTTCGATCCCAGCTTCTTTCACGTTGAATCATCGTCAGGGCAGCGTCCACGATTCAGCGGGCTGATCAGGAAGGTCGAACCACAGCCGGGTTCCGGCCGGGTCGGCATAGGGCGCGAACACCAGATCGGCGGGGGCGTCATTGCCGCCAGCGCTGCGGCCGCGCAAGTGGACGATGCGGCCATCGGGGCGCAGCGCGGTGTCTGGCAGCGGCTGGGCGGCTGGATCGGGCACAGGAATCACCTCGTCGGCCGGGATGCCGGCGAGGGTGCTGCGCGTCGGCACGAGTTGCCACGCTAACGGGCCGCGCAGCAGGGCGGCGCGACCGCTCTGCCGGGCCTTGCCGCCGACCCAGCGCCAGGCCAGGGGCAGGCGCAGGGTCACGGTTGCGCCGTCCTGCCAGGGGCGCTCCAGCACCGTCCAGGTGCCGGGTTTGATCCCGCTCAGGGATTTGCCCTCTACCAGCACCTCGGGTGCGGTGCACCAGGCGGGGATGCGCAGGTGGAGGGCGAAGCGGGTGGGCTTGGCCATGGCCAGGCGCAGGCGCACCTCACCTTCGTCCGGATAGGCGGTGTCGAGGTGCAGGGTTACCGCCCGGCCCTGGTCCAGTTCCACGTTGATCCGCGCTGGCACGTATTGACTCACCGCGATGGCATCAGCGCGAGCATAGGCCACCAATTCGGGCAGTTCGGTGACGATGCGCAGGTAATTCATCGGGCAGCAGACGTAAGGGCCGCCGAAGCCGGTCGGGGCTTCGTGACGGGTGAAGTAGCGGATGCCCTTGCCGTCCGGCGACTGCACCGCGAACAGGGCGTTGTTGACCGCGCGCTCGATGATCTCGGCGCAGCGCAGGTCGCCGGTGAGCTCGAAGATGCGCGCCTGGGTGCGCACCAGATAAGCGGTGGAGCAGGTTTCGATCGTCATGTCACTGGCATGGCTGGTATTGACGTACTCATGGTGGCTGGCGCCGCCATTCACCAGCAGTCCACCGCCGGGGCCAAGGTGCTCCATCAGGCGGTGGGCGTGCAGGAGCAGATCGGTGGACGGTTCGCGCCGGCACAACTCGAGCTGACTGATGGTCGCCCCCAGGTGCGCGTAGAAGTGACCGTGCGGTGCGCGGTCGCTGGGGCGCCAGCGGGCGGGGATGATGCGCTGTTCCAGGAAGTCGCGATAGCGGCGATCGCCGGAGCGCTCGGACAGCGCGACCAGGGCCTCATCGAGTCCGACCAGGCCATTTTCGCAATGCTGAGGCAGCGGTTTGAGGCGACCCATCAGGTAGTCACCGGCGCGACGAGCGGCATCGAGCACGCGCGCCTCGCCGAACAGGCGGTGGTCGGAGCACAGTCCAAAGATGAGGTAGCTGAACTCGTGCACTTCCCACTGACCAGAGACCGCCAGCTGCGGCGCCGGTTTCCACCCGCCGAGGTAGCCCTCCGGAGATTGCGCCGCCAGCAGCCGTGTGATCAGTTCATCGCGGAATGGTCGCCGCGCCGGGTCATGAGCGGCGCAGCGCGTGGTGGCGTCGAGGAACTTCCCCAGGCCCATGTAGAGATTGCCCTCGCCACCACGGCCCAGGGGCTGGAGCAGCCGGTCGAGGTTGGTGCCGGTGATGCGATCGGCGGTGATGGCCACGCGTCGGCCCCATTCTCCGGCGAGGTGGACGTTGCCCACCGAGATGCGCTGCCAGCGCGGCACCGCTGCGGGATCGGCCACCGCTGCCCGCCAGGCTTCCGGCATGGCTTGCGGCTTGGCTTGCGGCACGGCTTGCGGCACGGCTTGCGGCACGGTCGGTGGCACTGCCGCAACGGCGGCTGGCAGGAGCTGGATGGGCAGCTCGCTCACGGTGATGGTTCTTCCATCGTCGAGGACCACCATGGCGGCGGCCCAGTCGCTCAAGTCATTGAATATGCCGTCACCGCCTGCGCTCACGCGCAACACGAACGATCGCGCGCCATCCAGCGCCACCGACACCGGCAATGGGGCCTGGCCGTTGCGCAGCACCGGTGAGGTGAAGCGCGCCTTCCCACCCACCTCGACGATGAACTGCACGCTGCCTTTGGTCTGGTCGCCCAGTTCGGCGTCGCGATCGACGCCCACCTTGGCCTCGAAGCGCTTGGCGGGGGCGTTCAATTGCACCAGCACCACGCTGGTGGCGTGAGTGCCCAGACCGGTGGCGAAGGTCTCGTCTCCGATGGTCAGCGGCTTTCCGCGCGCCGACTTCCCCAGGTGCAGCGTGCCCCAGTCCTGGCGTTTGCAGGTGATGGTGCCCAGGGGCGTGCCGGCGGCATCGCCCGCGTCCAGGCCGGCCGCCAGCAGCAACGCGACGCCGAGTGGGAGTGAAAGAACCGTGGGCCGAAAGGACATGACTCCAGCCTAGGGGATGGTGCCGATCCGCCACGTCCCGCCCCGATACGGATCGGGCGGGACGACGTGGACTGATCGGGCGCGGGCCGATTTTTCCGTGGGAAACGCCGGGGGTGCAGGTACGGATCGCGCATGCTCTCACCGCGCGACACCCACGTCTGGTTCCGCGATCCCCCCGCCGGCAGCGCGATGTGGCCGTGGGAGAGCGGCCGCCTGACCGCGCCCGATCCCGAACCCCATCACCACCCGCCTGAGGTGGTGGCCATCCATCTGGTCGAGAGCGGTCGCGGTCTGCTGACCAGCCCGCATGAGCGCCTGACGCTCGGTCCCGGCAGCCTGTTCTGCTTCCAGCCTGGGTTGCGTTGGGAATACCACGGCCTGGCCGGGGATCCGTGGGTGCTGCGCTGGCTTGTCCTGCGCGGCTCGGGGGCACAGGCGTGCGCCGCCGCCTGCGGGTTCTCGCTCGCACGCGCCAGCCGTCCGCCGGTGCCGGCGGCGATGCACTGCTTTGCCGGAATCCACCGGCTGATGGCCCGACGCGGCGCCGGCGACGCCCATGCCGTGGTGGCCCTGCTGCACGAACTCGCCGCCGTCCTGGCCGAACCCGGGAGCGAGCCGGCGCAGCCCGATCTGGTCGCGGCGGCGGCACGGCTGCTTGCGGTCGGGCGCTACGATTTCAGCGTGGCCCAGGTCGCCGAAGCGCTGGTCGTGTCCACCTCGACCTTCGCCCGCGCCTGCCGGCGGGCCGGCTATGCCAACGCCATGGACTTCCTCGACACCCAGCGCCTTGAGCACGCGCGCGAGCTGATCGCCACCAGCGGCTGGAAGATGTCGGCCATCGCGCGCGACTGCGGCTTCGCCAGCTCGCAATACCTGGCGCGGCGCTTCCGCCGGCGTTTCGGCTGCATCCCAAGCGTGCTGCGCCAGGACGACGACGCGAGCAAGTGATTCGGTGTTGCCGGTTGTGCCCAGATACGGCGCTATCAGTGACTGTCGGTTGCGGTACCGCTCTCAGGATTCACCAAGCCGAGATCCCACCAGCCTGCCGCTAGGGGTGCGGCCGAAGCGTAGGCGGAACGCTTTGAGAAATCCCTGGACGCTGGCATAGCCGCAACGCCGGGCCGCTTCGCCATTGGACATCTCGCCGGCGACCAGGATCGGAAACACTTGGTCGAGCTGCTGCGCCCGCCGCCAATGGGCGGGCGACTGGCCGATCCGGGCCGCGAACCGCCGGCTGAGGTGCTCGGGACTGCACCCAAGCCGCTTGGCCACGGCAGCGATCGGCAAATTTGATTCGGTTCTGAGCACGTCCATGGCCCGCACCACCACATCGTCGCCGAACCGGGCCTGGCATCCATCCCACAGCGCCAGCAGGAGCGCCTGGACCAAGCCATGCGCCTGCTGCGGCAGCATGGCTGGGTAGATCTTCCGGGTGACCCCGCGCGCCGATCGCCCGATGTCGGCCAAGGCAGCGCAGGCCGGATGATCGTTGGCCAACGAAAACACTGGTCCGTACCGCTTGCGCAATTGGCGGGCCAGGGCGCGCGCCTGATCCCCTTGGAAGATCAACGCCTGACGCAGTCCCGGGGCTTCGCCATCGTATTGATATCTGGGCCATGGATCATCGCTATCCAGCAGCAAAGCCTGACCAGCGTTCCAACGTTGCCAGGGTTCATCCGGCCCAAGCTGGATGCGGCCCGATCCTTGCAGCAGATGGCTGACCCAGTGGCTGCCTGGCACTTCGAGGGACGGCGACCGACCGTGGTAACCTCGGCGCAGACGGTGCAGACCATAATACAAAGGCACCGCCTGACCCGGCAGCGGATCGAAGACGGCGAGATGGGCATGCAGGATGCCGGCGAAATGATATTGGTTGTAGGCTTCCATGACTCTGGCCGGGTGAGGGCGGGCTCGATCGTGATCAGTTACGCCACGATCAATCCGGTTTCATGGTGATCAAGAACGGCTGGTTCGCCATGGTGTAGAATGAACGTGCCAGGCTACGCGATCACTCGTCGCCGGGCTGCCCTCGTGCTAATGCCGCCTGCTGAAACCACAGAAAGCGCCGCAACCATGACCAGGATTCCCCGCTTCCTCGCCACCCTGATGGTCGGGTTGCTTTCCCTCCTCCCTTTCGTGCATGCCGGTGATCCTCCTGCGGCACCGACCCCGGCTGCCGAGGTGCCGATCCCCACGATCCGCCTCAGTCCCCGGCCGCAGGTCGTGATGGACGTGAACGCACCGGTGCTCGACCTCGGTGGCCCTTGGCAGCATCGCGAAAATCCACCGGCGGACTTTGCCAACACCAACGTGACCGGGACGGCCGGCTGGACGGAAATCGCCATTCCCAGGCCCCAGCCCAAGACCTCTGCGCGTTTCGGCTATCAACGGACCTTCCGGATTCCCGCCGACTGGGCCGGCAAACGGATCACATTCCGCTGCGATTCGGCCGAGGGTCTGGCCGAGGTCTGGGTCAATGGCCAGGCGGTGGGCAAGCATGATGGTTCCTGGTTGCAGTTTGAACTGGATATCACGGCTGCGGTGCAAAGCGGGAAGGACAACACCCTGTCTGTCCAGGTCTCACCCTCGGCCATGGGTGGATTGGCGGGGGACCTCCAGGGCGGAATCCGGCGCAAGGTCTATCTGATGGCCTTGCCGACCACGCATCTGGCTGTTTTGCAGGTGGATACCACCTTTGACGCTGCGTACCGCGACGCCACGTTGACCCTGCGGCCCGAGGTGGCGAATGAATCGGCCACCCCTGCGAACCTGACCGTGCGTTGGCGCTTGTTGGATCCCGCCGGCAAGGAAGTGGTACTTTCTTCCAGCGAAAAATCCCTGTCGGTTCTGCCGGCGGGACAGTCATCGCCAATCGAGGTGGCACTGCCGGTGGCGGCGCCGCTGCAATGGCATCCGGAACATCCGCACTTGTACACCGTGGACGTGGAACTGCGCCGCGACGGGAAGCCCCTCGAAAGCATCCGGCAACGGGTCGGATTCCGGCAGGTCAAGGTCCAGAGCGATCAACTGCTGGTGAACGGCAAACCGATCAAACTGCGCGGCGCGATGCTGACGTACTGGCACGATGCGACCGGCTGGGGCGGTTTGACCGATCCTCAACGCCGGAAACTGATCGGCCTGTGGCAGGACATGAACCTGAACACCATTTATCCGAACCCGACTCCGGACGAGGAACTGCTCGACCTGTGCGATGAAGTCGGTCTGGCGGTCATTTGCATGGCCCGGCAGCACCAGACCAAAGCGACCACGGAACTGCGCGTGGGGCAGGCGGCGAACCTGGTCGCCAACCATCGCCGGCATCCGTCGGTGCTGCTGTGGACCATGGGCAATGAGTCCGGGTGGAGCGACAGCTTCACCGCCATGGCGGCGGCCTACCGCAAGCTCGATCCATCGCGGTCTTACCTGATGCCGGGGAGCGACAAATTCGGCCTGCCGCCCAAGGATGCGCCACCAGAGACCCTGCCGATCGATTCGTTCCACTATCCGAATGCCAGTTACCCGGGCAAAGGTGGCGTCCGCCCCATCATCTTCAGCGAATACGCCCATGTGTATGGCCTGAACCATGTCGAATGCCTCCAGGATCCCGGGGTTCGCGACATCTGGTATCGGGAACTGCAACCCCTGTGGGAAGCCGTCTACGCCAGCCAGCGGAGCGCTGGTGGTATCATCTTCTGCGGCGGCGATTGCGTCGGGATCACCTGGGGTCTGGTGGATGGCTGGCATCGGCCCAAACCCGAATTCTGGCATGTGCGCAAGATCCAGGCCCCGGTGCGGGTCGCCTCCCAGGCCCCGATCCCGGCGGCGGGTGCGCCGCTGCGCATCGAGGTCGAGAACCGCTACGACGTCACCGACCTCAAGGATCTGCGGATCGAGTGGTCAAGTGGCGGACGCAAAGGCATCGCCTCCGCCCAGGTCGCACCACGCAGCAAGGGAATGATCGAGATTCCGGCTTCTGCCGGCGTCAACGTCGGCGTGGCACTGACCCTCAGCAATCCGCAGGGACGCCAGGTGGATACCGTCCAGGTCATGGTCGGGAATGCTCCGCTCATCCGCCAACCGATCGGGAAAGTCCTTGGAAAACCAGCACTCGCCCGCACCGACGCGGCCGTGACCGTCACCGTCGGTACGGCCACCTGGACCTTCGACGCCAAAACCGGATTGATCAGCAGTGGCAAGATCGCCGGCAAGCCGGTCGTCACCGGCGGTCCCTTCCTGCACCTGGGGGAAACGCTGGCGGACTGGAAACCTGGCAAGGTCACCGCCACGGAAACCGCCACCGGTGCTGTGATCGTCAGCGAAGGGTCCTATGGCGATAAGAACCAAATCCCCGGTTCCTTCACCACCACCATCGACCACTCGGGTGGGGTGTCCATCCGCTATGAGTTCACCAACGCCGGTGCACACAAGCGCGTTCGCGAGATCGGCGTGGCGCTCGAGGTCGACCGGGCCTGCGATGCCCTCACCTGGGATCGGCGCGCACCCTGGACCGGATACCCAGCCGACCACATCGGCCGCGCCCAGGGAACAGCCACGGCCCTGCGTGACCCCGTTGGCACGGCCGACGACCCCAAGAAGGAACCCGCGTGGCCCTGGTCACTGGATCAGACCACGGCAGGCACGGCCGACTTCCGTTCCAGTAAATTCGACATCCTGGAGGCATCGTTGCGCTCGGGGCAGGGGACGGCAGTGCAGGTCATCGGTGGACCGAAACAGGCGGTCAGGGCCGCGATCAAGGGCGCTGCGATCCGGCTGCTGGTCAATGACTTTGCCGGATCGGCGACCAGCAATGGCAAATACCTGAAAGCGGGCTTCGGAACCGCCGGGATCGAGCCTGGGCAAAAACTCACCGGTGTCGTCACGGTGCGCTTGGCGGACGGGAAACCATAACCCTTGACGTGATCCCTGGTGCGGAACTGGCCGCTCTGCTTGCGTGCCATCGCCCAGGGAGTCCGTCCCCGGAAGTGCCGGTGCTGGTCGCGCCGCGCCGAAACTAACGTGCGAGGTCGGCCTTCGCCTGCTCCGCCACCGCGTCGCTGCCTTCGGCGAGCTGCTTGAGGATGCGATCGGCATCGGCGGTGCGCTTCTGCGCCTTGAGGCCGCGTGCGATGCCCAGGGTCGCGGGACGGGCGAGCGGCGACTTGGCGTTGATGCGGGCCAGGACACCGACCGCGTCAGCCGGGCGATTCAGGTCGAGCAGCGCCTGACCGATGAGGACGCGGGCCTTGTCGCTGAGCAGTTCCGGGGCGAGGTTCGCGCCGACGCCGGCGATGGCTGGGTTGAGGCCGAGGTCGCGCAGCCAGGTCAGGTGCTCGACCACGGCGGCACGGGCGACATCGGATTCCTGCAGGCGCAGCCAGGCGACCTGGGCGGCGACGCGGTCGTCGCCCTTGGACAATTCGCGTGCGGCGACGAGCGCGGCCTGGGCCTCGTCGTCGAGCAGGAACGGGGTTCCCGGCGCGACCTTGAGCGGCAGGCTGTCGACCGGTTTGCCGGCCAGGGCGGGCAGGGCGGGTTCCTTGGCCGGCACGGCGGACTCGCCGGAAAGTTCGGTGATCGGCTTGGCGACGGCCACCGGCACGGCAGGCGTGGCGGCCGGGGCCTCGGGGCCGACGGCAGGAACGTCGATCTCGCCGGTCTTCGCCGGGGTTGCGCCGACCGGTTTCACCGGTTCGGGCGCACTGATCAGGGCGGCAAGGTCGGGCAGTTCGGCCACGGCGCGCTTGAGGTCGCCTTCCGGATCGGCCGGCTTGGGCGGCGCGGGGATGGTCAGCTGGACCGGGTTGGTGCTGGTGCGGTTGCCGGCGAGATCCTTGGCGACGATGCGGGCGAGGATGGACTTGATCTCAGAGGCGATGACCACGGTGGCCCGACCGGAACCGCTGGCCCCGCCTTTGGCCGCCTGAACCCAGGCTTTGCCTTCGTCGAGGCTGAATTCTACCTCCACCCCAGCGCTGCCCAGGTTGGCGTCCTCGACGGTCCAGGACGCGTCGAGGTTCAGTTGCTCGGCTCGCACTTTTTCCACGAAGGCCGGGGTGAACGCGGTGACCTTGGGCGCGGTCGTGTCGATCACCACGGTGAGCGCGGTCGGCGGCACGACGCCGGGAGTCGGATCGGGTTCGGGTGCGCCTTTGCCGGCGACGAACACGGCCGCAGTTTTCAGCAGGTAGGTGCCGTCGGCGGGGGCCTTCCAGCCCAGGGTCAGCTTCCTGCCCGGCAGCGCGTCGGCCTCTGCGACCTTGGTCCAGGTTTTTCCCTGATCGGGCGAGACGAACAGCTTGCCTTTCACCACGTCGGCCTGGTTCTTGACCTCGATATCCACGTCGACCGCAGTCTGATTGCGGAATTCGGCGGCCCCGGCGGCAGCCCCGAAGGCGGTGAAAGCGAGCGCGAGCAGGGTTGGGGTCAGGATGCGGTTCATGGTGGGTCCCTCGGAACTGGCGGGTCAAACTAGTGTCGCTGCAGGAATGCGGAAGGGGCCGGATGTCGGGGCAAGAGTCGGGGCAGGCGCGGGCTGCCTCAAAAGTCGGTTGGTGGCATCCTGCGGATGCTGCTTTTCGGCCGGCGAGACGCCGGCGCTCCCAGGAAGCCCGACTTTTGAGGCGCCCCGGGGGCAGGCGCGGGCAGGTGCTGGACCGGCGCAAGCCTGGCCTACAAGCCGCAGGCCCATGACCGCCGCAGCCATCCTCATCGACCTCGACGGCACCCTGGTCGATTCCGAACCACTCCATTTCGAGGCGCACCGCCGCTTCCTGCCCCGCGTCGGCATCCGCGTGACCGAGGCCGACCTGCACGGCAACATCGGCCGCGGCGACGCGGTGTTCTACCGCGACCTCATGGCCGCCCAGGGTGTGCAGGGCGACGCCGACGCCTGGGTGCGGCAAAAGACTGAGGTGCTGATCGGCATCTACCGCGACCAGGGTCTGGCACTCGGCAAGGGCGGGCGCGAACTCGTCGCCTGGCTGCGGCAGACCGGCCTGGGTCGGGCGATCGTCACGAGTTCAGCGCGGAACCTCGCGACCGCCGCCGTCACCGCCGCCGGTGTGGCCGCTGATTTCCCGGCCCGCATCTGCCGCGAGGACGTCGTCCACCACAAGCCGGATCCGGCCGGCTATCTGCTCGCCGCCGCGCGCCTGGGCGTGCCGGCCGAGCGTTGCCTGGCGGTCGAAGACAGCGAGGCCGGCGTCGCCAGCGCGCACGCCGCCGGCTGCAGAGTGCTCGCCATCCCGGCGTTCATCAGCGCCGACCGACTGACCCGGGCCGGCGCCGATCGTTGCCTCGCGGATCTGAGCGAAGTGATCGACGAGGCGGAACGCGGATGAGCCGCCCCGAGGCAGAACCCTGGTGGGAATCCGCCTTCGGCGCCGAGTACTTGTCGGTCTACGCCCATCGCGACGACGCCCTGGCCGGACGCGAAGTCGCAGCGCTGCTGAAGCGGTTGCGCGGGTCACCCCCCCGGGAGCGCCAGGCACCAGCCTGGCCGGACGATGCCGGGCAACGCCTGGCCGGGACTGTTTCCGTGAGGTCCGGTAACCCATCCGCGTCGGCCCAGGAAACGATCCGGGGAGCAGCCGTTGCCCCGGCCCACGCGGACACCCCCGAGCCAGGCTGGAGCCTGGCGGTCCCGGGGTCGGCGTCCGGGCATCTGCCCTTGGTGCTGGATGCCGGCTGTGGCACCGGGCGGCATCTGGCGCATCTGCGCGCCGCCGGCCTGCGCGCGATCGGCTTCGATTTCTCATCCCATCTGCTGGCCGTGGCCAGCCGCCGCCCCGTCACCGCCGGGGCGGTGGCCCGGGCCGACCTGCGCCTGCCGCCGTTTCCGGAAGCTTCATTTTCGGCGATCTTCCTGTTATTCACCGTGTTCGGCTACTTCGACGACGACACCAACGCAGCCGTGCTCGGCCGCCTCGCCCGCCTCCTCGAACCAGGCGGTTGGCTGGTGCTCGACCTGCCTGATCCCGTCCGGTTGCGCGCCACTCTGGTCCCCGAATCCCAGCGCCCCGGCCGCGACGGTGCGATCATCCACGAACGGCGCCGTCTCGCCGGCACGCGGGTGGAAAAAGATGTGACCATCCGGCGTGGCGCCGAGATGCTGGCGACCTGGCGCGAAAGCGTGCGCATCTACGAACGTGCCGAGATCGACGCGTTGGCCCGGACCAGCGGGCTCAGCCCCGATCCGCAACCGGATCCGGGCGACGGTGGCGGGCGGATGGTGCATTGGCTGCGGCGGGGCTGATCCCCGGATCACGCCGCGATCGCGGTAACCGGGATAGCCGCAACAATCCGCAACGGGCGCCGCTTGGTTCCGGCAATCAGGCGCTGACCTGCGCCTGGGCCGGCCGGCCACACTGGTATTTCCACCACATGGCCGTGGGCGAGACCATCGGATTCAGCACCCGGTTGACCCAGAACAACCTCACCACCTACCTCGGCAGCCGGGCCGAACGGGAGTGTAACCGCCACAGCGTGCATATCGCCCTGATGGGCGATCCGACCTTGCGGATGCATCCGGTGATCCCGCCGAGTGCGCCCACCGCGACCCGTTCCGGTCGGTCGGTGGGGATCGTCTGCCAGGTCGCGGCCCTGACACCGTGAGGAATCTGGCCGGCTTGGCCGGCTGATGCTGGCCTCGCCTGCCAACCGTGCCCCTTGGCCAGTGGTTCGCCTCAACGAGATTCTGTCTGGGGCGTATCACACCATTCCCCATTCCGCTTGAACCGCTTGGATCCGTGATCAATCACTTCAATCGTCTTTGGAGCTGAACCCTCATGTCGACCTCGATTCCATGCCCATGGACGCTCAACGAGGCCTATGTCAACCTGGCGAGTCATATTGGCGACGATCCCGCCCGGCGGGCTGAGCTGAACGCCTGGCGTCAGCAGTTGCGCCTGCAGATCGATCGCAGCCGATATCTCCGCCCAGCTCTGGCCTGGCAACGGACTGTTTTTTCTGAAGCGGTGTTGTGCGTCTATGATCGGCGTTTCCTTGATCCGGCCAGCGGTCGGATCCGCATGACCGAGTTCCTGCTTGAGGGCGAATGCGAATTCGGTGGCTACGACGTGGTGCTGCTCTGGCATTCCTACCCGCGCCTGGGGCTGGATGGACGCAACCAGTTCGATCTCCTGCGTGAGCTACCCGGCGGTCTGCCCGCCCTTGCCACCGCGGTGGACGAGGCGCACCAGCGCGGGGTGAAGGTCTACACTTGTTTCACCGCCTGGGATGTCGGCACCCGGGCTGAGGGACGTCCGGCCCACCTGGTGATGGTCGAGCTGACCCGCAGCATCGGCGCCGATGGGATCTACATCGAAGGTACCCCGCAAGAGATCGCGACTCTGATCGAAACCATCGAGCGCGAAGCGCCAGACCTGGTCGTCGATCTGGAAATGGGGCCGGCGCCCGCCGACCTGGGCCGGGTGACCAGTTCGTGGATGCAGAAATATCCAGGCGATCCGGTGATCCCGCCCAAGTTGCCGCTCAATCGCTGGCTGGAGCCGCGCTTTTCCGGCCGGGGCATCGAACGCGAAACCGCTCATCCCGGCATCGTCGCCCAGCGGTATTTCTTCAATGGCTGCGGCATGATCATCTGGGAGCACATCTTCGGCTGGTGGAATCCCTGGCCAGTGGCTGACCGGCTGGTGTGGCGGCGCTGCCTGGCCCTGTTGCGGCGGTATGCCGAAGCCTTCCAGGATCCCGACTGGCAACCACTGATCGGCACTCTGGTGCCCGGGGTCTACGCCAACCGCTGGCGCGGCGGCGATTACGTTCTGTACACCCTGCTCAACACCACCGATCAGCCGGTCGATGCCGCGGTCCTGACCATCGCCGCCGGCGCTGAGTCGACCATTTATGATGTGTGGCACGACCAGCGGATCGAACCCGACCAGGGCCGGATCCGCCTGCGCTTGCCGGCGCACGGCGCCGGATGCGTGCTGATGCAACCAGCCGCCGCCCCGCCCCCGCCCGCCCTGCCGGTCATCCACCTGGCGGATCTCGGATTCCGTCGGCGGACGACGGCCGCTGCCCACCTGCCACGGCCAGTGGAACCCACCCGGCCGCGCCCTGCCGGCCAGGATCCTGGCGACCAGTGCTTCATCCCGGGTGGCCGTTTTGTCATGGAGGTCCGCCACAACACGGCGCCGATCTTCGAAGGCGCCTGTTACGACTACCAAGGTGATCAGCACGACAAAGGCCACCCCTCCCGCCACTGCTGGCTGCGACCCTATTGGATCGATCGCACCGAGGTGACGAACGCCAGTTTCCTTGAATTTCTCAGGCAAACCCATTTCACCCCAGGCGTGCTCGCCAGCTTCCTGAATCATTGGCAACGTCCCGCCGGGGCTGAAGCCGAACCCTGGCGTTGGATCTTCCCGGCCCACCTCGCCGACCATCCGGTGGTCTTCGTCGACCTCGATGATGCCCGCGCCTATGCCCACTGGGCCGGTAAACGCCTGCCGACTGAAGAAGAATGGCAGTTCGCCGCCCAAGGTCCGCAAGGGCGACTGTGGCCGTGGAGCGACGACCCGGACGACCATCACCGTCGCCTGCATTGGGTCCTGGATGACTGGAAGATCAAACCGACCTGCTATCAGAGTTGGGGCAATGCCGCCGATCCGCAGCGGTGCAACACCGCCAGCCAAGGCACCACCTCGGTCGATCGCTACCCGCAGGGCGCTTCACCGTTCGGGGTGCTCGACCTCTGCGGCAATGTCTGGGAATGGACCGAAAGCCAACGCGACGACGGCCATACCCGCTATGCGATGCTGCGCGGCGGCAGCTTCCGCATCGTCAGCGGTCCGGCCTGGTATCCGACCAGCGACGCCCAACCCGCCGATGTGCATGAGAAAATGCTGCTCATTCATCCCGGGCTTGACCGCTGCGACAATGTCGGCTTCCGCTGCGTCCAGGACGCGGGCTGACGTCAGTGGTCTGACCGCTTGCGGGCAGGGCGTGGGCCACGCCCTGCTCTGCCACCGCATCGGCGAAGGCGGGATCGTCGAGCCGGTCGGCCAGTTCCATCCAGGCCTCGGCGCCGCCGAAGATCGAGACCAGCCGATTGCAGGCATAGGAATGATCAGCGGCGAAGGTCACGATTCTTCATGAGAGTCGGGTCCTTGTGATCATGGGTATGTTGGGATAACTGCGAGACCGCTGGTGCTGATTGACCTGATGTCCTCAATCTGATCCGGCAGCAGCTGGATTCGCAGCGTATAGGGTCATTTCTCCTGCGATTCAGCCAGGCCTTGGGGGAAAAGCTCGTCGTCGGTCAGCAGCGGCGAGTCGGTACAAGCGAAGTAGGTTGCCCGGCCACCGGGATCCGGGAATTCCAGCAGCCCCAGATTCGTCGCGATGCCGTCCGTCTGGAACTCGGCCGCCGCATCCGCCGCAGTCGCCTGGCAATAGAGCTGAGGTCCGCGCATGGCGGCGACCTTGCCAGCCTGTTTGCGGAATCCGCGTACGAGTCGCCACGGCATCGGCATGGCGATCGTCACTTGGTCGCCCGGACGCCATTCGCGCGATAGCGCCAGGAAATGCGGGCCGCCGACCGGTGAAACGGTCACGCCGTTGACGGCCACCGCGAAATCCGTGCACCAGGCCGGTCGGCGCAGGCGTACTACGAATCGCGCCGGCCGGGCCGGTTCGACGTCCAGGCGGACCTGGCCGGAGTGCGGATAGTCCGTGTGCTGCCGCAGCACCAGCGGGGTGCCGTCGGCCAGTGCGGTGGTGACGTTGGATTCGGTGTACAGGTTCACCGTGACGCCATCGGCCTGGCGGTAGACGATCATCTCTGGAAGTTCGCCGATGATGCGGCGGAAGTTTCCAGGACAGCAATAGGTGTCGCGGTCCCAATAATGGCGTTCGCCCTCCAACGGTACGTAGTAGCTCAATCGACGGCCGTCGGGCGACTGGGCGGCAAAGAGCGCGTTGTAGATGGAGCGCTCCATCCAGTCGCCATACCAGCCGTCGCCCTCGATCTGGAGCAGGTGGGAAAGCAGCCGGATCAGGTAGGCCACGGCGCAGGTCTCGCCCAGGTCGCCAGTACCGGTCTGGTCGGAATGCCAGCATTCCGTGATGCCGTTGGTGCCGCTGATGACCAGCGCTCGTCCGTCGCGGAGGTATTCGAGGGCGCGTCGAGTCTGGGTGAGCAGGCTGCGGTCGCCCGTGATCTCGAACAGATCCAACTGGGCCAGGCAATGCGACAAGAAACAGTACACGTGTCCTTCGATCGGCCCGAACCGGCCCTCGACGATCGGCTGATCCCACTCCGCCACCCCCAAGGTCTCCACGCAATATTCAAGCAACGACGGCTCGCCGGTCGCGCGATACAGCGCCAGCAACGCCCGATCCAATCCGGTCAGGACGAGTTGGCGGGAGAGGAAAGAAACCTGGCCCTGCCAGGTCCGTTTGCCGACGAGATGGAGCGACGTGGACGGAATTTGCGACACCAGCCAGCGACCGAGACGTTGCGCAGATGCCAAAGACCGTTCCTGGCGGAACAACTGCCAATCCACCACCAAGGCCATCAGCACATACGCCTGCTCGTGGGCATCCCAGGTGGGGATCGCCCGGTCGGCAGGCCGGTAGATGCCGAGGTAGCCGTCTGCTTCCTGGGCCGGCAGGAGCGTGTCCAGGATCTGCTGGCGCCGGGCAAGAAGGCGTCCATCCCCGGTATGCGCCGCCAAGCGCACCAGACCATCCAATGATTTTCCCAAACCGATATAGGCACCGGCATCGCTGTTTTTCGCGAGGAACGGGGCTAGGAAATCCCGTTCCCAATTGATCGCCAGCAGGTTGTTCTGCCAAGTCAGTTCGATGCGTCGCCCAATCAGCCCGCCCACTTTCACATCGCGGGCGGCAATCGTCTTCAAGGGATTGTCGTTCATTGGAATCGCCCGCAGGTGCGTGTGCAGCTTCCGTCAAGCCAGCGCGGAGGAAGGTCGGTCATGGTCAACTCCTGCAACCGATGATGACCATCAGCGCCAAGTTCCCAGCCATTGATTGGAGGAAGGGTTGCCCTGATGTGGGCGGAAGTGACCCTGTCGGCCATGGATGAGGCTCCTGCGGATCTTCTCGCCGGCCTCGGCCCGGTGCCACGCCAGCGGCCGCCCCGGGACCGACCCATCACCATACCCTCCTGGACGGTGCTGCACGGTGGCTGCCGCTGGGTCCAGCCGGACGAAATGGGTGTGGGCGCGTCGCCGCATTGGGGCCTGTCCTGGATCGACCGCCCGGAGGCAACGCTGGGATGGACCGCAGATGGTCGCCGGCACCAGGCGCGCCAGGACGCCGACGTCATCGTGCTGTTCCCGCCCGGCCTGGTGGTGGAACGGCGGATTTCGGGAGCCTGCATCCAGTTCTACCTGTCCCTGCGTCTAGGTCTGGCTTGCCGGCCCGACCGGCCGTTGCTGCATCCCATGGGACCGACCGAGGTCGCCTTGGTGCGCACCTGCGCCGGCGCCCAAATCGCCCGGCAGCCACCCACTGCTGCCGAGGCCGTGGCCACCACCGCCCTGGTGGCCCTGCTTTGCACCACCCTGCCCGCAACCAGCTGGCAGGTCGGACCAGCCGACGTGCGCATCCGCACCGCCATCGACCGCATGCAGGCCGATCCCGGCACCGCCTGGGACAACGCCGCGCTGTCCCGTGCGGCCGGACTCTCCCTGGGTCGCTTCCTGCGGCTTTTCCAGGCCGAGACCGGCACCAGTCCGCAGCGCATGCTGCGCGACCTGCGCTTGGATCGGGCCGCCGAGGCCCTGCGCCGGGGCGAGCCGCTGAAGGCGGTCGGCCCGGCCTGCGGCTGGCGCGACCGGGCTGCGTTTACAGCTGCTTTCCGTCAACGATTCGGACAGCCGCCAGCGACCTGGGCCCGACAGATCGAACGCTGAGTCTGATGCCAGGACCGAGTGCAGGACCGAGATCATCCGTTGTCAAACCACTGGGCTTTAGGGGCCTGGTCCGGGGTTCGATCTGGTCCATCCCGCCGGCAGCTCGACGGTCTGCCAGGCTCCGTCGCGCCAGACCAGGCGGCAGGGCCAGGGCAACGGCAGCTCATTCCGGATCCAGCGCCCGGATCTCCAGGTTGGCGTATTCGGCCACCAGCGGCGACATCTGGCGAAAGCCGATGCGGCCTGGTCCCAACGGCAGGCCGCCGATGGTGCCTTCGTCATGCCAGGCATAGACCACCAAGTCGTCGATTTCGAACTGGAGGTGGCCGCTCCGGATCAGCATGCGGATGCGGTAGGGCGGCTGCCAGGCGCGGGCCGGGATCGGATCGCCACCCTGGGCGACCAGATGGAATCCATGGCTTTTGCGCAGATTGCAGATCTGGAAGGCGCCTGGCCGGCCGCGCCGGTAATAGGCGGCATGGTAGGCGTCGATGGCGCCGAAGCGGTACTGGTCGTACTCGCCGCTGCGCACCGGCAGGCCAGGATCGAACAGGTCGCCGCCGCCCCGGGCGGTGGCGGCGAACCACAGCATGGCCAAGCCTATTTCGCTCAGTGGATGGAAGTCGAAACTGATCGCCACGCCATCGGGGAAGACCCGTGGGCACCACAGGACGTGGTTGGCCTTCTGCCCGGCGCTGGCCGGTAGAACGGCCTCCAGGCGCAGGCGGCCCTGTGGCCAGGTCAGCGTCGCCTGGCCTTCCAGCCGCCAGTCGGCGAGATCGGCGGCGCTGGCCAAGGGGTTGGTGTACAGGACCGGACCGACGGGGCCGGCGATGAAGGGACCGCGGCGGGGCAGGCGGTCCTCGGGACTCAGGTGGTCCACAGGCGGCCGCCGTGCTCGTCCCACCAGCGGTCCACCGCCTCGGGCACCAGGGCCATGGCCACCGCCACGTTGAGCGCCCACTGGCTGTCGTGGATGGTGCTCAGGTTGCATTCCTCCAGCGTGCCGCCGCGCAGCGGATCTGATCCGCGGCTGATGTCGGCTCGAACCATGTCGGAGTCGCCGGTGCCGAAGCCGTCGCCGACGATGAGCAATTCCCAGACGCGCCGGGCCAGGGCGGCGTCGCCACGGCGGTGCGCGTCGAAGGCCGCCAGCTTGGCCATCGGCCAGCGCAGGCCGATGGTTTTACGCAGGCTTTCCGGCAGTTTGGCGAACTCGGCCGGGGACAGGGCGTGGGCCACGCCATGCTCTGCCACCGCATCGGCGAAGGCGGGATCGTCCAGCAGATCGGCCAGTTCCATCCAGGCCTCGGCGCCGCCGAAGATCGAGACCAGCCGGTTGGAAGCATAGGAATGGTCCCCCGCAAAGGTCATGGCGCCGGTGGCGGGCTCGAAGGTGAACGGCGTGCCAGTGAGCAGCCGGTGCGGCGAGGCGAGGATGCCGGCGACGCCCCGGCTGATCAGGTCGCGCCAGCGCGCATCGCCCGTGCGCTCCCAGGCGGTCAGCCAGTTGCTGGCGAAGGTGGCCCAGGTCGGGCCGATGCGGGCCTGCCAGCGATCCGATTCGGTGGGCACGTTGGTGGCGCGGCCGAGATGGCTGTTGGCCACTTCGTCGAGGAGATCGCCGATGCGCTCGTCGGCAGTGAGGTAGTAGAGGAATCGCTTGGGTTGGGCGACGCTGACCCGAGGTTCCTTGCAGGGGCAACCCCAGTGGCCCACGTTGTGGCGGCTGCCCTGGCCCTTCCACACGCCGAGGTGGAACGAGTCGACCTCGCTGACATGGCGGGTCATGGCGGCGGCGAGCCGGAAGGCGTCGGCCCGGCCGGAGCGGATGAACGTATACCACCACCACAGATCAGCGGCCAGTTCAGCGTTGTTCCAGGCGCAGCCGCCGATGTCGTAGCGCCAGACGTGACGGACCGCATCAAAGGAATGCATCACGTCGCCGTGGTTCCAGAACCCGTACCAGCGCCGGGCCTCGATCTGGCCGGTGGTAAAACGGTACTGGGCATCAAGTTCGTCCTGCACCGCGGCCCGGGCCGGGGTGCTGCGGTCCTCGGGCGACAGCGGACCGAAGACCTTGGTCGCGGCGTAGCGCTGCGGTTCGCAGACGGGCAGGGGCGGCCGGCGCACGCTGCCAGCGCAGGCGGACAGTTGTTCCTGGCTGGCGTTGGCCCCCAGCGCCCACAGCCGCAGCCGGCTGGTCCGGGCGATGCCGTAGGCGCTGCTGAACACCGCCGGATCGGGATTCACGGCCTCGTAAACCGGCCGGTAGTCGCGAGTGCCGTAGTGGCGCAGATCCATGGGTTCGGCCCGATCCGACCACAACCAGGCGGTCAGGGTCGATTCCGTGCCGGTGACGCCATCGGCGGCCAGCGCGCCGGGGAAGGCTTCCCAGAAATTCTCGACCCCCACCGCCAGACCGCCGCCCGGATCGGACAGGGCGGCCAGTCCGGCCGCGCGCCGGCCGTGGCCGCTGTCGATCCAGCCCACCGGCCCGGCCTGGCGTTTGCGGATGGCGAAATGATCGGCGGAATCCTGTTCAAGTCGGAATCCGTCCCAGGCTGGCAACAGCACATCCTCGCCGCGAGGCTCGACGCGCCGCGCCGTCACCTGATCCGTCTGGCGCGCTGGCGTGGAACTGAGGTGCGGGTAGCGGGCCGGTTCGCACCAGATCGGAATTGGGCCAGCGCTATCACCATCGACCTCGGCGGCGCCGGCGAAGCGCACATGCCGGTTGTCCGGCGTATCGAGCAGCGGCACATGCCAGCGCAGGCCCAGGCCGGCGATGAAGTCGCGCTCGGCGTCGCCGTCGAAGACCATGGTGTGCGCCACGTCGATGCATTCCAACCCGGCCCAGAACGCCAACCGCACGGTGAACGGCAGCCATTCCCGGCGGCTGGCGTCCTGGCGGTGGACGCCATCGAGACGGATCACCGCCCGCACCGGCCCGGACTGTTCGACCGTGATCTGCTTGATCAGGCCGTGGCCTGATTCGCGCCGGCGGACTTCGACCCCGGGCCCATCGGCTGAGCGGTGCTCCAGTTCGACGATCAGGTGCATGGCCCCGACCACCGTGCGATCAAGGCCGCCGGCATGGGCTCCCGCCTGACCGGTGGCGACCTCGGCCACCCGCTCGCCATGGCGGACGATCTGCTGGATGAGCGCGGTGCCGCGGTCGCCCACATCGACGGTGATCGCGCCGGTCTTCACCTGGCGGAAGATCTCGATGCCGAGCTGCTGCACGGTCACCGGCGTCGCCGGCGCCGGTCCAGGCCCCGGGCGCAGTGCCAGCGCGCCATCATCGGGACCGACCACGGCGGCGCAGCCCAGCCACTTCAGGCTGCCGTCCGGCCAGCGGGCCAGCGGCCAGCACTGGGTCGGGATCGCCCGTCCGGCAGCATTCACCAGATGGAAGGGGGCAGCCAACGCCGCTTGGCCGCGGGCGAAAGGCACGCCGAAGATGACGCCGCTCAGACGCAGCGGGGCGCCGTCCAGCCAGCGCAGGGGGATGTCGGTCATGGGTGGCTCCTGCGCCCGATGGTGGTCATCCGCGCCCTGGGCCCAGCTCCGAATTAGCGCCTGGATTGCCCCGCTGTGGGCTGGAGTGACCCTCTGCAGCCATGGACACGAACCCCTCGGCGCTGCTGGCCGGCCTCGGCCCAAGGCAATACCGAAAGCAGGACGCTCGCACCGGTCGGTACGGTCGGGCTTGACCAATGGGCCGGCAGGCCTCCTGATTCCAGCAAACCCTGATGCCTGATCGTTCCGAGCTTCCACCGCATTGCCATGCCCCGCTGCGCGTCCTCGGCTTCACTGTCGTCGTGGAGGCAGGAAATCCGACCCTGGCCGCCAAACTCTTCACGCCTTGTTTCGGCCTATTCCGACCTTCGGACCTAGCCGGATCGCCTCATGACCAACCTTGACGCAGGACCAACCACCGCCGCCCCGGCCGACCACGCTGGACTTGGCCGGTCCATGCCCGAACCCGCCACCCGGCGGATGTTGTTGGGGTCGGTCCTGCCGGTCGCGGTGGTGCTCGCCGCCACAGGTCCGGTGGCGACCGTGGCCGTGCTGCGTCAGGTCGGGGCCGAGGCCTCGCAAGTCGCCTGGCTGGGGGTCATCGCCTATCTGAGCATCGCTGCCGCCGTGCCGGTGACCATCATCACCGGCCACCTGGCGCATCGTCAGGTATCGATCTTCAGCATCGGGATCTGCCGCAGCCTCGGCATCCCGCTGATCATCGCCGGGATGCTGATGGCGGGACAAACCGGTCTGGCCCTGGCCCTGGCCGGACTGGCCGTGCTCAACAGCGTCGGGATCTTCATCGGCGGCCATGGCAGTGCCTGGCTGCTCGACGCCGCCCCGGGACCATCCGGTGCCGCCGTGCTGGCCTGGCGCAACGCCCTGATCGTCGCCGGCGGCGCGGTTGGCGGCATCGCGGTCGGCTGGTTAGCCGACCGCTTCGGCGCCGATCATGGCACCTGGCTGTGGCCGGTGGTGCTGGGCCTCGGTCTGGCCGGGGCGATGACCGAACTCGCCATGCTGGCCAAGGTCGGCGATGGCCAGCGGGGCGGTGCCGGACCGCGAGCCCAATGGTCCGAGCTGCGCCACTGCCTGGTCGATGCCCGGCTGTGGAGCGGCATCCGGCGCGACCTGCCGACCAGCGGCCCGCTGGCCCTGATCGCGCCGCTAGCGGTGTGGTTCCTCAGCGATCTTTTGGGCAGCATCGCCCTGGCCGGACTGGTGACGGCGATCAGCACCTTGACCGGGCTGGTCCTGATGTGGCTGGGCTCGGCGTGGTTCGCCCGCCACGACCGCGACCGCGTCCTGGCCGGGGCCCTGGCCCTGGCCGCCGCCGCCAACCTGGCGCTGGCCCTGCCCTGGACCTGGATGGGCCTGCGGGCCTTGCCGGCCGCCGCCGCCGCCGCCCTGGTCAGCCTGCTGCTGAGCGGTTCGGCGCTGCTCGGGCCGGCGCAGATACGCAACCAGTGGGCCAGCCTGGATCCCGACCACGCCAGCATGTCGGCGGCGTTGTGGGCGACGATCACCGGCGCTTCAGCCTTGGTGGTGGCCATCCTGGCTGCCGTCGCCCTGCCCTGGGCCACGCAACTAGCTATCGGAGTGCAGGGCTTCGGCCTGACCTGGCACGGCTATGGCCCCCTGCTGTTGACTGCCGCCCTGATCCAGGGCGCCGCCGCCGCGGTGATCTGGCGTCGCCGCCAGCCGCCAGGTCTCGCGGCCGCTCATCCGGAAAGCGTGGAGCGATAAGAGCCGAATTCGCGCACCGCATCGGCCATGGCGAGGACATTGGCCACCGGGGTCTCGGGCAGGATCCAGTCGTGGTTGGCGCCGGCGATATAGCCGCCACCCGGCATCATCGTCCGCAGCACCTGGCGGGTGTCACGGCGGATGCTCTCCGGGCTGCCCTCGATGAGGACGTGGTGCGAGTCGATGCCGCCGTTGAGGACGATGCGGGGGCCGAAGTCGGCTTTGAGCGCGGCCGGGTCCATCAGCACTGCCCCGGCGCCGCCAGCCTTTCCGTTCATTCGTCCAGGGTTCAGCCAAGACATACCCGGCCGCCGTGCTCGTCCCACCACCGTCCACGCCGCCCGGTCCGCGTTGGAACTGGCCGGATCCAGGCGCCGGGGATGGAAGGTCCCGTCCTTGGGATCGCCGCGCAGGCCCTCGGTCCAGAACCCGTAGCCGTTCACCCCGTTGCGCCTGGCATGGTCTTCCTGTGGTTCCACTTCGCGATGGGCGTTCACAGCGTCCTCGACGCCGCCGAGGTCGACGCCGAAGTGCGCTCGCTGCACCGCCCCACCGCCAAGGGCCAGCTGCAAAGAGACCGCACGTCTTGCCGGATTCCGCTCAAGCAGCTATTTCTGCAGGATGTTCCAGCGTGAAGTGGGCACGTCGCCGAAACGCTACCTGAGCCTGCGCCGGACCTGAGCGGGCGGTCGCTGCCGTACCTCGACGGAACGGGCGTCCTCCGGGATCGTCCTGATGGCGGCATTCGGCAGGGCCTCGGGCAGGGCCTGTTCTCGGATCTACTGGGTCCGCCACACCTGCGACGCCAGCAGGCGGACCTTGACCAGGTGGAGGTGGGCCTGGTCGACGCCGGCGGCCAGGCGGTCATGGTGGACGCTCGGGGGATGGCCATACACCGCCGAGAACGACCGTGAAAAATGGAACTGGCTGGCGAAGCCGGCGGCTTCGGCGGCGGCCTGCACGCTGAGGTCGTCGCGGGCCAGGAGTTGAGCGGCGCGGTCGAGGCGCAACAGGCGTACCGCCGCCTTCGGCGACAGCCCGAAGGCTTTGGTGAAAGAGCGGATCAGGTGCTCGCGGGTGACCCCGCAGGCACCCGCCCAGCGGACCAGGCTGGGCGATTCGAGCGGACCCTCGGCCCAGAGTACGGCCAGCCATTCAAGGGCGCGGACCACCACCGCCGGCTGGTCGTCGACGTCCTCGGACAAGATCTCGCCACCGGTGGCGAAGATGGCCAGGGCGTGGCGCAAGGCCGCCACCGTCACCGCATCGACCGGGCGGTTGCCGGCCTGGCCGAGATGCCAGCGCAGATGGCGGAGCACTGGTAAAAGGACGGCTTCGTTGCCATCGCTGCGCACCCACGGCAGATCAGGCGGCAGGTCAGTGCCCGGATCGAAGATCAGCCAGGCGAGGCGGCCGCGCTGACGGGCATCCCAGCGGATCAGGTCGCGGTGCCCGGGCCGGGCCAGGGCAACGGCACCGGTCGGCAGCGGCCGGCTCTCACCGTCGACTTCCCAGTCGGCGCGACCGCCGACCACCCAGATGAATTGCCAACATCGGCAGCGTCGCGGGCCGAACACGGTGCCCGGCGGATAGACCGCGAGACCGTGGTCGAAGCCGGTCGGTCGCACCCGCGCCAGCCAGGCCAGTGGATCAGCATGGCGCCTCATGACCTCACTTTCCGGCATGCCCGGCGCAACTCCAGGCATTCATTCCCGCTCCCCCGGCTCGCTAGGATGCGCCGAAACCGGAGACCATCTATGCCGCTCACCGCCCGCGAGCGCTACCAGCGCTGCTTCGACCGCCGCGACCTCGACCGCTGTCCGATCTGGGACAGCGCCTGGCACTCGACCAGCGAACGCTGGATCCGCGAAGGGATGCCGCGCGACGTGCCTTTCCACCACTATTTCGGGCTCGACCAGATCGCGAGCTTCGGCCTCGACAACAGTCCCCGCTTTCCCGAAGAGCTGATCGAGGAGACCGCCGAGTATGCGATCCGCCGCACCGCGTGGGGCGCCACCCTCAAATGCTGGAAGCTTCACGGCGGCGTGCCGGAGTTCCTCGATTTCCGCATCACCTCGCCGCAGACCTGGGCCGAGGCCAAGACCCGCATCGATCTTGCCGACGACCGCATCCCGTGGGCGAAATTGCGCGAGCTCCACGCCGGCTGGCAGGCCGAAGGCGCCTGGATCGAGGCCAACCTGTGGTTCGGATTCGATGTCACCCATTCGTGGATGGTTGGCACCGAGCGGATCCTGACCGCGCTGATCGAAGAGCCGGAGTGGTTGGTGGACATGTGGACGACCCAGCTCGAAACCCAGCTGGCCCTGCTCGAGCGGGTGCTCGCCGCCGGCTACACCGTCGACGCGATCCGCTGGCCGGACGATATGGGCTACAAGGGGACGCAATTCTTCTCGATGAAGACCTACCGGAAACTGCTCAAGCCGGTGCACCGCCGGGCGGTGGAGTGGGCCCATGCCCATGGCCTCAAAGCCTGCCGGCACAGTTGCGGCGACATCCGGCCGTTCGTCCCCGAACTGGTCGAGATCGGGGTCGATCTGCTCAATCCGATCGAGGTCAAAGCCGGCATGGATCCGCAGGCGCTCAAACGCGACTGGGGCAACCGCCTGGTGCTCAACGGCGGCATCAACGCCTCGCTGTTCGGCCAGCCTGAGCTCCTTGCGGCTGAGATGGAGCGGGTGGTGCCGATCCTCAAGGTCGGCGGCGGCTATGTGGTCGCGTCCGACCACAGCATCCCCGACTCGGTGTCGCTGGCGGAATTCCAGCGGTTCGTCGACCAGGCCAAGCAACTTGCCAGCTACTGAAGATCCCGGCCGGGCGCCAGGAAGTGCCCATCGACCTCGATCCCGGCGATGCCGTGGTCTTCACCGGCCAGGTGATCCACGGCAGCCCTCCCAACCGTTCCGCTGATCGCTTCCGGCGCAGCTTCATCTGCCATTTCATCGGCGAACGGGCCGAGCACTTCACCTCGCCCGCGGGGACCAACGTCCGGCATCTGGCGCCGTGAAGGCCACGCTTCGGCGCCACGGCGGCGGTGGGCCGTCATGGCGCACGGCTGACCACGATTGCGGCGAACTGCGGGAAAACGGTTCCAGACCGATCGCCAGTTTGATGTCCCGGATCCTGACGGTCGGCTCCCGCACCCGATGATGGCCCTCCGCGCTCTGGTCCCAGCCCTGGTCCCAGCCCTGGCTGAGCGCCTGGATTGCCCCTCTGTGGGCAAGAGTGACCCTGGGCGGACATGGACAGGAACTCCTCGGCCCTGCTGGCCGGCCTCGGCCCGATGCCCCGGCAGCGTCCGCCCCGGGATCGTCCCATCGCCATGCCGGTTTGGTCGGTGCTGCATGGCGGTTGCCGCTGGGTCGAGCCCGCTGAAACAGGGCATCGGGCCTCGCCGGCGTCGCCCCATTGGAGCCTGTCGTGGATCGACCGCCCGGTGGCGACCTTGCACTGGACCGTGGATGGCCGTCAGCATGAGGCGCCCCAGGATGCTGCGGTCATCGTGCTGATCCCTCCCGGTCTGGCGGTGCAGCGGGATATCACCGAACCCTGCGTCCAATTCTATCTCAGCCTGCGCCTCAGCCTGAGCTGCCGCCTCGACCGGCCCCTGCTGCATCCGGTTGGACCAGCCGAGTCCGCCCTGGTGCGCACCTGCGTTGCCGCCCAGGCCGCCCGCCAGCCACCCACCGACGCCGAGGCGGTGGCCACTACGGCCCTGGTGGCCCTGATCTGCACCACCCTGCCCGCCGATTGCTGGCCGGCGGGGCCGGTCGACCTGCGCATCCGCGCCGCGATCGACCGCATGAAGACCGACCCTGGTGCCACCTGGGACAATGCCGGACTGGCCCGCACTGCCGGGCTGAGCCTGGGCCGGTTCCTGCGCCTGTTCCAGGCCGAGACCGGCACCAGCCCACAGCGCCTGCTGCGCGACCTGCGCCTCGATCAGGCGGCCGCTGCCCTGCGGCGCGGCGAACCGCTGAAAGCGGTCGGCCCGACCTGCGGCTGGCGCGACCGGGCCGCATTCAGCGCGGCCTTCCGCCAGCGTTTCGGTCAGCCTCCCGCAACCTGGGTCCGGCGGATTGAGCGTTGAGGCTAAAAATCGCTATTGCACCCGTCGGCTGCGTTGGTCGGTAGTTTTCCCCATCCGGGCCAGCGTCTCACCTCGTCCCGCACGAGCTCAGGACATTCGGCTTACCGGATGGTGAACTTGCGCACCAGGTCGACGAGTTCGTCACCAGTAGGCGGCGCGACCGGTTCGGCGATCGGCGGCATGACCAGGATGCCGGATCCGCCCGGTTCGGGCAGGCTGAGGTCGGGGCCGGGGAAGTTCGGCACCGGGCGCAGCAAGTCAGCGACCTCATGGAACTTCACCACGCGCGGTGCGGGCAGTTTGCGGTCAGAGAAATAAAACGCCTCGTCGCGCCAGCCCCAACGCACCCGGGTCAGCGTCGCGATCCAGTTCAGGGCGTTGCCGAGGGTGATCCCGTCGGCCTTGAGCGTCACGCTGGGCGGTTGCGCGAGCAGTTCCGGGGTCAGCACCAGGTTGATGGCGCTGACCTTGGCCAGGAAGGCGGCGACCTCGTTCAGTGGAACCTCGTTGAAGTCCACGCTGATGCGCTGGTCCAGCCGCTGCCGCGCGGCTTTCGGCAGCGATTCGTCCGGCGCACTGACAGCGAGACGGGTGCCGGTGAGTTCGATCGCCACGGCGTCGGACTCGCCTGCGGTCGCGAGCGACAGCGCGAACGGCACGACCAGGGACATGGCCACCAGGGAATGGCAGGGATTCATGGCGGCAGGCTAACAGGAACGTGCTCCACGCCGATCGACGAATAGTCACGCCGGCGCCGCTGTGTGGCCCGGTGGCCGGCACGCGGATCGGTGGTGTCGGCCTGGGAAACTTGGCCAACCCAGCGTGCTTACGGTTTCGCTGGGGTCGCGGCTGGTGGCGTGGCCGGATCCACGGGGGCGATGGGCGTGCGGGTGTGCAGCGCGCGCCAAGCGTCGGCAAGTTCCTGATCCGCAACCCAAAAGTAATTGCGGCGCTCTGCCGCAGGGACGTCGGTCGCCCTGCGGATGAGCAGGGCGGGATCGATCGCGTCTTGCTGCTCGGCGTAGACCTCGGTCGGTTCCTTCACGTGGTCGACGATCTGGTACACGCCTTCGCTGCTGCGCAGTGGGCGCCACTTGAGTTTCAACAGTTCTTCGGCCGCCCGGGAATGGATCAGCCAACCCTGGTCGGGGTCGACCTGCTTCAGCGCGATCGGAGCATCAGTGGGGTAGGCCCCGGTCGGCACGCGCAGCACCAGGGCCTTGTCGACGAACAGGGCGAGGTAGTTGAACACCCGATCGCGGCTGATCTTGGTCGGCGAGGCGGCCTTGGCCTGGGCTTCCTTGGTGGGCGCGGATTCGCTGTAGTCGCCGTGACCGATCCCATAGGAAATCGCCTGGTGCGGCAGCCAGGCGGTCTTGGCGCGGTAGTTGAGCAGGCACGGCCGGACGTGGCGGTACCAGGTCCCCATCCATTCGGTCTCGCCGTTGACGTTGACCTGCAGGACCGTCGCGTCCTTGCCTTTCGCCCATGGAAGCATCGGCCAGGTCGGCGTCTCACCGTGGTAGGTGATCGAGGCGATGGTGCGTTCGGGTTGCAGCCAGGCCAGGCGGAACGGGAATTCGCCGCGCGAGGATTTGCCGAAGGTCACCCACGGCGCGTGGCGGAAGTCAGGGATCCGGGTCAATTCCGCGATAATCGGCAGCAGCGTGGCGAGGGTGTCCTTGTCGGGCGCCCCAGCGCGGTGTTCGAAGGCGGTCTCGAAGCGGCGCAGGTACACGACCGCCATCTCGCGGCGGATCGCGACTTCACGCAAGGCGGGCCAGGTGCCGAACGAGATCGAATCGGAATTGTTGGGGATCAGCAGGATGGCGCGCAGGTGCTTCGCCGCGGGCGGAAACCAGACGACAATGTCGGGCTTGGGCCGCGTCGGCTGACTCTGGCCTTTGCCCTTCGTCCCGACCGCTTCCGATCCACCCAGGGACTTGGGCAGGTAGAACTGGACGGGCCATTGGTCATCCGCCGTGGTCGTGATGATCCCGGCAACGCCCGCGACCGTCACCGGTTCTGGCAGCGGAGGCAGCGTGGACCCGCCGGGCGCAGGTGGAACGGGATCGCCGGCGAATCCGGTCAGGACCAGGGCGAGGATGAGCAGCGGGCGGGAAAGCATGCGAAACTCCTCATCAGTTTCGCAGCAACCTAAGAACGGATCCCCGCCGGGGAAGCCCACCAAGGCGAGGACCCGCCTAAGGTACGATCGCGGGTGCGGTGGTCCGGGACGAGGGCGGATCGAAGACCCCAGACGGCACGCTCAGCCACAGCAGGCGGTCGTTGACGTCGAGCAGGCGCCAATGGGTGATGGACCAGTTTTTCTCGGCCCCGGCGAGGGTCAGTTGCAGATGCAGGGTGTTGCGCCGCTTCTGTTGGAACACCGTGACCCGGCCGGTGGCGAGCAGCAAAGACTGGACGCGGTCGCGCAGACCCGCCGGTTCGATCTGGTTGGAACCTTGGTTGAACCGGGGCGGTTCCACCCAGAGCGCGGGCAATTCGTCTGCGGAATGCCTCTCGATCCACGGCGCTGTGATGAGATTGATAACGACATCGACCAAGCGGGTATCCGCTTCGACCGCGAGCAGGCGTTGGCGCAGTTTCGCCACCTCGGAAGGGCTCATGGCTGGCGCAGGTGTTTGGTCGGTGGTTTCTTCATCCGCCGCCCAGTGCGTCCAGGACAGCGGGCCCGCCGACCAAGCCAACAGGGCGAAGATCACGCAGGCGATCGCGAATACGTCATGCCAGCTACTGGATTCCCTGGGTTGGCTGAACCAGGCATGGGCGGGGACGCTGATGAAATAGCAGGCGAACGGCACCGCCACGATGCCCAGCCAGAACGAGATGCCCCAGGCACCGATCGCCGGGATCATGCTCGCATAGACGCCGGCCATCGCCCAGAAGGCCGAAAGCCGGTGGTGCAGGCACCAGGCTCCCCACAGCATCGCCGGTGCAGCCATCAGGCTGAGCGCACCCAGCCAATGGTCGGTGTGCTGGGCAGCGATGACTGCCGTCGCGACGGCGGCCAAGGTCAGCAGCACGGCGCGCTTGGTCTGGTCGTGGGCCCGGGGTTTGCCGTCACCATCCGACCTGGGGTAGACCAGATCGCCGAGCTTGATCCCATCGCCGCCGATGTGGATGCCCGAGGTCGCGTTGCCCAAGCGGATGCCCTCGCGACCGATACGGATGCCCTCGAAGTTGTCGGCCTTGTCGCGGGTCTGGGTCGTGGGTGGCGGTGCTGGTGGCGACGCTGGCGCTGGTTCCGGCCGCCCCGCCGCATCCACCGCCTGCTGCACCTGGCTCGCCTTCTGGTAGCGTTTGTCGGGATCTTTTTCCAGCGCGCGCAGCACCACCTCGTCCAGGCGCACATCGATCTGCACCCGCCGCGACGGCGGTTCGAAGCGGCCCAGCGGCAGGCTGCCGGTGAGCATCTCGTAGATCACCACGCCAAGAGAAAAGATGTCGGCGCGGTGGTCGACCGTGCGCGAACCTTCGACCTGTTCCGGCGCCATGTAGTGGACGGTGCCGAGCACGCTGCCGGTGGCGGTCAGTGCGGCGGCGCGGGTCGCATCGCTGCCGTCCTTGCCTGCCGGATCTGCGAGTTTGGCCAGGCCGAAGTCGGCGATCTTCACCCGCCCGCGCTGATCGAGGAGGATGTTCTCAGGCTTGATGTCGCGGTGCACGACGCCGGCATCGTGGGCGTATTGCAGCGCATCGCACAGTTGCGGCACCAGGGCCAGGGCCTCGGCCGGGGCCAACTGCCCCGTTCGCATGACCTGGCGCAGCGACGCGCCATCGACGAATTCCATGACCAGGTAGCACCAGCCCCCGGCCCGGCCGACATCGTGGATGGTCACCAGGTGCGGATGGTTGAGCCGCGCCAGCGCCAGGGCCTCGCGTTCGAAGCGCGCCGCGAAGGCGGGGTCTTGGCCGAGTTCCTGCGGCAGCACCTTCACCGCCACGATGCGGTCGAGCCGTTTCTGTCGCGCCCGGTAGACCGCGCCCATGCCGCCCTGGCCGATCAGCGCGAGGAACTCCAGGTCCGGCAGGATGGCCGACAGCGCCGCCGGATCTGGCGGGACAAAGCGGCCCGGCAGGGCATTGGTTGACGCGCGCGCCTGCTCCATGAGTCCCGGTCCGTCGAGACCGACCAGGGTGTCTGGAGCAGGTGCTGCTGGGGGAGTCAGCGGCGGAATGCCTGGGGCTGGTTCGATGGTGGGTGGCGTCGCCGGTGAAGGTGGAGCCAGCGGCGGAACCGCTGTCGGGTCGGCTGAGCCAGCGGGGATGGATTCGCGGTCGGTCATGGTACCCGGTTCAGAGGCGAGTTCATGAGGATGTTACCCGCGAAACGTGGCCTTCGGCAGCAGGTTGTCGCTCGAGCACCGCTGCGGAAGCGCCGCGAGCGTCTACTCCTAAAGAACTTCCCTGCTGCGCGGGGTTGCGGCTCCGCCGCAAGCTGGGGATTGGCCATTTGCGTCGTCACTCCTAAGAAATCTACGAAAACGATTGCGTCTGGGACCGCCGGTTTGCAACCGGCCGCTGGCCGCGAGACGAGCCGGCCAAGGCCGGAAAGATGGTGGATTGCTGGGTAATTGTGGTCGGCCTTGGTCGACTCGCCTGATCAACCCGTACGAATGGCCAACCCCCTGGTTGCGGCTTCGCCGTCCCAGGTTCTTGTTTGACCGGGGGCTGCCCGCCCCCGGAACGCGCCACCGGCGCTCCCCGCGCTGCCTGCGGCTGCTCAGGTCACCCCAGGTCAGCGACCGATCCGGATGCTGCCGATGCCGCTCGTGACCTGGCGCACGATGCGATCCGCCGAAGCAAGGGAGGATCGATCCGCATCGACGCCTGCCTCCAAGAGCGCAGGCACCAGATGGTTTGCCCAGGTGCGATGCAGAGCTGGTTGTACCAGGTGGGTGGGGATCAGACTGCCAACCACCCAAGATCGAGTGCCCACGCTGGTGGCGAGCGCATCGCCGGCAGGCAGCACCGTTTATCCTGGAATACTTCATGGAAAAAACCATTTCCAACGGTTCTGCCCACCTCTGGACCAGCCAGACGGGCGACCACGGCTCGTGGACGATACTCTGCAACGGCGGTCCCGGCTGCTGCGACTACCTGGAACCGGCCGCGCGGCTCATCGATGACCGGTCCCGGGTGATCCGCTGGGAACAGCGCGGTTGTGGGCGTTCCACCAACGACGGCGACTTCCACCTTGCCACCGCGATCGCCGACCTGGAATGCATCCGCGCAAACTACGGCATCGAGCGGTGGTTCGTGGGCGGACATTCCTGGGGACCGGATCTCGCCCTCGCTTATGCCCTGACCCATCCCGAGCGCACCCAGGGCATCATCGGCCTGGCCGGCGGGGTGGTGCACAAGGACCAGGCCTGGCGTGATGCCTACCGTGAACACAAGCATGAGGAGCCGCTGCCGGAGTTCCGCTATCCCTACAACCTGGACGTGAATCGGGTGATGAATGGGGAATGGCTCGCTTTCTGCCGCCAGTCGGACCTGCTGCGGCGGATCGCCGACCTGGATGTGCCGGCCCTGTTCATCGCCGGTGGGCGCGACATCCGTCCGTGGTGGCCCATCGCCCAACTGGCCGGACTGCTGCCGCGTGGCCGCTTCGAATTGCTGCCCGAGGCCGGCCATCTGCTGTATCAGGATGCGCCGGCTGCGGTGCAGGCCTTGATCCGGGATTTCCTCAGCGCCTCGGGGTGAGGCGATTGCCACGGTCCGCAGCGCTCGCTCAGCGCTGCTCCGCCAACGCCGCCGCCAGCAGTTTCAATTCGTCATCGAGCACGTCCGCGTCGTCGATCGTCTCGGCGACCTCGGCGCGCAGGAGTTCGCCGAAGCGCTGGCGCAGGCGGTGCACGGCCACCCGCAGGGCGCCGGGATTCAGTTCCAGGCGCCGGGCTGCGACCGCGTACGCCTCGGGGTCGGGATTGCCGGCAAGGAACGGCCGCAGCAGCGCAAAACGCGAGGCGTCTTGTTGTTCTGCCGCCAACGCTGCCAGCACCCGCGCCAGCACCGTGCGGGCCCAATCGCGGTCGAACTCGGCATCGGTCGCTTCGGCGCTGGCGTCGATGCCGGACAGCGTCGCTGCGGTTCGGCCACCACCTCGTTTCAGGGTCCGGGCCTGGTCCGCGAGATCGGCAAGGTGATGCCAGAACGCCGCCAGCAGCCAGGTGCGGAAGCGTCCGCGCGCCGGATCCGGCCGGCCCAGGCCGCGCTCAAGCACCCGCGCCAGGAAGGACTGCACCGCGTCCTCGGCGGACGGCCGATCCAGGCCACGTCGCTGCGCATGGCGGCAGAGCGGATCCCACGCCGCCTCGGCCAGCCAGCCCAGGGCCGCGCGTCCGCTCGGCGAATCCGTGCCCAGGCGGCGTACCTGGCTCCAGCGGGTGTCGGCGAAGGCTGGCATCGGTGCGGCTTTTACGCGGGAACTGCGCGACCGCCATCGGGATGGAACGACCTGGCTAGGTCGGCGACGTCGACCCGAAGCAATCTCGCTGCCTGACTAACTCACGACCCCTCGGCGGCCAGCCGGGCTCGTTGCGCCACTGCGTGGCGATGGCGGGCCAAGGCGCGCTCGAATGAGGCCGTCGTCTTGGTGCACACCAGCGAGTAGGGGCGGCCGCGCCGCAAAACGGAGGTCTCCACATCGCAGACTTGCTTGCGGATGACGTCGAGCAGGTGCTGCCGACGGGATTCGGGCAGGGGAAATTGCTCGTTGGGGCGCCGGGGATCGCGCAGGAAGGCGTCCAGCAGGCGGCAGTCCGCGCAATCGCTGACCGTCAGTCCGGGGCGAGCGTGGTCGGCAGGCGGTTTCGGCGCGGTGGCGAAACGCTGATCCAGCAGGTTGATGACCCGGTCGGTCCAGGGGCGGATCCAGGCGGCGGGACCAGGGCCTCGGCTGCGCACGGCGAAAATCGCCTCGGCCTGGATGGTGGCGGGATCGGCCCGTTCCGGGGTGAGGCCGGTGAGCAATTGGCGCTGAAGATCGTCTGTACCCAGATCTGCCAGCGCTCCAACCAGGTGAGCCAGGACACCGACGCCCTGAGGCAACGGAGTCGCCGGTTCAGCCAGCACCAGGCGGACCAGGGTCTGGGCGCCGGCGTGGGCCACGCGTCGGCAGGCGGCATCCGGCCGGGCGACAAGTCGGGCAGCGAGGCAGGAGACCAGTTCCGCGTCCCGCTCCAGGCTGGCTTGGCAGGCAGCGGTCAACCCGGTCTCAAGCGCGCCCACCAGGGCCTGAGTGCCGCAACGGTCCAAGAGGGGCCCCAGCCCGGCCGCCGGATGTTCGGCCGGATCGGCGGCGAGAACCTGCCCCAGATAGCGCTTCGCCAGACCGGCATCCCCAACCTCGGCCAGCAGACCGGCCACCTGGCCTGGTTCCGGTCTCGGGCCGTAGCCGGGACGGCCATCCTGGATCCAGCGTTCCAGCGCCGCCCCGGCGAGGTCGACCAGCGCGGTGGCAGAGGTCCCGGCGCCGTGGCGCACGCGATGTTCCAGGACGGCAAGGGCCTGCTGCACCCCGGCAGCCGCGAGCAGGGCACCGGTGCGTTCGGCGGGCCACAGAATCATCGCCGCGCGATGGTACCAACGGGACAGCTCCATGCCGGCGTTGCCGGTGTAGCCTTCGAACTCCTGCTCGGTGACTTCTTCGGTCAGGGTGTCGTAGCCATCGAGGAAATGCTCGCGTTCCAACGCCAGGCGGCCCAGGGGAACCAGCGTTCCGGCCGCATCGACCCAGGTGGCAGCGTACAGATCCTCGGAGATGAGCGACTCCAGGTCGAGATCCATATCCTCGGGATCTTCATGCTCGAAATCACCCTGCGGTTCCCCGACCACATGGTAGGTGATCAGGGCCAGGTGCGCTTCCATACCCGCGCGGGCAGCGGCGGCGAAGAGGGCGTCCGCCTGGGCGCGGTCGGCGCCCTTGAGCCAGACCGGCCGCAGCCCGTCTTCGCTATAGGCGTGGTGCAAGGGGATGACGAGCAGGTCATCCTCCGCCGTTTGCTCCGTCCGCCATTGCTGCAGCCCCTGGCGCAGGTTGGTGATCTCGGTGGTGAAGTCGGGGGCGCGAAGCACTGCACGGTCAGCCGGCAGGACGAGGTTGTAGATCAGGACCAGCCGATGTCCGCGCTTCAGCGGTAAGATCTCGTGCTCGCAGTCGGCATACCAAGCCATCGCCTGGGGTGCGAAGGCGTGGGCGGGGTCGTCGCCGGTGAATTGGACCTCAGTGCCCTGATGCCGGACCACGATGGCCCCGCCCTCGAAACGAGAGGGCAATTGGACGGATAGAGTGGCGACCATGCCGGGCACCTTCTCACCGTCGCGATGCGGCAGGAAAAAATCCCCCGGCCGGTAGAGCAGCAGTTCGTGCAGGTGCGGCACCAGCCCCTGCTTTTCCAGGCCCATTCGTTCGGCCAGCTGGTCAACCACCTCCGCCAGCCAGTCGACCCAGGCGGGGTTGGCGAACTGGACCTGCTCGGCAGCGAAGCGCAGCACCCGCCGGACGGCAGGATCGAGCACGGTGTCGCGGCCCTGCCCATATCCGGCCAACGTGCCCAGGTTTTCCATGGACCGGGCCTGTTCTTCCTCCAGCGGCAAGGCCACCATGCCGAGTCCATCCAGGCGCATCCCGGGAAGAATCGGCTCGCCCACCATCGTGGCACAGAACTCCAGCGGCCGGTCAATGCGCGTCAGGCAGGTCCGCAGGTGGGTAGTGGCAGTCATGGGGCGTCTCCGCCAGTCACGATGGAGCGGTCGTCCCGGATTCCATCGGGCAGGACTATGCTGCCGGCGCCCATAGGCCCGGATCGTGCCGGTTTGGGGTACGCGAGATCTGGCCTCCATCCGTCAATGGGTCTCCCTCAGGTCGGTGCCTGGCCCGGATGCACCGCGATCTTGAACACCGCCTTGCGCACCGGCACCGGCGCGTCGCCGGGGTGGCAACCGGGCTGGTGCGCGTCCTCGGGGAAGAAGATCGCGCCGTGGCCGGGTTCGACCACGAAGCGGGTCAGCAGGCGTTGCGGGGTGTGAAAGAAGCGGAGATCCTTGCCGGGGGCGAAATCGTCAGCGATGGACAGGCCGTGCACCGACGTGGCCAGCATCGCCTCGGCGCCGCTGAGTACGACCTGCAGGTCGATGTATCGGCGGTGGCATTCGAGGCGTTTTTCCGACGCCGCGCGGGTCGGGTAGCTCTCGATGATCACGAACAGGTCGTCGCCGTTGAGCGCATGGCGGCCATCCGGTCGGGCCGACAGGGCGGGATCGCTGGCGGCGGCGAAGGCGGCCGGGAAGAGCGGATGCAGGCCGGCATAGCGGTGGGCGTGGACGAGCGGGGTGAGGATCATGGCGGGCATCAGAAGCCGGGCGCGGCGATGGGGCAACGCCCAATGCTGTGAAGCTAAGAGGGCAACGACCCTCAGCGAACGTTTCCTCGCTTTTCACTAACGTTTCGTGGACCTGTGCATGGGAACGCCGAGCACCAGTTCGGCTTCGGATCGATTCCCTTAGGGCAGGTGGTGCCAGGCTACACCTGAATCCATCCGCTTTCTCTTAGTACCGGATTGCATGGCCGAGCTGGTGCTCGGCGCTCCCGGGGTCGGCCCTCACCATTTCGCTGTGAATACTCAGATCCTTAGCTTCACAGCATTGGGCAACGCCCGAGGGGCGCAGCGAAAACCAGCGCATCCATGCTGATCCATGCGGTCAGCGTTCCTCAGGCCACGGCCGACCAAGTTGCGCCGGGCCGTTGCCCCGGCCCCGAAACACGGCGAGGGCGAAGAGCGCAGCCAGGTACGGCAGGGCCTGGAAAAGCCGGTACGACACCGCTCCGGCCGCGCCGGCGCCCTGCAATTGCTGCTGCACCGCATCGATCAGCCCGAAGCCGAGGCAACCCACGACCAGGCCGCCGATGCGCCAGCGGCCGAAGATCACCAGGGCGAGGACGAGGAAGCCGAGGCCGCCGCTCATGTCGGGGGCGAAGCTGTGGGTGCGCATGATGCTCAGGTACGCGCCGGCCAGGCCGGCGAGGGCACCACAGGCCAGCACGGCGGCGAAACGCCAGCGCAGGACGTCGATTCCGGCCACGGCGCAGGCCTCAGGCGCCTCACCGAGCGCGCGCAGCACCAGTCCGGCGCGGGTCTTGGCCAGCATCCATCCGGTCACGGCGACCAGGGCGAGCGCGAGCCAGCCCAGGCCGTACTGGTCGAACACGATCGGTCCGCCGAGCGCGATCCGGTCGAAGCCTGCGCCGGATGGCAGGCTGTCGCGACCGGCGTCCTGGAGCGCATGCCAGATCGTGCCGGCAGCACCGAAGGCGAGCAGGTTCACCGCCATGCCGGCGACGATCTGGTCGACCCGGGCATAGACCACGGCGACGGCGAAGATACCGGCCACCAGCATGCCGGCCACGACCGCGCCGCCGACGCCCAGCCACAGGCCGCCCGCTGTTCCACCCAGCACAGCGCCCGCGAAGCCGCCGATGCAGCCGGCGAGGATCAGGCCTTCCAGCCCGATGTTGAGGACGCCGGCGCGTTCGGCGACGAGTTCGCCGGTGCCCGCGAGCAGCAACGGTACCGCGGCGGTCAGCGCGGACTGGGCGACGCCGGAGACGAGTTCAGCCATCGGCTGGCCCCTGGTGCGCTGCCGCGCTGCGTCGGGCGGCCCAGGCGGCGGCGATCAAGACGCCAAGGACCATCACGCCCTTCACCACGTCGCCGAGTTCGTGCGGCACGCCGAGCTGCTTTTCACAGGCTCGGCCGCCGGTGTCGAGCAGGCCCATGAACAGCGCGGCCGCCGCGATGCCGACCGGATGCAGCCGGCCGAGCAGGGCGACGACGATGCCGGCATAGCCATAGCTGGTCGTCGCGGCGCTGAGGAAATGCGTCACCCCGGCCACCTGCGCAGCGCCCGCCAGGCCGGCGATCGCGCCGCTGGCCACCAACAACTGCATCTGCCGCGCGGCCACCGGCATGCCGACGCGCAGCGCGGCGGCGGGGTTGAGGCCGATCACCTTGGCCTCGAAACCCAGGCTGGTGCGCTCGTGTACCAGCCAGACCACACCCGCGAGGACGAAGGCCAGGACAATGCCGAGGTGCAGCCGCGTGCCGGCGACCAGCACCGGCAGATGGAAAACGTCCGCGACGAGCGCGCTTTGCGGCGCGGTGGTGGCGGGATCGCGCAGCGGGCCCTCGACCAGCGCCCCCAGCACCGCGACCGCGATGATGTTGAGGAGGATGGTCGAGAGCACGACCGGTACGCCGCGCCAGCGCGCCAGTCCGGCGGCGATCGCGGCCCAGGCCGCGCCGGCCGCCGCACCGAGGCCAAGCGCCAGCGGCAGCGCGAAACCGACTACTGGCAGCACTAGGGCGGCGGCGGTGAACAATGCCGCCCCGGCCAGGAATTGCCCCTCGCCGCCGACGTTGAGCACGCCGCAGCGGAAGGCGAGCGCGGTCGCGAGCCCGGTGAGGAGCAGCGGGCCGGCCTCCTGCAGCGATAGCGCGATCCGGGTGCCGTTGCCGAACGCGCCGGCGCACCAGGTCGTGATCACCGCGAGCGGCGCGAAGCCGGCGCACCACAGGCCGAGGATGGCCAGCGCTACCGCGCCGGCGGCCGAACCGGCGGCGAGGGCGACGCCGTGGAAGCGCGGCGGAATCATGGCGCGCCGTCTCCTGGCTTCGCCGCAGGCCGGACCGTCGCAGGCCGGACCGCCGTCGGGATAGCGGAGGCGGCGTCCAGCATCAGGCGGCCGATGCGCTCGCGCGTCGTCGCTGGCCAGCCGCTGTCGCTCACCCGGCCAGCCGCGCAGACCAGGATGCGGTCGCTGATCTCCAGCAATTCATCGAGATCGCTGTGCACCAGCAGCACCCCGGCCCCGGCCGCGCGCGCGGCGCGCAGGCGATCCATCACCGCCGCCGAGGCCGCCAGATCGAGGCCGCGGGTCGGGTTCACCGCCACGACCAGACGCGGGCGGGGATCGAGTTCACGCGCGACCACGACCTTCTGCTGGTTGCCGCCCGACAGCGCCGCGACCGGCAATCCAGCATCAGCGGGACGCACGTCGAAGCGGCGGATGAGCCGGACCGCCTTGCGCCGCCAGAGTGCCGGCGCGAGCCAACCCCAGCGGGCATAGGGTCGCCGCCGGCGGTCCTTGAGCAGCAGGTTGTCACGCACGCTCAGCGCGGTGACCAGGCCCTCGCGCCGGCGATCGCCAGGGATCACCGCGAGAGCACGATCGCCGAGGTTGCCGCTGCGAGCGACCGTCCCCGAGGTCGGCGCGGCCAGCCCGAGCGCGGCATCGACCAGCGCGCCCTGGCCATTGCCGTCGACGCCGGCGACCCCGACGATCTCGCCGGCGCGCACCGTGAAGCTGGCGTCGCTCAGTCGCTGCCCCTCGCAGGTGAGCGAAACGCCAGTAAATCGCAGGCGGATATCGGCCTGAGCACCTGCCGGGCGCGGATCCGGCGGGATCGCTGGGTGCGCCGCCGGCCCGACCATGAGTGTGGCCAGCCGGGCGCGATCCAGGTCAGCAAGCGGACCATGATGCACCAGCCGCCCCCGACGCAGGATGGTGACCTCGTCGCAGACGGATTCGATCTCGGCCAGCTTGTGGCTGATGAAAACCACCGCCATGCCGGTCGCCGCGAGCCGTCGCAGGGCACGCAACAGCTCTGCCGCCTCTTGCGGCGCGAGCACCGCAGTCGGCTCGTCGAGGATCAGCACCTTGCCGCCGCCGGCGAGGGCCTTGAGGATCTCCAGGCGCTGCTGTCCGCCCACCGACAGGCTGCCGGCCGGCGCATCCCAGGGCATCTCCCAGCCGAGCGCCGCCGCCGCTGGCGCGACCTGAGCCAACAGGTCGCGTCGGCGCACAAGGCCGAAACCCTCGCCCACCGCGAGAGCGAGGTTTTCCAGCACGGTCAGCGACGGCGACAGGCAGAAATGCTGGTGCACCAGGCCGATGCCCAGGCCACGTGCCACCGCAGGCGACGCGAGCACCACCGGCCGGCCATCGACCTGGATGCGGCCGGCGTCGGGCTGGATCAGGCCGAACAGGATGTGCATGAGCGTCGACTTGCCGGCGCCGTTCTCGCCCAGCACGCCATGGACGACGCCCGGCGCCAGGGCCAGTGAGACGTCGTCCAACGCCAGCGTCGCGGCGAAAGCCTTGCGGATGCCAGTGAGTGCAACGACCGGCAGCACGGTCACTCGGCCGGCGGGACCTTGAGTTCTCCGGCAGCCAGGCGTTTGCCAACGGATTCGACCTCGGCCTGGATCGCTGGGGTGATGACGGCGCCGAGCAACGTCGGGTTTAGGACGGTCACGCAGGCGCCGTTGGCCAGCGATTCGCCGACCAGGCCGGGCTTGAAGGTGCCGGCGCGGGTCGTCTCGACGAGCCGGCGGAATGCCACGTCGAGGTGGATGACCGCGCTCGCCAAGGTGCGGTCAGCCGCGATGGGATTGGCATTCTGGTCCGCGCATGAACCGATCGCCCATACCTTTGCGCCCTTGGCGGCGGCTTCGCGGATGGCCTCGAACACGCCTCGGCTGGCGGCGTCGACATTCAGGAAGATCACGTCCGTGCCCAGGCGCAACAGGGCCTCGGTCTGGGCCTTGGCCTGGGCCGGCTGATCCCAGCCCGGATAGGCCTCGACCACCTTGATGTCGGGATTGACGCTCTTGGCCCCGGCGACGAAACCGCGCAGGCAGGCGAGGACGGACGGGATCTTGGCCCCGCCCAGGTAGCCGATCTTGCCCTTGGTGCTGACCCGTGCCGCGAGCACCCCGACCTGCCACGACGCCTGCGACAGGTCGAAGTCGAGGGTGACGATGCCGGGCTTGGCCACGTCGGCGCCGCTCACCGCGATGTTCAGCCTGGGCAGCGCCTTGGCGACCTCGGCCGCCGGGTTCAGGAACTCGTAGCCGTGCGCAATCACCAGCGAGAATCCCTGCGCCGCGAAGTCGCGCAGTTCATCGCCGGCCTTGTCCTGCGACACCTTCTGGATCACCGCGAGCTTCGCGCCGGTGTTCTTGGCGATCTTTTCGGCCGCCACCTTGGCGAGCTGGTTCCAGCCGCCGTCGGTGCCGAGACCGGGCAGCATCAGCCCGATCGAAAGGGGTTTGTCCTCGCCGGCGACGGACGTTGCGAACGCGAGTGAGAAACTGACCAAAATGGCAGCAAGGGAACGCATGCGGTGATCTCCGGACGGCGGAGGGTGGATGGTCAGGCTGCCGATGCCATGGCGAACCCGGCCGGGTTCAACCAGCGTTTCATTCCTGTCCGGCCGGCTTCGATTTCTGTGCGTCTTCCAGATCCTTCTTCTGCTTCTCGCGCTGGTCGAGCATCTTATCGACCGACTGCTTGAGCAGTTCGCCGTCGTAGCCCACGGCATCAGCGGCGCGCAGCTTCTGGGTCTCGGGGTGTGGGTCCGGGGCGCTCTCGCCCGGTTTCGCCGGCGGTTTGCTCGGTTCACCTTGGCAGCCGCAACCGCCGCAGCCCAGCAGGGCTAAGGCGATGAACGCGGACGCTGGTATCTTGGGCATGACTCCTCCGATCGGGTTTGCTCGGGATTATCCAGACGCGCCGGCTTTGCCAGGTGCAGGCGATCGGGAGCGGCAGGCAAAAACTAACGAACCCGCTTGCGCCTGGGACCGCCGGTTTGCAACCGGCCGCTGGCCACGTGGCGATCCGGCCACGGCCGAGACAACCTTGGAATTGCGGGCAATGCGTGATCGGCCTTGGTCGGATCGCCAGACCAACCCGTTCCCAATCCTCAAGGAGACGTACGTCGGAATGGACCTCCACCGCCAATCGCGCCGGCTTGTCATCACCGCGCACGATCCGAGCATCCCGCACCATGCTGCACCTGCTCGCCCAGCCGATCGCCGCCACCATTGCCCGGCACCTCGGACGTGAACCGGCGGCGGTGCTCGCCCTGGTCGGCCCACCGGCGAAGGGCCAGGCGGTCGACCTCTGCCTGCCGTGTTTCCAACTGGCGCGGGAACTCAAACGCAACCCCAAGGAGCTGGCGGACGAACTGGCTGCGGTCGTCGCGGCGGCGCATCCGGATGCTGGCGCAGCGGCAGCGGGGCCGTTCCTCAACCTGACCTTCGCCCCGGCGGCGGTGGCGGTGGTGCTGATCCCGGCCCTGCGCGCGGAACCGCTCGCGCCGCTGCGCAGCCAGGTCGGCAAAGGGCTGACGGCGTGCGTGGATTTTTCCAGCCCAAACATCGCCAAGCACCTCGCCTTCCACCACATCCGCTCGACCATGATCGGCAACAGCCTGAGCCGGCTCTACGCCGCCGCCGGCTGGAAGGTCGTGCGCATCAACTTCCTCGGCGACTGGGGCACGGCGTTCGGCCGGCTGATCGCGGGCTGGAAGCGCGAAGGGCTGACCCTGGCGCAGTTGGAAACCGCGCCTGATCGCGTGACATTCCTCAATGCGTTGTACGTGCGCGTGTCGCAGGCGGCGAAGGCCGATCCCGCGATCGAGGACGAGGCCCGCCAGTGGTCGAAGCGGTTGGAGGACGGCGACAGCGAGGCGCGCGGACTGTGGCAGATCTTCAAGGACGCCAGCCTGGCTGAGTTCAAGCGCATCTACGCCCTGCTGGGCGTCGATTTCGATTCGTGGAAGGGCGAGGCGTATTACGAGGACAAGATGGGTCCGGTGCTGGCCGAACTGAAGACGAAGAATCTCACCAGCGTCGACCTGCGTACCGAACGCACGCCCGAGGAAGGCCCGCCCGGCGCGACCATCGTCGACCTGCCCGCACTGATCGGCAAACCCTTCAAGCGGCCGATGCTGGTGCAGCGCGTCGACGGAGGAACGCTGTACGCCACCCGCGACCTCGCGGCGGCGGATGATCGCTTCCGCGATTTTGCCTACGACCGTTCGCTGTACGTCGTCGACCTTGGCCAATCCCTACATTTTCAGCAGTGGTTCGCGGTCGCGAAGCTGCTCGGCCGGCCGTATGCCGACCGCCTGCGCCACGTCGGCTTCGGCATCGTGCTGATGTGGAACGACGAAGCCGGCGACGGGTTGGAGGCGGGCTGGGCGCGCGGCCGCACCCGTGGCGGCAAGGTGATGCTGCTGCGCGAAGTGCTGGAAGAGGCCATCGACCGCGCCCGCGCCGTGGTGGCGGAAAAGAATCCCGCCATCGCTGGCGACGAACGCGAGGCCATCGCCCGCGCCGTCGGCGTCGGCGCGGTGGTCTTCAACGACCTCAAGAACGGCCGCACCAACGACGTGAAGTTCAAATTCGAAGAGGCCCTGCGCTTCGATGGCGAAACTGGTCCCTACCTGCAATTCGCCCACGCCCGCCTGGCCTCGATCGAACGCAAGGCGGTCGACCACTTCACCGCTGCGTTCAACGCCGCAAATGCTGCCCCCGACAGCGAGGCCTCGCACTGGCTTGCCGACAAGGCGCCGGACATCCTCACCGGTGACCTGGCGTCGCTGACCGGCCGCGCTGACCCTGCGCTGCTCACCCTCGACAGCGAAAAGCAGGTGTTGCTCGCCCTCGCCAAACTGACCTCGGCCCTCGAACGCGCGGTCGACAGCGATGAACCCAGCGTGCTGGCGCAGGCGCTGCTCGCCCTCGCGGCGGCGGTTTCCGGCTGGCTCACCGCCGGGAACCACGATGAGTCGCTGCGCGTGCTCGGCCCTGATCCGGCCGTCACCGCCGCGCGTCTGGCCCTGGTGCGCGCTGCGCGCGCGAGTTTGGGAGAGGGACTACGGCTGCTGGGATTGCAGGCGCCGGAGCGGATGTAGCGTCCACCGGAGCGTCGATGTCCACATCGACGGGCATCGCTGACGACGGAACGACGGCGATGTGGACATCGCCGCTCCATCGCACTACTCGCCGGGAATCCCCTGCGCCTTCGCGCTCGCGCTTGCAGCAATCAGCCCGCTGGTCGGCGACGACGCGTTGGCATAACGTTTCTTGCCGATGCGGCCGGCACCCGCAGCCCAATAGCCGGCTTCCAGGGCGTGGCGCATGGCGCGGGCCATGCGAACGGGGTCCTGCGCGCCGGCGATGCCGGTGTTGAGGAGCACGCCGGCGGCGCCGAGTTCCATCGCCAACGTCACATCGGACGCGGTGCCGACGCCGGCGTCGATGATCACCGGCACCTTGGCGCGTTCGAGGATGATCTCCATGCTGTTGCGATTCAGGATGCCCTGGCCGCTTCCGATCGGTGAACCGGCGGGCATGACCACGGCGGCGCCGGCGGATTCGAGTTCGAGCGCCAGGACCGGATCATCGCTGGTGTAGACGAAGACGGTGAAGCCTTCGGCGGCGAGGATGCGGGTGGCTTCCAACGTCTGGGTCGGGTGCGGCAGCAGGGTCTGGGGATCGGCGAGCACCTCCAATTTCACCATGTCGGACAGGCCGAGTTCGCGCCCCAAGCGCGCGGTGCGCAGGGCGTCTTCGCCATTGAAGCAGCCCGCCGTGTTGGGCAGCAACTGGATGCCCTTGGGCAGGTGGTCGAGCAGGCTGCCGCCGCTGCCGCGCTGGTCGAGATTCGCGCGCCGCACGGCCACCGTCACGGTGTCGGCGCCGGACTCGCGGATTGCCGCCTGCATGGTCGGGAAATCCTTGTACTTTCCGGTGCCGACCAGGAGGCGGCTCGTGAGCGTGAAGCGGCCGACCTGGAGCGGCGGGATGGCGGCGGGCAAAGTGGCGGGTGTCGTGGATGGATCCGAGGCGATGGGTTGCATGTCCGGGTCGTAGCGCCCTTCCCGGCCGGGCAATTGCCACACGGCCCCCACTGCGGCTCAATGCTGACCAACGCCTGCAACTCCCGACCGTACCTCCTTGCCTGCGCCAAGACTACCGGTACGGACGCAACGCGAGGAACAGCCATGAGCGGAGAACAGCCATGAGCGGAGAACAGCCATGAGTGGGAAACCCGTGAACATTCTGTGGGCGCTGGCCGTGACGCTGGGCGTGACGGTGGCCGTTGTGGTCGGCGTCCTGGCCGCACCGCGTTCCGCGATCACCCCGTCCCGCATCAGTCCGGTGACGAATTCCAAGGAAACCGCTGCCACCCCAGCGCCGACAGCGCAGGTTGCCGAGGTGACAGTGAAGACGGCCGAGGCAACGGCGGTCGTCGCCAGTTCAGGGACGAAGCCGGACAACGCAGCGACCCGGCCGGCCGCCACCACGCCACCGGCCGCTGCGGTCGAGCCGCCCCCGCGCCCCGTGCCGCCCATCGTGCCGCCGATCCCGGCCGCGCCTGCCGCGTGGCCAAGCGAACGCGGCACCGCCGATCTCAGCGGAGCGGTCGCCACCGCGCTGCCGCCCCAGCTCGAGAAGCGCTGGACCTGGGAAGCTGGTTCTTCGGTGGCTTCCAGCGTGGCGATCAGTGACGGGGCGGTGTTCGTCGCCACGTCCAAAGGCGTTCTGGCGCGGCTCGATCTCGTCACCGGCAAGCCGGTCTGGACGACCCCGGCGGTCGCGGCGGGCTACGGTGTGGCCCCGCTCGTCGCGAATGGCGCGGTCTTCGTGGGGGACAGCGCCGGGACCCTGCACGCGATTGAGGCCGCCACCGGCACGAAACGCTGGACGGTGGAACTCGGTGGCAACGTCATCATCTCGGCCAACGCGGCTGGCGACGCGGTGCTGGTCTGCACCGAGGCGAACCAGCTCAAATGCCTCGCTGCGGCCGATGGCAAGGAACGTTGGGCGTTCACCGCCGATCAGTACATCCGCTCGATCCCCTGCGTGGTCGGCAAAGAAGCGATCATCGCCGGCTGCGACGGCGTGCTGCGCGCCTTGGCGATCGCCGACGGGAAGGAACGCTTCCTCGCCAGCGCCAAGAACTTTGGCACTGGCGTGGCGCGATTGGGCGATGCGGTCTACATCGGTGCGGTGGAGGGTGACGTGATGAGCGTCGCCCTCGACGATGGCAAGATCCGTTGGTCGTTGTCGGGCGACATGGGCAAGGTCACGATGCCGGCAGCGGTCTGCCCCACTGCGGTGCTCTTCGCGGGCGAAGACGGCCAGGTGGCTGCGCTCGATCCCAAGGACGGCAAGGCCCTGTGGAAGATCCGCCCTGGCGAGGGCGCGGCGACGGCACCGGTGATCGCCGGCCAGGAATGGTGGATCGGAGACAGCGCCGGCACCCTGCACCGCCTGGAACTGGCAACCGGCAAGCTGATCTGGGCCTGGAAAGCCGGCGGCAGCCTGTCCGGCGGCGTGGCGATCGTCGGCGAATGGCTGGTGATCGGCACCGGAGACGGCGCAGTACATGCGTTCACCCGGACAGCGGCGAAATAGAAGCAGGGCCCCGCTGCATCCGCCCGCGTCGGCAAATCTGCCCTGGACGGACCCTTGGCCTCCACCGTTCCGCTCTAGCATGCAGCCATGCCGCACCTGGAGATGCAGGGGAGAACCGTCGCACTTGCCGAGGAACTTATCCTTGGCCGGCATCGCAACTGCGGCCTGCAGGTGCCCGACCAGGCGGCCAGCCGCCAGCATGCGCGGGTGTTCGCGGTCGGCGAGGAATGGTTCGTCGAGGATCTTGGGTCCAACAACGGCACCACGCTCGACGGCAAGCCGGTCACCAGCCGCCTGCTGCTGGGCGAGGGCGCGCGCATCGTCATCGGCACGCATGAGATCCGCTTCCGCCTCACCGGCCCGGCGGCGGCCACCACCGTCGCGCCCGACAATCCCATCGCGCTGGTGGGCCGGACCATCGCCGGCTATGAACTCAGCGGCCTGATCGCCAAGGGGCCGACCGGCGTGGTCTACGCCGCGAAACAGGTGAACCTCCAGCGCGAGGTCGCGTTCAAGGTGATCTCACCCGGCATCGCCAAGGACGAGGGCTACCGCGAGCGCTTCTTGCACGAGGCCGGCCTCGCGTGCAGCGTGCAGGACGACGGCCTGGTGCGGGTGCACGAGAGCGGCCACGACGCCGACCGGTTCTGGTACAGCATGGAACTGGTCAAGGGTGAGAACTTTGACCTGCTCTTGGGCCGCGAAGGCACCATCGACCCGGTGCTGGCCCTGCTGGTCGGCGAACGTGTCGCCACCGCCCTGCTCGCTGCGCATGCACGCAAGGTCTACCACCGCGACCTGCGCCCGGCGGTAATCCTGCTCACGCCCGATGGCACGGTGAAGCTCTGCGACCTTGGCCTGGCCGAGGTCCTGGGTCGCGGCCGCCGGCTGCTCATCCCCAAGCTGCGGCCGGGCACGCCGGCGTCGTCGCTGTGGTACCTCAGCCCGGAGCAGCTCGATGGCGAGGCCGGCGACGCGCGCAGCGACGTCTACGGCCTGGGCTGCGTGCTTTTCCACCTGCTTGCCGGCCGGCCACCGTTCGCTGGGGCCAACGCCGAGGAGGTCGTCACGGCGCACCGGCAACAGCCCATCCCGTCGGTGTGCGAGACCCTGCCCGAGCTGCCGCGCGAACTCGATACCCTGCTCAACAGCATGCTGGCGAAAAATCCGGAGTGGCGCTTCTCGGATTGCCGTGAGCTTGCCACCGCCATGCGCAAGCTGCGCGAACAGGTCGCTGCTGCGCCGCCGATCCAAGACCGCAGCCGCATTGCGCGCGCCGCCGCCAAGCGCGTCGCCGCGCGTGAGGAACGCGCCTTCCCCTGGGCGATGCTGCTGATCGCGCTGGGCGTGCTCGCGGCGATCGCGGTGCTGGTGCTTTATCTGACGTCGTCGCGATCGACGCCGGCGACCGAGCCTGAACCGCAGGTCGTCAGGCTGCTGCCGCTGTCCCAGCCGACACCGGTGAAACCGCCAGAACCGATCCCGGTCGTTCCGCCAACTCCGCCTCGCAACGAAGAATCCCTGGCCGTCCGCTGGCAGACCGCCAAGGACGAGATCGAGCGCCTGGTGGTGGCCAACGATTGGGGCGCTGCCGAACAGGCGATCGAACGCACCTTGGCGGCGTTCAACCGGGCCAGCGCGGCCGCCGACCTGATCCAGCAGGTGCGCCTGCGCCGGGCCGATCTTGAAGACCGCGGCCTGGCCTGGTACCGCAGCCAGTTGCACGCCCTGCCCAGCGGCGATGACGCCGCGACCTATGCCGCGCGCCTCAAGGCGATGTCCCGTCTGCGCGACCTCGTGCTGGCCGCCCAGCGGCCCGACGCCGAACTGCTGTACCAGGTTGCGCTGACGCACCTCAACCAACAGCTCAACCGCGCCCGCCGCGATGCACGCAAGGCCCTGGAATCGGGCACCCCCGAGCGCCTGCCCGCGATCGCAACCGGCCTGGAGGCCGGCTTCCGGGGCACGCCGGTCCAGGCGTTGCAGCGTCAGTTCAGCGTTTTGTGCGACGAGGCCGCGCGCCTGAAGCCGCTCGGCTGGGCTTCCACCTGGCAGCTGAACGAAAGGACGTTGCGGGCAGAACCCGCGCTCGCGGTGGCGGCGGCGTGGATGATCGCCGGCGATGCCGGCCGGGCGCGGACCACCCTCACCACCGCGCAGGGCTTCGATCGGCCTGAGCTCATCCGACGCCGCGCGGCCCTGGCCGGGCGCCAGGCCGCGATCCTGTCCTTCGACGACATTGCCGACTTGCACGTGATCGACATCGCCCTCGGTCAGCCGCGCCTGCAAGGCGGCGTGCTCACTGGTGCCCCCGGCGAGGCGGTGTCGCTGGCCTGCACCGTGCCGGTGGGTGGACCTGCCTGGGATGCCGGCGTCACCTTAGTGCTGGCCGATGTCCGCGATGGCGAGGCGGTGGTGTCCGTCGGTACCACTCAGCAGCCCGGCGTCACGGTGCGCATCGGTGCGGAACGGCTCGAGGCGCTGGCGCGTTCGGGATCGGCCACCACGTCCGTCGCCAAGGCCAGACGCCCGGCAGGGGCGCTGCGTCTGCGCCTATCCTCGCGTGCCGGTACGTTGACCATCCTCGTCAACGACCAGCAGATCGCGCTGATTCCCAAGCATCAGGTCGGGCCGGACAGCCAGGTCCGCTTCGAGGCGAACGGCCTGAATTGGAAACTCGACGATCTACAGGTCATCGCTGGTGACTGATCCCGTCCAGCCGATCGTCGTCACCATGGGCGACCCCGCCGGCATCGGGCCGGAGGTCGCCCTGCGCGCCTGGCCGGCGCTCGCCCACCTGCCGGTACGCCTGATCGGCAACCGGGCGCTGCTGGAGCGCGTCGGCGCACGTATCAGCGCGCCGGTGCCACCTGACCTCATCGAACCGGCGATGCCGGGTTTCGATGCTGCTGCCGTCATCCCCGGCAAGGTCGCCGCCGCCTGCGGCCTGGCCGCCGCCGCCTGCATCGAAGACGCCATCGCCGGCTGCCGCACCGGCCGCTACGCCGCGATGGTGACCGGGCCGATCAACAAGCTCGCCATCCACGCCGCCGGCGTGCCTTTTCCGGGCCACACCGAATGGCTGGCCGCACGCTGCGGCGTCGCGGGCGAGGTCATGATGCTGCACAGCCCGGCGCTGTCCGTGCTGCTCGTCACCTGCCATCAGGCTCTCGCTTCGGTCGCTGCCGACCTGGTGCCGGAGCGCATCGTCGCGCGCACGCGCCTGTTCGCCGACGCGCTGCGCCGCCTGCACGGCCGGCCCCCGCGTCTGGCCGTGCTCGGCTTCAACCCGCACGCCGGCGAGAGCGGCCTCTTCGGCGATGAAGAACGCGCCATCATCCCCGCGATCGCGGAACTGCTCAACCTCGGCATCGACACCGAAGGCCCCCTGCCGCCCGACACCGCCTTCACCCCGGCCAACCGCAAGCGCTTCGACGGCTTCGTCTGCATGTACCACGACCAGGCCCTGATCCCGTTCAAGGCCCTGGCCTTCGACGAGGGCGTCAACGTGACGCTCGGACTGCCCATCGTGCGCACCTCGGTCGACCACGGCACCGCTTTCGATATCGCGTGGAAGGGGAAGGCGGATCACCGCAGCCTGATCCATGCGGTGCTTTTAGCCGCGGGACTCCGTCCCGCCACGCCCTGCCAGGGCTAAGGCCCTGGACCCGGCCGTTGCCCGGAAGGGCTTTTCACCGTGTCCTTGCGTGTGCGGACTGGTTGCCCGGAGGGCGGGGGCTTGCTGCGCTCGCCCCCTTGGGTTCTGGCGGCGCGTCCTTGCGCGTCCTTGCACGTCCTTGCACGTACATGCGGATTGCTCGCAAGGTGGGGCTGTTTGTTACCCAGGCGTTACACACTGGCGCTGGTTGAGCGATAGATTCCGCCCAGGAGTCCATCATGCCCACCCATAACGACACTAGGCTTCCCCTCACCCACGGCTTGCGCGCCTTCGCCGGGAGCCTTCTCGCCGGAGCCCTCGCTGCCGGCATGCTCGCGCCTGCTTGCCTGCTGGCGCCGGAGGCGGCGCTCGTCCGTGCCGTCACCGCCAGTGCGATCGCTGATACGGGGGTGCAGGTCGAGGGCTGTACGCTCCATTGCCGCTATCAGGCCGCCAATCTGTTGAGCCCGGCGCTCATCATCGTCGAGGGATCCAATCCCGATGCCCTGACGAAGACCCTGAAGCTGGATGCGACGATCTTCGTCAGCGAACCGCGCAGTGCGATGTCGCGGGTCATGAGCCTCCCTACCGTCCGTTCCGTGGCGAGCGGCGATCTGGTCATCGCCCCACGTTCATCCGGCACGGTGACACTCGCCTTGGCTGCGGATATCCCACGGACCGGAACCATCCGGGTGCAGGCCAAGCAGGCGGCTCGGCTGCGCCAGACTGCACCTGCGGCGGAACTGATCGTCCCATCCGGAACACTGCTGAAAACCATCACCCTGAACGAACCGTTCGCAGCCACGGTCAGCACCCCGGGCCGGCTTGGTCTCCAGGATGCCCTGGCCATTCCGCCCCAGGCCCAAACGTCGTCTGAGGCTTCGCTGCTGGTGGCCTGGAAACCAGCCTGGGGTATTCCCCTCCCAGTTGGTCCGCAATGAAAAGAGGAGGTGGCCTCCAGCATCCGCTGCTGCGGACAACCGGATGGATCCTGGGCTTCGGAGTGATTCTGCTGCTCGCTGCGACCTGGCGACCGCAGCCCGGGTCGCGGGAGAGTCGGGAAAGCCTGCTCTCCGACCGTGATGGCGCGCTGCAGGAACTGGTCGTGCATTGGACGCCGGAGGCGATCTCGGTGGCGGTGCCCGCCTGGCGGGATCTCTTCCGCGCCCTGCCGGCCTCGGTGACCGTCCACGTCGCCTGTCCCGATGTAGCTGCCTTCGACGAATTGCGCCGACACCTGGGCCCGGTCGCGCCGACCCTGGTGGCGCACCCGCTCGGGCATCCCCTGACCTGCTGGTCGCGCGATCGTTGGCTGGCCCTGAGCGATCCCGCTGGCGCGGTCGCGCTGGTCCTGCCCGAGCAGGAGGATGCCGCTGCGGCCTGGCCGGGTCGGGCCGGTGATGGTTTGGCAGGCATCGAGCTCGCCCGCCGCATCCCGGGCATCGCAGGCGGAAAACGCGGCTGGCAATTCGATGGCGGCGATGTGGTCGCCGACGAACGCACCGCCTTTGTCACCGAACGCATGCTGAAACGAAACCTTGGGAAAATGGGAGCGACCCCGGCGGAGGTTGGTGACCGGCTGGGTGCGCTTCTGCGGCGGCAGGTGGTCTGGCTGACCGACGGCCCCGATCACCATGCCTGCATGGTCATGATGGTGGCAGGGCGGGGCCGGGTGGTGGTCGGCGATCCTTCCCTGGCGGTGAAGATCCTTGGCGACCGCGTCCACGCTCCCGATCTCGTCCCGTGCGGCGATGACTTCACCGCTGCGACCCAGGCCCGCTTCGACGCGGTGGCACGCGCGTGCGCCAACGCCGGCTATGCGGTGACCCGGATCCCCCTCGTCCCCGGGCGCGATGGCCGGGCCTTCCTGGCCTGGGTCAACGGGATGATCGACGTGCGCGACGGCACCTCGACCTTCTTCATGCCGTCGTTTCCGCATGCCCCCAAGGATCTTGAGATGGCCGCGATGGCGGTCTGGGAAAAGCTAGGATTCCGGGTGATCAAAGCCGATTGCGATGGCGCCTTCAATCATGGCGGCAGCCTGCGCTGCCTGGTCAATGTTCTCAGGCGGGCGTAGCCTCAGCCACGCCCAGCCCGGGATCGATTTCTTGTTTGAGCACGGCTTCCAGATTGGCGAGGCAGGCGCGGCGAGCGGATTCGTCGGCGCTGAGGGTGCCGCCCAGACGCACGCTAACCAGTTTGCCGTCGAAGTCCCACAGTTCGATCGTGCCGCCGGTCTGCTGAACTTCGCTGGCGATGCGGGTGTTCACGACGTCGGTGATCCGGCGCAGGAGCGGGATGCGGCCGTTCACCTTGCCCGGCCCCGTCGTGGAGGCGGCGGCGGCTGCCGGGGCGCGTTCGTGCGCGGCGGCGATCAGGCGCGGGATGTCGGCGCGGCAAGTGCCGCAACCGCTGCCGGCGCCGGTGGCGGCGACCACCTGGTCGGTCTCGTGCAGGTCCATGACCCGGATCGACTCGCGCACGGTCGATTCGGCGATGCCATGGCAGCGACACAGCAGCGCATCGAGGTCGTGGTCCGACGGCAATTCGCTTCGTTCCCAGGCGGCGATGGCACTGGCCAGACCGGTCAGCGCCCACGGCTGCGCCGGCAAGAGGGTCGGGTCGAGATCGTCGAGGTACGCGCAGAGGTCGGCGATGCCGAGCGCTTTTGCTTCGGCGAGGGACTTGCCCGGCAGCAGCTCGCACAGGGCCGAGGCAGCGGCGAGGTGGTCGTTGGCGTTGAAGACCTGGAAGCGCGCGGATTCCACGCGTTCGGTGCCGGCGTCGTCGCGCTGGATCTTGAGGTAGAACCGCAGCGCATCACCGACCACGATCGAACCGACATCGCCCACCGCCGAGGCGTTGAGCAGCTTGCCGAGGTGGCGCGGCTTGCGCTTGTGGTCGTCGAGGCGTTCAGCGGGGGTCATGCGGGTTGAGCCTCGTCCGGGTGCGGGCGAGGCAAGACCATCGCGGGATACCTCAGTCAGGCCGGTTAAGGCGAGAGTTCAGGCGTCCATCGCGTCGAGCACGGCCTCGACCACCTTGCGCACCTCGGGCGGGGCGAGATGGAGGCGGCCGGCGATCTCGTCGGCGGCGAGGGCCTCAAGCGCGGGATCGCTGTCGGCCTGCTGGTCCAGCGCCTGGCTGATGAGGTCCAGCGCCTCCCGGGTACCGAGGCCTGAGGCGGACACCTGGCGTTTGGTCGTGGCGGGCATGGGGTTTCCGGCGGTTGCAGTCGGGGTGGAGCGGTCAGTTGAGATGGCGGCCCCACCCAGCCAGGCGGTGTAGGCCGGAATGGTGCGGGCGTTGGGCCGGCTCAACCCGTCGATGGTGCGGCGCAGGCTGGGCAGCGGCACGCCGATCTGCCCCGCCGCCGTGGCGAGATCCAAGCGGCGCGCAGCGATCGCGGCGCGCAGGGCCGCGGGCAGCTCAGACGGGCTGATGGCCGGGCTGATGGCCTGGTCGGAACTGACCGGGGTTTCCGCTTGCGGCTCTGACTGAGCGGCGACGGGGTCGTGGGTCGGTGGCACCACCTGCGCGCCGTCCTGGTCGGTCACCACCGCCGCAGCCGGCTCGCTCGCGACGGCTGATCCGGGATCCGCTGCCGATGCATCCGGTTCGGGGATCGGGTCGGCATCTGAGGACATTGCGGTTCCTTCGGCGACGGACAGGTCGGTCGCGGGATCGGCGGACGGGTCGGACACTGAGTCGGTGGCTGGATCGATCGGCGCGGGTTCATCCCAGCCGCTCAGATCAGCCTGTTCCTCAGGATCGGCGATGCGGGCCTCGATAGCGGCAAACACCGGCACCGCCTTGCGCGCGCTCGGATCAGGGACCGGGCGACCTATCGCGCGCAGCACGTCGTACACCGCCGGCCCGCGTTCGGACGGCCGCAGGCGGTCGGCCTCGGCCTGGATCGCGGCAAGGGTGCCTTCGTCGTCGTGGCGCAGTGCCTCTTCCAGCCGTTCGCGCAGGCGCAGGGCCTCAGCCGAGGTCGGCTGCGGCACGCTCTGGAAGATCTCTTCCGAAACCGGGATCCGGCGCGGCGCGACCGGGTTGAGGGTCCAGATCGGCCGGCCGTCGGCGATGAAGTCGAGCGGACGCTGACCATTGGCGACCCGGCGTGCGGCCTCTTGCAGGTCGCGTACGACGTCCTCGGAATAGCAGCGGTAGCCGTTGGCCATGCGTTCCGGGTTGGGCCAGCCGTAACGCTGTTCCCAGATGCGCAGGGTCGCGACCGGGATGCCACAGAGCTGGGCAAGACGAGAGACGGTGAGTGATTGCGGCATGGGATCCATCGCGTGGACGGCGAATGCTGCCGGATCCCCCGCGCATGACAAGACGCTTCGTCGGCCTAAGTGCCAAGGTGCCCCTGCCAGCCGGCGGAAGCGCCCATCGCTGGCGCACGGCCCAGTCGTCGCCACGATCCCGCAGTCGACCGCTCACGTGCGCTGGTAGCTCAACTGGATAGAGCGCCAGACTTCGGATCTGGATGTTGCAGGTTCAAGTCCTGCCCAGCGCGCTAAAACCCTAGTGTAAACGCTAGGGTTTTTTAATTATCCCCAGCGGACCCTTTGCGCGGTTTTCGCCATCCTACCCATATCCTACCGGCGGCGGTAGGTCGCCCCTTGTGGGCCTCCTGGGCACCATGGTGATCCTCCCACCCTGACACGGTTGGCTGTTGCCCGACCTCAGCAAATCGAGTTTACCACGAGGTAAACGCGATCACGCAAGCAGATGCAATCGCAAAAATAACTCCAAGGAAAAAGCTTAGGAAAAAGGCAGATTCTTTCAAAATGGACGTTGAAAACGCCCCAACGGAAAACCCCACCACCGGGGCAATCAATAGTGACCACCATCCAGCCGCCCACGCGCAGAGAGCAAGGGCAACCGCGAGGCCAATTCTTCCCAATATTTTCGGTGAACTCATATGCGCAATGCTAGGAACTCGCCATCCTTCCTTGATGGCCACAGAACTGAACATGATCAAGTTAAGAGCGAATCCCCAGGAAATGGCTGCTAATATCGCGGGAATCCAGCGGATATCGGACATGGGCTGTCTCTCCTTTTTTAACGTCCAGGTTTTCCCCCGAATCGCAACTAGGTGTATTTTATTAAAAAACGCCCTTTGTTCGCCTCTCCACTGCCAGCCTTCCCGTCACTTTCAACTTTTCATCCAGCATTCGCCACCGCATCATCGCCTCATGTGCCGCAGAAATGCTGCCATCCTCGTCCCACTCATTTGCCCGATCCGCAGCCACGGAGACCGTCGAACGTAGAAACGCCCGATAGGCTCTTGCCGCTTCCCTCGCCAATGCGGAACGTCGGCCGTGCCTCCACCGTGCGAATCGTGAACGATCCAGTCCTTCCCGCGTGCGCGGGCCGGTCGATCGCCCGCCATGCAGTCGGCACCGACCGTTGGCCATGGCGGGTTGTTGGCAGGCAAATCCCCGGCGCGTTCGCGCACCGCAGACGGGATGCCGGCCAAGGTGGTCAGGCTTGGGCATGGGGTTGATCGCCGTTTCGGCCTTTGTCACCCCCCGCCCCTCCCCCGGTCACGGTGCCGATGACGGCTTGGCCACCAGCGGTCACGGTGACATGCTCAACCGTCATTCGCTGAGTCGTGCCACCGCCACGCAGTCGGGCACGCAGGTCGGCCAGTCGGACGAATGAGGAAATCAGGCGTTCAGCCCGGGCGGAAGACGATCTCCGGCTATCGTACAGGTCGGCCCGATTGCAGTCCTTGAGCGCGAACAGGACGGCATCCTGCACGCCTGCCAGCAGGGTGCCTACCATGCCCTCCATTGCGTTTTCTGCTTCCAGGGCATGCAGACGGGAGGCGGCCATGTTGACCCGCCGGCCCATGGCCTCCATGTCATCGCCCGGTAGACGCATGATTTCGGCAACGCCAGCGAGGTTGTAGGCAGCTATCTCCGGGTTCGGCGTTCCGGCAGTTGCCTGGCATTGGTCGGGGGTGGTGGCCTGCCAATCGATGGAGAACGGCTCTCCCGCATTGGCCGGCGGCTTCACTGATACAGGTGGCGGCCTTTGCGTCTTGGTTGGTACGGTGGATGGTTGGGCAGGAAGTTCGCTCATGGTGTGGTCCTTCGCCTGAGATGACTGGACGCGGTTGGACGGGGTCTGAACCGACTTTTCTACACGTGTAGGGGACTCGGTTTCAACCACGTCCAACCCCGTCCACGATCCGCGCGTGGTATTGGGCGACCTTGCTGCCGCCTACCACAGCACGCCGACAGGCCAGTCGTGAACGGAGGAAACTGCCCAATGCGGTTGTAGTCGGCGCGTCCATTCCTCGTTCGACGTGCCAGCGCGCTGCCAATTCCGCCAAAGGCCCGAACGGGGACCATCCTTCATCCGGGACGATCGATCCGGAATCCACGGCATCGAACCACCAACCGGCAAGGCCCACGGGTTCAATCTTGGACCGGGCGAAATCGGGCACGCCCAACCCTTCGCGCATAAAGTCCGCCGCGCCAGCAATCATCCAGCGCAGGCAGGCCCGCAGGAATCCATCCCGTTCAGTCCCCGGCGTGGCCAGGGTGCCGACAATGTCCGGGTTGGATTCCGCCGGTTTTGTCCAGTGAACGACGATGCACCGATCCGCCACCGCCTGATCCGGCATGCGCGGAACCTCGTTCGTAGCCAACGCCAGCCACACGCGCGGTTGGCACGTCCAGGAGCGCCCATACATGCGCTTGCTCGCGCGCGAATCGCCGCCCGACAAGCCCTTGATGAGAGGCCAGTCGAGCGCAGGCGGAACCTCGGAGGCATAGGCAAGCCGAGCGGTGGCCAGTGGACTCAGGAGTTCATGCCCATGCGCGCCGCGCCCGTCACCGGACAGGGATTCCGTGGGGACGACGGCACCGAATCCACCCGCCGCCGCAACGCAAGACCGCAAAAGCGTCCCCTTTCCGTCCCCGCCATCGCCCAGCAAAATCAGCAATTTCCGATCCGGGGGTAGGCCGATAAGGGACGCACCCAGGAAGCGTTGCACGACGAATCCGGCGGGCAGGGACGCAACATGCGCCGCGACTTCGTCCCAAAGCGGATGCCTGGCGCTGGGGTCGTAGACGACAGCCGTGCGATGCAGGAATGCCGGCCCATCAGGATCGAGCGGCATCAGTTCGCCAGTCTGGAAGTCGAGCACATGCCCCGGCGTGGCCAATCGGTGCGGCGGGTCGATGCTCGCGGGATCAAAACGCATCGGTTCGCGTGCTTGAAGCTGCGCCAAAACCGCGCGCATGCTGGCGGTGGATTCCAGAGATCGCGCCACCTTGAGGTCGAGCGCACCGGCCATGATGAGCGATCCGGCTTCCCGATGCACGGCGGCTGCCAATGCGACCGGCACCGGTTCAGGCGCGGCCGACCATGTTGCGCCGTCCCAACGTCGCCAGCCCGTTTCAGCGCCGTCAGGCAGGAAGCGCAACGCCCGCCGCAGGTCGCTCGCAGCCAACCGTTCGGCCAGCAACCGTTCGCTTGCCCAGGCGGCACCGGATGACGATTCATCCTTGGACGTGCCAGCGTTGGGAAACGGACGCGCCCGCTCCGCATCCCGCAACCATCCGCGCGGCCGATCGTGCGACTTCGTCCCGGCGTCTTTGACTTTGTGCGCCAACTCAGAGTCCGACCATGGTGGCAGACAACGTGAATTGAAATCGCACCTCATCAGGTCGAGCGCCACAGATTCCGAAAGGTCGAATCCATGCACCAGGGCGACCGCAGCCGCATAGGTTGCCGCATGGCCTCCCTGCCCAGAAACAGCGGCTGGCATCTGTGCCAGGTACAGCGCTGCGCGGCGTTCAACGTCGGCGGAAAATTCTCGGCGTGGACTTGGTTGCCGCGTCTCCACCACGGTCCCCGGCCAACGGTCCAGGTCGAGCGGAACCGCCACCGGATTGGAGTAGGCGGCCGAATCATGGCACAGGAAGCACAACCGCGATACGTCGGCCCCCGATGGGTCGAGTTTCGCCCCGTGCGCCTCTCGCGCCCATTGCTGAACAGCGGAAAAGGCCCGCGCATGCGCAGTCGGATCGGCGGCGTCTACGGGCACCCGTACAACCGCCTTGATGCCCGTCCCGCTGGGTGAAGTAAACAGCAGCACAACGGCCGGATCCGATCGAAGACTTGCCAGCAATCCAGGCACGTCCGGCACCTTGTCGATGTCGGCCACCAGCAAGCCGGAAGCCGTGTGCCATTCCGTCATTTTCCGCGCATGGAACAACCCCGCCGCGATGAATCCCGGCAGGGCGTTTTTCAGCCGCGTTCGCTCTGCGGGATCAGATGCCGAGCGCACGGCAGCAGTCGCCGCAGCGAGTTCGGCCCCAATGATCCGCGCATGAACGGAAGCCAGGTCGGATGGGGTCGTGCGATTGTCCCAGGCGGATGCCAAGGACACGGGAAACGTCGGGGCATTCATTTCGCACCCCGTTTCCACAAGCGCAGCAATCCAAGGCGGGTCACTGGTGCGATCCCTTCACGGAATCCCACGCATTCGATGACTTCCTTCCGAGATAGGGAAGCAGTCAACGCACACCACCAGCGCGGGGAAACGGGCGGCGGGCATTGTGTTCGGGCATCGTCAATCGTGGCACTCCCCTTCGCATCGATGGCGGCCAGCAGGGCTGCATGAGCGATGGAACGCCAGACAGGATCCATCCCCGAATCGATCGAACGCAACGCGCGATTGCGCAGAGCAGCGGCCTTTGATTTATCCTCGGTCAAGTTAGGATTCGCACCAACGTCGGTAGTCGAAATGTGGGGCTCGGTCGCGTCAACGGCCGGGCCCTTGTCGTCAATGGTGATCGGTTCCATGGCTCAAGCTCCCGCCAGTTCGGTGGGATTGCGGTCGGCCAACCAACGCAAGACGGATGCGCGGTCGTAGCGGATAGAACGTCCGACCCGTAAAAATGGTACTTTCCATCGTCTGCGCACCCGGTCGAGCTCCAAGGTTGCAGGCGCACACCTTAGCAAGGCGGCGGCCTCAATGGTTGTGAGCAAGGCCGGTACGGTCTGCTCGGGGGTGGTGGTTGTGGTCATGAAAAAGCCCTTCCACCGGACTGACAGCGGTTGATTCCGCTAGGTCGAGTCCGATGGGCGTGGTTATCAGGTGAAAATACATTTCACCGCAAGGGCTCAGATTGATTTCCTCAGGTCGAAAAAATTCCCTGATTTTTCCAAATAATTATAAGACAATGCCCTAAACTGACCCAGGTGAAACCCTATTGAAAAGGTTTCACCTGGGTTTCACCTTTGCTAGGATAGGCACTCTCCCCCAACCTCCACCCAGCGGAGGAATGCTCAACCAATCTGAATTGGTCTTTCAGCAGATTTAGTCGTTTCTTCGTGGAGATATGCGCATTTCCCCCTTTGTTTCCCGCAAGTTCATACGTAGTTCGCCATTCGTCTGGACAATTTCGCAGGGCTTTAAGCAGGCGGCCAATCGGGTTGAACATGGCATCCGGCCCCGTCAGTTCAGCAAGGGAAAGCAGAGTATCCAAAGGCAACGGTTCACCCCGGCTTGGGGCAGGCGGCCCTTTCTCTGCCTGGACAGCGGACTCACCTGACCCCTCCTTCAAGTATCCAGTCCTTGGCTCCACCCACGTCAGTTTTTCCGCTGGCAGATTATGCGTTAGATTATGAGAAAGGCATTTGAGGGACGTGATGATATCATTAACCCGATCGGGTGTATCCTCCGCGCTTTCCTTCTGTTTAAGTGACTCGAATGGGTCAAGGATGTGGGCTTTTACCCATTCGTAAACTTGAGCATCGTGTCTTGCTGATTCCTTAATGCAGTTCCACCAACCAAGCGGAAAATCCGATAATTTCATTGGTTCATTTACATTCAGATAGCAACTGCTCCTCGAAGATAGCCAGTCTTTCAGATGGCCATGAAGGCGCTCACATGCAAATCGATTGAGATCCCAGGACCACTTATGTTTCGGTTCGGGCATGGTTGCTCCTCATGCTTGCTGTGTGGAATGGGTTGTCGCCGTTTTATCTTCCTGGCCTGCCGCCAGCATTGCCGACGTGGCCCGCTCCATCGCGGCGCGCACGGCTCCATCGTTCAAGCGGGCATAAACCTGCGTGCTTTTCGCGTCCTTGTGACCCAGCGCGGCCCCGATGATCGGCAGGCCGACCCCGCCCAGGGCCATCCATGAACCGATGGAGCGGCGCAGGTCATGCGGTCGCAGGTTGGACAGCCCGGCACTGATCAGCACGCGCCGCCATGATGCGCGGGGGTCGATGATGTGGGGGCGTTCGGACGGCTTGGCCGACACCAGGATGGACGGGAAGACATAGCGCCCGGCCTCGGCCAGTTCGTCTGCCGTCAGTTCCGGTTGACGTTCGCGGGTTCCGGCATCGCCACGTTGCAGCAGGCGGCGGCGGGACTCGTTCGCGGCGAGCAGGAGCGCGGGCAGTTCCGCTTTCCATTCCTTCAAGCGGGTCAACACCGGCAGCGGGATCGGCACGGCCAACAGCGCGCCGGTCTTGCTGCGTTCCTCGGGCACCAGCCATTGCCCAATGTCCAAAGCGAGGTCGGCCCATCGCGCGCTGGCCACATTCCCCCGGCGCAGGCCCACGAACAGGCAGCAGGTCCAAAATAATTTCCACGGCTCGGGTTCATTCGACAGCGCCAGGAGAAAGGCCGGCAGTTCCCCCGGTTGCAGGAAGCGCGCCCGGCTGGGCACCTTGGGCCGGCGAATGCCAGCGGTCGGAATGTCGCCCTTGTAGGCCAGCGCCTCATCCTTGGCGGCAGCGTGGTACATGGCGGACAGCACAGCCATGGCATGCCGGCCAGCCCCCTTGCCACCGGTCTTGCGGAAGGGCTTGCCGTGCCGGTCCTTCATCGGCTTGCCGCCATCAACCACGGCATCGGCCAGCCGTTGCACGTCCGCCCGGCGCACGTCTGACAATCGTTTGGTTCCCAAGGCCGGTTCGATGTGCAGCCGCCAGGAATCCCGGTAGCGACTCGCGGATGACGGCCGCAGCGCGGCGACATGGTGCCGGTCGAACCAGGCCCACAACTCGGCCACGGTGCTTTCCTCGCGGATGGCGCGGCGGGCCTGAACCACTGCCACGGGGTCGGCTGCCACGCCCTTAGCCTGTGGGCTACCGCGCACCTTCTCCCGCGCTTTTTCGACCGTCAGCGATGGCCAGACGCCCAGGCGAACCTCCACGGGCCGACCGTTGGCCTTGGCGTAGTAGTAAAAAACCTTTGGGTTGTTTTTGATCCGGCCGGCCGCGTTCTTCACCTCGGGCGAGACGTACAGGCACAACCCAGGGCAGCCGGTATCCTTCAAGCGGACCCGCCCGACAGGGTTCGGCTTCCATTTCCGCAACTCAGCCTCGGTGAAGGGGAAGCGGGTTTTCGGATCGACTAAGGCCATGCGTGCCATCCTACCGGTAGCCTCGCCATCCTACCCATATCCTACCGGAAGGGGTAAAACAGGGTGGTTTTGGGTTGGCTCCGGTAGGATGGAGCATGGCTGAAATTCAAGAAAGTCAATTTTTTATCAAGCTAGAGCATACTCCGGCGTATGGTGGTTGGTGGGTCTTGACCAGACTTCGGATCTGGATGTTGCAGGTTCAAGTCCTGCCCAGCGCGCTAAATACCCTGGATAATACCGGGGTATTTTTATTTATGTTTTTCCGCCTGAGCCGGGCCAATTCTCGGGCCTGCCCCGGGCCTACCGCAGACGGTTAACTCGTCCTATTCGGCGGACCGTTGATTGAGGATGAAGAGGGTTGGCCGACGCCTCGGCGGAGGTGCCCGGAGCGTAGCCAACGAGCAGCGCCGCGTCCTTGCCCAGCGCCACTGGCCCATCCTCATCGCGTTCGCCGCCGGCGCGCTGCTGGGGGCGTTGCTGGGGGGGGGCGATGCACTGATCGTACCGCCCCGTCGCACCTGCCGACACGCCCCGATGCGGTCCCAATCGACTGTCCTGGCCAAGGCACTCACGCCGGTTACCGTTAAACCATGGCATCCGCCTACACGTCGGAGTGGATCCCTTGGTTGATCCTGTGCAGCCTCGGCGTCGGACTGTTACTTGGGATCGGGGTGGTGGCGTGGATCCTGCTCGGGTTGCGCTGGCGCGGACGGATCGCGCTGATCGGCCTCGGCGCGGTGTTCCTGGGGTGGCTGGCGTTCTGGCCGCCAATGCCGGTGGTCTCCGGGGTGTTGCGGTTGACGTTGGCGTTGAAGGTGAACCACCACGGCACCCGTCTTTCTGAGTCACTGTTCGCCTGGTGCGGTGAAAAGCAGGCAACATCCCTGTTGGTGGGGATGCTCGCCGATCCTGACCCCAAGATCGCTAAATGGGCCGCCGTTGCGATGAGTCACCACCCCAATACGAATCCCAAGGAATGGTATGTCAGTTGGGTTGCAGAGAGTGACCAGAATTCCTGGCGGATTCTGGAACGCTGTTTGGACGGCACCGACCCGGAAGTAGTCGGTGCCGCTTTTGGACAGTTCGTCAACACCAAGGATCCGGCCTGGGTGATTGCTCGCTGGCGGCGATTCGCGCAACCTGTGCAAGAACGCTGCCTGTGGGAACTTGGGGTTGTGGTTTCCCGCAAAAAGGCGATTCGGGATTTCCTCCTTGAACTGGCGGAAAATGAGAACGACCAGAAACTGAAACATACGGCATTGCGATGCATCGCTTTCTTGTCGTGCTGGGATTATGGCGATCCCAGTCGCGTTGTTCATCCGCTGGGATTCACCCAACATGCAGACGACCATGCTGGTTGGGGTCGCTGCGGTGGATCGGGAATTGCCCGAGCGCATGGCCTGCTTGCGTGCCTTGACCCAGGCTGCGGACGTTCGGTGGTGGACTCTGCGACTTCTTCCCGCCGCACTCAACGCACCCGAAAATTATGAGGACAAGCCAGTGCGCTCCAGGAAGAGGCCGAATTGGTATTGGACGGCTGCCTACCGGACAGCGATTCTGGACCAACTTTCCAGTTTTTGGCAGAATGCTGATGTCCGTGCGGCCGACCTCGCCCCTGGAAATCCCTGGTGCGAATCCCTGTCCTACCGTTCCAAGACGCTGGCCCCCACCGACCTTCTCCGCCTTGGTCTGCAACGAGACGACACCTGCCTGGCCGCCGTGCAGAGTACCGCCGAGATCGGCCCGCCGGTGGCGGCGTTGGCGCCGGAACTGCGAGCGCTGGTGCTGACGACCACCAATGACGAACTACGCTGGCGCTGCCTGGTCGCATTAGCCTGCCTGGGATCGGCGGCCCCGTGAGCGGGTTGTCCTGAGTCCGACTCTATCCCCCGGAATTTCCATAAATCACGAAAAACCCAGGAAAGCCGACCAGAGTGCCCCAGATGCAAGGCGCGAGGAGGGAGTTGGGCAGCGCCCAATGACCGACGAGTAACGCAGCAGATGGGGCGCTATGGTCGGCTTTCCGCGCATCAGCACCAGCCTTCCCAGGGTTCGCCTGCCAAATGGCGGACGATGTTGCGATAGACCTCGGGATTGCTGGAGTCTTCCAGACCGGCGTCGATGTTGGGGTTGTCGTTGACCTCGATGACCATGAAGCCGTCGTCGAGTTCCTTGACGTCGACGCCATAGAGGCTGCGGCCGATGGCGGCGCCGGCCTTCTTGGCGACGGCGATCAGGCGGGGATCGATCTGCGACTTCTCGACTGCGACCACGTGGCAAAGGCTTGGCTTGCCGTCGTCATCGACGTCGTGGATGCGCCAGGCGCCGGGCGCCATCACGTATTTGACGACGAACAGCACCTTGCCGTCGAGGATGGTGACGCGCCAGTCGAAGGCGGAGGGCAGGTACTGCTGTACGACCAGGCGATCAGCCCGGCGCAGGAACCGCTTGCCGATCTTGATGAAGCTGGCCTCGTCGTGGGCCTTTTCGACGTAGGCGCTGAAGCTGGAATTCGGCGCCTTGAGCACCAGCGGGGTGCCGAAGGACTCGAACAGTTCGCGCGCCTGCTCCGGCGTGACCTCATCCTCGGTCAGGAAGCAGGTCTCGGGCATGGGCACGTCGGCGCGCATGAGGTGCTGGTACATATTCACCTTGTCGCAGCACACCACGATCGAGTCCGGCTCATCGAGCACCACCAGGCCGTGGGTTTCCGCCAGACGGGCGGCGACATAGCTGGTGTTGAGCGGATCGGTGAGCGCACGGATGAGCAGCCCGTCATAGCGCGGGATATTCATGATCTCGGGCCGGAAGATGTAGTCGCAGTCGTGCCCCAGCTTCGCCGCAGCGATGCGGAAGTTGGTCAGCGCGGTCAGCTCAACTGATCTGCGGATGGTGTAGCGTTCAGTGAAGATCGCGAGGCGGGCCATGGGAGCTCGGGGGCGGACGGCGTGGATGCGGTCAGGAGTGGTTGGGTTAGTCAGGGCAGGGCTTCACGCCCGCCACAAGCCGGCTTCTTTGATGATCGTCTTCTCGTTCTGCGTCAGCTCTTCCTTTTCCAGCGGTTCGATGGCGCTGAACAGGTACTGCTTCTCGGTGACAATGATCTTCACCCGCGCCAGCGGCAGGCGGAAGCAACGCCACAGTTCTTCGGCGAGTTCGCGGTATTCGGGCTTGAGGCACTGGCCGAGGACCAGGCGCAGGGTGTCGACCCGGCTGTCGGGCTGCATGTCCTGCACGACCATGGCGTACTTGCCGGTCATGGTCAGCGAGCGGAACGCCTCTTCGATGCCGGCCTGGTCGGCGACGACCTGACCGGTGCTCTGGAAGGGGTTGACCGGATAGGCGACGAATGGCGGCTGGAACGAGGTCGCGGTGTCGTTGGCGATCTCCCACGGCGGCACCGCGATGCCGGCGGCCTCGGCCTTGACCAGGGCGAGCGGCACAACGTACGCGTCGATCGCCTCCTGCGGACTGGGCAGGGCGACCTGGCCTTCGTGCTCGGCCTCCATCGACTTGTAGTAGCCGTCGCCCAGGTAGCCGTAGTCGCCGTCCAGATTGACGAACACGTTCTGGGCGCGCAGATCGTCGGGCAACGGGGGAACGCGGAAATCGGGTTTGCTCATCGGGGGTCCGGTGGAAGAGGCGGCGGTGAACAGGCGACGGGCGGCGGACGATGAATCCCGGTACGCCGCCGGGTCTTCACGGCAGCAGCACACGGCAGGCACGGATCAGGGTGACTCATCAGGGGGCAGGCGCTGGAAGGGCGCCCGCCGGGTGGCGGATGCTAGAGCGGATGGTCGCGTGTCCATCCGCAGCGGCGCGCTGCCTCGCCGGGCGATCCTGCCCCGGCCACAACCAGCGACGGGTCAGTGGAGCGGACCGGCGAGACCTGGCCACGGATCGCCGACCTGGCCACGCTGTTGCAGCAGCGCATCGGCGAGCGCCAGGGCCGTCATGGCCTCGACGATGGGCACCGCGCGTGGCAGCACGCACGGATCGTGGCGGCCTTTCGCCTGCAATTCTACGTTGTTTCCCGCATCATCGGCGCTGGGCTGGGGCTTGAGCACCGTCGCGGTCGGCTTGAAGACCAGGCGGCAGTCGATCGGCATGCCGTTGCTGATCCCACCCTGGATGCCACCGCTGCGGTTGCTGCGGGTGGTCATCCGATCGCCATCCCAGGCATAGTGGTCGTTGAATTCCAGGCCGGTGGCGGCTGCAGCCGCGAAACCGGCGCCGAACTCCACCCCCTTGCAGGCGGGCAGGCTGAGAAAGGCCTGAGCGAGCACCGCATCGAGCTTGTCGAACACCGGCTGGCCAAGTCCGGGTGGGCAACCGCGCACGATAAGCCGCACGATGCCGCCGAGCGAATCGCCGCCGCGCTTGGCCGCAAGGATGGCCTCTTCGATCGCCTCCGCCGATTCCGCGTGCGGGCAGCGCGTCGGCGATTCGTCGACCCGCTGGCGCGTGACCGTATGGGCGTCGATGGCGGCGCTCGCATCCGTGGCGTGGACGCGCTCGACCCAGGCGACGATCGCCAGGTCGGGGAAGCGCGCGCGCAGGATCTGCTCCGCCACCGCGCCGGCGATGACCCGGCCGACGGTCTCGCGCGCGCTCGACCGGCCGCCGCCTTCCCAGGCGCGCAGGCCGAACTTCGCATCATAGCCGAAGTCGGCGTGGTTCGGGCGGTAGACGTGGTGCCATTCCGCGTACGAACCCGAGCGCGCGTCCTGGTTGCGCACCAGCGCGGCGATCGGCGTGCCGAGGATGCGGCCGGATTCGAGGTCGAGCCCGGACAGCCATTCCACCTGATCCGCCTCCTCGCGCGGAGTGGTCAACTTCGACTGACCGGGACGGCGGCGATCCAGCTGCCGCTGCACCTCTGCCCGGTCGAGGACCAGCCCAGGCGGACATCCATCAATGACGCAACCAACGGCAGGGCCGTGGCTTTCACCAAAGGTGGTGACCCTGAAGGCGTGACCGAAGGTATTACCCGGCATGCCGGGATGCTCGGGGCCGGCGCGAATCCAGCAAGCCGGCCGATCGGCTCAACCGCTGGTGACGGGAGCCTCAGCTACGGGAATTTCGGCAGTAGACGCTTCCGTGGCGGCGGCCTCAGCTTCGGCCTTGGCCTTCTTCTGGAAGCGCGGCGGCGGATTGCCCTTGAGCACGAAAGCCTCGCCCTCAGCCAACTTCACGGCCTTGGCCTTGGCGGCATTGAGCACATTGCGGATGTCGTCAGTGGTATAGCCGGTCGCGTTCTTCACCGCGACGCCGACCTTCTGCTCGCCGGTCAGTTCGACGTACTTGACCCAGATCAGGTGCGCCGACTGGGTGAGCTCGAACGGAGTGCTGATCCACAGCTTGTACTGCACGTCGTTGTTGGCGGCCGCGAAGATGCCCACGTAGTCGCGGTGCGCCTCTTTGGTGACCACCATGCCGACCTCCTTGGCCAGCCCGTTCATCGCCTGACGCGCGGCCTCAACGGTCACCGCGCCGTTTTCCTGCTGGATAAAGCTCATCTCGAAGGCACCGATGGTGAACCGCGACAGCGCCTTGGTGTTGGTCGGATTGATGTTCGGCCCGATCAGGACCTTCAATTCACGCTCAGGGAAGTTGGCAAACCGGGGCTTGGCGTCGCTCATGCCCGGCAGGCTAGTCCCGCCGGAGGGCGCGACAACCCTGGGGTTCGCCTGAGACCGAAGTCGGAAGTCGTTCCTGCGCAACCCGCCAACTATCGTGGCGGCCCAGTGTGCCGCGCACCGGGTGGCGGGTGGCGGGGCAGCGCCCCCCCGCCCGAATGGGCAACAGCGTGGCCAGCGGAAGAACGCGAGGTGACGCCCCTCCGGGCAATCCGGGTCCAGGGCAGAGCCCTGGCGGGGCGGGGCGGGGTGGAACCCCGCTGAAAAAACTACAGCTTCGGCAACTCCGGCAATTTCGGATCAGCCTTCTTCATCTCATCGTCTTCGAAGTCGTCGAGTCTGAGCACGGTGCTGGTGCGGGCCGGGCGCTTCTCGATGCGGTCGCTCTGGATCTGCGGTGGGATCTCCTGGTCGTCGTCGAGGACGACGAGCAGACCACTGCGCTGGGCCTCTTCGTGGAGGATGGTCGAGGTCGAAGGCGCGACCGGAGCGTCCTCAAGCGTCTCGGCCGGTTGGGCTATGCCAGGTGGGGTCAGGGTGCCGGGCGGCGGCGTGAGGAGCGTGCCGACCGGGATCGGGGATGGCGGCGGCGTGAGCGACGACGCGGACGGTGATATCGGGGGCGGAGCGAGGTTGATGCCGGCCTCGACCGGCACCTCCAGTTCCTCAGTCTGGGCCAGATCCATTCCGGGCGGAATGGTCGCCATGGTCGCGGCGGCGAGTTCGGGCGGCATGGTCGCGTTGGTGGCGGCGGAGTGGTCGCCCAGGCCGGCCGGCAGGATTGGCGGCACCGGTTCGGCGCCGCGGTGCTGACGTGGCTGCCAGGCCTGGCTCTGGGCGCCGCCCAGGCCGGCCTTGCCGAAGCCGAGCTGATGCACGGCGAGACCAAGCGCGACTGCCAGACCGGGGCTGTTGGCGTCGAGGCCGTGGATGTCGTATTTCGATGGCACCAGATCGAGGCCGGCGAGCGGATCGAAGACGTGCACCGGACGGCCGAGGATGTTACCAAGGATGTCGGCGATCGACGGCAGCTGGGATGATCCGCCCGACAGCACCACGGTGCTGACCTCGGTCTCGAACTGGCCTTCGACGTAGTCAAAGCTCAGGCGGATCTCGTTGGCGAGATCTTCGAAGGCCGGCATCGCGGCGTCGATCAGGGCTTCCAGCGTCTCGCCGGGCGCGAGCTTGATGCGGTCGACCTCTTCCACCGGTTCATTGAGCGTACGTGCGATCGCGTCGCTGATCTCGTTGCCGGCAAGGTAGACCTCGCGGGTGAACAGCACGCGCGAGCCGAGGACGATGGCGATGTTCGACTTCGAGGCGCCGATGTCGATCAGGGCGGTGGCCTTCTTTTCGGTCTCGGCCGGGGCGGGCGGGCCGAGCACCTCGAAAGCGTTGGCGAGGGCGAAGACGTCGACGTCGATGACCTCGGGCGTGAGCCCGGCGGACTTGAGCTGGGCGAGGTGTTCCAGCACGAACGCCTTGCGCACAGCCACCAACATGACCTGGATGTTGTTGGTCGCGGGGGCACCTGGACGCGGCGGCAACGGCTGGGCGTCGATGATGACTTCATCGCTGCCGAAGGGGATGAACTTGTCGGCCTCGGCGGTGATGTGGCGGCGCAGGTCTTCGCCCTGCAGGTTCGGGGTTTCGATCTGGCGCACGATCACCGACCGGCCCGACACGCTGGTGACTACGCGCTTGGTGCGCACGCCCAGTTGCGAGATGACCTTGCGGATGACCTCGCCGGGATCCTGGTGCTCGATCCGCGCCTGGGCGAATCCTTGCAGGGTCAGGCGGTCCTTGTTGGTGACCAGCGCGACGGCCTTCACCGCATAGGAGCCGATATCGAGGCCGACGATGGTCTTGGATTGGCCGAACGCGATCATGAGGTCTCCTGCCGCCGCCGTTGGCGGACGCTGGTCGTTTTCAGACTAGAGCCGGCCCAAGGGGATTCCAGCCCGCGACCGGATCGTCGCCGGTGCAAGGTACCTCACGACTGGCGGTCGTGCCATGGTTGGGGTAGCGGAGCCTATTGGGCTGCGGCCGGAACCGGAGCCGCCGGGGCAGCATCTTCCGGCGCGGCGGGCTTCTTCGCCACCGCAGCAGCCGCAAGGGCAGCGGCCGCTGCCGCAGCGGTAGGCGAGATGAGCGCATGCATGCGCTTGCCCTCCTGCCGTGGTTCCTGTTCCAGCTTGCCGACATCGGCGAGCAGGCCGGTGAACTTGCGGATCATCTCGATGCCGAGTTCACGGTGCGACATCTCGCGCCCACGGAACTGGAGCAGGATGCCGACCTTGTGGCCTTCGAGAAGGAATTCGCGGGCGTGGCGGGCCTTGATTTCCAGATCGCCGTCGCCGGTGCCGGGGCGCAGGCGGACTTCCTTCGTATCACTACGGTGCGCGTGCGACTTCGCCTGGCGCTCCTTCTTCTGCTGCTCGAAGATGTGCTTGCTGTAATCCTGGATGCGGCAGACCGGCGGCTTGGCCTCGGGGGCGACCTCGACCAGGTCGAGCCCGGCCTGGGCGGCGCGGCTGAGCGCATCGGCGATCGTGACCACCCCGACCTGCTGACCGTTCTGGTCGATGAGCCGGACCGAGGGCGCGCGGATCTTGTCGTTGCTGCGCGCCCGGTTGGCGTGCTCGGGTGGGGGGAGAGGGATCCGGCTGCGTCGACGTCCGATCAAAACGAGGCTCCAGGAGGGTTGAGCGAAGGATGCTGGCGGCGAACCATGGCAAACCCCAGGCCAGGATCAAGGTCGGCAGGGCGCGGGACCGGCGCGGTGAGCGGCAACGCCCTGGGAACGCGCGCCGCTGGCGCGCCAGATCATTTCATGAATACCGTGATCGATACTATTGACACTGGCGCGCGAGCCGCGCGCGGTCCCAGCAACGGCCAGATGGGACCAACGGTTTCGGTGTGTTGACGTGATTGGACGTCCGCAGCGCCCCGCCCCATTCCCTCTTTCGTTCCCCGGCCCTGGCCCACGCTGCCGCGACCTATGGCTGTGATGCTTTCCTGCCGGGCCCTGTCCAAGGCCTACGACGCCCATCCCCTCTTCGAGGAACTCGCCTTCGGCCTGCACGAGGGCGAACGCGTCGGCCTGATCGGGCCGAACGGATCCGGCAAGTCGACCCTGATCCGCATCCTCGCCGGGATGGAAGAACCCGATGAGGGCGAACGGGTGATCTCGTCCGGCGTGCGCCTGGCCTATCTGCCGCAGCGCGACGAGTTCCCGGCCGGAGCGACGGCGCGATCGGTGATCACCGCTGCGGTCGAGGCCGAGCATCCGCACGAGGAAGACCACCAGCGCAGCCTGCGCATCGAAACGACGTTGTCCGACGCTGGTTTCTGCGACGCGGTGATGCCTCGGGATGCCCAGGACGTCGCCGCCCTGTCCGGCGGCTGGCGCAAGCGCCTGGCGATCGCGCGCGCGCTTGCGGCCGATCCCGACTTGTTGCTGATGGACGAGCCGACCAACCACCTCGACCTGGAAGGGATCTGGTGGCTGGAAGGCGTGCTGGCGGAAACACGCGCAACCTGCCTGGTGGTCAGCCACGATCGTTTCTTCCTGGAACGCGTCTGCCAGCGCGTGGTCGAACTGAACCGTCTGTATCCCGGCGGCTGCTTCAGTTCGACTGGCGGCTACGCGACCTTTCTGGAAAAACGCGCCGAATTCGTGGCGAACCAGCGCAAGCAGCAGGACGTGCTCGACAATGTGGTGCGGCGCGAGATCGAATGGCTGCGCCGCAATCCCGCCGCGCAGACGTGCAAGTCGAAGGCGCGCGTCGATCGCGCCGGCGATCTGCAGGCGGATCTCGCCGGGCTCAAATACCGCAACGCCCAGGTGCGCCGGGTGAACATCGAATTCAGTGCGTCGGGCCGGCGCACCAACGATCTGGTCGTGCTCGACGGCATCAGCAAGTCGCTCGGCGGCCGGCCGTTGTTCAGCGACGTCGGTCTGACCCTGTCGCCGGGCACGCGCCTCGGCGTGCTGGGGCTCAACGGCAGCGGCAAGACGACGCTGTTGCGCATCCTGACCAAGCAGCTCGCGGCTGATTCCGGCACGGTGAAGCACGCGACTGACCTGAAAGTCGTGGTCTTCGACCAGAAGCGTGAACGCCTGGATCAGAAGCAGCTGTTGCGCAAGGCGCTCTGCCCGACCGGGCAAACGGTGGTGTATCGCGGCCGCGCCTCGCACGTCGCGGCCTGGGCCAAGCGCTTTTTGTTCTCGGCGAACCAGCTCGACCTGGAGGTCAGCAAACTCAGCGGCGGCGAACAGGCCCGCGTGCTCATCGCCAACCTGATGCTGCGCGAGGCTGACCTGCTCATCCTCGACGAGCCGACCAACGACCTCGACATCCCGTCGCTGGAGGTGCTCGAAGCCAGCCTCATCGACTTTCCCGGCGCGGTCGCCCTGGTCACCCACGATCGTTATCTGCTCGACCGCGTCTCGACCGACATCATCGCCCTCGACGGCACCGGCGGGGCCTACCGCGTCTCGGATTGCAGCCAGTGGGAATCGCTCGCCGCGCGGCTCGACGCCGCGCGCAACAAGACCACGGCGCCGCCGCCACCGAAGCCAGCCCCAAGCCGGGGCGCACCGCAGCAACTTGGCGGCAGTTCCGGTGGCGGCCTGGCCAAGAACGAACGCCGCGAACTGGAGCGCATGGAAGAGAAGCTCCAGACCGCGGAACAGCTCGTCGCCACCTTGGAGTCCCAGGTCGGCGACCCCGCTGTCGCCGGCGATCCGGTGCGGATGGAAAAAGCCTGCGCCGAACTTGCGGCCGCGCAGTCGCAGGTCGAAAAGATCTATTCACGCTGGGCGGAACTCGAGGCCAAGGCGCGCGGATCGCGCTAGACGCCGGGAATTTCGCACACCTTCAGCGGCGCGAACCCGACCTGATCGCAACTGGCGCAGCGGTAGCCGACGCCGTCGAACTCGCCTTCGACCTTGGCCGCGCCCACCTCGGTTCCGTGCAGGTGGCCATAGATGCACCAGCGCGCACGCGCGGCCCGGATCAGCGTGCTAAAGCGGCTGCTGCTGCGGCCTGGCGGGATCGGCGGGTAGTGGAAGAGGCAGACGCGCAGGGCGGTTGGCGCTCCGCGATCGGTTTCGAGTTTGTCCAGCGCGGCGATCGACTGGACGAGTTCGGCTTCCTCGCGCGCGAGCCAGGCTTCGATGTCGGCGTCGCTGCGGGTGTCGCCGTAGCGTTTCAGCGCGGCGAAGTCGCCGCCGCGCGCGCCGAAGAAGCCCACGCCCTGGACGATGGCGGCGGTCTTCTTCACCGCATGGGTGTGGCGCGGAAGCAGGGCGTTCAGTTTGGCGTGGCTGCCCGGCCACCAATGGTCGTGGTTGCCCTTGGTGATGACCTTGTGGCCCGGCCGCGCCGCCAACCAGGCGAGATCGCCGGCGGCCTCGGCCGGCTTGTTGGCCCAACTGAAATCGCCGGGCGACAGCACGATGTCGTCGGGCGCGACGCAGGCGTCCCAGGCGGCGGCCATGCGCCCGGCGTGGTCGTCCCAATGGTCGCCGAAGACATCCATCGGCTTCGACCCGGAGGTCGAGAGGTGCAGGTCGGATAACGCCCAGATCGTTGGCATACCGGCATGCTTCCGCTGGCGCGGATGACGCAAGGACAGCGGTGCAGGATCCGCACCCGCCCAGGCTGGCGGCCCGCCCGCTCTGGCGACATGGGCACTGCCGGCGAGGCTGCGCCCATGCCCACGCTGCCGAACAACGCCTTCCTCGCCCTCATGCCCGACGACGCCACCCTGGATCGCCTCTGCGCCGTGACAGATCGGCTGAAGCAGTGGGATCTGCCGGCGACGTGGAGCCACGCCGACGACCTGCACCTGACCGCCGTCTACCTGGGCACGCCGGACGACGAGGAGCTGGCCCAGATCCCGGCCGCCATCGCCGAGGTCGCAGAGGCCGTGCGCGTGGCCGACTTACGCCTGGCCGGCCTGGCTGCGACCGGCGGCACGACTGAACCGCGCGCGGTCTTCGCCGTCGTCGCCGATCCCGACGAACAATGCCGCAGCTTGCACCAGGATCTCGTCGATTGCCTGGAAATGCCGGCGAATCCGCAGTTCCAGCCCCATATCACGCTCTGCCGGCCGGGCCGACTCGATGCGCGTGCAGCGGCGAAGCTGCCGCTCTACCGCGACTGGCCGCACCTGTTGGAAGCCCACGTCGGCGCCGACTGGGGGCCGTGCACGTTCGATCGCCTGGCGCTGTGCCGCAGCGTGGACAACCGCGTGCCGCGCTATGTCGAGGTGACCTCGTGGCCGGTGCACCGCTGAGCGTTCAGGGGATGTCCAGGTACTTGTGGATCTGCAGGCTCAATCGGCAGCCCCGGGTGAAGCAGAGTTCCAGGCAACGTGCGACATTGGCGCGGTAGATCGCTCCCTCGGGGCCCGAGTCGGAACAGGTGGGCTGGACGAACACCGGCTGGCCGCTCGCCAGGGCACCATCGAGAAAGTGCTCCTGGTCCGGGATGAGCACCTTCCACCAGTCGGGTTCGCAAACGACCGGCTGGTGCGGAATGCGCTTCGGGCTGCACGACAAAAAGACATTGGCCGGGCGCGAGGGACAGAGCCGGGTGCCGTTGGTTTCGATGTCGACCCAGGCGAAGGCGGCGCCGAGGGCGGCCAGCAGCGCCGCGTCAGCCTGGAGCAGCGGTTCGCCGCCGCTGAGGACGCACCCGAGATCGACCCGTGGCGGGATGAGCGCATGCAAGCGGGCCAGGATCGCGTCGAGATCAAGCGCCTCGCCGCCGCGAAAATCCGTGTCGCAGTAGGGGCACGCGCTGGCGGCGCGGGTTTCAACGCGGCCATCCCAGGCATTGCAGCCGGCCAGACGCAGGAAGACGCAGGGCTGGCCGACGTGCATCCCCTCGCCCTGCACGGTGGGGCCGAAGATGGATTTCACCTGATAGGTGCGGGCAGCAGTCATGGGTTTGGTCCAGCGGCGGGTGGGCCGGCGAAATCCTCGCGGCGCGGTTCCAGGCGTCCGTCGGCGAAACCTTCGAGCCAGTGGCCGGCGCGGCCCGGCCAGTCGCCGACCAGGGTGAGGTCGACGCCACGGATCTGGCGGGTCCAGGCGGCGTGGATGTGGCCGGCGATCAGGCGGTCGCAACCGCGTGCGCTGGCCACGATGCGGCGCGCATCAAGGAACACCCGCGGCCGGCGCTGCGGTGCCGCGAGGCGCCGGGCCCGCTTCTGCTTGCTGCGCCCGCGCAGCCAAAGCGCGACGGTCTCCTGGATGCAGGCAGGATGCAGGCGCTGCCACCACGCGAAGGGGAAGGAACGCACCAGCGCCGCATAGAAATGGTAGCCGGGATCGTGGCAGAGCCGGTCGCCGTGGACGATGCGCAGGCGCACCGGCCCGAGGGCGAGGTCGAGCGCCGGCCAGTGCATGCGGCAACCTGACGCGCATGCCAGTTGCCGGCCGGCCGCGAGTTCGCGGTTGCCGCGCACGAGATCGACGCGCCAGCCGCGCCGGACGAGCGTGCGAATGCGCGTCAGCACCTCGGCATGGCGGGCGACGGACGACGCGGATTCGAGCCAGAACTCCACCAGATCGCCGAGGAGGACCAGCCGCGCCGGCGAGCGCGTCGCCAGCACGTCGAGCCAGGCCGGGAAGCCGCCGCCGAATTCGCCCAGGTGCACGTCGCCGGCGATGTAGAGGACGGGATCGGCCATCGCCAGCGAAGGTACGGGACTGGCCGGACGAAAGAAGCTGATGCAGGCGGGACCTGCGTCCTGACCCGGGTACCCGCGTGCGGGTGACGAGCTCAGCTTTGGTGCCCACCCATGCGACGGCCGGTGCATAGATCCATCACCGCGTGGATCTGGCCTTGCTGGACCGAGGAAGGCTACAACGCTGCCGCCTCCCAGTCGTAGACCAAAGCCTTCAGGACCCTTCTGCATGCCGAGCGGCCCAGCCCACGATCCTGGTTCGACCATCCCCCGGCTCGCTCCCGGGGTCGAATCCGTTGTTGCCGCGCCTGGGGTGGTCCGCCTGCGGGCGGCGCCGTACCGGCGTGGGGCGCTGATGCGCCTCCTGGCCCGATTCATGCGCCTGGCCGACCGTACCGAAATCGAACTCGATGACATCGGTTCCTGGGTGGTCGAACGCTTTGATGGCCGTTCCCTGGGCGAACTCGCCTGGGCCCTGGCAAATCACCTGAAACTGAGTCGGCGCGAGGCTGAAACCGCGCTCGGCGACTTCCTGCGCATGCTCTTGGTCCGCAACCTGGCGGTGCTGGAACCGGTCGCCGTCGCACGGAGGTCCGCGTGAGCGGGCCGGTCGCGGCCGCACGGCGGACGGTGGGCGGCATCGGCGCCCCGCATCGCCTGCCGCTCAGGGTCGCGTTCCAAGTCGCCTGGACTTCGATCCGGGTGCGCCTGGCGCGCAGCCTGGTCACGGTGTCGTCGGTCGTGCTCGCGGTCGCGTTCCTTCTCGTTGTCCTGGGTGAAAGCGCCAGCATCCGCGCAGTATGGAACGGCCATCGGGCCCAGACTGCGCCGGAGCGCGCCTCGCACGCGGTGCGCACCGTGCTGGAAAAAGCCCGCTCCCCGCTGGTCCTGCTCGGCCTGATCGCGGACCAGTCGGCGGAGGTGACGCAGTGGGAGGCCAGCCTCGCTGCTGATACCGCCAATACCGCTGGTACCGCCAATACCGCCAAGCCGCCTTTTCCGGCAGCAGATCCGGCCGCTGCGGCCGACCTGCACCGCCTGGCGCGCTGGATCGACGGGCTCAAGGCGACCCAGGTCTACCTGCTGACCCATAATCGCGACGTGACGGACTGGCTGCTCCACCTTGATGCACCGGACGCGGCTAAAGACGCCCTGGCGACGGCCAAGACCTTTAAGGGCGTGCGCTTCCCCTTCACCGCCGAACGCCTGACCGCCCTGGCCGGCAAGACCGCCCTGGTGCGGGCGGCGGTGGAACGACTGGTCGCGGCCGAACACCGCCGCCTGGAGCAGGTCAAGTCCGCCGGCGGTCCGGAGGAAGTGCTGCGCCTGGTCGTTGCCGGTGCCGACAACGCCCGCCTGGTCCAGGTCGGCCTGCCGCTCGGCCAGGTGCTGCCGCGGCAGGGCGCCGCCGAGCGCCAGGCGCTGGTGGATCAGCTCGGCCGCGAACGCCTGCGCACCACGGCCGACCAGGTCCTGGCCGGGTTCCGCCGCACAGACCAATCGCTGCTGGTGCCGGAAGACCTCGATCAGCCGGGATTCATCAAGGAATTCGCGCGGCAATGCCAAGCCGAGGGCAAGACCGCCGGCAAGCGGCTGGCGCAGCTGCAACCCGGCCTCGCCCGCTTTGCAGTCACGACAGAGACGGCAGACACGGCGACACCGGCACCAGCAACGACGGGAAAGCCAGCGCCCGCGCTCGACGCGGTGCTCGACCAGCTCAACCGCGCCCTGGCCAGGCCGCAGCTCTATGCCAAGGATGTCTTCACCATGGAGCTGCACCCGGATGCGGCCCCGCTGCTCAAGCAGAACCTCAACCGGCTGTCGGAACGCAAGCTGACCCGGCTCAACCGGATTCTTCTCGAAGCCGCCTTTCCGGGCGTGATCCGGTCGCGGCAGCCGGTTCCGGCCAGGTTGCTCACTCTCGCGGCGGTCGAAGACGGTTCGCTTCTGAGCGATTCGGCGGCGGACAAGGTCAAGGCCGCCCTGGTCCAGGCCCTCACCGGTGGCGATCAGGTGTCCGGGGCCAAGGCGCTGGCCGAACTCAGGGCGGATCTCACCGCCCGACGCAAGGCGACCGTGCTCACCAACACCTTCTCGACCATGGGCTATGAGCCCGAGGCGTCGCAGACGCGCACCTTCTGGCTCGTGGTGCTGTCGCTGCTGGTCTGCGTGGTCGGCATCGTCAACACCATGATGATGGCGGTGACCGAGCGCTTCCGCGAGATCGCGACCATGAAGTGCCTGGGTGCCCAGGACAATTTCATCCTCAAGGCGTTCATCATCGAATCGGCAGCGATGGGCGTGGTCGGCGCCGCGGTGGGCAGCGTCTTCGGCCTGTTCCTGGTCGTGCTCCAGGCCGGCCTGCGCTTCGGCAGCGCCTTCTGGAGCGCCTTCCCGACCGGCGACCTGGCGGTCGTGCTGGGAATCTCGGCCGCCTGCGGTCTTGGCCTCGCCATCTTCGGTGCGCTGCTGCCTGCCTGGCAGGCCTCGCGGATGGCACCCATCGAAGCCATGCGAATCGATCTATGAATCGGAAAACGGCGATGTCACCCCATCTGCTTCGTTGGTCGTCGGTCATTGGGCGCTGCCCAACTCCCTCCTCCCGCCTTGCATCTGGGGTGCCCTCGCCGTTTTCCTGGTCACTGCGGCAGGCGCTGAATTCCTGCCTTCCTCGCATGGTTTTTTCACCCCAGCTGCTTCGTTGGTCGTCGACTCTCGGCATCCGGACAGGTGTTTCGTACCGCCCCCGAACCGGGTTGGAAAATCTGGTTGCTTCATCGTGGTCAAGTAACCGTGTGGCCACACCTGTCCGGACGCGGCGCTGCCCAACTCCCTCCTTCCGCCTTGCATCTGGGGTGCCCTCGCCGTTTTCCTGGTCGCTGCGGCAGGTGCTGAATTCTAGCCTTCCTCGCGGTTCTTTACCTCAGGCGGGCATGACCTTTTTGGCAAAACTGGCGCTGCTGTTGGCCCTGATTGTCCCGCAGCTTCTGATCCCGGCGGAACCGGCGCTCGAGGTCATCGATCCGGCGGCGGTGCGGGCCACCACTGAGGCGCTGTGCGCCATCCCCCAGCGCGGCCAGGGGCAGCCCGGGGCGGACACGGCGGCGCACTTGATCGAACAGCGCCTGACTGCGCTCGGGCTGAAGCCGCAGCGGGTGCGGACGACGGTCAGCGTGGAGGCGGATCGCGGCAGCGTGCTGGCGGGGGGCGGGGTCGAACTTCCTCTGACGCCGCTCGCAGCCAACCATGCCGCCACCGCCGGCACCGAAGGCCAGACCCTGCGCGGCCGGTTGCTGTTTGGCGGGCGCGGCACGCTGCAGGATCTCAAGGGCAAGACCGTCGCCGGGGCCATCGTCGTGCTCGAGGCCGACTGCCGCGACGGCTGGTCCAACGCCGCCATGCTCGGGGCGCTGGCGATCGTGGTGCGCGGGCTTGATGGTCTCGACCGTCCGCTCCTGGGCCCGCTGTCGTTGCCGATCAGCCTGCCTTTTCCGCGTTTCGCCGTGCGCGAGCTGCCTGCCGGCTGGACCGAGGGCCAGGAGGTCACCCTGCGTTCCACCGTGGTCTGGGAGCCCCGCACCGCGCTGAGCGTCTGCGCCCTGATCCCGGCCGCGCCCGCGGCCGCAGGCGATGCGGCGGGTGATGCGGTGGCTGCGCGCCTGGCCCGCCAGGCGGTGATCCTGGCTGCCGGCTACGAGGCCAACGGCCCGGTGGCCAATCCGGGTGCCACCCGGGCGTGGAACGCGGCGACGTTGCTCGAGCTCACCGCCGGACTCGTGAAGACCCCGGCCAATCGCCAGGTGCTGGTGGTCTTCCATGGCGGTCGGGGCGAATTGATGCGCGGGCTGCGCGAGATCACCGGCGCCCTGGTCACCGATCGCGGTCGCGACGACACGTTCAAGCCGGCAGACGAGAACCGCCTTGAGGCGCTGCTCCGCTTCAACCAGCGGCAGGCGTGGCAGGTGGAGGGTCTCAAGGCCGTTCTCGCGGGTGAACTCGCCGGCGGGAAGTTCGCGCAGGCGGACGTGAATCGGCGGTTCCTCGCCGAGATCGCCCAGCGTGAGGCGACCCGGCCGCCGGCCCAGACCCTGGTCGGCGAATCCAAATTCGGCATCGAACGCCTGCCGGGGCGCGTCTTTTCGATCTGCACCGGCGTGCGCGCCGACGAATTGCTCGTTCCCCTCGACCGGGCCCGGACCCGGATGGGCTCCGCGATCAAGCAGCAGGTGGAAATTGAACGCCAGCTGAAGACCGGCAAGGCCACCGTGACCCAACGCGATCTTGACGAGGCGAAGGCCGCCGTGGCCGCCGCCAAGGCGGAGGTCGCCACGCTCGATCCGCCCTACCGCAGCTGGCGCACGACGCAGCAGAAGCTCGACGCCAACAAGCCCCTGAGCCCTGAAGAGGACGCCCTGGTCGGGTCGGTGGTGCCCGCCACCGGTGCCGTTCTCGACCGCCAACTGCGACTCCTGCGCGATCGCATCGCCGACCTGCAATCACTGCTCGACCTCCGCCGGGCAGTCGGTACCCCGCTGCCGGTCCACCTGATCGGCGTGGATCTCAGCGACGGCAACGACCGCTTCGCCGGCGTCAGTGGCGGATTCTTCGTCACCTGGGGCGGCGACCTGGCCTGGCTCACCAACACCCTGATGTCGGGCCTGGCCGAGAAGCTCCAGCGCGCCAAGACCGGCCTGGCCTGGGACGCCGCCCCGACCGAGCTGGTCAGCGATGCGGAATCCTGGTGGTACACCGGGTATCAGCACGAAGCCGGAATCGCCGGCCTGTACCTCAATGCCGCCACCCTGTCGACTACGGCCGACCCCCGGAACCTGGTGGGCACGCCGGGCGACCGACCCGATCAGCTGCGCTGGGCGAACCTGGATCGTCAACTGCCCGGGCTGACCGCGTTCGTCCGCGAGTACAGCTCTCATCGCGAGCTTTCAGGCCGGAAGCTGAAGATCACCAGCTTCCGCGACGGCGGCGTCGAATGCCGGATCAACGCCATCGGCACCCGCAACGGCAGCCGTGGCTACCTGTTCCCGCACGTCTTCATCCAGCATGGTTTCACCAGCTCGTATTCCGGCGATGTCGCCACCCGCGAGACGCGCTGGGGTGATCTGTTCGGTGCCGACCGCATCCCGTTCCTGCCGCTCAAGCACCCGGGCATCGATTACCAGGGCTTCAAGCTGGTGGTGTCAAGTTACGACTACACCCCGACCGGTGGGATCTTCGCCACGCTCACCGGCAAGGAGATCAAACTGCCGGTCTCCTCGGCCGACACCCTGTCGGACCAGCAGCCGCAGCTTTTCCTGGGCCGGCCACGGGTGCTTTACCAGATCCAGGAGCCCCGGCTGGGCATCTCCTTGAGCGAGATCCGGCCGCTGTCGGCCTCCAGCGACGCCGATCCCCCGTTTGTCCGCACCGAGGTCGGCGGCGGCCACGCGGTCTGCTTCACCGATCCCCAGGTGCGGCTGAGGGTCATCGGCGGTGCGACGAAGAACAGCAAGCAGATGGTGCTGACCGGCCAGGATGAACCAGGCCGCACGCCTGGCGCGGCGACGGTGAAGGGCATCGCCGGCACCACGCTATCCCAGTTCACCCCCGTGGACGTGGCGCGCGACATGCTGGTCCTCAATGAGGAGCGCCTGTCCCGCCTGCGCCGCAACGGCATCGATTCGGAAAGCCTGGTCGCGCTCCAATCGAAGGGCGAACGCCATTATACTGCGGCGAAGCAGGCCCTGGCGGCAGCCGACTGGCCACGCGCCCAGGGCGAGGCCCAGGCCGCCTGGGGCTATGCCGGCCGGGCCTACCCGAGCGTGCTCGCCACCGCCAACGACGTGGTGCGCGGCCTGGTCGTGCTCCTGCTGTTCGCCATCCCGTTCGCCATCGTCTGCGAGCGCCTGTTCATTGCCGGCGCCACCATCGCGCGCAAGGTCACCGGCTTCGCCGCCTTCATGATCGGCGTCTTCCTGTTCTTCTATTTCTTCCATCCCGCCTTCGCGCTCGCCACCACGCCAATGGTGATCTTCCTCGCCTTCCTCATCCTGCTCTTGTCTGCGGCGGTGATCGGCATCGTCGCCAACCGCTTCGAACTTGAAATGCAGCACGTGCGCATGGCCTCGCTCGGGCAGCACACCGCTGATGTCAGCCGCCTCGGGACGCTGGTCGCCACGCTTGGCCTGGGCATCAGCAACATGCGCCGGCGCAAGCTGCGCACCGCCCTGACCACCTCGACCGTGGTCCTGATGACCTTCATCCTGCTCACCTTCGCGAGCTTCGCCCCGTCGCTGAGCGCCACCCGGATCAACCTCGACGAGGCGCCGCCCTATCAGGGCATCCTCTTGCGCCATAACGGCTGGGCCCCCATGGACGAGGCGATCATCAAGCGGGCCCAGGCCTGGACGGGCGACTTCGACATCCTGCCCTTGCGCTGGATCCAGACCCGGCCGAGGCAGCCGAAGATCCCGGTCTATGCCGGCACCCCCACCAACGCTGCCGAAACCTCGCCGGGGAAGACTCCCGTCCAAACCGCGAGCAGCTTCGTCTCTGGCGTCATCGGCTGCGTCGCTGGCGATCCGACCCGGGCCGACCAGGCCCTGGTGCGCGGCGCCCTCAATCGCCCCGACAGCCTGCGCGGATTTCCGGCCGGGGCGGAGGCCGGCACCTGGCTTTTCCTGCCCGAAGAACTGCTCCAGCGCCTGGGGATCCAGCCCGGCGACCCGGTGCGCCTGGCCGGCCTGGAATTCAAAGCCGGCGTGATCGATCCCAAGGCCCTGAACGCCGCGACCCAGATCGGCGGCGAGAACATCACCCCGCTCGCGCTCGAAGGCTTCGACGACAAAAATGAGGACCTGAGCAAGCGGATGAACCAGCTCGACGCGAGCGGCACCCCGACCTCGGAACAGACTTCGGTCACCCATCTCGGGCCCGGTTCGGTGGCGGTGGTCCACGAAGCGGTGGCGCAACGCCTGGGCGGCACCCTGCGCGCCCTGTCGCTGGTGCCGCGCCGCCCGATGCCCGGACGCGCCGAGATCGACCTGCCAGCCAGCGCCGACGCCATCGCGCAAGAGGTGGCGATGACCCTGCGCGTCGGCCACAACAGCGAAAGCTATCTCTACACCGCGATCGGCAGCCTGTCGGTGGCCGGGCTGGGGGGCGTGCTGGTGCCGCTCATCCTCGGCGGGCTGATCATCTTTTCGACCATGCTCAATTCGGTGGCCGAACGCGGGCGCGAAATCTTCATCTACGCCTCGCTCGGCCTCGCCCCGATCCACGTCGCGGCGCTGTTCCTGGTCGAGGCCGGCATCTACGCCATCCTCGGCGGCCTGGGCGGCTATATCCTCGCCCAGTTCATCGTTTCCGGACTTGGCGTCGCGGCGGGGCTGGGCTGGGGCGTGCAGCCGGACCTCAATTATTCCAGCTTCACCGCGGTCGCGACCATTCTTTTGGTCATGGCGACCGTGCTGCTGTCGGCGTTGTACCCGGCGATCGTGGCCTCGCGCGCGGCCAACCCGGGCACGGCGGACTTCAAGCTGCCCGAGCCCGACGGCGACAGCATCGCGATCGAGTTCCCGTTCACCGTCGCCAAGCGCGACATCCGCGGCCTGACCGCCTTCCTCAAGGCCTGGTTCGACGCCAACACCGAGGCCTCGACCGGCTGCTTCACCGCCGCCGAGGCGCGGGCCGAGCATGGTGGCGACGCCAGCGCCCCGCGTCATGCGGTCGAGGCGAAGGTCTGGCTCGCGCCCTTCGACCTCGGCATCAGCCAGCGCTTCCGCCTCGACGCCGCGCCCACCGACATGAAGGCGATCTACGGCCTCAAGGTGCGCATCGATCTGCTCTCCGGCCAACGCTCGAACTGGTGTCGGGCCAACCTCGCCTTCATGAAGGTGCTGCGCCTGCAGTTCCTGGTCTGGCGCACCCTGTCGCCCGAGACGACGGACCGTTACCGCGCCCTGGGCGGCGACGCGGACGCAGCCAGGCGCCTGGCCGACGGCACCCACACGAAGGCTGAAGCGACCGCGACAGCCGGAACGGCACCTGCCTTGGCGCCAACCGCAAAGGCCCACGCATGAGCATGCTCGTCGACAAGGAGCTGGAAAAATACCGCGACCTGGTCAAGGCGCCGGGGACCTTCGAGGACGGCTTCGGCTGGAAGGCCCTGATGGGGTCGATCTTCGTCGCGGTGGTGATGCTGCCGGCGGCGATGTACATGGCGCTGGCGATCGGTGAGAGCATCGGACCGGCCGCGAAGTGGGTGACCGTGCTGCTCTTCATCGAGATGGCCAAGCGCGCCCGCTCGGTGCTGCGGCCGTCCGAGATCTTCATCCTCTTCGCCCTGGTCGGCACCCTGACCAACGGGCCGATGGAAGGCATGTTCTTCCGCCAGTTCCTGGTCCAGTCCGAGGCGGCGCGCAGCTTCGGCCTCTCTGATGCCTTCCCGGCGTGGTACGCGCCGACCAGCACCGCCGTGCTCGACCAGCGCAACTTCTTCATGTGGGAATGGTTCGCCCCAATCGCCCTGATCTGCGCCAGCGTGGTCATCGCCCGCATCGACAGCCTGATCCTCGGCTACGGCCTGTTCCGGGTCACCTCCGATATCGAGAAGCTGCCCTTCCCGATGGCGCCGATCGGCGTCGCCGGCGTCACCGCGCTCAGCGAAAACCAGTCCGGCACCGAGGGCTGGCGTTGGCGCTGCTTCTCGATCGGCGCGATGCTCGGCCTGCTTGGCGGCTTTCTGTATGCCGCCCTGCCGATCATGTCGAACGCGCTGGGCATGACCGAGCCGTTCAAGATCTTCCCCATCCCCTTTCTCGACACGACCAGCAACACCGAGCACCTCTTCCCCGCCGGGCCGACCGGGATCAGCTTCGAACCGTCCGGCTTCTTCGTCGGCATGGCGATGCCGTTCTTCGGCGTCGTGGGGACGCTCATCGGGGTGGTCGGCACGCTGTTTCTCAACGGCGGGCTGCAGCACTTCGGCCTGCTGCCCAACTGGTCGCCCGGCATGGGCGCGATCAACACCACGTTCTCGAACCAGATGGACTTCTATCTGTCGTTCGGCATCGGCCTCGCGCTGGCGGTGGCCCTGATCGGCTTTTGGCAGGTGTTCCGTTCGCTGCGCGACCGCAAGCAGGCCACCATCGACGCGGCGGTGGCGGTGAAGCGGGTCGAGGTCAACCGCACCGGCCGCGGCGACATCCGCACCTGGATCGTGATCGCCACTTACATCGCCAGCTCGTGCTTCTACATCCTGCTCTCGGGCTGGCTGCTCGACTGGGACTTCCGCGGCAGCCATCTCCTCTGGGTGCTGCTCTTCTTTGCCTTTGTCTACACCCCGGTCATCAGCTATGTCACCGCGCGCCTCGAAGGGCTCGCCGGCCAGATGATCAACATCCCCTACATCCGCGAGGCGGCGTTCATCCTGTCCGGCTACAAGGGCATCGAGGTCTGGCTGCTGCCGCTGCCCCTGCACAACTACGGCGCCCACGACATGGTGCAGTACCGCACGGCAGAACTCATCGGCTGCTCCTTCCGCTCGATCTGGAAGGCCACCGCGATCTCGATCCCGCTGATCATTTTGCTGTCGCTGCTCTATGCCCAGTTCATCTGGTCGCTCGGGCCGATCCCGAGCCAGTCGTATCCCTTCGCGATGACCTTCTGGGAACTCAACGCCCGCAACACCTGTCTGGTCTACAGTTCGACCTTGTCGGGCTACAGCCCGTTCCTGGAGGCGCTCAACCCCATGTACATCGCCGCCGGCGGCGGCCTCGGCCTGCTCATCTTCACCAGCCTGTCGGCCTTCGGCGCGCCGGTGCTGCTGTTCTACGGCATGGTCGGTGGCCTCGGCCAGGCCCCGTTCGGCATCATCTCCACCTTCAGCGGCGCACTCTTCGGTCGCTTCGTCATGGCCCCGCGCTTCGGCGAGACGACCTGGCGCCAGTATGCCCCGGTGCTGATGGCGGGGTTCTCGTGCGGCATGGGCCTCATCATGATGCTGGCCGTCGGCATGAAGTTCCTCTCGGCCGCGGTCTTCCAGCTTCCCTATTAGCCTAGCAGCAGGTGCCACATGACTGAAACCGCCAGCGTCTACCACAAATACTGGGATCCCGAGGCCAACCCCAAGCACGCTGGCTATGCCGAGGGTCGCAACGTCATCGTGCGCGCGCGCGACGTGAAGAAGGTCTACCGCGCCAACACCGCCAGCCCGGTGCATGCGCTGTGCGGCGTGACGATGGAGATCTATGCCGGCGAATATCTGGCGATCATGGGGCCGTCGGGCTCCGGCAAGTCGACCTTCTTCAACGCCATCGGCGGCCTCGACCGCCCGACCAGCGGCCAAGTCTACATTGATGAGGTCGACATCAGCCAGCTCGATGCGCGCGAGCTCGCCTGGCTGCGCTGCCGCAAGATCGGCTACATCTTCCAGAGCTACAACCTGATCCCGGTGATGACCGCGATCGAGAACATCATGCTGCCGATGACCTTCGCCGGCACCCCCGGCGACGAGGCCCGCCTGAAGGCCAAAGGCCTGTGCGAACTGGTCGGCATCGGCCACCGCCTCGACAACAAGCCGAGCGAGTTGTCCGGTGGCCAGCAGCAGCGCGTCGCCATCGCCCGCGCCCTTGCCAACGATCCAGCGATCCTGCTCGCCGACGAACCCACCGCCAACCTCGATTCCAAGACCGGCCTGGAGATCATCGTCTTGATGAAGGAACTCCAGGTGAAGAAGGGCGTCACGGTCATCTGCTCGACCCACGATCACGAGATGCTGGCGATCAGCGACCGGGTGGTGCGGGTGCGCGATGGGACGGTTGAGCGCGTGGATTTGCGGTCGGATCTCAAGATCGAGCTGGGCGCGATCGAGGGGCATTGATGCCGCGGGGCGCTGCCCCGCCACGCCCCGCCAGGGCTCTGCCCTTCTTTTACCACGGGGCGCTGCCCCGGGCCCCGCCAGGGCTCTGCCCTTCTTTTTACCACGGGGCGCTGCCCCGGGTCCCGCCAGGGCTCTGCCCTGGACCCGGATTGCCCGGAGGGGCTCACCTCGCGTTCTTCCGTTGGACAGCCGGTTGCCCATTCGGGGCGGGGCGGGGCGGGGCGGCGGCGGCGTGGGGCGCTGCGCTGCCCCGCCTGCGGTGGGGGGATGGCGATTAACCCTAGAAATCGCATCTGAACTCGATTTCGCGCGCAAGTGGAGACAAGAAAGCGTTGTCGTCAATTTAACGCCCTCACTTGCTCGGTGATGGGCACAAAATGCCGAACCCGGTTTCGATCCCCGCCAGATCATGAACACCTCCGAAACCTTCCTCTCAATATCCCCGGGATCCCCGGGATCCCCGGAAAAATCGCAAGAGTGCCCCAGATGCAAGGCGGGAGGAAGGAGTGTGGCAGCGCCACATGACTGACGACCAACGCAGCAGGTGGGGCGCTATTGCGATTTTTAGGTCAGCAGCAGGAGCGTTGGTAGTCGCGGGGTGGGAGACCGATGCGGGCGGCGAAGCTGCGGCTGAAGCTGTCGGGGTCGGTGAAGCCGGCGGCGGTGGCGGCGGCGGTGACGGTGGCGCCGTCTTCCAGGGCGCGGCGGCCTTTGGCCAGGCGGAGGTCGATGAGCCAGCCCTGGACCGAGGTGCCCAGGCTTTGGCGGAGGCGGCGGCGTAGGGTGGGGTAGGTCAGGCCGAGTGCGGTGGCGAGGCTGGCTGGGGTCCAGCGGGTCGGGTTGGGGCCGGCCAGGGCGAGGGCCGCTGCGACCAAGGGGTCGGTCTCGGGGGGGCCACCGGCGCCGGTGATCAATTCGGCCAAAACGTATTCCAAGGCGCAGGTGGCCAGGCGCTGGGCATCAGTGAGCGGGCGTGGGCTGGGCAGCAGCGCATCGACGGCGCGGCGCAGGGCGATGGCGACCTCGGGCCGATGGTCGAGAGCGTAGACGGTGCCGGTGGGCAGCAGCCCGGGATCGGCCATGAAGGTGATCCAGGTTTCGGTCCAGCGCGGTCGGGCCCAGTAGGAATGCTCGACGCCTTCGCGCAAAACGAACAGCATGCGGGAAGTGATCTCCCACGTTCCGCCCAGGGTGGCGAGCTGGCCGCGGCCGCGTTCGACCAAAACCAGGGCGTGGCACGGCAGCCGGCGGCTTTCCACCAGACGACTTGGCCAGGCCTTGGCCAGGCGGCCGGACAACAGCGGTCGACATGAATTCGCCATGCCGCAACCGTGTGGTCGGAATGGCTCGATCAAGCTGTGATCAAGCTCGGATCAAGCTCTGATCAAGTCAGCAGGGTCCGATCATTCGGACCGTACCGCAGCCAAGTGGGGCTGACAGGATCCAGACATGAACGCCCTTTCCGCACCGCGCCGCCGCCTTCATCCCACCGATTCCGACCTGACCTTCCTCGAACCGGCCGACCACCTGGATCCAACCCAGCGCCGCGATCGCCTGACGCAGGCGGGGTACCTCTGGCTGCGTGGCCTGATCCCGGCCGGACTCTGCCTGGCGGCGCGCGATGAGATCATCGCGCGCCTGGTGCAGCACGGTTCCCTGGATCCGATCCGGCCGGCCGCTGAACTGCCCTGGGCCGAGGGTCGCGCCATCGCGCCGCAGTTTCAGGAGACCCGCGATCGTCAGCCGGCGGTCACGGCTGCGGTGCAGTGCGCCGAGGTCCGCAGCGCGATCGAAGCGCTGCTGCAAGGCCCGGCTGAACCGTCGGTCTACCTTTGGACCCGGCCGGTGCCCCCTGGTGTCGCGACCGGGGTCCACATCGATCAGGTCTACATGGGCCTGGGCAGTCCGCGCATCCTGACCACCTGGTGCTGCCTGGATGCGGTGCCACGCCCGCGCGGCGGCCTAGCGGTGATGCCCGGTTCGCACCGGGCCGGCGAACTCGCCCGGTTGCGCGAGACCTATGGCGCCTCCGATGTCGACCGCGATCAGGTCGAAGGCACCTTCGACGAGTCGCCGGTCGATTTCCGCCGCCGTTACGGCGATCCCTGGGGCGGCACCTGGGCGACCGCCGAGTTCGGTGTCGGCGACGTGATGATTTTCGGCATGTTCCTCGTCCATGCGAGCGTGGTGAACGCCAGCGACCGCTACCGCCTGAGCTGCGATGCGCGTTGGACGCCGACGGGCGAGCCGATGGATCCGCGCTGGTTCGGGCCCGCACCGCTCGGCCACCATAACGGTCGCCCCAAGTCAAAGCCCACCTCCATGACCGAGGCGCGCCAGCGCTGGGGAGTCTGACCATGGCAACTTCCGCCACTGCCACTGCTGCTGCCATGGCCCACGCTACGGCAACTGCTCCCGCAACCCTTGCTGCCGACGTTGCCCCTGCGGACGGAATCCACCAACAAGTTCCGCGCGAACGCTGCGGCCCGGCGGTGCAGCGCCTGCGCGATGCCTATGCCATCGTGCCGGGCGCACCGATCTATCGTTGCGAGTTCGGCTACTACTGCCTCGATGCCTGGCGTGAACAAGGCCTGCCCAAGGAAATTGCTGACGAATACTGGACGCCGGCGAGCCGTGTTTGCCTGAATCGCTTGTTTGGCTTCGACGCCCCGGCCCGCCACGATCTGCGTCGCCTGGGCTGGTGCGAAGCCGCCTTCGATCCGGTCTGGACAACCGAGGTGCTGGAAGACCGTGGCGAGCATGAATTAGCGCGCGACTTCGCCGGTCGCTCGGTGCTGTTCTTCAAGGGCCGGCGCAACGGCTTCATGCCGGAATACGTCGATCATCCGGTGAAGGACCTGGCGACCTGGGAACGCGACGTGATCTGGCGCCTGGATCCCACCACGCCCGAGCGTTGGAAAGGCTTTTCCGATGAGGTCGAGCGCGCCAAGGCCGCCGCCGCCGCCGGCCGCCATGTGAACCTCGGCGTGATTGGCTGTTACATGTTTCTGCGCAGCCTGATCGGTCCCAGTGAAACGCTGTACGTCTTCCACGATGCGCCCGAGCTGGTGCACGCCTGCATGCGCCAGTGGCTGGTCCTGGCCGACGCGGTCGCCACGCGCTGGCAGGAGCACCTCACCCTCGACGAGGTCTTCTTCGCTGAGGACATCTGCTACAATAAGGGCCCGCTGGTATCGCCGAAGATGATCCGCGAGTTCCTCTTCCCCTACTACCGCGAGTTCCTGCAAGGCGTGCGGCGGCGCCAGATCGACCGTAGCCGCAAGCTCCACATCCAGGTCGATACCGACGGCGATGCGGTGTCGGTGACCGACCTCTACCGCGAGATCGGCTGCACCATGATGAGCCCCTGCGAAGTCGCCAGCGGCTGCGACGTGGTGGCGATCGGCAAGCGCTGGCCTGACCTGGCGCTCTTGGGCGGCATCGACAAGCGCATCCTCGCCGCCGGCAAGGACGCCATCGATCGCGAACTGGAGCGGATCATGCCGGTCATGCGCGCGCGCGGCGGCTATATCCCGACCTGCGACCACGGCGTGCCGGCTGAGGTGAAGTACGAGGATTACCTGCATTATCGCAAACGGATGCTGGACTACTGCGGCTAATTCAGCGGGGCGCTGCCCCGCCACGCCCCGCCAGGGCTCTGCCCTGGACCCGGATTGCCCGGAAGAACGCCACCTCGCGTTCTTCCGTGATCGACGCGGTTGCCCGGATGGGCGGGGCGCTGCGCTACCCCGCCGGCGTTTGGGCGTCCTTGTTCAGCGCGGTTGCCCGGATGGGCGGGGGCGCTGCGCTGCCCGCCGGCGTAGGGACAGGACAGGGGTGGGGGTGTTTACGGGACCCAGGCGGGTTTGGCGGGGAGCTTGGCCTGGAAGTCGGCGATCAACCGGTCTTCGAACGGGCCGGCGTAGGTGCCATTCAGCACGTGGTCGATGCCGTCGCGGTGGAAGAGGTCCCAGCTGGCTTCTTCGGCACCGGGGACGATGGGCCAGAAGCGGGCCTTTACGGCGGCGGCGGCTTTGAAGTCGCCGGGGGCGTCGCCGATCATCAGGACGTTGGCTCGCGGGTAGGTCTTGGCGGCGGCCTCCAGCATCTGCTTCTTTGAGCCGGTTTCCTGGCCGCAGATGAAGGTGACGTACTTGGCGATGCCGTTCTCGGTCCATTCGCGCACCAAAGCGTCCTTGGGGGTTGAACTCACCACCAGGATGTCGGCGTGGGCGCTGATGCGTTCCAGGCTTTCGCGCAGTTTCGGGAACGGCGGGATGCCGTGCACCATGCGCTTGATGTCGACGTTGAGTGACTTCGACCAATTGATCGCTTGCTCCAGGTCCTGGGAGGGATCCTTGGCGTGCAGGGCAACGACCTTGGCCTCGGTCGGCTGCGGGTCGTTGGCGCAGTAGGCGCGCAGCTTCGCCAGGGGCGGCACGGTGAACCCGCGCGCGGCAACCTCCGGGTGCTGGAGCAGCCAGTCGCACGATTCGATCAGGCCGAAGAAGCGGTTGGTGCCGCGCGACTGCGAGTACAGGTTGACGAACTCGATCGCGGCGCGCGCGTATTTCGCCACCGGCTGGAGGTGTAAATGCTCGATCGCCCGCGGGATGAAGCACTCCTTCCACTTGATCTCCATCGAGTCGAAGGCGCAGCCGTCGCTGTCGATACCGACGAAGAACGGCTTGGTGGGGGTGAAGCGCTGGAGTTCGGCGAGGTCGGTCATGGTCGGGTTTCCCGCAGTGGCGTGAATAGCGTGCGGCGGGGATTCTGGGATGTCCCTGGGCGGTCAAGTCCGATGCGGCACGGGCAACCGGGGCGCCTCAAAAGTCGGCCTTCCTGGGATCGCCGGCGTCTCGCCGGCCGAAAAAGCAGCATCCGCAGGATGCCGCCAACCGACTTTTGAGGCAGCCTGACGGGCAACGGCGCATCCGGCTTGGTCATCAACTGCCGGATGGCCTCGACCATTGCACCTGCGGTGACGCGGTGGCTGCCGCCGGCGCATCGAGATCCAACGGCATCTGCCGATGCTGGCCGGTGAGCATCGCCACCAGCACATCGGGGAACCGTGCGATGCGGTTATTCCAGCTGGTCGTGATGTCATTGAAATAATTGCGGGCGAAAGCAATGCGATCCTCGGTGTCGACCAGGGTTTGGTGCAGATGCGCGAAGCCGGACTGGGCGGCCAGATCGGGATATGCTTCGATGGCGGACCGCAATTGGGAACTGAGCAACGCGGGATCCGGTCCGGGTTGCCCTGGAGGTGTCGCCACGAGCTGGGTGCGCAGCGCCGCGACGGTCGCCTGCAGCCGTCCTTCATGGCTGACGAGGCCTGCAACGATGGGCACCAGGCGGGTGATGAGATCATGGCGACGCTTGAGCTGGACCTCGATGTTGGCCCAGCCCTGGCGCACGCGCTGACGCAATTCGATCAGGCCGTTGTAGACCAGCAGCAGCCAGGCGACCACCCAGATCACGACATAGGCGCCAGCGCCGGGCACCAGTCCTTCCCCGACGAAACGGCCGTCCTGCATGTAGGCCGTACCCACGCTGGCAGCCGCCAGGCCCAGCAGCAGGAAAATACGTGCGACCCAGAAGTAGCGGCGCTGAACCGACTTCTCTCCGTGCACGGAAATGGCGAACAGCGGTGCCTGGGAATCACGAGCGATCTCGGCCCCGACGATGTCGCTGCGCTGACGCGCCTGGCCGAGCACGAACACCTGCGCGCCCGGCTGGATGCAATGTTCGACGAAGCGTCGCCGATGATCGGAATTGGAAACGGCCTCGCGCGGTCCTTTGCCGTAATAGAGTGGATCGGCGCGCGTGACCTCCGCCTCCATCACGCATTCTCCGGTGACCGTGGCGCCCTCAGGATCAATCCGCACGGACCCGCTCTCGTCCACCAGATCGAAGTTGATGAGTTCGCCGCCAGTCGCGATGGTTTTCCAACCCGACTCGGTTCTGGTATGAGTGCGGGAGCGGCCCTGGCTGTCTGTGCTGGTCGTGGTGACCGTTCGCGACCATTTCTCTTCGACGCGATACGAATACCACACGCAGCGAGCATCCGTCAGAGTACTGGTCAGGGGCCGCTCGCAGCGCGTCTTTCCTGCCACCTCGACCAGGCCGATGAACACCGCGCCAGGTCGCAGGGTCGGGAGATCGATAAGCAGGCGGTAGCGGCGCTCGTGGTACAGGCCGATGGCGAAAAACACCACGGCGAGGACACCGCCGATCCCGAGGCTGAGCATGGGCCGCTCCGACGTTTGCGTTTGGCCGGAGGCTGCCAGACCATTCGACACTGTCCATGCGGTTGCGTCCTGGTCGTCGTGGACATGCCAGTCGAATTGCAGACACGCAGGCAATTTGTGGACAAGTCTGGTCTCTCAACTGGTTTATGGTTTTATCCTGGCGATCCCGGTGCCCATCTGCCTGGCATTCTCCAGTTCACGTCCCAACCCCTGATGCGCACCTACCAGACCACATCGAGCGCGTGATGCGCTTCGCATCGCGACCAGTGCGATTGGTTTAGGCCGCGCTTGACAAAAAAACTATGTTATTAGTTTTATGGCCTTAGAAACTGGAGGAATCATGCCCTCATCTCCATCTACCACGCGTCGTTTTCTGCCCCTTGCCAGTATTTCCCTGACTTTGCTCCTCGCCGGATGCAATAGCAATAACGGTGGTGCGCCAGCCGCTTCTCCTGCCCCATCCCATGCACCGACGGCGGTCGCGATTCACGCGACCACCGATGAGGATCAGTCGATCATCGCGCAGTTGGAAGGTAGCGACCTGGATGGGGAGGCACTGACCTACGCCATCGTCATCGCTCCTGCGCACGGAACGCTGGTCCAGAGCATTGGCGGCCGGGTAACCTATACGCCAACGGCCAATTGGAACGGCACCGATACGTTCACCTATACCGTCAGCGATGGCACCAGCACCAGTGCTGCGGCCACGGGGACGGTATATGTGCTCCCGATCAACGATGCTCCCACCGCGAACGCTGTAACCGTATCGGTTCCAGCTCCAGGGAACCAGGCCGTGAACATCACCTTGTCTGGCAACGATGTGGATGGCGATGCCTTGACCTTCTCGATCGTCACTCAACCGGTGTCTGGGCTTCTACGTCAAGACAACTCGGTTGAGATGAATGGGAGTCGTCTGATCTTCACCCCCGGCGATGCCTGGACGGGCGTCGATTCCTTCACGTTCCGGGTTTCCGATGGAAAACTTTTCAGCGAATCGGCCAAGGTGTCCATTGCGATACCTGCTGGCACTCGGCGAATTTTCACCATAGCCAACACCTCGGTGCCCATGCGCTGGTGCCCGCCCGGCACCTTTCAGATGGGCAGTCCCGTGAGTGAACTGGGGCGGTACCAGGATTTTGAGACCCAGCATCAGGTGACCCTCAGCAAGGGATATTGGATCTGCGAAACCGAGGTGACCCAAGGTCTGTGGGCAGCAGTGACTGGTCTGGATCCATCGGAATACCCGTATACCCCGCATCAGAAGCCGGCCGCCATGCGGCCGGTCGAATCCGTGTCCTGGGATGACGCGCAATCCTTCCTGAGCAGGGTCAATCAGCATTTGCCTGGTTTGCAGGCCGCTCTGCCGACCGAGGCGCAATGGGAATATGCCTATCGTGCCGGGAGCACCGCCGCGTTTTACGATGGCAGCAATCTGGCCTCGGATAATGTCTATCTCCCTCATGCGGGTCTGGATGCCCTGGCCTGGTACAGTGTGAACATGTGGCCTCAGAGCGGAGACGATACCGGCACTCGTGAGGTGGGTCTCAAGACGCCCAATGCCTGGGGCATCCATGATATGGCTGGCAACGTCTATGAATGGTGTTCTGACTGGTACGACCATTATCCCGAAGGACCAGTCACGGATCCTGTCGGTCCCGCTGAATTCAGCGGTTTTGGCTATAGAGTCATCCGAGGCGGCTGTATGACGGATCTCGCCTTTGAATTGCGGGCTGCAGCCCGTGGCTCGGAGATTCCTGAAACCTATGATCAGGACACCGGTTTCCGCTTCATCATATCCGGCCCGGCCAATCACGTTCCCACCGCCACGCCATTGAGTCTGGTCACCAAGAAGAACGAACCGAGGTTCGTCTCCCCTTTCGGCACCGATCTGGATGGTGACGCCCTGACCTATACAATCGTCACCCAGCCAACCCATGGCTCCCTGTCCTTTCCAGTGAACAGTGCCCCTGTCTACACCCCAGCCACCGATTTTGTGGGTAACGACAGTTTTACCTTTACGGTTAGCGATTTCGCCTCGACCAGCACCGCTGCAACGGTGAACCTCACCGTGACCGACCCGCTGGCTGGAAGCCGTAAGGTTCTCACCATCGCTGGAATCCAGGTGCCGATGCGCTGGTGCCCAGCCGGGGCCTTCACCATGGGCAGTCCGGAGAGTGAGTCTGGTCATACCGCCAGGGAGACGCAGCATCAGGTGACCCTGACCTCCGGTTTCTGGATGGCAGAGACCGAAGTGACGCAGGCTCTATGGACAGCCGTGATGCTTGCCAATCCCTCGTACGACCAGAGCGATCCGCTGAAACCGGTCGAGATGGTAAACTGGACTGATTGTTCGAACTTTCTGGCCGCGATTAACAGTGGCAATCCCGGTCTGAATGCGGCCCTGCCGACCCAGGCCCAATGGCAATACGCCTATCGTGCCGGAACCATCACGGCTATTTATTCAGGCGTGGATAACCGGATGTGCGACGGATATGATGCATACCTGGATCTCATCGCTTGGTACGGTTTCAATAGTCACATGGCTACGCATCCAGTCGGGACCAAGCAAGCCAATGCCTGGGGCCTGCATGACATGGCCGGCAATGTCCTAGAGTGGATGTCCGACTGGTATTCCGGGATCTCATCCGACCAACCAGCGATCGATCCTACCGGTCCGGATACAGGCACCTACAAATCCGTTTGCGGAGGCCGATTCATAGCTTACGCCGGCGAATGCCGGGCCAGTCTCACACTTGCAGGCATTATCGATATGAAAGATCCCACGATTGGTTTCCGGTTCATCGTCCTTGGTTCGCCTCCGGTCCCGAACGGCAATGGCTAAACTGAGTTTCCCATTCTGGGTGCCATCCTTCCGGATCCGCCATCGGCAGTTGCGGTATATGGGCGTGTCATAACGGTCTGCACAGAAATGCTGTCAGATCCTTATCGCACTGCCGATGTCTGCTACCTGCCACTGGTCTGCCGGCAATATCCCAAAATAGAATTGCGGGGTCGTTACTAATCGAGCGATCGAATACCAGACGTGCTCGGTATTGTGGTTTGTCGTGGTGTACTCAACGCCCTCGGCGCGACGGCTGCCGCCGTCCCTGCGCCGGGCCGTGGTTCTTCAGGCCGGGCCGGCCGTGGCCATGGCGCTGGAGATTCTTGCGGTCGAATGCGGGCGGTCCGCCACGGTCGCTGGCATAGGACGGTGGACCGTGGTGCTCGCCCGGGGGGGGCGGCGGCAGGGCGGCGAACGGCGGCAGCGGATGCGCCGGCACTTTGCGGCGCAACAGGCGCTCGATGTCGGCAAGCTGCGTCCGGTCCTCGCCGGTGCAGAACGAGATCGCGATGCCGGTCGCGCCGGCGCGGCCGGTGCGGCCGATGCGGTGGACGTAGGTCTCGGGTTCGTGCGGCAGGTCGAAGTTCACCACGTGCGAGATGCCGTCGATGTCGAGGCCGCGCGCGGCGATGTCGGAGGCGACCAGCACCAGGAGTTTTCCCTGGCGGAACTCGGCCAGGGCGCGTTCGCGCGCGTTCTGGCTCTTGTTGCCGTGGATGGCTGCGGCGCTGAGATCGGCGCGCAGCAGGTGCTTCACCACCTTGTCGGCGCCGTGCTTGGTGCGGGTGAAGACCAGCGCCCGCGTCACGTTGGGGTCCTTCAGCAGATGGTGCAGCAGCGCTTGCTTGCTGGGGACCTGCACATGGTACAGGCGCTGGTCGACGGTGTCAGCGGCGGTCGATTCGGGAACCACGCTGACCGACACCGGGGTGTGCAGGATGCCGTGCGCAAGGTCGCGGATCTCGCGTGGCATGGTGGCCGAGAACATCAGGTTCTGACGTTTGGGCGGCAGCAGGGCGATTATCCGGCGCAGGTCGGGCAGGAAGCCCATGTCGAACATGCGGTCGGCCTCATCCAGCACGAGCGCCTCGGCCGCGTCGAAGCGGGCGTGGCCCTGGCCGACGAGATCGAGCAACCGGCCCGGACAGGCGACGACGATGTCGACCCCGCGCTTCAGCGCCTGCACCTGCGGGTGCTGGCCGACCCCGCCGAAGATCACCGTCGAGGTGAAGTGGTAGTTCTTGCCATAGGCGCGGAAGCTGGCGTGGACCTGGCTCGCGAGTTCGCGCGTCGGCACCAGGACCAGGCAGCGCACTGGCCGGCCTTCGCGGCGCGCCGGGGCGGCGGCGAGGCGGTGCAGGATCGGCAGCGCGAACGCCGCCGTCTTGCCGGTGCCGGTCTGGGCGCAGCCGAGCAAATCGCGGCCGAGCAGCACAGGCGGGATCGCCTGCTCCTGGATCGGCGTGCAGGTGGTGTAGCCCTCGTCGCGCACCGCGCGAAGAAGGGGCTCAGCGAGCCCGAGTTGGGAGAATTCCATGGCGTCCGTGGTGCTGTGGCACCCAAACCGGACCGGCGAAAGCCGGGCCGCGAGCGCCTGGTGATGATTGCGGGCGCGGACCCTAGCGCGTTTTTCGAAAGGGCCAGCCCTGAGGGGCCGAACCAGCGTCGAACCAGCGGTGGATCTTGGGTCGGCCAAGGCCCCTGAAGGTACAGGTGCCGAATTCCAATGGTGGTCCGGTCAAAATCCCGGATTCCGCCCTACCGGATCACGCCTTGCTGGCGCTTGCGAATTCCTTGAGGATGTTCTGCCGCGTCTCTTCGATCGAGCCCGAGCCGTTGATCAGGTGGTACGGGAACACGCCTTTGAGGACTTCCAGTGCGCCGATCGTCTTGGCGACGAATTCCTGGTAGCGCTTGCGCACCAGGGCCTCGTCGGTGTCGGTGGCGCGCATTTCCAGCAACGTGCCGACGCCGGTCGCCTTGACCTGCGCGTTGTGGGCGAGCGCCTCACGGCCGCGCTTCAACTGCCGCGCGACCGATTCCTGCTCGCTCACGTCGATGACCACGACCCGGAAGGACGGGACCGGCTTGGCGGGGATTTCGCTCTGCAGTTCCGCCAGCTTGGCGTGGAACAGCTTCAGGGTCTCGGCCTGGGTGCGGGTGC
>CAMCMZ010000004.1 GCA_945876185.1 Candidatus Kuenenia stuttgartensis | reverse complement strand
CCGCGGCGCTTCGCGACATGCGCCGCGGAGCGGCGCGCTCCCAGGACATCGCGGTTGGCATTCGCGCGGTTATTTGCCGCACTTTGATGCGGCTGGGGTCCACCAGTTCATCACCTACCGCCTCGCCGATTCACTGCCAGCCGAGGTGATCGCCCGTCTGGATGAGGAAATTGCCAATCTTCCCGACGATGAACGCACCCGTGAACGGCGACAGCGCATTGACGAATTTCTCGACCGTGGCGTCGGCTCATGCCACCTGAGCGATCCTCGCTGTGCTGCCGTGGTGTGCGACGCTTGGCTCCACTTCGCTGGTGCACGCTACGACCTGTGCGCCTGGGTGGTGATGCCCAATCATGTCCATGTGCTGATCCGCGAACGGGAGGGCTTTCCGTTGCCGGACATCATCACCTCTTGGAAGCATTTCACTGCGACGCAGATCAACCGCCTGCACGGAACGAGCGGTCAGTTGTGGCAGAACGACCACTGGGACCGGTTCATCCGCGATGAGAACCATTTCCTACGCACGGTCGACTACATCCACGCCAATCCGGTGCAGGCGGGGCTGGTCAAGACGCCCGAAGAATGGCCGTGGTCGAGCGCTGGGAGCGCGCCGCTCGGCGGCGCTTCGAAAAATGCGCCGCGGAGCGGCGCGCTCCCTGGAGTCATCTCCGCTTGATGCGCCGCGGAGCGGCGCGCTCCCAGGGCGCGCCCAGGTCACTCCCACTCGATCGTGCCGGGCGGCTTGCTGGTGATGTCGTAGACCACGCGGTTGATCCCGCGCACCTCGTTGATGATGCGGTTCGAGATCCGGCCCAGGAGTTCGTACGACAGTTGCGCCCAGTCGGCGGTCATGCCGTCGGTACTGGTGACAGCGCGGACGGCGCAGGCGTTCTCGTAGGTGCGCTCATCGCCCATCACGCCGACGGATTTCACCGGCAGCAGGACGGCGAAGGCCTGCCAGATGGCGCGGGTCAGGCCGGCGCGGTCGATTTCTTCGCGCACGATGGCATCGGCGGCCTGGAGCAGCTTGACCTTGGCGGCGGTGACCTCCCCCAGGATGCGGACGGCGAGGCCAGGACCCGGAAACGGTTGGCGCCAGACGACCGCATCGGGCAGGCCGAGCTGGCTGCCGATGGCGCGGACCTCGTCTTTGAACAGGAATCGGAACGGTTCGACCAGGCCAAGACCGAGATCAGCGGGCAGGCCACCGACGTTGTGGTGGCTCTTGATCACGCTCGCCGGGCCGCCGTGGACGCTGACCGATTCGATCACGTCGGGGTAGAGCGTGCCCTGGGCAAGGAAGCGCACGTGGCCGCCGTGCTCGCGCTTGATGCGCAGGGCCTCGTCCTTGAACACCGCGACGAACTCGGCGCCGATGATCTTGCGCTTCTTCTCAGGGTCTTCGGCCCCGGCGAGCTTGGTCAGGAAACGGTCGCTCGCGTCCACGTAATCCAGGTTGATGCCAATGTGCTCGGCGAAAAGTTCGCGCACGCCGTCAGCCTCGCCTTGGCGCAGGACGCCGTTGTTGACGAAGATGCAGGTCAATTGCTTGCCGATGGCGCGATGCAGGAGCACCGCCGCGACGCTGGAGTCGACTCCGCCGGACAGGCCGAGAATCACATGGCCGTCGCCGACCTGGGCGCGCAGGCGCTCGATCTCCTCGCGGATAAAGTCGCCCATCTGCCAGTCGCCACGGCAACCGCAGACGCGGTAGAGGAAGTTGCGCACGATGGCCGCGCCATGCTGGGTGTGGGCGACCTCAGGGTGGAACTGCACCCCGTGGAAATTCAGCGCCGGGGCGCGCACGGCGGCAAGCGGGCAGTTGTCGGAGGTCGCGATGGTGGTCGAACCGGGCAGCGACTCGATGCGGTCGCCGTGCGACATCCAGACCACCTGGCGCGGCGGCAGATCAGCGAAGAGCGGATCGTTGCCGAGCACGCGCAGTTCGGTGCGGCCGAACTCGCGCTGGTCGGCGCGCACGACCTGGCCGCCGCAGGCGTGCGAGGTCGCCTGCATGCCGTAGCAGATGCCGAGCACCGGCACGCCAAGGCGGTACAGCCCCGGATCGACCTGCGGTGCGCCCGGCGCATAGACCGACGCCGGCCCGCCGGACAGGATGATGCCCTTGGGCTTGCGCGCCGCGATCGCGGCGAGCGGGGTCGCGCACGAGACGATCTCGCAGTAGACATTCGCCTCGCGCACGCGTCGGGCGATGAGCTGGGTCACCTGGCTGCCGAAGTCGAGGATGAGGATGGTTTCGTGCGACATGAATACTCAAGGAATGGGGATTATTGGATGTGACGGTGAAATACCGGCAGAAAAGGGCTTTATGTGTTCCGCTTTGATTCAACCAGCGATCGGCAATTCGTGACGCAGCAGGATGCGTGGATGACGGGCAAGGATCGAGATGAGGCTGCGCTGCGACCGGTCCGGCTCGGCCTGACCAGATTCCCACGCCGTCAAACGTGCCGCGTCCACTCCGAGCGCAGCGGCAAAACCGGCCTGATCCAAAGCAAACATACGGCGGAAGGCAGCGATATCTTCTGGGCTGGGGCTACCCGAACGCAGCCGGTCCAACTGGTCGCCACGCAGGGCGCGCGTGAAGTCGAAAGCGGATTCATCGCTCATGCCGAAGACTCCAAGAAGGCGAAAATCGCCATCATTCCGGCCGGTAGTTCGGCGCTTCCTTGGTGATCCGCACGTCGTGCGGATGCGATTCCTGCAAGCCGGCCTGGGTCTGGCGCAGGAAGACGGCGGTCTTCTGCAGGGTCGGGATGTCCTTGGCGCCGCAGTAGCCGAGCGTCGCCTTAAGGCCGCCGACCATCTGGTGCACGACGGTCTGGAGCGGGCCCTTGTGCGGGACGATGCCTTCGATGCCTTCGGCGACGAGTTTTTCAGCGGCGGTGGCACCGTCCTGGAAATAACGGTCAGCAGAGCCATGGCGCTGGGCCATCGCCCCGATCGACCCCATGCCACGGTAGGATTTGAACTGGCGGCCCTGATAGATGATGGTCTCGCCGGGCGATTCGTCGCAGCCGGCGAGCATGCTTCCGAGCATCACCACGTTGGCGCCGGCGGCGAGGGCCTTGCCGATGTCGCCGGAATACTTGATGCCGCCATCGGCGATGATCGGGACGCCGGACTTGCCGACGCCCTTCACCGCGTTCATCACCGCCGTGATCTGCGGCACGCCGACGCCGGCGACGACGCGGGTGGTGCAGATCGAGCCGGGGCCGATGCCGACCTTGATCGCGTCGGCGCCGGCCTTGACCAGTTCGGCGGCGGCCTCGGCAGTGACGATGTTGCCGGCGATGACCTGGATGTCGTGGCGGCGCTTGAGTTCGCTAACCGTGTCGAGCACGTTCTTGGAATGGCCGTGCGCGCTGTCGACGACCAGCACGTCGACGCCGGCATTGATGAGTTTTTCCGCGCGTTCGTAATCGAACACGCCGACCGAGGCGCCGACGCGCAAGCGGCCGCGCGTGTCCTTGCAGGCGTGCGGAAACTGGGCTTGGCGCTCCAGATCCTTGATCGTGATCAGCCCGACCAGATCGCCTTTGGCATCGGTCAGGATCAGTTTTTCGACCTTGGCCTTGTAGAGCATCTCCTTGGCCTTGGCGTGGTTGATGCCAGGGCGAGCGGTGACCAGGTCGGCGGTCATCACCTCGCGGATCGGCGTGGTCGCCTCGCGGTGCCACTTCAGGTCGCGGCGGGTGACGATGCCGACCGCCTTGGTGCCATCCAGGATCGGGATGCCATTGATGTGGTGGCGCGCCATGAGTTCTTCGGCGTCGCCGACCGTCGCCCCGACCTGGAGCGTCTTGGGGTCGTTGATTACCCCGTTTTCACTGCGTTTCACCGTCTCGACTTGCAGGGCCTGCTCGTCGGGCGAAAGATTCTTGTGGATGATCCCGAGGCCGCCCATCTGGGCGATCGCGATCGCCAGGCGATGCTCGGTCACCGTATCCATGGCTGCGGACATGAGCGGGATATTGAGCCGGATGCTCTTGGTGAGCTGGGTCGCGACCTCAGCGTCCTTGGGCACAACGTCGCTGCGGTTGGGCACCAGCAGCAGGTCATCGAAGGTGAGGCCGTCGTCGGGCAGGATGGTGGCCATGGCGGTAACCTCCTCCGGGGAAGGGCGGCATCGTGCCGCCGGCCCTCGCAAGGCAATACGGCGTCGGCTGGTGCCGGCGGCGCCAAGCTATCCATCTTTTTACCCGGATCTGCCCGGATCAGCCCGGATCGGTGTAAACGGTTGGCTCTATCTGGGTTTGCGCTACAAGCCTGACCCCCATGCGTGCCGATCTGCGCAACCGCCTCGTGTTCGGATTCCCCCTCGCCGGACTGGTGGTGGGGATCCTGGTCGCCGACGTGTCGTGGAACCAGCACGGGGGAATCCTCGCCCTGGGCATCGCTGCGGCGGTGCTGGGCGCGCGCGAATTCCGCCGCATGGCGCTGGTGCAGGCCAGCCACGCCCGGCTTGCACCTATGGCGGTGGTGGCGGTGCTGCTGGTGCTGGAGGCCCATCTTCACTGGATGAAAGCGAGCCAACAGCCTGAACTGGCCGCGATCGGCGCTTTCGCCGATCGGCATCCGATCGCTCTCGCCGTGCTCGGCCTGGGCTTCGCCTGGGTGGCGCTGGCGCAGATGGCGCGCTACGGCAGCGAAAAGTTCTCCGCCAGCCTGGGCGCGACCATTTTCGGTATGGTCTATCTCGGTGTCGCGTTCAACCTGCTCACCCGCCTCGCGGTGCTGCCGGGCGCGGATCCCGCGATCAATCGCGGCGGCATGCTGCTGCTGTGTTTCATCGCGGCGGTGAAGTTCGGCGACATCACCGCCTATTTCGGGGGCCGGGCATTCGGTCGGCACAAGATGTCGCCGCGCATCTCCCCGGGAAAGACCTGGGAGGGCTTCGCGTGCAGCTTCGCCGGTTCCATCGGTGGCAGCTACTTTGCGGCCTGGCTGCTGAGTCTATCCTTCCCGCCCGGACCATTCGCACTCTGGTGGCAGCCGGCGGTGTGGGGCCTGGTTCTTGGTCCGCTGGGCGTCGTCGGCGACCTCGCCGAAAGCGCGCTGAAACGCGACGCCGAGGTCAAGGATTCGGGCCGCATGCTGCCCGGCTTCGGCGGCTGGCTCGACGTGCTCGACGCGCTCATCATCGCCGCGCCGGTCGGCTACGTGCTGGCCTTGGTTTTGTAGGCCACAAGCGTTCGCCCTCAATGGGCGCCGACAATTGGCACTGCGGTTGCGTTGGGTTCCTCGACCACCCACCTGGGCCTTGCGCCCGGATGCAAACCCGAGGTACCCTGCCATGTCACTGGTCGCCACCATGCCCGAAACCGACACCGCATCCGAAACCCCCAGCGTCCTCCCCGGCACGCCGGTCGTCTTCACCGAACCGATGCTGGGCTTCGAACGCCTGCAGAAGTTCCGGCTGGAGCGCATCCGAGGCACGCCGTTCAGCTGGCTCCACTCCGAGGACGACCGCACGGCGCACTTCTGCCTGCTCGCGATCTTCGAGGCGGGTCTCGACCCGGACATCGAAATCTCTACCAGCGACGCCGCCTCGATCGGCGCGCACGACACCAGCGACATCACCGTGCTCGGGGTCGTGGTGCTCGACCAGGATCCAGCCAAGATCCGGGTCAACCTGCGCGCGCCGGTGATCTACTGCCCGTCGACCGGCAAGGCGAAGCAGGTGGTGCTCAGCAATCCGGCGCTGCCGGTGCAGTACCTGCTCAAGGATGTCAGCGCGGCCCGTGCCGCCCGCGCCAATTGAGCCTAAAAATCGCAATTGCACCCCATCTGCTGCGTTGGTCGTCAGTTGTCATGGTCAGGTCGGGTGATGATCACCGTTCCCGAGCGATGACCGGTGCTAGGACGCCAGCGGGATCAGGAAACCGTGCGGTCGCACCCGTCCTGACGCGGCTCTGCCCAACTCCTTCCTCCCGCCTTGCACCTGGGGCGCACTTGCGATTTTTCCACGAACTATTTGGGGCGGGATGCCACCGCGACGCCCCGCCCACTGGCCGCGACGACCGGGACGCTAGGCTGCCTCCATGCTGATCCTCAATCGCAAAGTCGGCGAACGCGTGGTCATCAATGGCGACCTCGTCCTCACCGTGATCGATGTCGGCCGCAACGGCCAGGTCCGCCTCGGCTTCGACGGGCCGAAGGAATACCGCATCCTGCGCGCCGAGCTGCTCGCCGAAATCCTCGCCGAGAACGTGCACGCCCAGGCCCCCTCCGCTGATGCCGGACAACTGACAGCACTGATTACCTCGGAAAATCCCAGCCAATCCGTCACCCCCAAGTCGGGCTGAGGCCACTGCCGGCAACGCTCGGCAACGCCCAGCAAGGCTGGACAAGGGGAGAAACCCCCAGTTGCCGTGTCCGGCATCGTGGGTCAGAATAGGAGTGGATCGCAACGGAGACCACCGTGCCCAAGAACCGCGCCAGCTTCCAGGAGATCATCGAGCGGGTGCACACCGTGCCCTCGCTGCCCGAGGTCGTGACCGAGGTCTGCCGCCTGGTCAATGAGCCCAACACCAACGCGCGCGACATCAATGCGATCATGGTCAAGGACGCCGCGATGGCGTCGAAGATCCTGCGCATGGTCAACAACGTCTATTACGGGCTGAAGGATCCGGTCCACGATCTGGAGGCGGCGACCCGCATCCTCGGCTTCAAGACCATCCGCTCGATCGCGCTGTCGATCTCGGTGATCAACGCCTTCCAGCAGCAGAACGCGATGTTCAACATGAAGGCGTTCTGGACCCACAGCGCGGTGTCGGCCGTGCTCTGCCGCCTCATCGCCGCCAAGGCCAAGGTCTGCGACCCGGAGCTCGCGTTCACCATCGGCCTGCTCAAGGACATCGGCAAGCTCATCCTGGTCGAGAACGCGCCGGATGAGACCCGCGCCATCGTCGCGGTAGCGCGCGAATACCGGATGTCCTTCCCCAAGGCGTCGCGCGAGGTCATCGACACCGACGACGCCGATGTCGGCGCCTGGTTGACCGAACGCTGGCAGCTTGAACCCGCGATGATCGCCACCGTGCGGCATCAGTACGACCTGGCCAGCGCCCCGGACAACCAGATCGGCAAGATGGTGTCGATGTGCCTGTTCGCCGAATACCTGTGCGCTCTGAAGAAGATCCGGGTCTCGGGCAACTGCGACGAACCGCAACTTGATCCAGTGGTGTGGAGCCACCTCGGCCTCGACAAGAATTCGCTGGTCGAGGTGCTGACCGTGATCAACGATGAGGTCGACCACGCGCGCCAGCTCCTGCAATTGGTGAGCTGACCGGCCACCGCCTGGCGGATGCCGCCGCTCCGGGGTATGCTTGCGCAAGAACCCCATTCCGCCTGGAGCTACCATGGAAATCCCGTCCGGAATCAGCGCCACCGCCAACGCCATCCAGACCGCCCAGGCGCGCTACAACGCCAGCGCCAGCAAGGTGGTGATCGACACCACCCGGGATGGCACCCAGGCGGATGCTGCCGGGACACCGGCAAACCTGCCCTCCGACCTGGTCCAGATGAACCAGGACGCCCTGGTAAACCAGATGCTCTACAACGTGTTCAACCAGCAACGGAAGCAGCAGGAAACCCTGGCGAACCTGATTAATCCCACGGGTTGAGCCACGTAGGGGAAGACCATCGCTGATGGGGCACCACGGTCAGACGATATGAACGCCTGTTGGTGAAACCTGACGGCGCAGGCCGGCGGTATGTGAGCCGGACGGCAATTAGCATGGCGCGCTCAAAAAAGGCCTGCGAGCGAGACGCCCGCGATCCCAGGGCCAACATATCTGCCTGGGCCGTACCCCGTCCATGTCGGGCATTGATGGCCAACATCGCAAGGACGCGTGGAAAACGCCTTCCGGGCAACCACTGGGTCCAGGGCCCTAGCCCTGGCAGGTCGGGCGGGACAGCGTCCCGCTGAAAACAGCCAAAACCGTCCCATAACGGGCAATGACGACCGCCAACGCAAGGACGCGCGAAAAACGTCTTCCGGGCAACCACTGGGTCCAGGGCCTTGGCCCTGGCAGGGCGTGGCGGGACAGCGTCCCGCTGCGATAGCTAAGCGATCGCGGTCGCAATGTCCTGCGCGGTCAGCTTGGCATACGGCTTGCCGATCTGGCGCGAGAGCCAGCTCTGCACCTCGGCGCTGTAGCCATTGGCCGGCGTGGTGCCGAGCGCCTTGATCTTGGCCACGATGTTGGCGTCGCGACGGTCGCGGGCCTTCACCTTGCCCGGTGCGCTGTCGATCCGGGTCTGCCGGTTGATTTCACGCTGGGATTCGATGCGGATTTGACGGTAGCGGTGAAGAGCGCGAGCCATGGTGGAACTCCGGTGCAATAGAGGAGGGTGCGAAGGATGCGCGACTGCTTTGAAATGCAAGCGCACAACCTCGGCCACCGACGGCCACCGGCAGCCACCGGCACGTACCCCGCAACGATTCCCGCCGATGGGCGTTATGACGGTCAACGTGCCGCGAACCTGGCCGTATCGGCTACGTCGCCCAGGCCGGAACCGGACCGTTTGTGTCCTGGCCTCAGGCAGGATAGTTCCACGCCCCGAGGACCTGCCATGATTTTCCGTCGCGTTGCCCAGGCCACCATCCTGATCCTGTCCGCCCTGACCGCCTGCGCCGGTGAGGGCATCAGCGCCGTCCCACTGCTTGATCTCAAGACGGCGATCCAATTCCACGATGATAACAACCTGCAGTTGGACCTGGTCTGCGCCGGCATATTCGCTGACTCGACCAACCTGCGTCTCTCCATCGTGGATGGTGTCTGGCAGGTGGGTTCGGCGACCGTCGGGGGTTTCAACAAGGCGAAGCACCCCTGCGCGATCGAGCTGAAAGCCAGTCCCGGCAAGCTGTCAGGACGCATCCAACTGACCCTCAAGCCCGACCAGTGGGTGCCTAAGGACAAGCTGGAGCGCACCATCCCGATCGATCTCGACCTGGCCTTGGACAAGAGCGGCGGCGATTCTCAGTCGTGGAAAGTCACCGGCACCTGGAAGGCCACCCTGCCGGCCGGCGACAGCGTGGTTGAGAAATTCGGCACCGCGGGCGTCGTGAGCGGCACCACGACCAAGCCGGTCGGCGGCGGCCGCTTCCAGCGTGGGGAGAGGGACCAGGACGGCATCAAATTCACCTTCGATCTGGGAGCCAAGCGGACGAACTGGAACCGCAGTGAGTTCTCGGTGAACGGCTTCGCCAAGCCGCTGGACTGGTCGGCCGCGACCGGGCTACGCCTGCGCATCCGCAGTGATCAGCCGCAGGCGAGTGTCCAGGTCGGGCTGTGGCTGCGCGAAGCTGATGGCTGCTGGTACTACCAACGCTACGTCTGCCCCCTGGTCGGCAGCGAGAACACCGGCACCGCCTGGTTCAGCGATTTCACCGTGGCCGAATACGTCAGCCCCGGCGACTTTGCCGATGCGGACTTCACACTTGACCTGAAACGGATCACCGGGCTCGCGATCGGCGTCGTGAATCCATTCGGGATCGGAAAAACCGCGTTCACCGTCACCGGTATCGACCTGGTCACCGACCCCGCCCAGGCGATCAGACCCGCGCACCTTACCGTCACTGGTCGCACCCTGGCGGTGAACCGCCAGGAGATGGTGCCAGCTGGCATTTTCGGCGGTTATGCCCCTGATCTTCCGGCGAAGTTCCGCCCCGGTTGCCAACGAGCGCTTTTCACCACCCCTGAGGGCAAGCCGAGCCCCGCGAAATCTGGCGAGGCGTTCATCCTCGACGCCTGGGGTGAGCGCAACTACACGGCTCCGATCCTCACCTCTCCCAAGTGGAAGGAGATGCTGCAAGCCAACACCTTGGCCTATGCTACTGCCGCCAAGCAGAATCCTGGCCGCCACGTGCTGGAGTTCTGGAACGAGCCCTATCTGAACTGGGCCCGGGGCAATGGTGGTCAAGGAAGCGCGTTCACCGTGCGCCACTACGATGTCGCCAAAGCCGTGGCTGGCGGCCCGGTGGCGATTAAGCACAGCGGAACCATCGTACCGCACTTCCGCTGGGTCGATTCGGGCCAGGTGTCCTGGACCGATGCCGCCGGCAAGAAGGGACTGCCCAAAGATGAAGTCGCCCCGGAAAAGGCCAAGGCCGGCGACACCGTCGACATCAAAGGCAAGATCTACACCGCACGCACCGAATGGAGGATCGAAGACGTAACCAAGTTCACCTACTGGTCGGGCCAGGGCATCGGATTCCTCTACGACAACATGGCCGAGGTGGTCGCCAAGACGGCCAAGGAAACCAACCCCGACCTGACTGTGGTCGCCGGCTGGGAGTTCCGCTGGAACGAGGACCACTGGGCCGCCTGGGATCTGCTGTTCAAACCCACCATCGATCGCATCGGCCCCTGGATCGACGGCGTCACCGAACACCACTACCAGGGCGACACCGCGGGCATGAATGGCATCTATGAGGTGCTCGCCGCCTATGGCTTGGCCAAGCACGGCAAATGGCTGCACAGCTACAACACCGAGACCAACGATCTGGTCGACATCCCGGCGGTTGGGCCTGTCGACACCCCGGAAAAGGCCAAGGCGGCCTACCAGTGGCACATCATGGTCTACAACCTGCGCGACTGCCTGTACTCGGTGCTGCAGTCGCCGGATAAGCTGCGTTCGCGTACGGTCATCCACAGCGACACCACGCCAAAGGCGACCGAGATCGCCTATGGCCTGATGGCCGACCTGCGTGGCCGGCTGGTCGCGACCACTTCGGATGACACCAAGGTCTGGAGCATCGCGTCGATCGACGGTACCGATCCCAAGGCCATGCCCGCGGATGGTGCCGCCAAACTGGTGGTCTTCGTCTGGAACGACCACCGCAGCGTGCAGACCGCCACGGTGGACATCACCGCCCCGACCGGCTGCACCTTCACGAAAGCGGTGGTCGAAACCCCGATCGTCGCGCCCGACTTCCAACTCTCGCTGAAGAAGCAGGACCTGGCCGCGAGCGGCACCACCTTCACGCATCAGGTCACCCTGGAGCCACGCAGCGTGGTGCGCCTCGTCCTGCCCCTCGCCGGAACCCCGCCGGCCAAGGCCGAACTGGTGCGGATCCAGCATTTCTCCAAGGACATCCTGCAGATCGCCAAGCCAGGCACGGCCGCAGCCACCACCGTCGCCATCCCCGCCGCGGAACGCGCCTCGGCCAAGCGCGCCTGGCTGCGCCTGGTGCTAGAGGATCTGGCGGATGGTGAAGGCAGTCTGAAGTTTAACGGTACCGCCATCAGGCTGCCGAGAGTCGTCACCAACGACAACACCACCGCCGTCGTTGAACTACCGCTCGATCTCGCCCAGGTGCGCGAGACGAACACCCTGGAGTTCTCGGTGAACAGCGGGTCGTTCGCGGGCTACCGTGTCGACCTGGCGAGCATCGTCAGCGAACGCTGACCCGCCAACCGCCACCCGCCAACCGAGGCGACTCGATCGCCACGATTGGCATCGCTGTCAACAGTGCTGTGCGAACGCCTTGGAAAAGGCCTCGGCGATCTGCGCCGGCATGCGGCCTTCGATCTGATGCCGGTGCAGGACCCATACCGGTTCGCCATCCTTGAGCAGGCAGGCGCTCGGGCTGGAGGCCGGATATTCGGCGAAAAAACTGCGCGCCTTGTTGGTGGCTTCGCGGTCGACGCCGGCGAACACGGTAGTGATGCGGCTCGGTTTCTTGGCCGAGCCGGTTAGGGCGAGCGCTAGGCCGGGGCGGGCCCCGCCGGCGGCGCAGCCGCAGACGCTGTTGACGAAGACCAGCGCGGTGCCGGGTTGCTTGAGCGCGGCTTCGACCTCGGCCTCGGTGGTAAGTTGGGTCAGGCCCAGGGCCTTGACTTCGTCGCGGATTGGTTCGGTGATTTCGCTGGGGTACATGGGTTCCTCGTTCGCAATTGTCGTTCGACAGGGAAAGGGCAAGCAGCGTGGGGGGCTTGGTTCCGCAAAGGATGCGCGATCGGCCACGCCGCCTGGGCCTGGGCAGTCCAGCGCCAGCCATCCATACTAATTTCTTATTTTATCGGATAAAAATGTCTTTTTATCCATACGCCTGCCGGTAAGTCGTCACCTTCAGCAATTGCGATGAAACCGACGTGGGACACAACGAGCGCGACCTCCATCCCGCGCATGGTCAGGCGGACTCCCGCCCCGCGCACGCAAGGAACCCTTCCCATGGACACTGCTGCCCCCTCCTCTGCACCGATGTCCGCCCCGACCAAGCACGCGAAGCTCCTCGCCTGGGTCGATGAGATCGCCAAGCTGACCAAACCGGCGAAGATCCATTGGTGCGATGGCAGCCAGGCCGAATACGACCTGTGCCAGAAGCAGCTCATCGACGCCGGCATCGGCATTCCGCTCGACCAGACGAAGCGCCCCGGCTGCGTCCTGTTCCGCTCGGATCCCTCCGACGTGGCCCGCGTCGAGGACCGCACCTACATCGCCGCTCGCAGCAAGGACGAGGCCGGTCCGACCAACAACTGGATCGACCCGGTCGCGCTGAAGCAGACCATGCTCGACCTCTACGATGGCTGCATGGCCGGCCGCACGCTCTACGTGATCCCGTTCTCGATGGGCCCGATCGGCAGTCCGATCTCGAAGATCGGCATCGAACTGAGCGACTCGCCGTACGTGGTGATGAACATGCGGATCATGACCCGCATCGGTTCCGCCGTGCTCAAGCAGCTCGGCGACACCGGCGAGTTCGTGCCCTGCCTGCACTCGGTCGGAGCGCCGCTCAAGCCCGGCGAGGTCGACATCAAATGGCCCTGCGCCCCGATCGAGAAGAAATACATCGCGCATTTCCCTGAGGAACGCACGATCTGGTCCTATGGTTCCGGCTACGGCGGCAACGCCCTGCTCGGCAAAAAGTGCTTCGCCCTGCGCATCGCGTCGGTGCAGGCACGCGATGAAGGCTGGCTCGCCGAGCACATGCTCATCCTCGCCCTGACCTCGCCTGAGAACAAGACGTACTACGTCGCGGCGGCGTTCCCGTCGGCCTGCGGCAAGACCAACCTCGCGATGATGCATCCGGCTATTCCGGGCTGGAAGGTTCGCACCGTCGGTGACGACATCGCCTGGATGCGCATCGGTGCCGATGGCCGACTGTATGCCGTGAATCCGGAGGCCGGCTTCTTCGGCGTCGCACCGGGAACCTCAAAGAAATCCAACCCGAACGCGCTGACCACCTGCGAGAAGAACACCATCTTCACCAACACCGTGCTGACCAGCGACGGCGACGTGTGGTGGGAGGACATGGGCGTGCCCCCGCCCGCCCATGGCACGGACTGGGAAGGCAAGCCCTGGACGCCTGATTCGGGCCGCAAGGGCGCGCACGCCAACGCGCGCTTCACCGCCCCCGCCAGTCAGTGCCCGGTCATCGACCCTGAGTGGGAAAATCCCGCCGGCGTGCCGATCAGCGCCTTCCTGTTCGGCGGCCGCCGTCCGGCCACCATTCCGCTCGTCAACGAGGCCCTGAGCTGGGAACACGGCGTGTTCCTGGGCTCGGCGACCGGATCCGAGACCACCGCCGCCAACATCGGCGCGGTCGGCGTCATCCGCCGCGACCCCTTCGCCATGCTGCCGTTCTGCGGCTACAACATGGGCGATTACTTCGCGCACTGGCTCAAGATCGGTGCGGCGCTCCGGGCAAAGGCGCCCGCCACCATGCCAAAAGTCTTTTTTGTGAACTGGTTTCGCAAGAGCAGAGACGGCAAGTTCCTCTGGCCCGGCTACGGCGACAACGCCCGCGTGCTGAAATACGTGGTCGAACGCGTCGAAGGCAAGGACGTCGGCGTGAAGACCCCGGTCGGCATCATCCCCAAGCCGGGCGCGATCGACGTCAGCGGCCTGAACCTTCCCGCCGGCGCGATCGAAGAACTGACCCGCGTCGATACCGCCGGCTGGAAGCAGGAAGTCGACGGCGTGGCTGAGTTCTACGCCAAGTTCGGCAACCGCCTGCCGGCGGCGTTGAAGGCCGAACTCGACGGCCTGCGCCAACGCCTGGGCTGAGTTCGCGCCGCTATTTGCAACCGCGCCACGGGGTGGGAACGGGATTCCTCCTGTTCCCACGCCGTGCTGCGTTTTCAGACCAGCCACCATATGACTCACGCCGAGGACCCCGCGACGGGGGTGATTGAGCCATTCCCGGGGCGGGGGTACCGTCCCGCGATGCGCCTCGTCCGCTCGCTGCTCGTCGTCGCGCTGCCCTTTGCCGGCCTCATGGTCGCCAGCCTCTTGCTCGCCAGCCTTACGCTGAGCGGCTGCAGCCGCAGCGCCGAGGCCCAGGCGCTCAACAACGACTTCAGCCGCGAAGGCCGGCGCGCCGTCGGCAACCTCGAATCCGCCCGCAACGACATCCGGCGCTTCATCGCCAAGAACAAGGTCGAGGCCCAGGTCATACCGATCGAGGTCAGCCGCTTCGTCGAATGGCGTAAGCGCGAGTGGTGGGTGCTGACCGACGAACTCGCTCTCACGCTGGTCGACAACTGGCGCGACATTGAACGCATCACCCTCGAATGCGCGCGGTTCTATGGCTATGAGGTCACCAACTTCCCGCACGCGCGTGGCGACATCCTGGAATTCTTCCGCCGGGGCGACCTGGAATGGCGCAACCTGGTGATGGACGCGGCAATCTTCGTCGAGTGGCGCAACCGCGAATGGAACAAGCTCACCAAGGAAGTGGACCAGTTCTACCGCACCGCTGGCTGGGAACTCGGCAGCCTCGAGGGTGAACTCGGGCAGTTCCTGCAATGGCGCGACCGCGAATACCGCAAGTTCCTGAAGGACGGCCGCGAATGGTTCGCCGCCAACCTGCAGAACTGGGACAAGCTCGGCGCCGACTGGAAACGCTTCCGGGCGCACGCCCACCTCGAATCCGCGCGGATGATCGCCGACTTCGCCGCGTTCTATGCGTACGAATCCGAGCAGGTGCCGCGTTTCATCGACGAGTGGACCGACTGGAGCCGCTTCCGCGAGCGCGAACTCGCCCTGTTCCGCAAGGATGTCCGCGAGGCCGGCAACCGCGCCCATTGGGAGATCGAGAGCATCCGCGACGACCTGCGCCGCTACAAACAGGAGCAGATCGCCCAGGTGCCCAAGCTGCTGCTCGACGTCGAGCGCTTCTTCGAAGTGTACGAACATGAGGTCGGCCCGCTCAGCCAAGAGGTCAAGCGCTTCTGGCGCAATGAAATCGCCGCCGGCCACCTCGCGGTCGGCGACCTGCGCCGCTTCTACCGGTACGCCGGCGGTGAGGCCGACGAGCTCAAACTCGCCGTCCTGCGCTTCGCCGGCTACGGATCCAAGGAATGGAAGGACCTCGTCGTCCACGTGAAGCGGTTCACCCTCAGCGGCTACGACCCGGCCTATGCCGACGGCACCATGCCGATGCCAGTCGGCGAGAAGCCGGTCAGTTTCGAAACCGTGTCCTCGCCGCGCACCTGGGACGCCAAGCGCTGATCACGGCTCGGTCAGATCCCGCGCCGGATGAGTCCCGTCGTCTCGTCGTAGCCGAACATCAGGTTGAGATTCTGCACCGCCTGGCCGCTCGCGCCTTTGACCAGATTGTCGATCACGCTGGCGATGATCAGGGTGCGGCCGTCGACGGCGACGCTGAAGTCGGCGAAGTTGGTGCCGGCGACGTTGGCGACCTCGACGTCCTTGGGATTCGGGCGTATCCGGATGAAGGTCCGGCCGGCATAGGACTTCTGCCAGGTTTCGCGCACCTGGGCCTCGGTCACGCCGGCCGCCACCTGGGCGGTGATGGTGGTGTGGATGCCCCGGGTGATCGGGGCGAGGTGCGGCACGAAGGTGCAGTGCACGGCGGCGCTCCCCGGGGCGGTGGAAGCGGCAGCAGAAAGCTCCTGATCGACCTCGCCGGTGTGCTGGTGCCCGACCGGCTTGTAGCTGTGCAGGTTCTCGTTGCAGGCGTAGAACAGGTTGCTGTTGGATTCGGTGAAGCGCTTGCCGGCGCCCGAGATGCCGGAGTAGCAGATCGCCGTGATCGGCACGCTGATCAACCCGGCGCGCAAAAGCGGGATGAGCGGCAGCAAAATGCTGGTCGCGTAGCAGCCGGGATTGCCGACCACTTTGGCTGCGCGGATCGCCTCGGTGTGGATCTCGCTCAGGCCATAGACCGCCTGGGGCAGCAGTTCAGGGCAGGCGTGGTCCTCTTTGTACCACTGCTTGTACGCCGCGGCTGAACGAAGGCGGAATTCAGCCCCGATGTCGACCAGCTTCAGGCCCTGGGCGAGCAGGCCCGGCACGACCTTGGCGACCTCGGGGCTCTTCTTAGCGAGCACCACCGCCTTGGCCCCGCTCGCGACGATGGCCTCGGGCGTGTCGGCGCTCAGGACGAGTTCCGTCTCGCCCTGGAAGCTCGGCACCGCGTCAGCGAGGCGGGTGCCGCCAAGCCGATCGGAACCGGCGTGGACCACGGTGAAACCCGGGTGACCAAGCAAAATGCGGATGGACAGTTCACCGGCATAGCCGGTGGCGCCGAGGACGGCGACGGGAATGGGGTTGGCCATGGTGGCGCGGATTCGATGGGCGAACCCTGCGCTGACAAGGGCGGCGTCACGCTTGGCGGTACTCACGCTTGGCGACGAACAACCTCGACCAGGCTCGCGAAGTCGCTGTCCGCCAGTCCCAGAGCCTCGGCGCGGGCATAGGCGCGCTCGACCTCGGCGGTGCCGGACAATTCGAGACCGGCCTCAGCCGCCAGGCGCAGGGCGAGGCGCAGATCCTTGTGCATGTGCTTCACCGCAAAATGCGGCGACCAGTCGTCGGCGTCGAGCTTCGGCCGCTTGAGATCGACGAGACCCGAGCGCGAGACGTTGAGATCCAACGCCTGGAAGAACGCGCTCCGGTCGATCCCGGCCCGGTCGGCGGTGGTCAGGGCCTCGCACAGCGCCTGGTAGACACCGGCGATGTTGAGGTTCATGCAGAGCTTCAGCGCGGTCGCGTGGCCGACCGGGCCGACCGGCAACAGGGCACGCGCGAGCGGCCGGTAGATCGGCTCGACGCGCGCCAGGTCGGCAGGGTCACCGCCGACGTACCACACCACCTGGCGCTGCTCCGACGCCGTCTTGCTGCCGGTGAACGGCATGTCGAGAAATCGCCCGCCAGCCGCACGGACGCGCTCGGCCGCCGCCAGGCATTCATCGCGGCCGATGGTCGAATGCTGGCAGACCACCGCACCCGGGGCGAGGTGCGGCGCGATCCGCGCGACCAGATCGAGCACCGCCGGCCCGTCGGACACCACGATCGCGACCACCTCGGCATGGCGAACCGCCACACCGAGATCGGCCTTGAACCCAGGCGCATCCGGTTTCGGCGTGCGGTTCCAGGTGCGCAGGTCATGCCCGTCCGCGTGCCAGTGCCGCGACCAGACGGTGCCGATGAGTCCGAGTCCGAGGAGGGCGATGCGCATGACTGGCATCCTCGGTCCGATCCGCTCCGGGGAACCGGCGAGCGGACGGCGTTGCCCGGAAACGGCATTGGCCCGGCCGGCACCGGGACGATCATCCCGCCATGCGTGGCTTTGCGGCATTCTTGTCCTGGTGCGCCCTGGTTGCTGCCAGTCTGGGCGGCCTCAGCCTCGCCGGCTGCACCTGGCGCCGGGCACCGGTCGATCCGCCGGCCCCCGTCACCCTGGAATTGCTGGTGTTCAACGACGGTTTTCACAGCGGTTTCATCGTACCCTACGACCGCCTTGGCATCCGCCTCGACCTGCCCCGGGCGGTGCGCGCGCCGGTATCCCAGGCGCGCTTCGTCGAGGTCGGCTTCACCGAGCAGGGTTGGGCGCTGTGGACCGACCATTCGACCGGCCATGTGCTCAGCATGCTGTTCCGCACCTCGCCCGGCGGCGTCGCCCTGCGCTGGCTGCCGACGCGCGAACGGTCGGCCGTGGACGACGCGCCGCGCCAGGTCTACCGCCTGCCGCTGACCGCTCAGGGCGAGGCCGCCTTCCGCGCGGCGGTGCTGGCCTGGCTCGATCCGACGCCACGGGCGTTGATCCCGGTCGATGACCCAGCCTTCGTGCTGCCGGGCTCGACGCGCCGGTACTGGCTCTGGCGCAACTGCCACGACTTCACCGCCGAAGTGCTGGCGGCGGTCGGCTTGCCGGTGCAGGGGTCACTGGTGCGCACGCCGTCATCGTTCGCGGTCGAACTGGAACGCCTGTTCAGCGCCATGGAGGACTTCGGCCTGACCCGGATCGAACCGGGGACGTGGCCGCGCTGATGCTGCTGTACTGGTTCCACGGTTTTCACCTGTTTCCACACCGGGGTGCGTTGCTTTCGCCAAGCCTGGGACCACGCTCCACGCCTCCATGGCGAGGTTCCACCAACTACGAATCGGATCCGCCGCCCGGAATCGACCAGTCCGGGGCCCGTCCGCCTGGGGCCAGTCCGCCTGGGGCCAGCAATGAAGTCCTCGCCGATCCGCCAGGGCGCTGATTTCCTGAGCTACCTCGGTGAGGTGGTGATGCTGCTCGGCCACGGCGTGCGCCGGCTCATCGGCGTCAACCGCCTGCCGCCGGTGATGCAGCGCGTGCTGTCGCTCCAGTTCAAGTTCACCGCCCTGGATGCGATCCCGTTCACCCTGATCCTCGCCCTGGCAGCCGCCTTGATGGTGGTGGTGCAGCTTGAACTGCTCGACTTGTTCAAGACAGAGATCCCTGGAAAGCTCGTCGTCGCCGTGCTGGTGCGCGAACTCGGCCCGCTGCTGGCCGCCCTGGTGGTGCTGGCCCGCAGCGGCACCGCCATCGTCACCGAACTCGCCGGCATGCGCGCCAGCGGCGAAATCGACGCCCTGCGCCTGCGCGGCATCGATCCGTACGACTACCTCGTGATCCCGCGCCAGGGTGGCGTCTCGCTCGCCCTGGTCTGCCTTGGCCAGCTCTTCGTCGTCGTCGCGCTGATGGGCGTCTTCCTGTTCTCCAGCTGGGTCGCGGCCTCGCCGCCGACCTGGGGGGTCCTCCTTGGCCAGCTGGGGGCCGAGATGAGCCTCGCCGACCTGGTAGTGGTGCTACTCAAGACCCTGGTGCCCGGCCACCTGATCGCGGTGATCGCCTGTCGCGAGGGTATCGCCTGCAGCGCCCGCCAGACCGAAATCCCGCGCGCGGTCACCCGCGCCATCGTGCGGGCCCTGGTCGCGGTGGTGCTCTGGAACGTGCTGGTGTCGTTCGCGGCCTACCACCTGCTGCAGGTGCGCGGATGAGCGAGCCGGTTCCCGCCGTCGACGTCCCCCCTGCCGGCCAAGCGCCGTCAGCCACCGGCCCTGCGCTGCTGGAATTCCGCAAGGTCTGCTACCGCCCGTCGTCGTTTCCGGGCGAATTGATTGAGCACCTCGACCTAGCCATCGCCGCCGGAGAAATCGTCGTCGTCACCGGCCCCGCCGGCTGCGGCAAGAGCACCGTGTTCAACCTCGCCTGCGGTGCCCTGCGCCCGGACGACGGCGAGGTGCGCCTGCTCGACACCGAACCAGCCCGCCTCGATGACCCGGCTCTGGCCCAGGTGCGCGCGCGCATCGGGGTGGTGCCCCAGCGTGGCGCGCTCCTGTCGAACCTCAGTTTGCGCGACAACGTCGCCTTGCCGCTCCTCTACCACCGCAGCCTACCGGTGGAGGCCGCCGAAGACGCCGTTGCCCGCGCCTTGCACGATGTCGGCATCGCCAACCTGCCGCGCATCAAACCCGCCGACGCGACCGAAGAACTGCGCCAGCTCGTCGCCCTCGCCACCGCGCTGGTGCTCGATCCCGCCGTGCTCCTCCTCGATGATCCCATCGCCGGGCTGACCGGCCCCAGCGCCGACGGGATCTGGAAACGCATTGATCAAACGCGTTGGACCCGCCACCTCGCCGTGCTGGTGATCAGCGACCAACTGCCCGGCGCCGCCATCCCCGACGCCCGGGTGGTCACCTTGCCGGCGCGCCTGCAGACGACCCGCAGCTACGATCTCGATCTGCGCTGACGCCGAACCCGCACGGTGCTGGCCGCAGGTGGTGGAATATACCATGCGGCGTGGATTGCCTTCCTGCGCGTGCCAGCCACCATCCACGCCAACCCAAGGAACCCGCCATGCGCATCCGCTCCCTCGCCGCCCTGACCCTTCTTCTTGCCGCCACGGCATTCCTCGCCAGTTGTGGCGACAAGCCCCGCGCCGGCTGCGCCGAATGCGGCGCCTGCAAGAGCCACGACCGCGCCGCCGGCGAGGCGCAGAAAGCGGACGCGAAGGCGGATGCGGATTTGAAGAAGTAGGCCGTTACTGCATGCTGCCGTCGACCCATTCCCAATGGCATGGGTCGAGCGGCATGGGGACCAGGGTGCCTCGATAGCGGGTGAAGACGTGCGCCGTGCGCCTCACGCATTTTTCCCATGCGGACGAGCGGTCCGCGCCGCCCAAGACCTTCAGTCGTCCCTACGGGACTTGCCTCCTTTTCCTGCCAAATCCCGGGGTTGAAACCCCGGGCTAACTTCGCAGCGTCCCTACGGGACGCGCTCCTGGGGATTGGCCATTTGCGTCGTCAGACTACACAAACCAGCCAAAACGCGTGCGTCCCTACGGGACGCGTATTCCCCTGATTTTACCGATGCTTTGTCGTCACCGACCGTCCCGTAGGGACGGTTTGATGCTAGCCCGGGGTTTCAACCCCGGGATGAGTGGGAATGAATGGGTTTTAGTCCCGTAGGGACGACTGAATGTGACTTGGACTCAGGACCGATTCCTGCTTTCCTGCCGGTTGAAAACCGGCGGTCCCAGGGAACGGCCCGATGTGCGGCATCTTTGCGCTTGACTGTATTATTGTCGTAATACAGTGCGAAACATGGCGCCGGCCCAACTCTTCCACGTCCTGCCCTCCACCGGGGTGCCGATCTACCGCCAGTTGATGGACCAAGTGCGCGCCCTTGCGGCCAGCGGTCGCTTGGCAGCGGGCGAATTCCTGCCGTCGGTGCGGCAGGTCGCCGAGGATCTCTCGATCAACCCGATGACGGTGTCGAAGGCCTGGTCGCTCTTGGAGCGCGATGGCGTGGTCGAAACGGTGCGCGGCCAGGGCATGCGGCTGAAGACTCCGGCCGCCGGCGGCAGCGCTGCCCAACGCCTGACCCGGCTGGACCCCCTCCTGGGGCAGGTCGCGGCGAACGCGCATCAACTCGGATTGGACGCAGACACGGTGATCGAACGCCTCAAGACGCACTTCGTGGAGGAGCAATGACCGCAATGAATTCAATGACATCACCTACTGAGAGCCCCCTCTGGTGCCGGGGCCTGACCCGGTCCTATTCCCGCACCCAGGTGCTGGCTGGCGTCGACCTGGAACTGACGCCCGGATCGGTGACCGGCCTGGTCGGGCGCAACGGCGCGGGCAAGACCACGCTGATCAAGTGCCTGCTCGGCCTGCTGCGCCGCGACGGTGGCACGGCGCAGACGCTGGGCGCGGAACCGTGGGATCTCACCGATGCGGCCAAGGAACAGCTCGGTTACGTCGCGCAGCAACCCGACCTGCCCGGGTGGTTGAACGTGCGCCAGTGCCTGACCTACGTCGGCGCGTTCTACCCGACCTGGGACGCGGCGATGGCGCTCGACCTTGCCAGTCGCTGGGAACTGCCGGAAAAAACCAAGGTAAAGGCTCTGTCCGCCGGGCAGTTGCAGGTGCTGGCGATCATCGCCGCCCTGGGTCATCGCCCGAAGCTGTTGGTGCTCGACGAACCCGCCGCCGCGCTCGATCCGCTCGCCCGGCGGCGTTTTTTGCAGGAACTGCTCGGCGTGGTCGGCCGCGGCGGCACGGTGCTGTTCAGCACCCACCTCACCGCTGATTTGGAACGCGTCGCCGACCGGGTCGCTGTCCTGCGTCAAGGCAAGATCGCCTTCCACGGCGGCCTGGATGAACTTCTCGACCGCACGAAACGGCTGCGCTGTATTTTCCCATCGCAAACGGAACCACAGCCGCGTCCCGCCATTGCCGGGCTCTTGTCTTGGACCAGCGGACCCACCGGCAGCGTCGCGGTCGTCCACGGCGACCTCGCCGCCGCCACCGCCGTGCTGCACGCCGCCGGCGCGACGGTGACCGTCGATGACCTCAACCTGGAGGATATCCTGGTGGAGCTGCACCGATGACTGCCTTCACCGATCGCACCCTGTGGCGCGCGGCGTGGCAGGAATTTCGGCTGCCGTGGCGGTGGGGGTGGCTCCTGTTTCCATTGATCTATTTACCCATACTTATCCTTGGATTAATCGGACAGATCATATCTGAATTCAAGACAACGTGCGCCCCATCGGCGGTGCTGTCAGTCTTTCTGTTCGGCACTCTGACGGCTTTCTTATTGGGCCGGGCTGTTCCGAATGTCAGACCTCGTCAACGACGGGTGACGATGCTGGCCTGGATACCGATGCAGGTGGTGGTGATCGCCACTGCATCCATCACCTGTCTGTACCTGCATGGCTCGACCCCCTGGGGCCTGGGATTATTCTTGCTGTACCATGGTTTGGGACGGGTGGCCATGATCACTCTGGATAATCCCCGGTTGATCCTCGTTGGTCTGGTCATGACCATGGCAACCAGTTCATGGGCCACGATGATCTGGCAAGATCCCGAATACTGGCATAGGTTATTCCTGGGAAATCCCGTGCTGACCTGGTGGATGATCGCCATTGGATCCGGATTGGTCGTGGCCAGTTGGCTTCTTGATGGTCGAACCGGAATTCAAGTCCCAGGAACCTTTCTAGGTTGGACTGTAAAGCAAAGATATCAAATCCCGGATTCAAGTCGCATGGGTAATCAACGCCACTTCCTGGCATGGTGGCATGATGACCTTGCTCAAGCACCATCCGTGTCAATGCATTCGAAGCAGGCGCAATGGTTGGCCCGGTGGCGATTGCTGCCCTTGTCGTGGTGGAAATTGATCGTCCTGGAAACACTTCTTCTCGTCTTCATCTTCCTGAGCGTTTTCGCCGTGGTTGCGGTTGTCACCTTGCCCAATGGACGCGTTGGATTGATTGAGGTGAAAAATATATGGACAGTCAGTGCTGGCGTACTTTCTCTGATCCTCCTTGCCTCAGCCTCCACCCTTGGCTGGATTGCTGCCGCCATGGCGCGCTTCCATCGCTTGGTTCCATTTGCTGATCGTCAAAACTTGCCGCGCATTCTGTTACGAACCGGGGTTCTCGCATCTTTTCTACTCGCACTGCCCGGCGGTGTCCTGGGCGCACTGATCGTCGGTGTTGCGTATCCTCACCTGTGGTTCTATGTATGGATGATACCGCTGATCCTTTGGACGCTAATGTACGCCATTTTCTGCCATTCGGTGTGGCTCGCCACCGTCACAATTTGGGTTCGTTTCGTCCCATATGCCCTGCTGGGCAGTGCGTTCGGTTTTCTGTCATCTATCGATCCGGCCAAGAACTTCCTCCAGTACCAAGTGATCCTCATCTCGTCCTTGATGGTCGCCATGATCTCCGGCATCTGGCTCGCCCATCGCCGCCTTAGCCGCTGGGAACCCTGATCCCCACCGTCCGCATCCCAACCGGTAACCGGCACACCGCGATGCCGTGGTTGCCCTTGCCGCTTCAGTCCAACCTTGCCGTCGCTCCGGCGACGGTTATCCACCGGCCGCTCCGCCGAACCCGAGGAACCCCTCATGCCGCGTCCGTCCATCATCCTGACCGCGTCCGCCACCCTGATCGCTCTCGCCCTGGCTGGTTGCGGCGGTGATCGCCCTGCCACCGGTGCTGCGGTGGCGGCGCCGGCCAGCTCGGTTGAAGCCCAGACCGTGGCGGCCCGGGTGCTGCCGTCGCTGGTGCGTATCCGGGTGGTCGGGGTGAATCCGCGCCAGGGCAAGCTCGACAAGTACGAATCCGCGGGCAGCGGGGCGATCATCGATGCCACCGGCCATGTCGTCACCAACCACCATGTCGCCGGCAAGGTGCGGCGGGTGTGGTGCGACCTGAGCGATGGGCGGCAGGTCGAAGCCGACCTGGTCGGCACGGATCCGCTGGCGGACATCGCGGTGCTGCGCCTGCGCCTGGGTGGGAAGCCGGTGCCCGGCATCGCCACCTGGGGCGACAGCGACAGCCTGCGGGTCGGGGATCCGGTCTACGCCTGCGGCTCGCCGGTGGCGCTGTCGTCGTCGGTCACCGCCGGGATTGTCAGCAACACCCGCATGGTGATGCCCGATTTCTTTGCGCGCTGGGCCGATTTCTTCGCTATGGACGGCGAGCAGGTCGGGGATCTGGTGCGTTGGATCGGCCACGATGCGGTGATCTTCGGCGGCAACAGCGGCGGGCCGCTAGTCGACCGCGCTGGCAAGATCGTGGGGGTGAACGAGATCGGCCTGGGTTCGATGGGCGGCGCCATCCCCACGGTGATCGCCCGACCGGTCGCCGAGGAACTCATCCGCTCCGGCACCGTGGCGCGCAGTTGGATCGGGCTCGATGTGCAACCGCGCCTGCCCGCCCGCGCGGACCACCGCGGCGCGCTGGTGGGCGGGGTGACGCCGGGATCGCCTGCGGCCGTGGCCGGCCTGCGTGCTGGTGATCTGGTGACTGCCATTGATGGCGAAGCGATTGACGTCCGTTCGCCAGAGGAACTGCCGGGATTCAACCGCCGTATCCTCATCGCGCCAATCGGCTCTGACCTGAAGTTGGCCATCTATCGGGACGGCAAGGAACTGGCCGTCGTCGCACGCACTCAGGCACGCGGCGCAGCACTCGGCCACGACGACGAGATCCTGTCCTGGGGTGTCACCGTGCGACCACTGACCCGGTTGTCGGCGGTGGCGAAAGAACGTGCCTCGGCGAACGGCATCGAGATCGCCACCGTGCAGCCCGGCGGCCCGGCCGACAGCGCACATCCGCGCCTGGAAGCCGGCGACATCATCACCGCCGTCGCCGGCAAACCGGTGTTGGCCTTGAAGGACCTGCCCACCAGTGGCGGCCCGGTGCTGCTCAGTGTCGAGCGCAAACGCCTGCGTTTCACCGCTGCCCTGAACCCGTCCGACGCCGAACCGCCGCCGCCGCCCGCCGAGGCCGGCGGCGCCTGGCTCGGCCTCGCCCTGCTGCCGCACGACGCGACCCTGGCCGAAGCGCTCGGCAAAGGCACGCCGGTTGGCCTACAAGTCACTCTGGTCGTACCAGGCTCGCCAGCCGAAACGGCAGGTCTCAAGGTGGGAGATCTCCTCACCCACTTCGAGAACGAACCGATCGAGATCACCGGCACCGGCGATGTCGACCGCTTCACCGCCCAGGTGCGGCGCTACAAGGCCGGACTGAGCGTGAACCTGGGATTGTTCCGCACCGGCACGACATCGACCGTCGCCGTCACGCTCGCCGCCCAGCCGCCCACCCCGCGCCGCTACCGCGACCGGGTCCTGGAATTCTCGTGCCGCGAACCCTCTGCCGAAGAACGCGCCGAGCGCGGCCTCAGCGCCGGTCAACCCGGCCTGATCATCGAGGGCATCCAGAACGCCGGCTGGGCTGACGTGGCCGGCCTGTCCGAAGAAGACCTGCTGCTCGCCATTGACGCGACGCCAACCCCCACGGTGGCCGCCGCCCAGACCGCTCTCACTGCCGCCCGCACCGCCCGCGCCGCCACCGTGGTCCTCCACGTCCACCGCAAAGGGCACAGCCGGTACGTCACCATCCTGCCGGAATGGCCGCGCACGCCGTGACCGGCGGCGGTCATTCCATCGCTTTTCGCCTGGTCGTTTCCACCCTTCTTTGTCTTATCCACCCCAGACCCCAATCCCGGAGATTCCATGTCTCGCCCCTATTCTGCCGCCCTTCTGTCCACCTTCGTCATCCTGCTCGGCAGCCTGGGCGGGGCTTCCGCCGCTGAACCGATTGTTGGGCCCGCCGCTGCACCCAGCGCGAAGGAGATCTTCACCCGCTTCGGGCCGGCGCTGGTGCAGCTCAGCGGCACGGTGAAAACGACGATGAAGTTCTCGGGCAACGCCATGCCGGGCCGCGAAAGCCGGCTCGATGCCGCCGGCGTGGTGATCGATGCCGACGGCACGGTGATCACCTCGGCCAATGTGGTCGATCCCGGCCGGATGATGCAGAAGGCCATGAAGGCCGGCGGCAGCATGAGCGGCATGGATATGAAGATGGATGTCGCCAGCGAGCACTCCAACCTCCGCCTGCGGGCGCCGGACGGCACCCAGGTGCCGGCGGTGCTGGTGATCATCGATGGCGATCGCGATCTGGCCGTGCTGCGCCCCGACGCCAAGGATGCCGCGGCCCAGAAGATGGCCGGCAAGTGGCCCGCCCTGGCCGCCGTGGCCACCGACAAGGCCGAGGTCCTGGACCAGATCCTGGTCCTCGGCCGCCTGGGCGCGCAGTTCGATCGCCAGTTCGCCCTCACCCCGGTGCAGGTCACGGCGCAGATCAGCAAGCCACGCCCGTGCTGGATCGTCAACGGCGGCAGTCCGGGTGGCGTGGCGTTGACCCGCGATGGTCGTTACCTGGGCCTGATCACCATCCAGCTGGGCGAGGTCGATTTCAGCAGCATGATGAGCGCCTCGCAGGGCATGGCGGTGGTGCCGGCCGCTGAGATCCTCGAGCTGGTCAAATCCGCGAACGCACCGGCAGCGAAGTAGCCGCAGCCCGATCAGGGTGCATTCGTCCCAACCTTGAGCGAGGCGCTTAGCCTCAGGGTGGAAAAATCCATGGAATTATTGCGCTAAAACCGGCCTTCATTGCTTGACCCGACGCCTGGCCAAAATCCGCGCCAGCCGAGGCCAGCATCCATGTCCGTCCCTGACCGCATCGACACCCTCACCGCCAGCGATGATCCGCAGTTGCGGCGGTTCGCCCCCACGGTGCCCTCGGCGCGCATCCGCGCCGCGACCAGCACCAGCGACGGGGCGCAGCCGTCGATCCTGAAGTCGTATTGGCTGCTGCAGCCCGGCACGAAATGGCAATGGCGGATGATCTGGGTGCTGCAAAATCTGCGCCACTGCCCGGCCTACATCTTTCCCTTGCTCACCGGCTACCTGATTGACCGGATCGATATTGACCATCCCGCCTTGGCGCTGGGGGCCTTGCCCTGGGTGCTCGCGGCGACCTTTGGCCTGTGCGTGATGAACGTGGCCGCGACCACGACCGGCAAGGTAATGCTATCACGCATCATCCGGACCCTCACTGCCGGCCTGCGCCGGTCGCTGGTGCGCCGGCTCAACCGGCTGGAGTTTGCCTACCACGACCGCGCCCGGGCCGGTGAACTGCAGAACAAGTTCGTCCTCGATATGGCTCGGCTCGACGGAATGCATGGATTCCTGTCGGAAAACCTCTTGATGCATGGCACCACCATCCTGGTGATGCTGGTCATCATCGCTGTGAAAAACCCGCTGATGCTGGTGGTGATCGCGGCCGCGGTGCCGATCAACTTGGCCCTGGCCCGGCTGCTGTGGAAGCCGGTCAGTCGCACCACCGAGGCCTTCCGCTATGCCGAATCGAATTTCCTGTCGCACCTGACCGAGATGCTGCTCGGCCTGCGCTTGAGCCGCGCCCATGCCACCGAGGACTGGAGCGAAGATCGCGTCGGCCGGGCTGCCGGCGCCGTGGCCAAACGGGGGATGCAATACGATTTCATGATCAACCTGTTCGGGTCCAGCGCCTGGGCGGTGTCATCGCTCTTGCAGATGATCGTGGTCGGACTGGGCGTGTGGCTGGCAGTGCGCACGCAACAGGACATCCACGTGCTGGGCCTGAGCTTCACGCTGGATCGCATCACCAAGGGCGACCTGATCATCCTGATCACCTATTACGGCATGATCGCCGGCAGCATCGGCGCGATCCTCAACAGCATGCCGGCGATGGCCGCGGCAGGAGACGCCATCCGGTCGTTGTCGGAACTGTACCGGGCAGAGGGCGAGACCGACACGGGCAAGACGGCGCTGATCCCGCTGCGTGGCGACATCGCCCTGGAAAACCTGCGTTTCCGCTACGCCGGGGCCGACAGCCACAGCCTGGATGGGGTCGACCTGCGTATTCCGGCGGGGACGTCGCTCGCCCTGGTCGGCTCTTCGGGGTCGGGCAAAAGCACCATCGCCAGCATGATCCTGGGTTTCTACACCCCAAGCCACGGCAAGATCCGCATCGATGGCCATGACCTGACCACGCTCGACCGCCGCGTCCTGCGACGGCAGGTCGGGGTGGTGTCGCAGGATGTGGTGCTCTTTCGCGACTCGATCCTCGACAACATCGCCTGGGGCGACCGCGAACCCGACCGCGACAAGGCGCGGGAAGCCGCCCGGCGGGCGAACGCCCTCGCATTCATCGAGGAGCTGCCAGGTGGCCTCGACCACCTGCTCAAGGATCGCGGCGGCGGCCTGTCCGGCGGCCAGCGCCAGCGGCTGGCGATCGCGCGGGCGCTCTACCGCGATCCGCGCCTGCTCATCCTGGATGAGGCCACCAGCGCCCTGGATCCGGAAAGCGAACGCCTGGTGCAGGCGGCGCTGGAAACCCTGATGGCCAATCGCACCACCCTGATCATCGCGCATCGACTGTCGACCGTGCGCCATGCCGACGCGATCGCGGTGCTCGACAAAGGCCGAGTGGTCGAGACGGGAACCTTCGACGCCCTGATGGAAAAGGACGGCGCCTTCCGGCGGCTGGCGCAGGGGCAGTTGAAATAGCCACTGCCGGCGGGCCGGAACCAGCTATTTCACCGCAGCTATTTCACCCTTAACATCGCAATAGATCCTTGAATTTGCTCACAAGTGGCCTCGGAATGAGGTTTTGAAAAGCTTGCGCGGTCACCAAAAGGGTGAAGGGGGCGATATGCCCAAACTTGCTTCGATTGCTGCCCTCGCTCTCAAAAACAGCCTGCCCACAATTCCCTGTAAAAATCGCAAGTGCGCCCCAGATGCAAGGCGGGAGGAGGGAGTTTGGCAGCGCCAAATGACCGACGACTAACGCAGCAGCTGGGGTGCAATTGCGATTTTTAGGTTCACCGCAGCTATTTCACGGCAGCCAGCAGCAACGCCTGCACCCGGCTGGCGAAGGCAGCCGGATCGGCGATGCGGCCGCCCTCGGCAAGCACGGCCTGATCGCGCAAGGTTGCAATCCAGCCAGGCAACTGGGCGTCATCCGCCTTGGAAACATGGTGTTCGCGCAGGCGCTGCACCAGCGGATGGTTGGGGTTGAGTTCGAGCGTGCGCTTCGGCTTGGGCACTTCGCGGCCCATGCGGCGCATCATTTCCTCCATCTGGCTGCTCGCGGCGTTGCCGTCACCGACCAGCACGCAGGGCGCGCCGGCCAGACGTGACGACAGGCGCACCTCGCCGACGCCATCGCCCAGGCTGGTCTGGCAGAACGTGAGGAAATCGCCGTAGGTCTTGCTGTCTTCTTCGAGTTTCTTTTTTTCGTCCGCACTCGACGGATCGCTGTCTGCGCGGGCGATGTCAGCGAGCTTGCGACCGTCGAACTCGTGCAGTTCCTTGGCGACCCACTCGTCGACCGGATCGGCGAGGAACAGCACCTCGAAGCCGCGCTTGGTGAAACCTTCGACCGCCGGATGCGCCTTGGCCGATTCCAGGCTGGGGGCGACGACGAAATAGATCGCGGCCTGGCCGGATGGCATGCGGCGGACGTAGTCTTCCAGCCCGGTGCGGACGGGTCGGGCCTCTTCGCCTTCGGCCGCCGGGGAACTGGTCCAGGTCGACGCCCAACGCACCAGGCGGGCGACCTTGTCCTTGAGGTCCTTGTCCCATTCGGTGACCATCGCCTCGCGCAGGACCGGGCCGAAGGCCGCATCGATGGCCTGGAAGGTCTCTTTTTCCTTGGCGTCGGTCGACTGGGCGAGTTTCAGCAGGTGGTCGAGAATGCGCTTGGTGAGTTGCTTGCGCAGCTTCTGCACCGCGTCCTGCTGTTGCAGGATCTCGCGGCTGACGTTGAGCGGCAGGTCGTCGCTGTCGACCACGCCGCGGACGAAGCGCAGGTATTCCGGGAGCAGATCCTTGCAGTCGTCCATCACGAAGACGCGGCGGACGTAGAGCGCGATGCCCTTGCGTTCGCGCTCGAACAGGTCCATCGGCTTGTCGGTGGGAACGAACAAGAGCGCGGTGAAGGACAGCGTGCCCTCGACCGTGACGTGCAGCCGCGTCGCCGGCGCATCCCACAGCTTGCACTGGGCCTTGTAGAATTCGGCGTATTGCTCGTCGGTGATCTGGTCCTTCGGCCGCGTCCACAGCGCCTTGCCGGCGTTGACCTGCTCCAGCTCGGCGGTCGCGCCCTCCGGCTGCTTCTTCTTGTCCTCGTCGCTGAGGTACTTGGGCAGCAGCACCGGGTAGGCCAGGTAATCGCTGTATTTCTTGATCAGCGACTCGACGCGCCAACGCTGGGCGAATTCCTTGGCGTCGTCTTTCAGGTGCAGCGTGACCACCGTGCCGCGCTGGGCCTTGGTGATCGTTTCGGTCGCGAAGGTGCCGTCGCCGGTCGATTCCCAGCGCACACCCTGCTCGCTCGGCACGCCGGCGGCGCGCGACTCGACCACCACCTTGTCGGCGATCATGAAGGCGGAATAGAACCCGACCCCGAACTGGCCGATCAGGTTGGCCTGCTTGCGGCTCTCGTCGTCCTTGATCGATTGCAGGAAGGCCTTGGTGCCCGACTTGGCGATGGTGCCCAGGTGCTCGATCGCCTCGGCCTCGGTCAAACCGACCCCATTGTCGCGGATGACCAGGGTGTGCGCCGTCTCATCCGGCAGGATCTCGACCTGGAGCGATTCCTCAGAGCGCAACAGGCTGGCCTCCGTCAACGCGCGGAAACGCAGCTTATCGCAGGCATCCGAGGCGTTCGACACGAGTTCGCGCAGGAAGATCTCACGCTCGCTGTAGAGGCTGTGGATCATCAGGTGCAGCAGTTGCTGGACCTCGGTCTGGAAAGCATGGCTGGTCATGGTGTGTCGTTCCGACGTGGGGGGGTGGCTGTATATGCAATTGCGATGCCAGATGGGGTCGTCTGGTAGCGCCGGCTACTTTGCCACAGCGGGACGCTGTCCCGCCACGCCCTGCCAGGGCCAATGGCCCTGGACCCCGTGGTTGCCGCGATATGGGCGGGACTGGCGTGTTCGGGCGGTCAGGCAGGCGTTTGCCCAAAATTGCAGCCCTGGAAACGTTCAGAAATCGCTGACTTTGCTACCCGACGGCGGTGGCACAGGTTGTGGCGGTGGCGGTGGCGGTGGCGGCGCCTCCACCGGCGCGGGTTTGGCGGTCGCAGGCTTCGCTGCCGGTTTTGCAGCGGGTTTTGTGCTCGGCTTTTCCGGAATCTCTTCCGGAAAGGTGACGCCGTAATTGTGCGCCCAGCTTCCGTCCTGGCTGGTGAGCATGATGGCGTAATCGAACACGCCGATCCGGCTGCCCGGGGTGGTGCCGTCGACGATCCGGAATCCGGGCTGATGGTTGCTGGTCGGGCCGCCGTCGCTGTCGACCGTCATGGTGATGGCGTATTCCTCAAACGCGGAAATCGCATTGATGGTCCGGAAGATCAGAGGCACCCCGGGCGTCCACGGATCCATGGTGATCCGGAAGCCCTGCGGGGTTTCCTGGCCGGAGCGGTGATTGATCACGGCGCCACCGCCATCGCCGCCGCCGAAGGCCAGATTGAACGCACGCACCTCGGCCCGGCCAAGTTCGACGGAACCGGCGCCAATCAGCACCATTTTTGACGCCCCCGTGCTGGCGGCCTGGACCAGCAACCGCATGAACGGCGGTGCCCGGTCGAGGAGCTCGACCGTGGCTACTCCGCCGTCGATCCGTACGGATTCGACTGGTTGGCCCGGACACCAGACCTCGACCACCCTGGGCTTGCCGGCCTGGACTGCGACGATCGCAGGAAGGTCGGTCTGCCCAACGCGGACGCTGCGCCTGACTTTGCCGTCAACCGCCAGGTCGTACTGATCTGGTCCAGGCATCGTGAGCAGGAATCCGCCTGGCAACGCCTTGCCCACCGCCGACACCGCGCTGCCGCGCCGCAATTCCACAGATTCGCGCCCAGCGATCAGGACACGCTGACCAGGGACGAAACTCCGATGCCAAACCGCCCCGGTGGCGGGATCGATTGGTTCCAAGCGGGGCGCCAGGGCGACCCGGGTCGCAGGGCGCCCGGCCTGGATCAACGTGTACGACGGGGCGACCTCACCCGGCGCAGCGGCGGACACGACGGTGCCGAAACGGCGCGATCCCAGGCTGGCGACCGGGATTCGTGCTGTGCCCGGTTCGAGCTCGACCGCAAGACCGGCCGCGAAGCGCTGGCCATGGACGGGGAACGGATCGGCCGGCAGCAACGCGCCCCGATCAAGCACCAGCGGCCAACGTTCACGCGCCTGACGTGGCGGTTCTTCCTCGACCAGCTTCACCTCCAAGGTTGCCTGGGTGAGGTTGACCGACTCGGCGCTGGCTCCGCCGGCGGCGTTCAGGTTGAGCACCAGACCATGCTGGTGCGTGAATCCTGGCACCGTCCATGGTTTGGCCCCAGGACTGGCGTCGGTGAGGTCGAGGTCTGCCTCGCCATCGCGATCGGTGTCCAACGCGAGCCACCAATGGCCCTGATCCAGCAACTGGAACCTGAATCCGACATCCATCGGATAGGACTTCAGCAGGGGCAGTTCCAGCAGCACGTTGGCTGGATCCTTGCGCGCTTCGCTGATCGTCTTGCCGGCTGGGATCTGCACCACGGCGCAGCCGAAGCCATAGCCGACGGTCCAGTTATCGAATCCGCCCACGCCATGGCGGGCCGCGAGACTGACCACCACGGCAGGATGCGGAACAGCGGTGCCGAATTCGAGGGCCTTGCCGTGCGCGGTCGCAGCTTCGGCGAGGGGCGTCGTCAGGAATCCGAAGCGCAGAAAAAGATCCTTGGCCCGCTGCGGCCCCCAGGAGCACTGTCCATCGCGGCCGGCGCCATTGCGGATGCTGAAGTCGGCCAGCCGGATCCAGGCCGTCTTTCCCGCTGGGCCGAACAGCGCCACGGAATTGTAGCGTTTTTGCCCATCGCTGCCGCTGCCCTGCCAGGTGGTCACCGCCAAGCGCGCCGCGCCGCCAGCCTTGGCCGCTTGCCGGACGACGAGGGTGTTATGGTTCTTCATCAAGGAAATATTGGCGTTTTCATCATCCACGCGGGCCCAGGCCAAACCACCGCTGCCGGGCAGGGCTTCGCGCACGACCGGCGGGCCGGACGGCAAGGGGGTGCCGCCGATGCTCGGTAGGGGGGCCGGGTCAGCCGCGACGAGGACCGCGACCCACCACGATAGGAAGATGCTGCACCCAAGCGTTCTCATCTGGTCTCCAGATCCTCGTCGACGATCGATAGGTAGCTCGCGTAACGGCTGGCGGCAATCTCACCACGATCGCGGGCGGCGAGGACGGCGCAGTCGGGTTCGTGGCGGTGGGTGCAGTCGGCGAAGCGGCAGTGCGGCTGGTGCCGCGCCAGGTCGGGGTAGTGCAGGGCGACATCGACAGGGGTGAGCCCAGCGACGCCACATTCGCGCACGCCGGGGGTATCGATCAGGCGTCCATCGCCGGGCAGGAGGTAGCTGCGCGCGGACACGGTGGTGTGACGGCCGTGGCCGGCATCGGCCACGCCGCCGATGCGGGCGCCGGTGCCGGGGAAGAGTGCGTTCACCAGGGTCGATTTGCCGACGCCGCTTTGGCCGCAGATCACGCAGGATTTCCCCTGCAGGAACGTGCGCAGCGCGACCAGGCCGGGATCGTCCCCGACCAGCGCCAGGGTGTGGACGGGCACGACCGTGCGCCAGATCGCAGCCAGTTCCGTCACGCTGGCGGCGGGCACAAGATCGCACTTGGTCAGCACCAGCACGGCTGGGATGCCGCACCAGGCAGCGAGCAACAGGTAGCGGTCGATCAACCCCGCGCGCGGCTCGGGCGTGGCCACGGCAGCGGTGACCAGGAGCAAGTCCAGGTTCGCCGCGATGACGTGGACCAGGCTGCGGTTGTGGCTGTCGACGCGTTCCAGCTGGTTGCGGCGCGGTTCAACTGCCGTGACGACCCCGGAGGTCGACGGCGAATCCGGATCGTCGCCCGGTGGCAGCACGTGCACCCGGTCGCCAACCGCGAGCGGGTTGCGCACGCCGCCGATGCGCTTGGTCAGGCTGCGCCGCACGCTGGCCGGGAATTCGCCGGCGCTGGTGCGCACCAGCAGGCCGTTGCCTTCGGTGCCGCTGATCTCGCCGGCCACGCCGGGGGCCGACTGCGCCGCCCCCAACCCGGCCAGGCGGTTGAAGCGGGCGATCAGTCGTTCGCCGGTGTGGCTGGGGCGCTCGCGGTGGCCGTGGCTTTCGACGAACGTGTCGTCCTCGTGCCGGCCTTCCCAGTTGCTCTCGCGGCCGACGGGTTTTTCGGCTGAACGGCGTAGGCGGCCGAGCCCCTTGCGGTCGACCGTCTCGGCGTGGCTGCGGCCGCCCTTGTACTTTTCGCGCGCCATGGGGCGCTACTTGGCCGCCTCAGGCGTCTTGTCCGCGGCCGGCTTGTCCGCGGTTTTGGCCTGGGCTGCGCCCAGCAGGTCGATGGCCGGGCGGTAGGCGTCTGCATCCGCGGCCAGCACCAGTTTTGCCAGCGAATCCAGGTCGACGGCCGGGATGTCCTGCCAGCGGATCTCGACCTCGCCGGCCGGAACTTCAAAACGCAACGACTTGGCACTGGCCGCGAGCAGATCCGGATCCGTCCATTGCCGGATCTTGCCGCGGAAACGCACCTTGCGCCCCTGCAGGCCCTTGCCGATGGCCTCCGACAGTTCGCTGAGGCGATGCGCCGCCGCCACCAGTTCGTCGAGCGCCTTGACCGACGCCAGACCGGCCAGGTCCGGACGTTCGTCACGGTTCAAGCGGTCGATCGCGGCCCCGTCCCAGCGGGCCAGGTGCAGGCGCGCGGTGTCGAGGATGGCGGTGGCCTTCTTCAATTTGTCTGCCTCGACCTGGGTGATCGCCTTGAGGATGTCCTGCTCGACCGGACCGCCGAGCAGCGACGGCGGTAGACGGTCGCGTTCCTCTTTCAGCCGGGCCAGGTCGCCGAGGGCGGCATAGCGCTTCACCCGTTCGCCCAGGTTGGCGTGGTATTGCTGGCGCGAGGACTCGACCCAGGCCTTGAGTCGGGCCAGGCGATCTGCTGCCAGTCCGGCGTCGGCGGACGGATTCACCTTGGCAAAATTGTCGCAGCGCTGCTGTGCCAGATCGAAGTTGCGCTCGTCGATGAGCTTCTTGAGTTCGCGTTCAAAGTCGGTCAGCGCGGCATCGGTGCGGTTGGCGGTCTGCTTGGCGAACAGGGCCTGGATCCCCTGGGCGATCGCCGCCGCGCGGGCAGCCTCGGGCCCGGTGGGCTCAAGCGCCATGAGCGCCTCGTGGCGCTTGAGCAGCAGGCCGGGATCGGCCGCGGTACTGGTCCGCAGCGTGGATTCGAGTTCGTCGAGTTCCTTGAGGATGCGCACGGTGTTGATCGAGTTCGGGACCGGGGCCGGCGCCGGCGCCGGCGCCGGGTTCGCCACTGGGGTTGGGGAGATTGGTGCGGTCGTGGGCGTCGCCGGTTGCCGGGCCGGCGGATCACCCGCCTTGGCGTCATCAGGTGCTGCCCGGGCCGGGCCCACGAGGTGCGGCAACGCCAGCCAGGCACCGACCGCCAGCGCGACGACAAGGACAAGAATCAGGATGATGAGCGCGGCATGGTTCTGACTGCGCTTGTGGCGATGGAGGCGGATCTGTTCGCCCGTGGCATCGCCGGGCGTGGCCCCGGTGGTGCCGGCTGCAGTAGAGGCCGCGGTGCCGGCGGCATCGCCCGGGCCGTTCGCCGCGCCGCGGGCGAAGCGGCGCAACAGCATGGTCTCGGCCCCGCCGATGCGCTCGGTGCCAAGGCCCAGGCCGCCTTTGAGGCGTTGGATCTCCTCGACCACCTCGGTCGCGGACTGATAGCGGTCTTCCGGCTTCTTGGCGACCAGACGTTCAACCAGGGCGCAGATCGGCTCGGGCACCTCGGGATTGAGATCATGGATGGGCGGGAAGGGGTCCATGACGTGCGCTTTCAGCACGTCGGTGGCGTTGGTGCCAGTGAACGGCGTCTTGCCGGTCAGCAGGTGATACATGGTGGCGCCGAGCGAATAGATGTCGACGCGGTGGTCGACGCGCTTGCCCAGGGCGGCCTCGGGCGCCATGTAGTGCGGCGTGCCCATGACCCGGCGCTGGCCGCCTTCTTCTGCCTCGACCTCGTCAAAGGTCTTGCTGATGCCGAGATCAGCCAGCTTCACCTGGTTGTTCGGCCCGATCATGATGTTGTCGGGCTTGATGTCCTGGTGGATCAGGCGCTGCGAATGGGCGTATTCCAGGGCACGCGCGGTCTGGCGCACGACCTCCAGCGCCTCGCTGACCGGAAAGGCCCCGCTCTGCTTGAGGATCTGCATGCAGGTCGCGCCCTCGATGAATTCCATCGAGAAGAAATGGATGCCGTTTTCGGTGCCGACGTCGTGGACCTGGATGATGTTGGGATGGTTGAGTTGTCCCGCGGCGCGCGCCTCGCGGATGAACTGGTCGACGAACTTCTGCCGGCTGGCGTACTTCGGGCTGAGCACCTTCAGCGCGACGATGCGGGCCATCGAGCGCTGGTTCGCCTTGTAGACGATGCCCATGCCGCCCTCGCCGATCTTTTCCAGGATTTCGTACTTCGAGAGCAGGTCGCGCAGGTCCGCGTCGCCGGATTCCTTCACCAGCAGGTACTCGACCTCGCCGACCCGGATGCGGTCGCCGAACGCGAGTTGCCGCTCGACCACCTTCTTGCCGTTGAGCAGCGTCCCGTTGCGCGAGCTGAGATCGACCAGCACGTAGAAACGGCCCTCGCGCCGCACCTCGCAGTGCTGGCGCGACGACATGGTGTCCATGATCTGGATGTCGCACGCGGATTGCCGGCCGAGGATCACGTGATCCTTGCTGAGTGGATACTCGTGCCCCGCCGTCGGGCCGGCCTGACAGACCAGTTTCGCCATGCGTGGGCAGCGTCCAAGGCACCTACCCCAGGGCAAGAAGGTCCGGCCGGTCCGGACGAGGGTGCTTGAGTCGGGGGAAGGCGTCGGACGGTCGGCGGTCGGGCATCCGTGCCACTGGGGTCGCGTGCGTGGCTGCCCTGTTCCGCTGCCGGGCGCTGCTTGGTATGGGGAAATCGCTCATAGGCTGCCCGCCCCATGAATGCGACACCCTCCCAGCGCTGGTCCAGCGCCGTCCACGACCTGTTCGCCTGCGCCCGCGGCCGCCTGCCGGCGAGCTTCCTGGAGCGCAAGCTCGCGGACCTTGGGCTGGCAGCGGTCAAACCGCTGACCAAGGACGAACTGCCAAAGCTGGAGCAGGCGGTCGAACTGGTCAACGCGCTGATCTCAGGCCAGCCGACTCCAAGCGGCAAAAAGCCGGACGTCGCCATGATCGAGGCCTTCCCCGACGGGCATGCCACCTTGGCACCACTGCGCGAGGTGGCGCAGGCCTACGTCGCGTCGATGCGACCCGCGAAACCCGAGAAGGCCCGCCGACCGGCCGAGGGTGCCGCCCCGGCCGCATCGGGGACTCCTGCGCCACTCGCCGCAGGCGCCGCCCCAACTACTGCCCCAACTACCGCCCCGGCCCCTGCTCCGGTGCCAGTGCCGGGGCGCCCGTCGCAGCGGAATGACTATGGCCAGCAGCGCGCTGGATACCGGCAGAATGATCGCCAGAGCGACCGCCAGAGTGACCGCCCGCAGGAACGCAACGTCTATGGCGGCCGGCCGCCGGCAGGTCGACCCGCCGCTCCGCAACGCACGGAACCGGTACGTCCGCCGCCTCCACCCCGCGTGACCTGGGAACAATGGCTCGCCCTGCATCTGCCTGATCCGGTTCCGGCCGCGCCCGCTGCGCCGGCACCGGCACCGGCGGCTGCCGACGTCGCGTCGACCGCCCCAACCGCCGAGAGCACGCCCGCAGCGCCCGGTGCTGACGTGGCTCCACCAGCCGTGCCGGAACCAGCGAGCGCCGCGTCTGTTCCTGCGCCTGTTCCCGCAACAGTCCCGATTCCTGCCGCCCCGGCCGGTCCAGCCCCCTTCGTGCCGCCGGCGCTCGCGACCTGGCGCATCGACGGCGAGATGAAGCGGCTGATCGCCCGCATCCGCGACCGCGTGGTCGGAGTGCTCGCGGCCGCCAAGAGTGACAAGGATGGAAAAGGCGACCCGGCTGATCCGGTCGATACCGCGAAAAAGAGCGAAAAACACGATCTCGCGGCCGCGTTGCGCGAACTCGCCTTCGCCATCCTGCGTCCGCCCCTGCCGGTGCGCGACGACCTGCGCGCCCTCATCGCCGTTCATCTGCAAAGCCAAGGCGTACAGGTCACCGTGGGCGGGTTGTATCCACCCCCGCCGGTCGCGGCGCTGAAACGCGACTGGGAGGCCCTGCTCGCCGCGCGCGGCCCCGCCGATCCGGCGGTGGAAGCCGCCTGGCGCAAGCTGATCGAGGCGCATCCCGAGGCCCGCGCCAAGCTGGAACATGAGCGGACCCAGGAGTTCGACGACCTCCTGCGCCGCTTCACCGCTGCCGTGGCCGAGCACGGCGAAGCTGATCCGCGCGCCGGTGAATTGCGCGGCCGGCTCGAATCCCGGCATGCTGGCGCCGCCGAACGCATCGCGGGCGAACTGGCGCGCCTTCAGGCCGCCGCCGAGGCCGCAGCCCAGGTCCACCGGCTCATCGCCGACCGGCATTGGGAAGATTCCGAGGTTCTCGCCGCCATCGCTGGGCTCGACCCGCAGGAGCGCCAGCGCATCGAAACCCAGCGCCGGCAGGAACTCGACGGCCTCGACCGCCGCCTGCGCACCAGCAGCAAGGAGGTCGGCCCCGATGCGGAAGCGACCCTAGCGGCGCTTGCGCACCTGAACCAGCGCTTCCCGTCGCAGGGCGCCGCCGCCACCGCGCGGCTGGAGCGCATCCGCCGTGGTGACGATCTCGCCAAGCAGGAACAGGCCCGCCGCGATGCGGGAAAATCCTTGTCGTCGGTGCATCTGGGTTCGTCCGAACACGTGCTGTCACGGCAGCGTCCGTCGCCGCGCTGGCGCCTGGTGGTGGCCCTGGCGGGCGCCCGGACGGGCCGTCCGGGCCGCACCGGCGCGGATCAGCCGAAACCGGAAAACGAAGGCGACAAAGGCGACAAACCAGCCGACGCAGCGAATCCGGGCCGCCGCGCCGGGGTCGTGCGCGGCAAATCCGTGGGCTGGCTCATCGCCGGCGAGGTCGCGCACGGACCGGTCGCGGCCGGCTGGCGCGCCGCTGAATCCGGCAGCCTGGATGAACTCGACGCCTGCCTGCAAACCGTCGTCGATCGCGATGGCGGGGTGATCGGCCTGCCGCTCTCCGGCACCAATGGCGCCAACTCGCCGTGGGCCGATGCGGCCTGGACGCTCGCCTCCGTCGCCGCACTGACGCTCCCCTGCGAAGGCGCAACCGACATCGCGGTCGAGATCCCCGCCTGGGCCGAGCTACCCGACGCCGACGCCCTGGGCCCGGCGCTGACGGCCCTGGGCACCGCCGTGTCCGCACCCGGCCGGCGCATCACCCTGACCCTGACCACCGCCAGCGATCATGCCGCCTCGCTCGCCGATGCCGTCGTGCAGGGCTGGGACGGCCGCAAGGACTCCGATGCGGCGCGCCTGCGCCAGTCGGGTCTGCTCGGCAACTGCCTGCTGGTCCCCTCGGCCGCGCTGCTGGAATCCGTGTCCAAACTCGGCAACGGCGAACTGCCCTCGTGGCCGACCTGGAGTTCGCTCCTCGATGACGCCGCCAACGAAGCGGAAGGCCTCGCCGCCGCCGTGCTGGCCCGCATTCGAACCCGTGTCGTCGCTGAACCGGCTGCGGTCACGGCGCTGCACCGCCACCTGACCAGCCTCGCGCGCGGCCGCATCACCGACGCGACCAAACTGGCCCGTGGCCTGGCCTGGCTCGAAGGCGTGGCGGAATCCCTGCGCCCACGCGATCGCCTGCGCCTGGATGCGACCCTGTTCGCGGTCCAGGCTGCTGACGGGCGGATCGCGCCGGCGACCAAGGATCGCCTGATCACCCGCCTGGCGGACGCCCGCGAGGACTGGCCTGGCGAGGTGCTCGAAACCGCCCTGCACGCGGCCCAGCATGCGCGCGAGGCGCTCGATCCGGAAACCGCCGAGGCGCTGCTCGCACCCTGGGCCCGGGCCGAGGCTCTCGCCTGCGGCGGACGATTACTGCTCGTCCGGCTCAACGAAGAGCGCGCCCGCATCGCCGCCAGCGCCGGGCGCTGGAAAGAGGCGCGCAAGCAGCTCACGCGTGCCCTCGAAGCCGCCGCCCGCTGCGCCGACCCGGCCGACCGCGACCCCGCCGTGGCCCGCCTGAATGCGCTCCAGGCCACGGTGCTGGCCGATGATTCCAGCGTCGACGAGGCCGAATCCCGCGCCGCGATCATCAGCGTGCTCGGCGGAGTCGAACCCGTCACCGCCGCCGCCCGCCTGGCGGTCGAAGGCACCCCGCGCACGCACCATCTCACGCTCCTGCACTGGACTGTGCGCCGCCACGATGAAGACGCCGCCGGCGCCTACGTCGCCAAGCGCGAATCGTGGTGCGACGCCGGGGATCAGGGCCTGATCACCGCCCTGCGCGCGGTGATCCTCGCCGCGAGCGATCCCGCCGCCGCCCGCGCCCTGCTCGCCGCGAGCGCCGAACGCTGCGACGGGGAAAACGTGCCGGTGGCCCTGCGCCGCTCGTGGCTCGCCTGCGCCGTCGCCGCCGCCCTCAACGGCGCCGCCCTGCCCGACCTGCGCGACCGCCTGACCGCGCTGCGCCGCGAACGCCCAGCCGCCGCGCCGTCGGTCGCCGCACTTGAACGTGCGCTGGCGCTCGCGCCGGATGTGAAGGCGGGATTGGCCGAAGCGTTGCCGATGCTGGCGCGCTGAGGCCAGGCTTCGTCAGGAACGCACTGAAGCGGCGATGTCCACTTCGCCGTCGTTGATAGAGAGATCCGTCGATGTGGACATCGACGCTCCGTTCGTGCTGACCTCGACGCTCCGTTCGCGCTGATGACGCACCGGAGCGGCGATGTCCACTTCGCCGTCATTGATAGAGAGATCCGTCGATGTGGACATCGACGCTCCGTTCGCGCTGACCTCGACGCTCCGTTCGCGCCGATGACGAACCGGAGCGGCGATGTCCACATCGCCGTCGTGGTCAAAGATAGCCGTCGATGTGGAAATCGACGCTCCGTCAACGTGCCGCGTCGATTGGTTTGGGCGCCACCGCCCTTTCGCTTCCCAGCTTTTTCGCCGCAGGGCCGAGCAGTTCCTCCATGAACTTCAGTTCCTCGACGAAGGCCTGATCGTCGGCGAAGCGCTTGGCGGCGGCGCGGGCGACCAGCAGGGCGTGGCGGGGCGCGTCGTTCAGGGCGGCGCGCCAGGCGATCCAGTAGTATTTCGGCTTGTAGTCGACCTCGGCGGTCCACAGCGCGATGACCTGCTCGTACCAGTTAAGGTCAAGAAACCGCGCGGTATTGCCCAGCCATTCGGCGCAGTCGTCGCGCAGGGCCTTGTCGTTGCGCTCCTTCACCTCGCGCAGCAGGCGGCGCAGGGCGGCGGCATCCTTGCCGACCAGGGCGACGATCTGCCGCGCGATGGTCGCGGCAGAGCTGATGCCGGGTGCGACGATGCCGAGCTTGTCGCTGGTGGCGATCGCGGTTTCCAGGTTTTTGCCAAGGCGGGCGATCTCAGCCGGGTCGAGCTTCGTCTTGTCACGGCCGAACCGCGTGCGGATGCGGGTGACCCAGTAGGGCACGGACGCACGGATCCAGGGCAGGTCGGCTTCCATCTGCGCGACGCCGGCCAGACGTCTGGCGTGGCTCGCGGGGAGCACACTCGGCAGCGGGGCGGCGGCCAGCTTGGCATCCAAGGCGGCCTGGCCCAGGACCGCCTCGTACCAGTGGCCGGCCTCGGCGTAGCGGACCATCGCCTCGCTGCTTTCCTCCACATCGCGGAAGGCGATGCGGTCGAGCCAACGCTGGGCGGCACGGCTGGCGGCCTGGATGGACTCGTCGCCGGGCAGCGCCTCCGGCCCGAGCTTGCGCAGAAGTTCCATCGCCACCGTGGCGTGCTGCTGCAGCAACCGGCGAATGGGTTTCATCCGATCATCCCAGGTCGACTGGTTGAACTCCGGACTGCCCAGCCATTGCGTGAGCTTGTCTGCTTCCGCCCCGAGGGTTTCACTGACCGTGCGGTGCAGCACCTGCACGCCGAGGCGGTTGAGTTCCGGGTCGGAGCGATCGCCGCCGCAACTGCCGGCGAGTTCGAGCGCGATGCTGAAGTAGGCGTCGCCGAGCTGCTCCTTGAGCGCGGGCAACGTGGCGTCGAGCAGCTTGCGTACCAGGGTCTTCGCCTCGGCAAGCCGGCCGGCGTTGATCAGGTGGCCGACCAGTTCCACCTGCATGTAGAGCTTGTTGGCGTCGCCTTGGGTGCGGTCGAGGGCCTTCTGCTGGTAGTCCGCCGCGAGGGCGAACTGGCCGGTGAAGGTGTAAAGCCCTGATAATTCCCGGTAGTTGGCGTTGTCGTCGTCGCCCTTCGCGATCATCCCGAGCATGGTGCGGATGCCGCGCTGGTAGGTCTGGAAATGCCAGTCGCGTTGCACGTCGATCATGATGTCGCGGTAGGCCGGTTCGGCGAAGATGCGCCAGCTCAGGCGCCAGGCGCTGCGCGAGACTTCGCCCGAAAAACGCAACAGGAGCGGGATGCCGTTGGCGTCGAACGGCATGTTGGGGTCGAAGCTCTTGTAGGTCTGCTCCAGCGCCGTGGGAAGATCGGCGCCGGTGTATTCGTGCGCCGGACCGGTCTGGAGCAACGACACCGTCCAGGTGTTGCCGCGCTTTTCCGCCCAGGTGCAGGCGGCGTGCTCGGGCAGACCGATGACGATCGGATGGCGGCCCTGCTTCACCACGATGTCGTGGTAGAGCTCGGCGATGTCGGCGCAGTCACCGCGACAATAGCCACCGGCGGTGGTGCCCAGGGTCTGGTCCCAGGTCTGCTGGAAGTTGCTTTTCACCTCTTTATTGCCGATCAGTTCCGGAAAGCGCGCATCCGGGCTGGGATAGACGTAGGTCATCAGGTACTGGCCGATGAGATCGAGGTGCGCCGCAGTAGGCAGCAACCGCGCCGCATCGGTGATGAAGCGCTCGGCGTCGGCGCGGTCGCGCGGTTTCGCCGGGCGCATTGCGCCGCGTTCCACCGCCAGAAAGGCGAGGTCACCGTTCAGTCCGGTGACCAGGATGTTCGGCGGGATCGCGCCGGACACCGGGTTCTGGTACGACACCCGCACCGCCGCACGCCAACGCTCAGGGTCGGTCACCAGGCCACCGGCGGCGGTCCAATTCACGATCAACGTCTGGCCCAGATAGGCACGCGCGGCAGTTGCCTTGGCGACGGCGGCGGCCTCGGTCGGATCACTGCCGGCGGGCAGGTCGACGACGATCTGCAATGGCGCGATCTTGCCGAGGTATTCCGCGTTTGGCGCCGGGTAGGTGTAGCGCACCGCATCTGGACCGGAGAAGCGGAAGCCGCCACGGCCGAAGCCGTCGCGCAGGTCGCTCAGATCGCTGCCGTCGCCGGTCAGGCTCGAAACCGCGGCGAGCGATTCCGCATCCTGAACGACCTTTTCCAGTTCTTTCGCAGCGGCGGCGCCAGCGGGGTCGGCCGCGAACCACTGCCGCGCCCAGCCGTGGCGAACCAATCGGCGGGCAAAAGAGGGCGACACTTCATCGATCGCGGTGTTGCCGTCAGGCCGATCAAGCCGCACCAGCACGTCCTTGAGCGCCATCCGTCCACTGGCATCCAGCGGCGTGGCCTCAAGGCGGGTGACCAGATTGGCGATCGCTGCCCTGATCGCGGTACGCTGGCCGCTGCGATCGACGGTCTCGACCTTGCGCTTCTTCAAGGTCGCCTGGGTGGTGACGATCACGGTGTCGTTGCGCAGGCTGGGCCCGGTCAGGATGCCCGCCTGCAGGGTCAGACCCTTGGCCGGGATCTCGGCGGCCTTGGCGCGATCGGCCAGGGCCGGCAGGGCGGCAAGCACTTCGACGCGACGGTCCTGCACCAGATTGCGTGCCACCCGGATCGGCCCGATGGCGGTGGCAAGCAGGGGATCCTGGCTGCCAGCATCGATGCCGGTCACCACTGCCGAGGCTGCGCCTTCCGTCCAGCGCACCTCGTCACCGACCCGGACGATCCCCTCATGCTTCGGTAGTTTCGCGATCAGATCCGCGGCCGTCGCTGCGGCATCCGGTTTGGGCGTCGCGACCGCAGAGCTATCCCCAGCTGCAAGGTGGCAACCCAGGACGAGGGTCGCGAAAAGCAAGGAAAGACGTGGGGACATGGCGGCTCCGGTGCGCCGCGATGCTGGCGGGAAGAGCACGTTTGCCAGAGCGGGTTGCGTCGGGTCGCGTCAGCGTGCCGGACGGTGGTGGATCCCGCGACCGGTTTTCCTAAATCTCGCGAATGAACCCCATATTTTTCAACAAGTTGGCACAGGTAAAAGGGTTGGTGAAATTCCCGCCGGCACCAATCGGCTGAGGAGCTCGGATCGGCATTCCCCGCTTTGAACCCTGATCACACCGACCATCATCGAAACCGCCACACCAACAATTTCCTGCAAAAATCGCAAGAGTGCCCCAGATGCAAGGCGGGAGGAAGGAGTGTGGCAGCGCCACATGACTGACGACCAACGCAGCAGGTGGGGCGCTATTGCGATTTTTAGAGTTATTCGCCGCGAAACAGCCGGTCCGCCAGGCGAGGGTCGAGGTCGGGAACCTTAGCGATGCGCGCCGCCGTCGCTTCGATGTCGTAGGACACGCGGCGGAAGTACACCGCATCGCCGGAAAACAGCGTGTAGCAGGCGCGCGGGTCGCGGTCGCGCGGCTGACCGACCGACCCAACGTTGATCAGGTAACGGCCGTCGCGCACGTCGAAGCCGGAACCCAGCTCGCTCGCGGCGAGAAAGCAGCGGTCCTCGGTGAAGACGCCGGGCTTGTGGGTGTGGCCGACGAAGCAGAGGTGCTTGAAGCCGGCGAAGATCTGCTCCAGCTTCTCGGGATCGGAGCCTTCCCAGAGATCGCTTTCGAGCACGTATTCCATCACTGGATCGCGCGGGCTGCCGTGGACGAGCAGCACTTCCGGCAGGTCGTGGCGGTTGGGCAGGTGCTCGATGAGATCGAGCACCGCCTTGCGCTTGGCCACCGGTTCGATTGCGGTGATCACCCGGCGCGTCCATTCGATCGCCCGCTTCGCCCCGGTGTGGAAGCCATAGGCGCCGAACAGCAGGGCGTGCTCATGGTTGCCCATCAGCACCAGCTTGCAGCGGGCGGCGACCAGATCGAGGCATTCGACCGGATCCGGGCCATAACCGATCACATCGCCCAGGCAGTAGATGCGGTCGACCGTGCCCAGGCTGTCGATGTCGGCGAACACCGCCTCCAGCGCCGCCTGGTTGGCGTGGATGTCGGAGATGAACGCGATCATGGCTGGGGTTCCCGGGCAGCGGTGTTCGCATCGGATTCCAGGCGCCGCGCGCGCATTTCGGTGGCCCGGCGCCACGACGAGGCGGTCTCGGTCAGGCTGCCGGCCTCGGGGGCCGGGCCGATCGCGGCATGGTAGAATTCCAGGGCGGCGGTGCCGACCTCGGTCAGGCCGAAGCGGGCCTCGGCGCTGGCGCGGGCGGCGGCACCGATGGTGCGGCGGTTGACCTCGTCCGCGAGCTGGCGCAGGGCGGCGGCGAACGCGGCGGCGTCGCCGGCCGGCACGATCAGCGCGCTCTCGCCATCGCGCACGAGTTCGCTCAACCCTCCCACCCCGACCGCGATGATCGGGCGGGCCTCGGCCATCGCCTGGACGGCAGCCAGCAGCGGTTGTTCGCACGCATCCGGCCGCACCAGCACGTCGCAGCGCCCGACCAGGTCGATGGCGCCGTTGCCGACCGCAAGCACCACCTGGCCCCCGACGCCAAGACCGGTGGCGAGCTGCTGCACGCGCCGCGCCGCAGATTCATCCGCGACCGCCGCCACGATGCGCGCCTGCACGCCCTCGCGACGAATCTGCTCCACCGCCTCGAACAGGGCAGGCAGGCCGGAATCCTGGCCTGGAACGGCTTCGACCCCGACCACCAGGCGGCCGTCGGCCGGACGCCGGGTGGCGGCGGCAGCGAGGTCGACCCCGCACGGCAGGACCCCGACCCGATCGCGGTCGATGCCGACCTCCGCTACCCAGTGCGAACGATGGAATTCCGTGGGAACCAGCAACCATTTCAGGAGCGGATCCCGCACCACCCGCTGCGCGTGAGGATCGACTAGGCGGTGGATCGACGCCAGTGCCGGCAGGCGCAGACGGCGCGCGAGGCCGAGCGCGAGCGGCACCTGGGCCAGGCCGTGCGCGTGGATGAGGTCGGGCACCCAGGTGCCGATGCGGGCCAGGAAGCGTGTGCGCCCGCCCAGCCACCACGCCAGGCGGCTTTTCGCCCAAGAGAACGACTCGATGCCCTCGCCGACCACCGGCAGACCGGGTTCCGCCGCCGCGATAGCCTGGGGATGGCCGGAGGCGTGCAGCCAGCGCGCAAGCAGACCGGCGGCCAAGGTTTCCGGATCAGCTGATCGCGCCGGCACCAGATGCAGGACCCGCACCGCGATCATGGCGTGCGCGACCGAACGGCGACTTCGGCAAGGTCCGGCTCCGATTCGTCCACAGTCCCGCCAGGCACGACATAGGCCCCGGAAAACCAGGCGCCGAGGTCGCGCAGCCGGCAGCGATCAGTGCAGAACGGGAAGGTAGCGGGGCGATGATCGGCAGCGGTCGCGATCGGCTTGCCACAGACGGGGCACGGCAGGGTTTCAGCCATGGAAGGCGGGATGGTCGACGGAATCCGGGCTGGGCAAGGGGGGCGGCAAGCAAGAGCATGCCCCCACTTGCGGCGACGGGCATTGCGGGTTGCGGGTTGCGACTGCCCAACGGTTCAGGGTGATCTGGAGCTACGACCATGGTCGGATCGCTCCCAGACCCGCAGCCGGTTGAAAACCGGCGGTCCCAGGGGCGGCCGGGACGCGCCGTTGTCGCGTTCACACCCGTGGCTTCGCCAGCAGCGGCACCATGTCGCGACCGACGGCGGACAGTTGGACGCGGAAGCGGTTGCGGGTGCGCCAGGTGAAGGTCGCGCCGGTGCGCTGGGCGTGGACGAGGCCCTTCCAGGCTTCGTCGAGTTCGGCTTTCAGTTGCGCCGCGTCCATGGTCGGGTGGGCGACCAGGGTGCCGCCGTGGATGAGGCCGGCGACGTCGTCGTCGATGCGGCCGAGCATGGGCAGTTCCTGCGCCAGGTCGGCGACCAGCACCGGGCTGCGGTGCCGGGCGAGGGCGAGCACGATGCGCCGGCCGCGTTCGCTGATCGGTTGCACGCCCATGGTGGTCCCGCCTTGGCGGTGAGAATGCTCGCTCAGCGCCCGCAGCGCAAGCCGCTTATTCAGCTCACTCAGCTCACTCCGCGTCGTTCTTGCGCCTGGGCACGAAGCGCAGGCCAGAGCCGGAACCGGCGTCGGCGACGACCTCGGCCTTGGCGGCGTCCTCGACCAGGCGGTCGATGCACGACACCCGGGGCTGGCCCTCGGCGGGCTGCAGCCGCAGGTAGGTGCCGTCGGGCTGCATGAGCCGGGCCTGGGTATTGTCAGCGAGGCAGTGGTCGAGCACCCGCGCCAGGGTGGCTTGCAGTTCCGGCGCCTCGATCATCACCAGGTCCTCGACCCGGCGGTCGAGGTTGCGACCCATCCAGTCGGCGGAGCTGATCGCGTAGACCGGTTCGCCGGCGTTGGCGAAGTGATAGATGCGGCTGTGTTCAAGGAACCGGCCGACGATCGAGCGCACCCGGATATGCTCCGACAGGCCGGGCACGCCGGCGCGCAGGATGCACATGCCACGCACGATGAGGTCGATCTCGACCCCGGCGGCGCTGGCGGCGTAGAGTTCGTCGACCATCCCCTCATCGACCAGGGCGTTGAACTTGGCGATGATCCGCCCCGGCCGGCCGGCCTTGGCGTGCGCGGCTTCGCGCCGGATCCAGGCGACGAAGCTGCTGCGCAAGGTGAGCGGCGCCACGGCCAAGCGTTCCCAGTCCGGCGGCTGGCTGTAGCCGGTCAGCATGTTGAAGAGCGCGGCGACGTCGCGGCAGACCGCCTCGTTGGCGGTGAGGTAGCTCAGGTCGGTGTACAGCCGGGCGGTGCGATCGTTGTAGTTGCCGGTGCCGAGGTGGCAGTAGCGCCGGATGCCGTCTTCTTCTTTACGGATGATGAGCAGCAGTTTCGCGTGCACCTTGTAGCCGACCAGGCCGTAGACGACGTGCGCGCCGGCTTCTTCGAGCGCCCTGGCCCAGCGGATGTTGGCGGCCTCATCGAAGCGGGCCTTCAATTCGACCAGCACCGTGACCTGCTTGCCGTTACGGGCGGCGCGCACCAGGGCGCGCACGAACGGCGAATTGCCGGAGGTGCGGTAGAGCGTCTGCTTGAGCGCCAGCACCTTGGGATCGTCGGCGGCGCGTTCGACGAGTTCGACCACGCGTTGGAAGCTCTGATAGGGATGGTGGATGAGCGCTTCGCGCTCGCGCAGGTAGGCGAACGGATCGTCCCATTCGGCCGGATGCAGCGGCATCGGGATCGGGCGGTCGCGCAGGTCGTCGCGGCGGCCGGCGGGCAGCTGGTCCAGGCGATCGCCAAGGCCGAAGAGAAAGGTCAGGTCGAGCGGTCCGTTGATCGGCACCACATCGTTGTGATGCAGGTCGAGCGCCTTCGCGAGCCAGTCGTTGAGTGAGCGGTCGGCGTCGTGCGCGACCTCCAGCCGCACGGCGTGGCCGTGGTCGCGGCTGGATAATTCCTGCTCGATCTCGGTCAGCAGGTCGTTGGCCTGGTCCTCGTCGATCTCAAGCGTGCCGTCGCGGGTGATCCGGAACAGGCAGCGGCCAGAGATGCGGTAGCCGGGGAAGAGCCGGTCGAGGAAGGTCATCACGACGTCTTCGACCAGGGCGAAGCGGCCGGGCGCGCCGACGAGGGCGATCAGGCGGTTGCCGCCCGGCACCGCGACCAGGGCGCGGCGCGGATCGGCGGTGGGCTCATCGTCGTCCTTCCACAGCGCCACCGCGACGGTGATGCCGCGGTTGACCACGACCGGGAATGGCCGTGCCGGATCGACCGCGAGCGGGGTGAGGATGGCCTCCAGCTGGTCGCGGTAGTAGGCACGCAGGGATTCGCGGTCGGTATCGGCCCACTCGGCGGGCGGCACCAGGGTGAAGCCCTCCTTTGCCAGCAGCGGGACAAGTTGTTCGCGCCAGCAACGGTACTGCGCCTCGACCATCTCGCGGATCTGCTCGCGGATCGGGGTCGCCTGCCGGCGCGCCTCCTGGGTCGCGGGGTCTGCGCCCGGGCCGCGCACCTGGGCGTGGATCTCGGCCAGCCGGACCATGACGAACTCGTCGAGGTTCGATGAGACGATCGCGGCGAACTTGCAGCGCTCGATCAGCGGCTTGCCGGATTCCTCGGCCTCTTCCAGCACCCGCCGGTTGAAGGCGAGCCAGCTCATTTCGCGCACGATGTAGCGTTCGATCCCGCCGGCGGCGGCCGGCACGGGTTCGGGCGCGGCGGCGCGCGGCTCGCGGCGGAAGATGCTGGTGGTGCTCTTGGTCTTTTTCATGGGGCGGTCCTTCTCGCGTCTAGGATCATCCTGAACCTCTCGATCGAGCCCCGCATTTTGGGGCAAGTTGCCGCAGGAAAACGGGTTGGTGGATTCCACGCCGCCACCAATCGGGTGACGTAATCAGATTGGCCTTCCCCGGTTTGAACGCGGTCTGCACCAACCAATTCCGTCAAAAATCGCAAGAGTGCCCCAGATGCAAGGCGGGAGGAAGGAGTGTGGCAGCGCCACATGACTGACGACCAACGCAGCAGGTGGGGCGCTATTGCGATTTTTAGGTTCATCGTTCAACGCGGGGGACGACGCGGACCTCCAGCCCGAAGACGTCGCGGAACAGGCTCGACTTCTGGCCGATCGACCATTGTTCCAGCGCAACCTGGCGGCGGTCGACGTGGATGAGCAGGGTGCCGGCGACCACTTCGCAGCGGATGCTGCGGATGAGCTGGGTGCGCTCGACATCCAGGCCATAGGCCAGACGCAGGATCGCGGCCAAGCCCGACACCCGCACCCGATCGGTGCGCGACAGGGCCTGGAAGGTGCCGTGGTGCGGCTGCGGAGCCGAGCGGCGGTGGTAGCGGGCGACCTGCGCCACCACCGTTTTTTCGACCCCGGTCAGGCCGGCGATGTCGGTGGCTTCCAGCAGATACAGGGTGTGCTTGTGGCGGTTGCGCACGTTGACGAACGAGCCGATGTCGTGCACCAAGGCGCTGAACTGGAGGAGCACCCGTTCACGCGCGCCGAAGCCGTGGATCGCGGTGGTCTGGTCGAAGATCTGCCCCGCCAGGCTGGCGGTGTTCTCGGCGTAGTCGGCATTGCCGCCGTAGCGCGCGACGAGCTGACGTGCCTCTGCCAACAGATGGTCGGCATCCAGATGATGCGGCCCCTGCGCGCCCGGCAGCAGGTCGGCGAGCAGGCCGTGGCGCAGGCTGATCTGCGGCACCAGGATCCGCGCCGCGCCGGTCTCGGCGCAGAGGTGGTGGATGAAGCTCGCTGCTGGCAAAAGCACCGCCGCCTCGTGCTCGTTGCAGCGGCAGGCTTCAGCGCGCTGCGACGGAGTCGCCTCGCGCATGCGCATGAGCCAGGCGCGGATGCAGGCGGCATCGATTGGCGGATCCATCCAGCCGCCCTCGGGCATGTCGCTGCCGGAGGCGAGCGAGCACAGCCGACGCACCACCGAACCGGTCACCGCGATGCGGTCAGCCCCGCGCTGGGGCAGGCGCGACAGCACCATGCGCGCCGCGCCGAGGGCGTAACGGTCGATGGCGATGCTGAAATCCACCGAATCCTTGAGATTCCGGAACTGGTCCCAGACCCGGTGGGTGCCGTAGTGCTCATCCACCGAATGCGCGAGCTTGCCGTCGCGGATCAGGCTGACGCTCGACGAGCCGCCGCCGAGCTCGATCAGGAGCAGGTCGCCGGCAAGCGACAGGTCGAGCCGTCGCGCCAGCACGCGCAGGGCCTCGAAGTAGAGCCGCGCTTCCTCAGCGCCATCGATGACCTCGGGCGCGAGGCCGAAGCGCGCGCGCAGGCGTTCGATCAGCACGTCGGCGTTGGGCGCCTCGCGCAGGCCGGTGGTCGCGACCGCGCGGAAACGATCGCAGCCATAGCCCTTGGCGGCGGCGAGGATGCCGGCGAAGGCCTCCTCGACCGCGTCGAGCGAGGCGCGCGGCAGCAGCCGACCGGTGAAGCCGGCCGTGAGATCGACCGGATACGCGAGGTCCTCCAGGATGCGCGCCTCGCCGCCCTTGATCTCGGCGATGAAGCCACGCACCGACGAGGTGCCGCAGTCGATCAGGCAGGCGTGCCACGGGCCGACGGCAGCCGTCGCCCCGGAGGCGCCTGACAAGACCGATTCGCTCCCATTGCTGGCGCCCATGTCATGCCTCGCTACCGGCGAGCACGGCGGCACCGATCGCCACCGCATCGTCGCCGAGTTTTGCCAAACGTAGATCCGGCGCGACCCGGCGGTAGAGGGCGCACGACCCTTTCAGTTGCCGGCGCACCAGCGGCACGAGATCGCGGCCCAGCGCCTGCATCACCCCGCCGCCCAGGACGTAGGTCTCGGGATCGATCGCGTTACCGATCACCTGCATGCCCCAGGCGATCCCGGCCGAGGCATGGTTGAGCGCGGCCCGCGTCGCCGGGCAGCCGGCGCGGAAAGCCCGGTGCAGTTCGCCTGATTTCACCGTCGCGCCGCCAACCGGGATCTTGCCGCCGGCGAAGGCTTCCAGCTTGCAGGGGATCTTGCGCCGCACCGCTTCGCTGATCAGGCGCACGATGCCGGTCTTCGAGGCCACGGTTTCGAGGCATCCCCGGTTGCCACAGCCGCACTGGGCATCACCGAACGGCGCCGGGATGTGGCCGAATTCGCCGCCAAAACCATGCGCCCCGTTGAGGATCGTCCCGTTGACGACCACCGCACCGCCGAGGCCGGTGCCGACGAAGAACATCGCCGCCGAAGCGACCCCGGCTGCCGCGCCATAGGTCGTCTCGCCAAGCGCGCCGCAGTTCACGTCGTTGCCGAGGACGACGCCGACCTGCAACCGCGCGCCGACATCGGCTGCGACTGGCGATTTTTTCCAGCCCAGGTTGGCGGCGAAGAGCAGGTTGCCCTCGCGGTCGACCGGCCCAGGCACGCCCAGGCCGACCCGGCCAAGCTTGCTGAATGGAATCCCAGCGTCGTCCGCAGCGCCCAGTGCGGCCTCGGCGATGCGCTTGATCACCTTGGCATAGCCCTTGTCGGCCTTGGTCGGCAGCCGGGCAGAGCCGATAACGGCGCCGATCCGGTCGATCACGACCGCGTGGATCTTGGTGCCGCCGAGGTCGATGCCGAGGCGGTAGGGAGGAGGTTTGGATGCCATGGGTGGTAGGAGGCTCCGAGGCAGTCTTGCGAGTCAAGTTCAGGCTTGATGAAGCGCCTGCACTATTGAAGGCGCGGCTGGTTGCCGCCCATTCCGCCCGCAACCGGCCGGGGCGCTGCTCCAATACGCAGCAGTTGCCCCGTCCCATGGCTGCATGACGATGCAAAGCTCAGCCGGAACCCGGCAAAGAAACGGCAGATGCATCCTTCCTTACCACTTCTCGACCTCCTCGACGCCATCACCGAGGCCCGCGTGGCCCAGCCGCAGCTACGGCTGTCGGTACTCGCCGCCCTGCGCCTTTCCCAAGGGGCCGGCCATCTGACTGGCGGCCGCCTGATCACCCTGCTCCATGACGGCGCGGTGCGCGAGATCATCAGCCACGGCGTCGCCAGCCAGGATGAGGCGGCTGATCGCGCCATGGCAGCCACCGCCGTCAGCAGCCATCAGCCGGTGCGCCCAGCGGAAGGCCAGACCGGCCCGACCGCTTGGCCGTTGGGCAAGGACAAGCGCATCCACGGGGTGCTCATCCTCGATGGGACCGATGCCAACGTGGGCGCCCTGCTCGCTGACCTGCTCCTGCAATGGTGCGCCCTGGCCGAGTTCGTGAACCTGGAAAAAGAGGAACTGATCGACGAGAATTATCAGCTGCGCGAAGAAATCCGGCAGCAGTTCAGCGAACGCAACATCGTCGCCGTGTCGGGTGCGTTCCGCCACGTGCTCGACAATGCCAAGCGGGTCGCGGCGTCGAACGCCACCGTGCTCATCGAAGGCGAGACCGGCACCGGTAAAGAGATGGTCGCGCGGCTCATCCACGACCATTCCCAGCGCGCCAATGGCCCGTTCGTCGCCATCAACTGCGGCTCGCTTTCGGAATCGCTGCTCGAATCGGAACTCTTCGGCCACGTCAAAGGCGCCTTCACCGGCGCTGTCAACGATCGCAAGGGCAGGTTCGAGGCGGCCAACAGCGGCACCATCTTCCTCGACGAGATCGGCGAGGTCTCGCCGGCGATGCAGGTCCGCCTGCTGCGCGTCCTGCAAGAGATGGAAGTCGAGCGCGTCGGCGACAACAAGGTGCGCAAACTCGACGTGCGGGTGGTCGCGGCGACCAACCGCCATCTGGAAACCGAAATCGGCAAGGGCACCTTCCGCGCCGACCTCTATTACCGCCTCAACGTAGTCTACCTGCACATCCCGCCGCTGCGGTCCCGCAGTGAAGACATCCCGCACCTGGTCGAACGGTTCCTCAGCCTGTTCTGCCAAAGGAACGCCAAGTACATCGAAGCCGTCTCGCGCGAGGTGCTCGACACCATGCGCAGCTACCCCTGGCCGGGCAACGTTCGCGAGCTGGAAAACTGCATCGAAAAGATGGTCGTCATGGCCCCCGGCAAGGAGCTGACCCCGGATCTCTTGCCAATGGCCGTCGCCGCCTTCGACCCGCACCAGGAGACCGATCGCCCGCACGGCATGGCCAGCTTCGAACTGCGCTTGAAGTCCTGGTGCCAGGCCGAGGTCCACGCCGCGCGCGAACGCGACGCCACCGACCTCTACGACGTCGTGCGCGCCAAGTGGGACCGCCACCTGCTCGAAGCCACCCTCGATTCCTTCCAGGGCAACAAGAGCAAGGCCGCGCGGATGCTCGGTCTTTCGCGTAACACCCTCGCCACCCGCCTGGGCGAACTGAGCATCGTCAAGCGGGAGTGGGCGGTGGAGTAGGCGGTCCGCGGAACTACGCTGGTTTCAAGCAAACAGGAGCGATCCTATGTGCGGCTTCCGGTCCGCTTGCAGATACTTCAAATGGATAGTCCCATCCGTCATTTTTGTAATTCCGCTGACGGTCCTGATTTTTGATCCAAGGGAACCGAAACTTTACATCATCCTGACTTTGTTCTCATTCCTGGCTTTGTCTGCCTTCGCATGGCTCGACACGTTGCATCAGGGAAAAGCCAATCGCTACGTCCTTTACGCCCTCCTGCCCGCATTCATGCTCTTCTGGATGGTGAAGGAATATCATTCTTACCACAAGGCGAAATACATTCTTGCTTCCGGAATCAGATATTCCGCAGGGGTACAGGCCAATTTCGATGAGCATCGCAAATGGTCGGTCCAATGGATGAAAGGGCCTGGATATCCAACCGGTCAGGATCTTGAGAAAATGATCCAGCAGCAACTTGACTTGAATGCCAGGAATTTGGAAGCCGCTTATGCCAGTAATTCCCTCTCTATGAACCATTACATTGATGATTTGATGGCGAACAACTTCATCCTGGTGGTGCACGATCGCGTCCCTCTGACCACCAGGATCGTTCGCTGATCACATGACGGTCGTGACCGACATCCTCATCGATATCGCGCTCGTCCGACCCGCAGTGGATTGCCGCCGCTGAACCGCCCGCCATCATCCCGCCCATGTCCGGAGCCGATGGCAGCGCGCGGGATGGTGATTATCCGATGGTCGGCGAGACCCTCGGCCTGTGGAAGCTGATCGGCGGCCTGGGTCGCGGCGGCATGGGCGAGGTCTACGAGGCCGAATACGACTACCTGCACCTGCTGTCGACGCGCTATCCGCACGAGGATCGCGACATCATCCGCAAGGAATTGGCCGAACTGCCGCGCACCGAACAGGCGAAACTGGCGGGCGAGATGTACGGATCACCCCTGCCGGCCGACGCCCGCTTCGCGATCAAGGTCTGCAATGCGCGCAGCGGCACGCCGGGGCATCGCCGCTTTTTACAAGAGGCCGAAGTCGCCCAGCGCCTGGGCGATCACCCCTACATCGTCACCGTGCACGCCATCCACGGCGGCGGCGACGGGCTGGGCCAGATCGCGCGGCGGCTCGAACTCGATCGCGGCAAGCACCGCGACGTCGCCTTCATGGTCATGGACCTGGCGGTGCGGACCTACGACCACTCGCGCCTGTCGATCGGCGAGGCGGTGCACATCGTGCGCTGCATCGCGACCGCGCTCGATCACGCGCACTCGCGCGGCATCGTCCACCGCGACCTCAAGCCCGAGAACATCCTCGGCAGCGTCGAGCATCCGCTGCTCACCGACTTCGGCATCGCCAAGGAGATCGACCAGACGGAAGGGCTGACCCGCACCGGCCAGATCATCGGCACCCTGGATTACATGTCGCCTGAGCAGGCCACCGACGCCAAGCGTGTCGACCACCGCAGCGACATTTATTCGCTCGGCGTCGTGCTGTACGAATTCGCGACCCAGGGCCGCTTGCCGTATTCGCACAAGCTCGACCGCGATTCGTGCCTGACCGCGATCCGCAGCGAGCAAACCGAGCCGAAATGGCCGCGCGAACATACCCACGCCTTCCCGTCCGGGCTTGAACGCATCATCCTCAAGGCGATGTCGCACCGCATGGAGGACCGCTACCAGGCGATGAGCGAGTTCATCACCGACCTCGACCGCTACACGCGCGGGGAATGGATCACCTTCTGGGGCCGGGTGAAGATGCGTGCCTGGCTGCGCTATGTCGTGCGCTCGCATCCGCGCACGTTGTGGTCGCTGGTGGCCGTCGTCGTGGCGGTGGTGGGCGTCACCCTCACCATTTCCGTGCAGCAGTTGCTCGATGTCGACCGTCGATCCTACGACAAGGACCTGGCTCAGCTCGCCCGCGATGTCGCGGAGCTGAAACCCTCCAGCGACGGTGCTCCTTCGCCGCGCCAGCAATTGGATGAAGGTGGCATCAAGAAACTCAAGGACGTCCGGGCAAGGCTTGGACTTGAGCGCAGTTATCCCGATCTCAAGGGCCGTCTCGACAAAATCCTCGACAACCTCCATGCCTGGCGCCGCCTGCAGGCGCGGTTCGTCCCGCCGGACAATGGCTTCTCCGCCAGGAACGAACTCCAGTTCGCCGCCGGCATCACCCAGCCGCCCTGGCGCCTCACCAACGACGGCTTGGTGGTGCAGGACAAGATCAGCGTCATCCTGCCCGAGTATGGCCGAGGCACGGTCTACGTCCTGCTCGATGCCGAACTGCCACGTCCCACCGCGACCGGTGCCGGGATCGAACCGCTTGATCCCGCGAGCGGATTCTCGCTGACGATCAGTGAAAACACCGATCCCCGGCATTTTACCCGCTGGACGATCGAGAACGGCAACCTGGTCTGCCGCCTGCGCGAAGACGACCGCGGCCCGGTGCCCTTGCGCAGCCGGCCCTTCGACGCGCGCCGCCGCATCTCCATCGCCACCGAACTTGGCCCGGCCCGCATCCGCACCTGGATCGGCGAACCCCGGCCGGAAACGATACCCGTGCGCGGCCTGAAAGATGGCGCTGAGGCGACCATCGAGCTGAACCTGCCCAAGGACACCGTGCTGCGCCGAATCGAGATCTGGCCGCAGGCGGGGCCGCCGTAAGCCGTTCAGCTCGCTTCAGGCCTTTGGCGCCAGTTGCCGACGGATGGCTTCCGACATGTCGGTGAGTGATCGGCACTTGCTCTGGGCGATGGCGATCACGTTGTCGAGCAGCGGCAGCAGGCGGCGGGCCTCGTCCGGGGACAGGATGCCGTCGGCGATGTCCTCGGCCATGCGCTCGATCAGATTGCTGGACAATTGCTGGCTCGCCGCGATCGCGGTGATGCACTTGGCGATAGAGACCGCATCGGCTTTTTTCGCTGCGGACGCCGTATGGCCGACCAGGGATTCGATGATGGTGCTCGATCCGGTCTGATGCAGTTCGTGCCGCACCAGCCGGCCCAGCGCCTCTGGGGTCAGGCTGGTGCTGTCGCCATCCCGGATCGCGGTCAGCCAGCGGGAGCCGGTCCGGACGGGGACGTTGGCGATGGCGGAGAAATCCACGCCGTTCATCTGCCGGACGACCTGCCGGATGGCGTGGTTCAGAGGGTCTGCGCGCATGGAAATGCTCCCGCCGTTCGGAATGGTTTAGAGCCGGGAGGATCGGGTGGAAGCGCGGCCGATTGTGGCCCGGCGCCGCGGATGCCAGCGCCAGACCTGGCCAGGGTTCATTGCATCCTCCCGCCGCACCAACGCAGGAGGTTTCATGAACCAGTGTCCCGCATGCCGGAGGACGATGATCGACGGAATCTGGCGCTGCACCGCCTGCGGCACCTCGTTGGTGCCGCGCCCCACCAGCGCACTCGCATCCACCACGAACCACCCCGGCGGAGACGCACGTGCGTGGGCAGGTCTCGGCCTCGACCTGATGTGGTCGATAGGGGCGGCAGCCCTGGTGGTGCTGGTCGTCTGCCTGGCGGCCGACAGTTGCAAAGGCCTGGTCTGGCTTCGCTCCGGCGCGGTGTTCGCCGGCATCATGGCGGCCCTGGGCATGACCTGGCGGCACGGGGGCGTACGCAACGACCTGATTTCCGCCCTCTTGGCCGTCGTCGTGACCCTGTCCGCGATCTACACCACCCATTGGATCGTCGTCGATCGGGGAATCAGCGTGGCCAGACAGTCCCTGGCAGACGTCCGGGTGCAGGCTGCGCTGGCTGCCCTACGCAGCGATGACAACGACGCGCCAACAAAGGTGGACAAGCAGTTGGCAATCCAGGTTGGCCAATCTTTCGATCGTGTTCTCGGGGAATTCTCGGGCAAAATCGTCAACCAGCTCATGTGGCACAGCGGCTGGGGTGCCATCTGCACCTTGGGCGGCCTGACGATCGCGTTCTTCCTGACCCGGGAACGCGCCTTGCGGTGAGGCTGGCTTTGCGGCCTGCGGGCCGGCTGGCCAGCCTTTACTACGCGGTGAATCACCGCCGCTGGTCGAAAATCTCCGCTTGGACCACGCTGCCCGGCGGCAGTTTCCAGGTGCAGTGCAGGTCGCCCAGGAATTGCACCACCGGGCGCTGGGAATCGGCGCGAGCCAGGCGGATGGCGACGGTGCCGTCGCTGATCTTGATCTGGAAACGCACGCTTTGGTTCTGCAGAGGTTCGAGAACGCGATCACCGGCAGAGCTGATGACGACCAGTCCGCGCTGGTCGATCTGCAGCCTGGGGCCTTCGCTGCCGTGCAGGATCAAGGTGGCGGATCCGCCTGGCAAGGCGTTGGCGGCCGACGGCCAGGCGATCCGGATTGGGACCCAGATGCCCAGGCCGGTGCTGTTGCGGACGGCAGTGCTGTTGCGGACAGCGGTGCTGTTGCGGACGGCGGTGCCGTGGCCAGTGAAGGTCGCGGTCGTGCCCGAGATTCTGAGGGCGTCGGCAGGCTCGGCTTTGAACCGGCTCCACCACCCGGCCATCAATCTGGCCTTCCGGGTTAGGGATTCCCGCGTATCGCGCTGGGCGGCATCGTCGCCGGTTAGGGTTTTCTCCAGAGTTTCGCGAATGGCATCGATCCGCTCTTCGATCGCAGGGCTGAGCCAGGCCTTGTCCTTGTCGATCCGGTCCACGGTCGCGAGAGCCTTTCGGTTGCCGGCCTTGGCGTCGGTCTGGGCCTGGTCGAGTTCCGCACCCAGGCGGGCTAGGGCGGCAGCATCCCAGCGTTGTTCCAGGTCCGTCTTCAATGCGGCGGCCTCGGCCTGCCGTCGCTGGGCCAGAATGGCCGCGCCATTCCAGGAGGCGAACGGCTGGGTCTGGGCCTCGGCGGCTTCGCGCTCCAGGCGCAGGTTGACGCCCTGCATATCGGCCAGCCCGTGCTGCCATCGTCCGGCCTCGGCATGGGCGCGGATGCGCCGGGCGTCGGAGTCCCAGGCCAGCTGAGCCAAGTGGGGGCGGGCGAAAAACCAGGCTGCGGCAATCAGCAGGGAAAGCAGAAGCAACGCCAGGAACCAGCGCAGCCGGCGGCGCCACGGCGAGGGCACATCCAGCGGCACGCCCTGGCGCAACCGCTCAACCAGGACCAGGGCGGCGGCGGCGGACGTTGGCCGCTGAGCCGGTTCCTTGGCCATCAGGCGGACGATGAGGGTGCGCAGGCCAGGACTTGGGCCGGTGGCGGGCGGAACCGGCTCCGGAAAAGTCACCGGCGTGCGGCTGTGGTGAATGAGAATCTCCATCGCCGTCTGACCGTCGAACGGCGGTCGGCCCACCGCCAGGGCGTAGAGCGTCGCACCAAGACTGTAGAGATCAGCGCGCGGATCGGCGGTGTGGGCATCGCGGGATTGCTCTGGCGCCATGTAGTGCGGCGTGCCCAGCATCGCGCCGGTCTGGGTGGTGAAGAAGTCTGTGCCACCTGATTCCATCTTGTCTGGATCGGTGCGTGACAGGCCGAGATCCGCGACCTTGAGCACGCCCCAGGCCGGCAGGCCCGCGACCGACGGCGCTGTGGTGGGCGCGGGTTTCGCCCCCGCTACGGCGGCTGAAGCCAGCGCGGTGGATTCATTGGTCGCATCCGCGGCCAGCGGCGCGGTCGTCGGCTCCAGCCCGCTGACCATGAGGTTGTCCGGCTTGATGTCGCGGTGGATGACCCCGCGTTCATGGGCATAGCGCAGCGCCTGCAGGCATTGCACAGCATAGTCGAGCACCTGCGCCTCGGGCAGCGGCCCGCGCTGGCGCAGAAGCTGCCTGAGCGACAGTCCGTTGACCAGCTCCATGCTGAAAAACATGCGGCCGTTGGCCTCGCCGACGTCGTGCACCGCGATCAGGTTGGGGTGGTGCAGCCGGCCGGCAGCGCGGGCCTCGCGCAGGAATCGCTCGCGGAAACGGCGATGCGACGAAAACCGCATCGCGAGCACTTTGAAAGCGACCTGCCGGCTCATGCTGAGCTGGGTCGCGCGGTAGACCTGCCCCATGCCGCCCTCGCCCAGCATCGCCTCGATGCGGTAGCCGGCGAGGATCACCCCGGGCGGCAACGCCGTCACATTGCCGTCGTCGGATTCTTTGCGCGCCTTTTTGCCGACGCTGATCGGCCCTGCTGATTCGGGGATGGTCTTGGCGGTCGGATCCGGGTGGTCCGGATCCAGAACCTTGGCGGGTGCGGGGGACGTGGCGGGAGGCGTAGCGGGGGATTCAGCAAAGAGGTCATCCGACTCGGGTTCCACCGGCAGCCGGGCGCTCGCATCCTTGGCTAGAGGAAGGCGCGCGCTTTCCCTCGCCCCAGCCAACCGGGCCGACGCGCTGGCCGGCAATCGCCCGCTCCCGCCAGCGGTACGGGGGATCGCCGCGGTCAACGGCTGCGAGCGGCGCGCCTTGTCGCCCGAGAAGCAGCGTTCGAGCGCCCGTTCGATGAGTTCCGGATCCAGCTGTAACCGGCGGGCGCGTTCCTCTAGCAGGGCAACCAGTTCGGCGCGCCGGACCGGGTCGAGATGGCGGGGGTCATCAGCCATGCGCTGACCCATGATGCCGTTCGATCGGCGCCCTGGCAATGGAGGTCGCCAACGGATTCCTGCGACCGTTGCCTGGCCTCGCTGAAGCCGCAACCGGCCGCAACCTGACCAAGGCTTGCACGCGCAAGCGACTCCCGATGCTGCGCAGCCCCTTTAAGCCACCCCTTTCCAAGTTCCGGGCTCACCATGCAGGTCCAAGTCGCTGACGTCGGCACGCTCCGCAAGCAGGTCTCCATCACCTATTCCCCGGCCGAGGTCGCCGCCCGCCTTGACAAGGTGCTGAGCACCTTCGCGCACCAGGCCCGGCTGCCCGGCTTCCGCCCGGGCAAGTCGCCCAAAGCGGTGCTGGCCAAGCGTTTTGGCGCCGAAGCCACCGACAAGGCGGTGGAAGAACTCGCCCAGGAAGGCTTCAAGTCGGCCCTGGCCGAGCATAAACTCAAGCCGATCGGCGAGATGAAATCCGACGAGATGAAGCGCGACGACGGCCTGAGCGTCAAGGTCAGCTTCGAGGTCCGCCCCGACATCGTCATCCCTGAACCCTCCTCGTTCTCGGTCGCCAACCCCGAGATCCCGGTCGACACCGCCGAAGTCGACAAGTCGATCGAGGGCCTGGCCCGCCGCGCCGGCGCTGAAGCCGCGCTGACGGCGGAGGAGACCCTGCAAGAGGACGACGCCATCACGGTCAGCGGCACGGTCACCAGCAACGGCAAGGAAGCCCGCAAGCTGCACGACTTCCACCACCTGGTCGGCGCGTACCCCTTCCTGGGCAAGGCCCCGGCCGAGGTGCTCACCACCGTCGCGGGCAAGAAGGTCGGCGACGCGATCGAGTTCAGCACCACCCTGCCGGCCTCGTTCAAGCCCGACGAGTTCGCGAACCAGCCCGCCACCGTGTCGGTGACCATCCAGTCGGCCAAGCGTCTGCGCCCGGCCGCGATCGATGAGGCTCTGGCCAAGCAGTTCGGCTACGATTCGGTCGAAAAGCTGAAGGGCGCCTTCGGCGACCTGCTCAAACGCAAGGCGGCCGACGCGCAGCGCAAGACGCAGCTTGACCAGCTCGTCGAGCAGCTCCTCGCCAAGATCACCTTCACCCTGCCACCGCAACTGGTCGAGAACGTCACGACCCAGACCGTGGCCGAGGCGGTCAAGAAGGCCGAGACCGACGGCAAGACCGGAGCCGACCTGGACAAGATCAAGGCCGACACCACCGCCGAGGTCGAAAATGACCTGCGCCGCACCCTGATCATCGACGCCCTGGCCGACAAGCTGGAAGTCGCGGTGACGAACGAAGACCTCAACGACCAGATCAACATGGCCGCCGCCCAGACCGGGCGCAAAGCCGAGGATATCGCCAAGAACCTCAAGCAGTCTGGCCAGGTCGGCCAGGTCGCACGCGAGATCCGCGAGGCCAAGGCGCTGGAGCAATTCCTCGACCGTGTCCTCGGCAAGGTTCCTGTTGCCGCCGCCGCTGCGGCGCACGGCCAGCCCGGCCACGTGCACGGACCCGACTGCAATCACTGAGCGGGTTCACGCCGTTGCGGATGATCGCCCGGCTGCGGGTGCTTACGCGGAAGCGGGTAGATGCCGCGCTTGACGCGGCTAGGCTGCCCACCGAGGAACCACATGCGCATTTCCATCGCCAGCGATCACAACGGAGTCGACCACAAGCGCGCCCTGCTGGAGCACCTGCGCGCGGCCGGCCACGCGGTCACCGATTGCGGCCCACACACCACGGCGTCGGTCGACTACGCCGACTTCGCCCAGGCTGCCTGCCGGCTGGTGCAGGATGGCGCGGCTGATCGCGCCGTCCTAATCTGCGGCACCGGCATCGGCATGTCGATCGCCGCCAACAAGATGCGTAGCATCCGCTGCGGCCTGGCCCACGACGTCGCCACCGCGCGCCTCGCTGCCGGCCACAACCACGCCCATGCCCTCGCCCTGGGGGCGCGGGTGGTCGACGCCACCACCGCGATCGCGATGGTCGACGCCTTCCTCGCTGAACCTTTCGAGACCCGCCACCAACGGCGCCTGGACAAGATCACCGCCCTCGAATCCTCTGGCCCGACCGCATGCTCAACAACCTGCTGAAACGCATCCTGCCCGGCTCCGCCGGCACTCCTGCACCCGGCACTGCCGGCACTCCAGAAAAGGCTACACCCGTGACCGCTGAACTCCTCCGTGACGGCAAACTCGAAGCCACCGCCATCGCTGCCGCCGCAGCGCCAGGTCCGGCGGCCATCACCGCCGCCGGCACCACGCCGGCCGCCGCCGCCCTGGCCATCGCTGCGGGTCTGACGAACGACCGGACTTCGGTGCCGGCCCTGGTCGGACTGCTGGCGAGGGACGGACTGGTCGGCCGCGCCGCCGGCTGGGCGCTGGGCCGGATCGGGGCCGAGGCCGAAATCTTGGCCGCGATCGCGAGCGGTGGGCTGGACGTGCGCGAGAACGGCTACCACGCCCTCGCCGTCCTCGCCGCCGCCGGCAAGGCCTCGCCCGCTCTCGCCTCTGCGCTAAGCGAACGGGTGCAGGCCGAGATCGCCCGCGCCAAGTCCGGCGGCACCGGCCTGGGCGAACACGCCTGCCGTGTGCTCGCCGTGCTGGGCGCCAAGGAGACCACGGAGCTCGTCGGCGAGGTGATCGCCAACGACCGCTTCTGCGACCGCTTCGAACTGCAACGCCTGCTCAAGGCCATCGCCGACAAGGGCCGCGACAGCGAGACGATCGCGGCCCTGACCGCGCCCTGGACGACGGTCTTCGCCGATCATCTCGCCGGCGATCCGGCGGCGGAAGCCGAGGCGAAAGCCACAGCGAAAGCCCAGGAATCGGCGAAGTCGGCCGCGACGCCGGGCAAAGCGGCCGCACCGGTCGCCAAGGCGACATCCCCCGCCAGCAAGCCCGGGGCGAAAGGCCCCGGCCTGTCGTGGTCGATGGGACCGGCCACGGTCAAGCCGCCCGCCGCCGGCGCGCCGGCGCCACAATCGCCCGCCGTCCCGCCTGATGGTGCCGACTTGGCGGCCGGTGGCGTAGCGGCCGAAGACGCGCTGCCCGACGGCGAGGCCGCACCGGCAGGGCCCGGCGCCAAGCCGGTCGACTGGGCCGCCTTTGCCGCCAGCCCCGAGCACGCCGCGCTCAAGCCGGCGGAGAAGCAGCTTGCGACCCAGCTTGGGCAATTGCTGGAAAAGCTCGCGACGCAACAGATACGCGCGCATCTGGGCGACCTCGCCGGGCAGGAGTTCGCCGCGCTGCTGTTGCAGGTTCTGCCGCAGGCGCTGCCGCCACAGTACGCCCAGGCCGCGCTCAGTCCGCAGGCGCTCAACGGCTACCAGGCGCTGATGAAGTTCCTCGTCCGCACCGGCGCGACCAGCGCCGGCGACGAACTCGTGCAGGCGGTCAAGCAGGTGCGCGAAATGATGCGCCAGCAGCTGCGCAAGGCGGGCGTGCTCAACGGGCCGGATTACTCCGACCCCGACGATGCACCGAAAGTTCAGGCCTGAAGCCGCCCGCCCGCGCATGACCCTCTTCCGCCCCTGCATCGACCTCCACCACGGCCAGGTGAAGCAGATCGTCGGCGGGTCGCTGACCGATTCCGGCCAGGGATTGCGCACGAATTTCGTCGCGAGCGAACCGCCGGCGTACTTCAGTGCGCGCTACCGCGCCGACCGCCTTGAGGGCGGCCACGTGATCAAGCTCGGGCCCGGCAATGACGACGCGGCGCGGCAGGCGCTCGCGGCCTGGCCGGGCGGCCTGCACCTGGGCGGCGGCATCGACGTCGGCAATGCGCGCACCTGGATCGACGCCGGGGCCGGCAAGGTCATCGTCACGAGCTGGTTGTTTCCTGCCGGCCGCTTCAGCCCCGAACGCCTCACCGCCCTGGTCGGTGCGATCGGGCGCGAGCACCTGGTCATCGACCTGTCCTGCCGCCAGCGTACCACCGATAGCCACGACAGCGGCGGAAAAAAAGGCTGGTTCGTCGCCATCAACCGCTGGCAGACCGTGACCGAGGTCGCCATCGACGCCACCACGCTGGCGCAGTTCGCGACGCATTGCAGCGAATTCCTCATCCACGCCGCCGATGTCGAAGGGTTGTGCCGTGGCATCGATGAGGAACTGGTCAGCGCGCTCGGCCGCTGGTCACCGATCCCGTGCACCTACGCCGGCGGCGGGAAAAACCTCGACGACCTCGCTCTGGTCGAACGCCTGAGCGGCGGCCGGGTCGATCTCACCTACGGCAGCGCGCTCGATCTGTTCGGCGGCACCGGGGTGCGCTATGCCGATGCGGTGGCCTGGAACCGCACCCACGGCGGGTGATCAAGCCTTAACATCAATGAACCCTCGCTTGGATTTGCACGCTGCGAGGAAATGATGTGGTGGATACTTCTCGATCACCAAATAGGTGATGCGATCGCAATGGCCTTCAGCCCCGAATACCGGTAGGCGCTCATCTCCCCAATCCCAGATATTTCAAGGAAAAATCGCAAGTGCGCCCCAGATGCAAGGCGGGAGGAAGGAGTTGGGCAGCGCCCAATGACTGACGACCAACGCCGCAGGTGGGGTGCAATTGCGATTTTTGGGATCACCAGAAGATCAGGATCCCGACCCCGACCAAAGCGCTGGTACCGTACAGCACGGCGGTGCGCCTGGCCATGTCGCGGCTGCCCATGGTGTACGCGATGCCGGTCTTGAAGGCGAGGTTGGCGATGGTGCCGACCACGATCAGGCGCCAGGCGAATGATGGCGTGATCGCTGCTTTTTCAGCGAGTTGCACACTCGACAGGGTGATCGCGTCGAGATCGGTGGTGCCCGAGATGGCCGCCACAGCGTACAGCGCATGCTGGCCGAGCCAATGGTTGCCGGCTGCGGTGGCGAAGCTGATCACGGCGTACAGCCCGGCGAAGACCAGGGCCGGCAGCAGCTCGGCGGGATTGCCCTGTTCCGCGACGTGGCGTTCATCGGTGGAACGCAGCCAGCGCCAGGCCGCGAGGGTGATCACCGCCATGCCGGCGGCCAGGATCAGCATCGGGGCCACGACCTGTCCTAGCACGGCGACCGGCGCGAGGGCGCAGACCAGCACGGTCAGGCGCAGCATCGACATGGTCGTGGCCAGCTGGACCACCACCGCCGACTGGCGCGACAGGCTGGGTTCGCCGCGCGACCGCCGCGCAAAACTGACCGTCGTCGCGGTCGAGGACACCAGCCCCCCGAGCATGCCGCCCAACACGGTTCCCGCGCGTTCGCCCAGAAATTTCAGAAGAAAATAGCCGACCAGTCCAACCCCGACGATGAGCACGACCAACAGCCAAACCTCGCGCGGGTTGATCACCTCGATCGGTAGGCCGAACGAGAAACCCTGGTGCGGCAGGACGGGCAAGATGACCAGGGCGAGCAGGACGAAGAGGAACACCGCGCGCAGGTCCTCGCCGCCGAGCCGCCCGACCAGCGTGTGCAGTGTGGTCTTGGACTGGAGCAGCACCGCGGTGCCGCCGCCCACCGCCACCGCCAGCGCGATCGAGCCCTTCGTCAACCACGCGCCCACCATGTAGAGCAGCAGTCCGGCGGCGAGCGTGGTCATGCCCGGACGTTCGCTGCCGTCGTTGGTCAGCCGATAGAGTCCAGCCACCATGAGCCCAGCGAGCGCAACCGCCCCGGCCGCGACGGTCCAGCCACCGTATTCCGGCGCCAGCAGGCCGCAGAGGTAGCCGAGCACGCAGAAGATGGGAAAGGTGCGAATCCCGGCGAGGCGGTTGCCCTCGCTCTGGCGCTGCAACCCGACCAGCAGGCCGATGGCGATAGCCAGACCGAGGCGGAGGAAGATGTCGTCAATGCCCATGCGCTACATCACTCGCTGCCCCGGCTGGGCGCCGGCGTCCGGTGCCAGCAGGAACAGTTCCTGCGGCTGGGTCCCGCCGGCGGCCAGCGCCATGCCTTCGCTCAGGCCGAACGACATCTGGCGCGGGGCGAGGTTGGCGCAGACCACGATCAGCCGGTTGGCGAGTTTCGCCGGTTCGGGATAGCCCGCCTTGATGCCGGCAAAGATCGTGCGCTGGCCGAGGCTGCCGAGATCGCAGGTCAATTTCAGGATTTTCTTGGCCTTGGGCACTTCCTCCGCTGTCACAATACGGGCGACACGCAGGTCGATCTTGGCGAAGTCGTCGTAAGCGATCGTGGCCGCGACCGGCTCGGCCGGAGCCGCCGCCGGGGTGCTCGCGGGCGCAGCGGCAGCGGGCGCGGCGGGCGCGGGAGCCTCCTTCGGCAGCGACAGCTCGATCATCTTCGCCAACTTCGCCGGATCGACGCGGTCGGTCAGGCGGCCGAACGGGCCGATCGGATTTCCGGTCACCGGGCGCTGCGCGTCGTCCCAGCGTGTGATCGGTGCGCCCAGCAACTGGCCCGCCTGGTCGGCCAGGCGCGGCAGCACCGGCGCGAGGTAGACCGCCAGCTGACGGAACAGGTTGAGCGCGACGGTGCAGACCTGGGCGAGTTCCGCCGCCCGGGCGGGATCCTTCTTGAGCGCCCAGGGCGCGGCGCGTTCGACGTATTCGTTGGCGCGGTCGGCCAGGGCCATGATGCGGCGGATGGCGGAGGCGAAATCGGTCGCGGCGTAGTCGCGAGCGATGTCGGCGCCGGCCTGGGCACCGGCGGCGAACAGGCCGCCATCGTCGGGATAGGCGGCGACCAGGGTGGGCACGAAGCGCGCCGTGCGGCTGGCGAGGTTCACCACCTTGCCGACCACATCGCTGTTCACCTTGGCCTCGAACTCGGCGAGGCTGAGATCGAAGTCATCGGCGGTTCCGTTCAATTTGCTCGCCAGGAAGTAGCGCAGGTGCGCCGGGTCGAGACCAGCGTCGAGGTATGTGCGAGCGTTGACGAAAGTGCCCTTCGACTTCGACATCTTCTCGCCGTTCACGGTCAGGAAGCCGTGCACATGGACGCGGCTGGGCAGGCGCCAGCCGCCGGCATGCAGGGTGGCGGGCCAGAACAAGGTGTGGAAATACACGATGTCCTTGCCGATGAAGTGGTGGATCTCGGGCTGGGCTGTCCCGGGCTGCGCTGTCTCGGGCTGCGCCTGGGTCGACCCGGGCTGGTCCTGACGTGGCCACCAGGTGGCGAGGTCGCTGCCGTTGGCGGCGCACCAGTCGATCGCGGTCGCCAGGTAGCCGCACGGCGCGTCGAGCCAGACATAGAAATAGTTGCCGGGCGCGTCGGGGATCTCGAAGCCGAAATACGGTGCCGGACGCGACACATCCCACTCGCGCAGCGGCTGGCCGGCGACCAGGAAGGTGTTGCGCACCCAGCGCGCGGTGTCGGGGTGGAGATGGCCCTGACCGTCGACCCAGGCTTCGATCACCGGGCGCAGCTCCTCCAGCTTGACGAAATAGTGCTTGGCAGTGCGCAATTCCGGGATGGCGCCGGTCAGGGTCGAACGCGCGTCCTTGAGGTCGGTGGGGGCGTAGGTCGCACTGCAACGGTCGCAGGAATCGCCATATTGATCCGTCGCGCCGCAGACCGGGCAGGTGCCTTTCACGAACCGATCCGCGAGAAAGCATCCGGCCTCGGGATCGAAAAGCTGGGTGACCTCGCGTTCGGCGACGTGGCCGGCGGCGCGCAAGTTGCGCCAGATGCCGTAGACCACCTCGCGGTTGGCGGCGACGTCGGTCGAACCGTAGCGGTCGAAGACCACGTCGAACGCGGCGAGGTCCTCGACGTGGGCCTTGCCTAGGCGGGCGATGAGGTCGGCCTCGCTCACGCCCTGCTTGCGCGCCGTGATCATGGTGCCGGTGCCGTGCACGTCGTCGGCGCACAGGTAGGCGATCTCGTCGCCGATCATCCGGCGGAAGCGCACGTAGACGTTAGTCTGGACGTGCTCGACGAGATGACCGATGTGGATGTCACCGGTGATGTACGGCAGGGCGGAGGTGATCAGAGCGCGCGTGGACATGGTCGCGCCATGGTCGGTCGCGGACGCTGCGGACAAGGGTCGACGGCGGGCCGCTGCGCCGGCGTTCAGGGATTCTTGTCCACCGCCGGCAACCGGCCCTTGAGCACCAAATTCTGGATCGCGCAGCCGCTGCGGCTGGGCCGATCCGCCGTGCCCGGGGTCTGGAGGGTCTGCACGACCAGACTGGCGGGCTTGCCGGCGGGCAGCATGAGCGGCGTGGCGGTGGCGAGCGGTTTGCCGTCGAGGCTCAGGTCGACCCGGCCGTCCTCGCCCAGAAGGAACCCCAGGGTCAGCAGGCGGTCCTTGGTGAGCATCGGGCCGCCGCCGGTGATCGGGACGATGGCGAATGTGCGAACGTTCGCACGAACCGCCGCATCAGTGGCGATGATCGCGGTCGTACCCTGGCGCAGGTTGAGCACCGTCCGCACCGCCCGGCCGTCGGCTGCGAGACCGATCGCCAGCACCGAGTCGGCCTCCACCCGGCACTGCACCTCGGCGGCGACCGGCGGGGCCAGCAGGCCCTTCCAGCGCACGCTGGGCAGCCGGTGCTCACTGGCATCCCGGTCGGGCCGGCTCGCCCCGGTCTGCCACGTCAGGCCATTGGCACCGAGGGTCAGGCCCTCGCCCTGGAAGTCGCCGACCAGCGCGTTGTCCCAGGGATCGAAGCGATACGTGAACTCGCTGCTGCCGCTGGCACGAAGCGGCGGATTCACCACCTGGGGCAGCGGCCGGGCATGGTGCTCGTAGCTACGCAGGGCGCGGGCGAGGGGTTCATCCCCAAGCGCAGCCAGCGCAGCGTCGGATTCGGGCAGGCGCCAGAACCACAGCCACGCCGCTGCCAGGGTGCCCGCATCCTTGTCGGCTCCGACGTTGAGTGCGCGATCGAGCAGGGCGCGCCAGTCGAGGTCGATCTCGGTGCGCGCCTGGGCCGTGGCCGTGACGTTCGGCTGGTCCACTGCGGCGCAGGCCATTTCCTTGGTGGTAAGGCGGACCAGGCGGACCTTGCGCAGGTCCTTCGTCCCGATCCGGGCGAGGACGGTCGGCGTCTCCTTCTGGATGTGGTTCTGCAGGCGCTTTTCCGCCGTGCCGATCAGCATCGAGAGGTCGGTGACCAGCACCTGGCCGAGTTCGCGGTCTGGCCCCGGAGGCAGGCGGTCACCCAGCGATTCCAGGCGGGTACCCAGGTCAATGAGCGCCGGCGTGCCGCGCAGGGGTTCGATCTCGGCCGCGAAGGCGCGCCAGGCCGGACCGGGGTCGACCGGAGGTGGCGGCTTGGGTACCAGGGCGAGCCGCCGAGCCGCCAGCAACCGGGTGATCTCGTCGCGTTGGATCCACTCGGGCGCCCCGGCGAGTTCGCGTTGCAGGTCGTCGCAGGCGGCAGCGTTCGCCGCGGTGGCGACGTTCGCCTTCCAGCGTTCGTTCGAGCTGCGGACCTGCGCGTCGATCTTGGCGCGCAACGCGTCGAGCCGGGACTGCTGCGGCAGAGCCAACGTCTGACCAGCGAAACCGGCGAGCATCTTCCGGCTAGCTGCCAGATGGCCCGGATCAGCGGCGAAAAGTTCGGCCTGGGCCAGATTGGCGTCGATCGCCGCCGCCGGATCCGGACGGGCCGAGCGACGCCGAGCAAGCTCGGTCTCGAGCACCATGCGCGCCGGGCCGCCGCCAAAGCGGGCGTCACTGAGCAGTCGTTCCAGAGCCGTCACGGCCTGGACGTCGTCCGCCGGCAGGGCGGCGATGGCAGCGGTCGCGGCTTGACGGTTGACCTCGGCCGGATCGGGAACGGTAACGGTAACGGGAATGCTGGTATCGGGTTGATCCGGCTTCGACCGGTACAGCACCACCGCCAACCCCACCGCGCCCACGAGCACCACCCCGGCCAGGATCAGCGGGCCGGTCCAGGGCGAACCGCTGCGCGCCCGGAATGGGCGCGGCGTGCGATGGCGGGCCGAGCCCGGCCGCTGATCGCCGAAGGCGATCTGGCGCACCGCGTCGCGCAGGGCGGTCGCGTTGGGGAACCGGTCATCGGGCGACTTGGCCATCAGGCGCATGCACAGATCGCGCCAGGGCTGGCTGATGCCGGGGTTCTCCTCCTGCGGGTCCGGCACCGGCGCGAACACGTGCGCCTTCATGATCTCCTTGGCCGATGGGGCGGTGAACGGCGCGTGGCCGGTCAGCATGTGATAGAGCGTTGCGCCCAGGCTGTATTGGTCGCTGCGGGCATCGAGCGCGGTCGCGCGCGCCTGCTCCGGACTCATGTAGAGCGGCGTCCCCATCACCTTGGAGCGACCCTGCTCGTCCTTGTCGACGCCTCCGTCTTCACCGACCCGCATCGCCAGGCCAAGATCTGCCAGCTTCGCCACCTGCTTGGCGGTGAGCATGATGTTGTCGGGCTTGATGTCGCGATGGATGATGTGCTGGGCCTCGGCGTAGACCAGCGCCTCGGACATCGCCAGCATGATCGAGGTGACCAGGTCGCGCGGACAGGTGCCTTCGCGCTGGAGGACTTCCTTCACCGACTCGCCGTCGACGAGTTCCATCGAAAAATAATGGATCGTCTCGCCGTCCGTGGGATGCGGCGCGGTGCCGACGTCATGCACCGCGATGATGTTAGGGTGGCCCAGGCGACCGGCGGCACGCGCCTCGTCGCGGAACTGCTGCGCGAACTTGGGATCCTGGCGCGCGAGCCGGGGCGACAGCACCTTGAGCGCAACCTGGCGATCCATGCTCACCTGGCGCGCGCGGTAGACCTCGCCCATGCCGCCCTTGCCGATCAACGACTCGATGCCGTAACCGCCCAGGTGCTGTCCGGATTGGAGCAGTTGCGCCATGCGTGGTAGTCGAAGCCTTTACGTGATCCCCGCAACGGGGGAGAGGTACCTGGGAAGGGACTCATGACCGAATCGGAGTCAGCCTGGCGGGTTGTGCGGGGGATCTTCGTCAGCAATGGAAGAGCCTGGCGGGCTGGGAAGCGGGTGTGCCAGCAGGTGCTACCGCCAGTTCAGACTGACCTGGAACTCCGCTGGCCAGTGGATGACTTCCGGATCCGGCTCAAGCCGGAACCTCGATGAACGGCGCCGCGACGATCCCGGTCGGCATCACCTGCCAGGCCGCGACCTCGGTGTCATCGCCGCGTTCGAAGGTGTCGGGATAGCACAGCATCGGCCCAGGCTGGCGGCAATGCAGGGCACCGAGATGGTTGCGGCGATGGCCGAAGGCGGTGAGGGCGAGGTCGTGGATCCCGGCGGCGATCGGGCCCAGGTCGAGTCGGAACGGGGCGAAGGCGATGCGGCCGACCCGGGCGCCGTCGAGTTCGACCGCTAGCAAAGGCGCCTCGAACCACGGCACCGCCAGGCGGATTGGCCCGCCCGGGGCGGTGAAGCGGCAGCGGTAGGTGGCATTGCCGCCATAGAACGGCAACCCCTGCCGGCCCAGGTCGCCCCAGGTCCAACGGTTTTCCAAAGCGCCCAGGCGGGCCCGCGATCCGCTCAACGCCACCGCGAAACCGCCCAGGATATAGGCCCATTCCAGGGTCTTCTCGACCGCCAGGGGAAAGGTCATGACCAATTCATGGTGGCCGGCATCGAGGTTGGGCAGCGGCCGGGTCGCCAGGCAGGGGTCGATCCAGCACCCGTCCGCGGCGGCCTCGATCCGCTGCCCGTCGAGGGTGATCTCGGGCGAGCCCTCGCAGGCCAGGCGCAGGCCCGTCTGCGCGGTAGCGCAATCGATGATGAAACGCAGGCTGGCGCGATGCCTGGGGATCGAGACCGGCATGGCCCAGGGCTGGCAACCATGCGAGCTGCGGCGCGGCAGACCGGCCTGGGCGCGCAGGAGATTTTCGGCCCGGCCGACCTCGGTGCGCGGCAGCCAGGGGCCATCGTCCAGCCGGGCCTCGGCCAGCGACAACACCAGGACATTGGGCTCATCGCGTTCGACGGCCAAGGGTTCGTCGAGATTGGCCAGGCGCCGCCAGCGCGGTGCCGCAGGCAGGGGCGCCAGGTGCCGTGGCGCATCGCCCAGCGGGGCCAGGGTCGCGCACAGCGATCCGGCCATGGCCGCAAGCCAGCGGAATTCGGTCCAGGCATCGGCATGGCAGTGGTCAAGCGGCCGGCGCTGGCCGTCCTGGGTGTCGTTGGCGGTAACAGTCCAGTGGCCGCGCACGCGCACCGTCACCCAGCGCGGATGCCAGGGCTCCCAGAAGGCGGGTTGATGGCCGGTCCGGGTCGCGCACAGAAAAAGGTGGCGCTGGTCGCCATCCTGGCGCAGCTGGTGCAGGCAGTCGGCCAAGTCGCCGCCATCGTCGGTGACCAGGTCGACTTCGCGCAGATCTTCGACTGCTGCCAACAGGCCATGGCGGGTCAGGGGGATGATCCGCGCCGGCAACTTCAGGGCCCGCTGGCTTGGCCGGCCATCGACCAAAGCCGGCAGCCGATCGATCGCCACCACCCGCCCGCCGGCGGCGGCGAAGGTTTCGAGGTGGTCGAGGGTCGAACTGCGGATGGTCGTCAGGCGAGGCAGGATCACTGCCTCATAGGCCATGGCGCCGACCGTCAGCCGGGCCCCGGCTGGTTGCTGGCCTGAAGCCCGGTCCTGCTCGGCCAACAGCGATTCGGCGATGAGATCGGTATCGATCAGCCCATGCAGCAGATCGGCCAGCACCTGCTGCAGGCAGCTTTCAAGGGCGGCGGTGGCGTCGCGGCTGGAGGCAACCGGTCCGGCCAGGACCCATTGGCTTTCGATCGGATGCAGAATCGCCACCCGGCAGATCGGCGTACCCCGGGTCATCACCGCAGCGACCCGGGCGAAATGGTCCTCGATCAGCCGGAATTCGCGCCACCAGGGCAGGCGGCGGTCAAGACACGGCGGATAGTCGCGCTTGGCATGCCCGGCCATGGTGTACCAGGCCAGGTGCAGCACCCGCGTGGTCACGCCCAGGGCCGCCTGCCAGTCGCCCCAGCGCTTGAATCCGCTGGCGCTGAACTGCCAGTCGGAGACGCCGTAGATCTCGGACATGACCCCGGCGCGGCCGTCCTGGCGCGCGACGCTCTGCACCTGCTTGGCGGTCAACGGCTGATAAGCGTCCTTGAGGCTGTCGATGCCAGGCAGGTGGTAATGCCGGTAATGGCGCATCGCTTCGCCCAGGCTGGACTGCTGGCTGGCGAGCGAGTCCTCGCCCATCAGATGCCCACTGCTGATCACCCCCTTGGCTTGGCACCAGTCGCCGATGCGGCGGTGGAAGGCCTGGCGGAAGCGCTCGGCAAGATGGTCGAAGAACCGCCAGCGCAGTTCGGCGTGGGCGCCATCGGCGCGGTCGAGGAACACTTCCGGCAGCCGGTCGAGCAGATCCAGGCCGTAGGCCTGGGCGAAGGTCTCGGGCAGATCGCCAGTCCACGCGCAGGTCCCCGGCCGGGCGCTGGCGCCCGGCCGGGCCGCTGTCAGCGGCGAGAACCCGGTCAGCAGCGGTTCGTCGGTGAAGAACGCCGCCACCGTCGCGCCCAGGTCCGAGCCCAGGCTGGCGGCATACCGTTCGTGGGTGCAGTCGATGAAACCCTGCACCGCCTGGGGATCCAGGGTGTTGAGATACGCGGTGCCATTGTACCACGCTGACGGACTGGCGACGTGGACCCGCACCGACCATGTTTCGGCGAAGGGCGGCACCGGGGCGCCGGCCGCCAGCCGCTGGCACGAGACCATGCGACCTTCGTCATTTTGGACGATGGCATAGCGCGCCAACTCATCGCCCTCGGCATCCGCCGCCGATCCCTGCTCGCGAGCGAACCGGAGGTGCCTGGCCCGCCGCGCCGGGTCGGCGGTGGCGAGTCCGCCGGCATATCCCGACGGCCAGCGGTCTTCATCGTAGATCCACACCCGATGGCCGGTGGCGGCCGCCTTGGCGACCACGGCGCGGTAATGATCGAACCACTCGACCCCCAGGTAAGCCGTGTCGAGTCCGGTGCGGGCATGCGGCTGGAAGGCGCCCATGCCCATGGCGATCTGGTCATCCATCTGCTGCAGCAGTTGGCTGCGTTCGAGCTTGCCGTTCCAGCTCCAGAAGGTCATGCCCCGGTATTCAGCCGGCGGATCGCGGAAGACCTGATCCTTGAGGCCGGGGACGAGGGACAGCGGGTAGTACGGGCGCATGGCCGGCAGCGTGGCTGGCCGGCGATCCCGCACCAGCCGGGACCGACCACGAATGCCTCACTTTTGTCCAGCGAAGGTCCACCCCGCCGTCCGCGCCAGGGTACAGGCCCTGGACCCGGTGGCTGCCCGGACTCAGGCGTTCTGACGCGTTCGTTCGTTTTTCGAACCTGCGCCGACGTTCATCGATGGGGACCATCCTCTCGTCTTGCCTGCGACGTTAGCTCCGCCATGACCGGGCGCATGCTGAAGAACCGCGTCACGTTGGTCGGATACCGGGCGTGCGGCAAATCGACGGTGGCGCGGCTGGTCGCCGACCGCCTGGGCTGGCCCGAGGTCGACGCCGACCGGTCGCTGGAGAAACGCCAGCGCACGTCGATCGCCAAGCTGGTCGCGCGCTCCGGCCTTGAGGTCTTCCGCGAGCGCGAGGCGGCCGAACTCGTCCGCCTGCTCGCTGGCGATCGGGCTCTTGTCCTCGCCACCGGTGGCGGGGTGGTGCTGCGGCCGGAAAACCGGGCGCTGCTGCGCGAACGCGGCGGATTCGTCGTCTACCTGCATGCCGAGGCGGCCGTGCTGCAGGCGCGCCTGGCCCATGACCCTGGCAACCGGCCTAGTCTGACCGGGGCGCCGATCGCCGACGAGGTCCCGCGCCTGCTCGCCGAGCGGGAACCGCTCTACCGCGAGGTCGCCGAAGCGGTGGTTGATGCGACCCGGCCGGTGGACGCGGTCACGGCGGCGATCGTGACCTTGGTTTCCGCCCGCGACGGTGGCTGAACGCTGGTACAGACAGGCCTGGGTGGCGGATACCCGGCTTTCCGATCGACCGGCGCGCCCGGCCTTGCACACTCCGCGCCACATGACGAACGCCCTCGCATCTGCGGCGTCCCCGTACCTGCGCCAGCACGCCGGCAACCCGGTCGGCTGGGTCGCGTGGTCGGCGGCGGCGTTCGCCGAGGCCGAACGCCGCGATGTGCCGGTGCTGGTGTCGATCGGCTACAGCACTTGCCACTGGTGCCACGTCATGGCGCACGAGTGTTTTGAAGACTCCGAGACCGCCGCCGCGATGAACGCCGCCTTCGTCTGCATCAAGGTCGACCGCGAGGAGCACCCCGAGGTCGACGAGATCTACATGGACGCGGTGCAGGCCCTCAGCGGCCACGGAGGTTGGCCGCTGAACGCGTTCTGCGATGCGCGCGGACGGCCGTTCTACGCCTGTACCTACCTGCCGCGCCCGACCTGGCAGAAGCTCATCGGCCACCTGCATGACCTGTGGCGCACCGACCGGCCGCGCCTGACCGACGTGGCGGCGCAGATCACGCGCTATCTGACGCGCGACACCACCGCGCCGGGGCATCTTGACGAGCAGGTCTGGAAGCGCCTCGACGAGGTGCTGACCACCACGTTCGACGCGCGCGATCCCGGCTGGGCCTGGGGATCCGAGCGCGCGCCCAAGTTCCCGCCATCGCAACTGCTGAACCTGTTGCCGGCGACCGGGCGCGAAGCCTGGCGCGAGCGCGCCGAGGTGGTGCTGGAAGCCATGCAGGATTCCGGCCTGCACGACCGCGTCAGCGGCGGCTTCCACCGCTACAGCACCGATCGCGCCTGGCGCGTGCCGCACTTTGAAAAAATGCTCTACGACAACGCCCAGCTCATCGTGGCCTATGCGCGCTCGGGCACGGCGTGGCAGCGGCCGGACTTCGTACGCACCGCGGTGAACGCCGGCGACTACCTGCTGCGCGACCTGCGTGTCATGGACGCGGACGGCAGGTTCCTTGGCTACGCTGCGGCCGAGGACGCCGACGATCCGGGCGGCGAAGGCTCGTTCTACGCCTGGACTCCAGCGCAACTGGTTGAGGTGCTGGGCGACGAGACCGGCCTGCGCCTGGCGCGCGAATGGAACCTGCGCGCCGGCCACGCCGAGTCCGGGCCGTCCGGCCACCCGGAACCGGTGCCGTCGCACATCCCGCATCCGCGCGGCGCGAATCTCGCGAACCTCGCGCCCGAGGGCGACCTGCAGCGCCTGCGTGCCAGTTGGGAGGCGCATCTGCCCCGGCTGCGCACCGCCCGCGACGCCCGGCCGCGTCCCGGCCGCGACGACAAGGTGCTGACGGACCAGAACGCGCTCGCGCTCGAAGCCTTCGCCGTGCTCGCGCGCTTGACCGGCGAGGACCGTTTTCTTGCCGCGACGCGCGAACTCGCCGACCTGCTCGCCACCCGCCTGACCGCGACCGGCCTCATGCGCCTGCCCGGCCGACCGGCGCACCTGACCGACTATGGCTGCCTGGCGCTGGCGCTGGTCGCCGCCTTCGACTGCTTGGGCGAGTCGCGCCTGATCGACCTCGCCGGCCGTGTCGCCGACGAGGCCAACGACCGCCTGCGCGCCGAGGACGGCGGCTTCTACACCACCGCCGCCGGGCGCGGTGACCTCATCCGCCGCTCGCGCGAGCACGCCGACAACGCCTGGCCGGGCGGCCAGAGCGCCCTCGCCCGCGCCTTCGTGCGCCTAGGCCACCTCACCGGGCGCAACCGCTGGCTCGCCCTGGCCGAGGGCATCTTCGCGGCGGCAGCGGAAACCGCGCACAAGGCCCCGAGCGCCTGCGCCACCCTGCTCACCGGCCTGCTCGACGCCCGCAGCGGCGCCCGCACCGCCGTCGTGACCGGCGACCCCGCCGATCCACGCACCCGCGACCTGCTCACCGCCTGCCGCCGCGCCACCGATCCGTTCCTGACCATTGTCCCTGCCGCCGCGTGCCGCGAACGCGATTGGACCTGCCTTGACGGCCGGCGCGAACAAAGCCAATCCCAGGCCCTGATCTGCGTCGGCACGTCCTGCCTCGCACCGGCGCGAACCCCGACCGAGGTCGCGCAGCGCCTGGCCGATCTGTCCAGCCGCCCTGTGCTGCCAGCGTGAAGACCGGCAACCGGGCTGAAACCCGTCCTTGCCGACCGTGTTCCGACTGCTAGAAAGCCTCCCCCCGTGAGTAGGCCTGCCGCCCCGGGACCAGGAGAATGCCCATGTACGCCGTCCTCAACGATCGTGGCCGCCAGTACCGTGCCGTCGCCGGTGACAAGCTCACCCTCGACCGCCACCCCGCTGAAGTCGGCGCCACCGTCGACCTGCCGGTGCAGCTCCTCGCGGACGGCGCTTCGGTGCGCATCGGCGCCCCCTTCGTCGCCGGCGCCAAGGCCGTGGTCAAGGTCGTCAGCCACACCCTGGGCGACAAGATCACCGTGGGAAAATACAAGCGCCGCAAGCACATGACCAACCGCCGCAAGGGCTTCCGCGCCGAACAGACGGTGGTGGAAGTGGTCGGCATCGAAGGCTGATCCGGCCTGACCGGACGGCTTGCCGTCCGGTAGCTCGCAATCATTCATCCCGCTGACCTGTCCCGACCCTGGCCCTGGATTCACCCTGGCTGGCGGTCGGGTTCTCGTTTCTCCACAGCCAGGGAAGCGCTGCTCACGTGGCCGAATGTACCCGGCCCAGCGGTTCACGCAGAAATCCAGCTACAGCAGGATGAACTCGGGATCGGTGATCGCCTCGCCCGGTTTGGCCGTGATGTAGCGCTGCATGAGGTGCCGGCCGCGCGGATCGAAGACCGTGCGGGCGGTCATGACGTGGACGGCGATGGCGCGACGAGGCCGGGCGCAGCGGTTCTCATGTGAGCCGTGCCAGGTCAGGGGATGGTGGAAGTGGACGTGACCGAGCGCCACCGGGCGCGGCACCACGCGCACCGGTTCGTCGTGGTAGCTCTCGCCCAAGGCGGTCCAGAAATCGGACGAGCGTTCCTTGGCCAGGTGCAGGTGGTCGATGGTGTCGCCCCAGCGGTGGCTGCCGGGCACCATGCTCATGCAGCCGTTGTCGAGCGACACCTCGTCCAGGGCGATCCAGGCCGTGACCATGCTGTCCTTCGGCGCCAGCACGGGCCAGTACGGTGAATCCTGGTGCCACCAGTTCACCCCGCCGTGCTGCGCCGGCTTGTACTGGATTTGGTCGTGCCACAGGCGCAGCACGCGCCCATCCGGCCCGGCAAGCTGGCGCACCATCGCCACCAGGCGCGGATGGTGGATGAGGCGCAGGAACGGCGCACTCGCCATGTTGATGTTGACGATCTGCCAGACCTCCATCCCGCCCTGACCGATATCCGAGATCGCCACCGGTTGCGCCACGCCCTCGTGCCCGCGTGCGGCGATGACCCGATCAAGTTCGCTCCGCAGGACGTCAACCTCGCCCGGAGTCAGCAGCGAACCTCCCGCAAGGTAGCCATCGCGCGTGTACGCCGCGACCTGACGATCCGTGAAGGGAAGTTGCTGCAGCTGGGGTGCGGAGTTCATGCCACCAGGCTACACACCTCCTGCGCCCGATGCCCATGGCCAGTCGTCAGACCCGGATGGACAGCCGTAAGACCCCGTGCCCACTCCTCCCCTGCCTGGAAATCAACCAAGGCAGGGAAAACGAGAAGATCAAACCACCGACGCCGAAGGCGGAGTCTATCGGCGAGCGATGCCGTAGGCGAGAGAGTCAGTCATCGACCGAAGCCGAAGGCGAGGGGGCCGCCCTGGTGCCACGTGGCATCAGGAAAAACGGTCAGAGTGCCCCGGATGCAAGGCGGGAGGAGGGAGTGTGGCAGCGACGCGTCAGGACCGGTGTGGCCAACCGGTCACCTGGTCACCACATGGTTACTCGATCCCCAGCCCGTTCGGGAGTCGGTGGAGAACACCGGTCCGGACGCCGAGAGTCGACGACCAACGCCGCAGCCGGGGCGCTATGGCCGTTTTCCCGTTACTTCTCGAACTTAATGACTTCGACGGGGCAACCCTGGGCCGCTTCTTCGATCTGGCTCTCCAGATCAGCGCCAACGCTGTCCTTCAGCGGCGACTTGCCGGCATTGACGTCTTCGACGCCATCGCTGCGGACGGTGCCGCGGACGAAGCAGGAGTCCTCGGTGACGCGGAAGACTTCGGGGCAGGCGGTCTCGCAGGCATTGCAGACGATGCAGCCTTCTTCGATCCAGACTTTGGCGATGGCCATGGGGATTTTCCTCGGGTTGCGGGTCGTGCGGTCGTATCAGGGCGCGGCCGGCGGCAAGCCCCCTTCCGCCGTCGGGCGGGGTTGATGATCGCCATGCATGGCCGCCAGCCCCCGAAAGATGTGGCTCGTTCCGTCCGGGTTGCGCCAGCCCATCCTGCACCAGGATCCGGGCGTGCCCGCCTGGCTCAGCCGTTTTTGTATCGTGCCGGCCCTGAGCCTGCTCAATCGCCTCGCCGCCGACACCGCCTGCCGGGTCGGCGGATCGCTGGGGGTCCTTGTCTTCCACCTCGGCCTGCGCCGGCGCACTGCCGGACAGCAACTCGGGCTGATGATGGGGCTGAAGGGAACGCGCCGGCGCGATATCTTGCGCCGGGCCTACGCGACGATGGGAGCCAACTTCGTCGAACTGCTGGCGGTGGGCGGGCCGGATGGGCCGGAACACCATTTCGAGGTGCGTAACCCCACCTGGCTGGCGCAGACCCTGGCCCGCCACCCGCGCGCGCTGTTTCTTGCTGGGCATCTCGGCAGCTGGGACATCGGCGCCCATACAGTGACCCGCATCACCGGCCGCGTGGTGGTCTACGCCAAGCCGCAGCACGATCCTGAGATCGACGCGCTTGCCAACCGCCAGCGCGCCCGCTTGAACTTGCACGTGGTTTTCACCGGCACCGATGACAAGTCCGCCGCGCTGGAGGCCACCCGCGCCATGCGTACCGGCATTCCGCTCGCCCTGATGGCGGACCAGCGCCCGCACCACCGCGATGGCGCGCCGGCCTGGTGGTTCGACCAGCCGGCCTGGGTGCTGCCGGGGCCCGCGTTCTTCTGCCACCGCATGAAGGCCGCCGTGATCCCCGGCGTGTGCCTACGTTACCGCGCCGGCCGGATGGCGGCCGTGGTCGGCAGGCCGTTCCAGGCCGAGGGCCGCGATCAGGCCGTGCTCGTCCAGCGTGGTGCGGACCTGCTCGCTGCGATGATCGCCGCCCATCCGGGCCAGTATTTTTGGCATCACCGCCGCATCGGCGGCCAGCCGCCGGCCCCGGTCGCGCCGCGCAGCGATTCACCGTGGCGGCGAGGGATGCGCCTGCTGGCCGAACGCTGGTGAAAGCCCGACTTTCGCCCCCTCCGTTATTGACAGCGGATGTTTCGCTATATTGATACGGACCACCGCGAGAAACCCATGCCCACCTACGCTGACAACTCCCTCTCCATCGGCCGCACCCCGCTGGTGCGCCTCAATCGCGTGGTGCCCGCCGGCGCCACTGTGTTCGCCAAGATCGAAGGACGCAACCCCGCGTATTCAGTAAAGTGTCGCCTCGGTGCGGCGCTGATCTGGGACGCGGAAAAGAAGGGCCTGCTCAAGCCCGGCATCGAGATCATCGAGCCGACCTCGGGCAACACCGGCATCGCGCTCGCCTTCGTCGCTGCCTCGCGCGGCTACAAGCTGACCCTGGTCATGCCCGAGACGATGAGCGTTGAACGCCGCAAGGTGCTCAAGGCCTTCGGCGCGAAGATCGTCCTGACCGAAGGCCCCAAGGGCATGAACGGCGCGATCCGCAAGGCGACCGAGATCCGCGACAGCGATCCCGCCCGCTATTTTCTGCCGCAGCAGTTCGAAAACCCCGCCAACCCCGCCATCCACGAGGCCACCACCGGCCCCGAGATCTGGGATGACACCGCCGGCGCGATCGACGTGCTGGTGTCCGGCGTTGGCACCGGCGGCACCATCACCGGCGTGTCGCGCTTCATCAAGAACACCAAGGGCAAGAAGATCAGCACCATCGCGGTCGAACCCGCTGAAAGCCCGGTGATCACCCAGTTCCTGGCCAAGCAGGAACTCAAGCCCTCGCCGCACAAGATCCAGGGCATCGGCGCCGGCTTCATCCCCAAGATCCTCGACCTGTCGCTCATCGATCGCGTCGAGCAAGTCACCTCGGCCGACGCGCTCGCGTTCGCCCGTCGCCTCGCCTCCGAAGAAGGCATCCTGAGCGGCGTCAGTTGCGGTGCCGCCGCCCAGGTCGCCAGTCGCATCGCCAGCGACCCCGCCTTCGCCGGCAAGACCATCGTGGTCGTCCTGCCCGACGCAGGCGAACGCTACCTGACCGGTCCGCTCTTCGAAGGCGTGTTCACCGGCGTCGCCGAGGCGAAGGCCGGCGATATCATCTGATAACAGTCCATCGCCTGGAACCGCTTGCCGTCCCGTCAGTTCCCGCACGTTGCGGCCATGGCGAAACGCGGATTCCTTCCGTCCCACCGCACTCTGCTCAGCATCGAGGCCATCCTGGCCGTGGGCTGCGGCCAGCAGTATTTGCAGGAATTGGCGATCGCCCATCTGCCGCATAATGCCTGGAAGGTCTTGCTGATCATGACGGTGACCGCCGGCATGTTCGGCGGGTTGCTCGTGCTGTTGCAATGGCTGGCCGGTGGGCTGCTCGACCGGTCGATGCAGGGGACCAAACGCAACCCGCTGGCGTTCTGGCTCGCCCATGCGGGCGTACTGACCGGACTGTTCTTCCTGACGGCCTGGGTCCAGCACCTGCCAACTTGCGGGGGATGAGAACGGGGGGTAATAATCTGGACAAATCCTTCCTGATTCGGAGCCCTCATGCAGAACCCCCTGACCGCCTGCCTTTTCCCCTGCCTGCTTTTCACGGTCATCGGGGCCGCGCTGGCGGAGGACGCCATCCCCATGCACCAGTCGATCACCACCAAGGCGCTGCTCACGGCCGTGACCCAGCGTTTCCAGGAGGTCAAACCCGGCCCCGCTTTCGATTCGACGATTGGCCTCAGTTCAGTCGGAGTGAAAGCCGTGGGCGAGGGCGAAGCCCGATTCGCGGCCATCGTACGCGACCTGAGCCCAACGGACCGGAAGTCCTGGCCCGAGCTGAAAGCGGCCCCGTTCTGCGTCGACGTAATGGTGCTGACGGTACACGCGGACAACCCGGTCGCGGATCTCACGCGGGAGCAGGTGGGCGGCCTTTTCACTGGCGCGATAGCCACCTGGAAGGCCGTCGGCGGCGCTGATGCGGCACCGGTGCTGGTGGCACGCATCCCGACCTTCGCCACGCTCGACTTCTTCGAAGCCAGTTTCGGGATCAAGCGGGTGCTCGACGGCGCTGTGATGCGCTTCAAGGAAGGCGGCCCGGTCGCCGCCACGCCTAGCAACAATGAGAAGGCTCTGGCCGCAGTGGCTGGCGATCCGGCAGCCGTGACCTTCGCCTCGCTCGCGATGGTGAATGAACTCAAGGCCAAGGGCGTGCCGCTGAAGATCCTGGCGATCGGCGGGGTTGAACCCAACCAGACCAACGTGCAATCAGGAAAATACGCGGCCAAACGGCAGTTCTACATTATCACCAAGGGGGATCCGCAGGGGCGGGTGCAGGACTTCGTCGGATTCCTGCTTGGGGCGGAGGGCCAGAAGATCGTTGCCGCCAAGGGGTTCATTCCCCTCGCCCCCTGAACGCGGAGTTTCCCCATGGCGACGCTTGGACTGCGCGGTCGGCTGGTCCTGACCTTCAATGTCGGCGCTCTGCTGCTGGTCGGCGCCCTTGCCGCGGTCGAGGTCATCGGCCAGGGCCGCATCGTCAGGGTCATCGGCACCGAGGTCCACGACCGCGTTGCCGAGACCCAGGCGAGCCAGCACATCGAGACCGATGCCCTGCGCCGCGACGCGGAACTCGCCGCACGCCAGGCACTGACCGGAAAAGTCGATGCGCTGGCGCACCTGCTCGCCGAACTTGCCCCCATCCCGCTGGTGACCAAGGACACCGAGGCGCTCGATGTCATCTGTGCCCAGGTCGATCGCGACCAGGACGTGGTGTGGACAGCCATCCTTGATGGCAAAGGCAAGCTGGTCAGTACCTATGCTGGCGCCAGCCTAAAATCCCTGATGAAACTCGCAGATCAGCCCACCGCCGCCCAGGCGTTAGCGGCCCTGCCCACGCTCGCGTCGATCCAGGTGCAACGAGTCGAGGTCAAGCAGGGCAGCAAGATCCTGGGGACCGCTCTGGTGGTGGCGAGCCAGGCTGCGGTGGAACGACAGCTTGCCGCCACGGGCGAGCGCTTCGCCGCGATCGCCAGCAACAGCGAGGAGTCCTTCCGCCGGCTCGAAGGCCGGATCGCCGAGCGCGCCACGTCCACCCGACGCCTGGTCTCGGCGGTGTTCATCGCGGTCGCGGTGGTGGGCGCGCTCGGGATGATCGCCGCGTCACTGTGGATCGCGCACGCGCTCATCATGCAAATCCAGCAGGTCGGGCATGCCCTCGCCGGACTGGCCGAAGGCAATCTGACCCGGCGTGCCCGTATCCTGCGCCGGGACGAAACCGGCGCGATGGCCGGTGCCTTCAATCGTTCCGCCGAAAAACTGGCGGAATCAGTGCAGACCATGTCGGTCAGCGTCGAGGCGACGTCGGGGGCAGCGTCTCAGCTCGAATCCGTCGCCCAGGTCATGTCCGGCAGCGCCGACACCACCGCGACACAATCGCAGATGGCCGCCGCCGCCGCCGAACAGGTCTCGCGGGGAACAAGTGCGATTGCGGCCGGGATGGAAGAAATGAGCGCAAGCGTGTCCGAGATTTCGCGCAATACCCAGGATGCAGCCCGCACCGCCAAGGACGCGGTGGGTGCCGCCGCCGAGGCCCGGGATGCCGTGGTTCGGCTGGACGCCGCCGGCCAGGACATCGGCGAGATCGTCAAGCTGGTGGCGACCATCGCCGGCCAGACCAACCTGCTGGCGCTGAACGCCACCATCGAGGCCTCACGCGCCGGCGAAGCCGGGCGCGGTTTCGCCGTGGTGGCCAACGAGGTCAAGGCCTTGGCGCGCCGGACGCAGCAAGCCACCGAGGAGATCACCAGCAAGACCGCCGTGTTGCGCGCCGGCGGCGAGCACGCGCAGCAGGCGCTGGAGCGCATCGTCGCGATCGTGCAGCAGATCGATCAGCTCCAGCAATCGATCGCCAGCGCGGTTGAACAGCAGGCCATCACCACGCGCGAGATCGGCGGCAACATCGCCTCGGTCGCCAGCGGCGCCACCGGGATGGCCACCAGCATCAGCGCCACCGCCGCCACCGCTGCCACCACGCGCAACGCCGTGGCGGACACCCGTGCTGCAGCCGCCCACCTGGCGGCGCTGTCGACCGACCTGAAAACCGCGCTGGCCTGGTTCCGCCAATAATCCGGAGCATCGTTGCCGTCGGAAAGTTCCGGGCTGTTGGAGCCGGTCGATTCCAGCGCTAGCTTGCGGCCGTGTCCAACGGCCCCTTCGTTGGGCGACCCTGCTCGCCAGATTCATGCGATGACAACACGGTCTTCATATCCTGACTCATGATTTCCCAGCCCCTTCGTCAACTCTGATCACCTTCTGATCACCTCCTGAATAACGCCATGACCTGGTCCGACCTGCTTTCCACCATGTGTCTGGAAATCGCCACCGGCACCAGCGTCGCGGGTTGGATCGTCGCGCTGGGCGTGACCGTCGCCGTCGGAGTGGCGCTGGGGCGTATCAAGTTGTTCGGCGTCTCGCTCGGCATCACCACGGTGATCTTCGCCGCCATCGCCTATTCCTGGCTCGCCTGGAGCCCGCACGGGACGGCCACCAGGGCGCTGGTCGACATCCAGGTCCAGGCCGAGGTCGCACGCCAACAGGCCCAGGCCCCCGCTGCCGTGGCCGCACCCGCTGACCTCACGACCGCACCGGTCGGCGAACCCACAGCGAAGCCGGCGATCGACCGCGCCGCGATCAAGGCCAAGGTCGAAAAAGCGATCGAGACCAAGGTCCACGCCCGCAAGGAAGTGTTGGAATTCATCCGCGAATTCGGCCTGGTGCTGTTCGTCTACTGCGTCGGCATGCTGGTGGGCCCGGGATTCCTGGCGTCGCTGAAAAACCAGGGCGTGCGATGGAACCTGATGGCGGCGTCGGTGGTGCTACTCGGCCTCGGCGTCACTGCGCTGGTCGTGCTGATCGCCGGCCAGCATCCCGCCGAGGCGGTGGGCGTGATGAGCGGTGCGGTCACCAACACCCCGGGCTGGGCGGCGGCGCAGACCACGCTCAAGGAACTCAAAGCCCCGGCCGAGCAGATCGCGATGACGGTATCAGGCTACGCCGTCGCGTACCCCTTCGGCATCGCCGGCATCATTGGGTCGCTGATCACCCTGCGCCTGCTGTTCGGCATCCGGCCCAAGGACGAGGTCGCCGCCTTCGCCACGCAGAACACGGGCGAAGACAAGGTCGGCCACCTCAACCTCAAGCTGAGCAATCCCGGCCTGGCCGGGCAGAGCGTGGCCCGGGTTGGCGGCCTGGCCGGCGACGGGGTGGTGATCTCGCGCATCCAACGCGGCGACGAGCAGATCGTCCCCAAGCCCGACTTCACCCTCGCCCAAGGCGACCTGCTGCACGCGGTCGGCAACCCGGAAGGACTCGAACGCCTGCGCCAGATCGTGGGCGAGGCGATCGCAGATGATCTGCGCGAGACCCGGGTCGACCGTCGGCTGAACAAACGCGAAGTGCTGGTGACCAATCAGAGCGTCGTCGGCAAGCAGCTCTTTTCCCTGGATTTCCCCAACACCTGCGGCGTCACGGTCACGCGCATCTGGCGCCACGGCAAGGAGCTCATCCCGAACCGGGAGTCCGACCTGCACTTCGGCGACAAGCTGCTGATCGTGGGCGAAGAGGCCGGCATCCGCCAGGCTGAGCAAATCGTCGGCAACATCGCCGGGCATCTCGACCATCCCCAGCTCATCGGGCTCTTCCTCGGCATCGCGGTCGGCATCATCCTCGGCCAGATCCCCATCCCGATCCCGGGCATCTCGCAGCCGGTGAAACTTGGCCTGGCGGGCGGGCCGATCGTCGCCGCCCTGGTGTTCAGCAGCCTGGGCCACCTCGGCAAAGGGATCATCTTCCATGTCAGCAAGGGCGCCAACAACCTGATGCGCGAATTCGGCATCGCTTTGTTCCTTGCCTGCGTCGGCCTCCTATCCGCCGAGAGCTTCGTCACCTACGCCTTCAGCGCGAAAGGCCTGACCTGGATCCTCTGCGCCCTGTGCATTTCCATGATCCCGCTGCTCATCGTCGGCATCGTCGCGCGGGTATTTGCGAAAGAAAACTACACTTCGCTGATGGGCGTGCTGGCCGGCGCCTGCACCGACCCGCCGGCGCTGGCCTTCGCCAACGGCACCGCCGGCAACGAGATGCCCGGTCTGGCCTACGCCACGGTGTACCCACTGACCATGCTCCTGCGCGTGGTCGGGGCGCAGATCTTCGTGCTGCTGTACCTGGCGACCTGAGGCGGCTGAACGCAGCAAAGCGTTCCGGCATCCCGCTGTCCGCTCTCGTATTCCGCAGTCCGCAGTCCGCTGCCGCATTATGTGCGGAAGAGCACCCTGCCCGACCGCACTCTTGGTGACCAGCGCACCGCCGTTAGCCTGCGGCCGCGCACGGACGGGTGGCTGAGCGGTTTAAGGCAGCGGTTTTGAAAACCGCCGAGGGCGTAAGTCCTCCGGGGGTTCGAATCCCTCCCCGTCCGCGCTTTTGTGCCGGGATGGCGGAATCGGCAGACGCAGCGGACTTAAAATCCGCCGGCCATAATCGGCCGTGAGGGTTCGAGCCCCTCTCCCGGCAAGGTTTTATGAGTTTTCTTCTTTTTGCGCTGGGTCCACCTGGGGTCCACCCTCGGCGCGGATCCACCGATTGGCCGGGCATTTCGCCCAGCGGCGCTTGACCCAGTCCTGCACGACGCAGCCGCAGCCGAGCAGGTGGCATTTGCCGGTCGCGGGGGTTGAGCGCCTGATCAAATGGTTGTAGAATTTCATTGGAGGCTCCTGTGCGGTACGCTTTCGCCTTGTTTTTTACGGTCTCGTGTGCCTGCACGGGCGAGGAATGGCAACCTGGAATTTCCGCGTTTGGGTTCACCGAGAAGCGACGCGAATGCACCTACGACATGGGAAAAGGCAAGATCCGCCATCAAGAGTCCCTGCTTTTTCGCCCGCTCACGGGCATTGGTAACGAGGTCGGTCATTTCACGTCTGAGCCAACAACCCCGCCACCGGCACGGGGTGTTTTTATGTTTCGTGGATACAAGTTGGTAGGCGACACGGGGGCGGCGGCTCTGGTTCGCATGACCTGGGACGCCGATAAAACGAAGACTGATGAGATTCTCACTATTCCATTCATTGACGGCAAGGCGACTCTGGTGCATATGTGGATGTCTTCACCGGAAACCCTAGTGATTTCCAGATCTCCGCAGCCTGGTTTCTATCGGGTTGAGCATCGCACACCCCCACCGGAGCGCTGACCATGACCGACGACTCCCAACCGATGAAGGACGTGCGCGGAGCGATCATCCTCTGCGATTACGTCGGCAGGTTGGATACCGGGAAATGGCTGATCGCGGGGACCTATGATTCCATGCTGGTGCATCAGGCTGAATGCCCGTTCCACGCGGGGCTGAATCTCTACCTGCGCTGCCAACTGGAATCCCAGGGCAAGTATCCCTTCCGGCTCAAACTCATTCAACGGGATCTGCCTCCGACGGTGGATCCCCTCATGGAAATGCACGGCGAGATCGAGGTCAAAGATGCCCGAGGCACGATCGAAACCGGTTTCCGCACTCCCCCATTCACCGTGCATTTTCCGGGGGATTTTTCTCGCTTGGCCCCGGATCAGGCCATCGCCATCAACCTGCTGATCTGGGCCAACGTCGGCGGCCACGTTCTTGCGAATTCTCCATTCCGCATCATATTCAGCCAACCGGGAACCCATTATGGCCTACCTTCACATCACGATCCCGAGTCAGATTCCTGATGGCCTCACCGTGCGCGATGCCACCGCCGAAGAAACCCGCCAGGCGGTGGTGCCTGGTCGGGGATGGATTGTCGATTCCACACCGAATCCCGGCATCACCGGCAAGGATGTCCGCGCCTGGGTGGAGCAGGTCGGTGGAAAGTTCGCCACCAATGGGGATCTGGCCGGAGCCGATTTCGGCTGAACTTCGATCCGTTCGACAGACGGGGATCGCCGCATGATCCCCCCAGGCACCGTGGCGATGGTCGATTACTGCCCCGGATTCAAACCACCAGAGAAAAGCCATCCAATCGTCGTCTTTTCCCGATTCGCTACGGGGAATATCGGATATTTCCATGTCTCCCATAGCTTTGAATCGGCACCAGGTGATGTGACCATTCCGATTCCACGCTCCTGCAGGACCGCATTCATCAACGGACCACTCAACGTGGGAAATCCCGGCCGGGTGTTGGTCCGGGATCGGTATGATCGACTCCTCATCATCGCGGAACCATTGGCCTATGATCGCATGCGCGTCGGCAATCGCTTCATCACCTTGAGCGGGATCGTCCAGCTTCCGCCGGAAGAGTGGCAACCGCTGCGCGATCTGTTGAAGGCACATATGTGATCCTGACCTCCCGTGGCTGAGTTCATCAAGCGCAACGGCCGCTGGACCGTCCGCTGGCGCGAAGGCGGCCGCGCCGGCAAGCGCCTGCGCAAGTCCGGCTTCGTCACCAAGGGGCGGCCGAGGCCTTCGCCCACACGCTCGCCCCGCGCATCGCCGCGTCGCTGCGCCTCAGCCAGTCGCGTTCGACCGGGGCGCTGCCGCTGACCGAGATCATCAACCGTTGGGTCGCGCACCTGACCTCGGCCCTCGCAGCGCGCGCTACATCGCCGAATTCCAGGCCGATCTTCGGGCCATGATCGAGCAGATGGGCTGGCAAGCACACCCCCGCCTGATCCCGGCCGAGATCGAACGCTGGCGCACCAAGCAAGGCGGCCGCAACGCGCGCCGGGGAGGAATCCTGGGCGCCTGCCTTGCCTGGGCCCGCCGCGCGCTCGACCAGGAGCTGCACCCGCACTGCCTGGATGCCCTGCGCCCTGGTGGTCTGCGACGCCGCCCCGGCGCGGGTCCACTGCCTGAGCACCTACGGCTGGCGTCCAGCCACGGCCAGCCGCATCCGCTGCCGTGACTGCGACCTAGTTGCCGGCGAAATCGTCCTCGATGTGAAGGCCATCGGCGGCCACCGCCATCCGCTCTTCCCCGCCACCGTTGACCTGCTGCGCCCCCTCATCACCGGCCGACCGGCTGATGCCCCACTGTTCACCCACAGCGAAGGCGGTGGCTTCACCGACACCAAGGGCCAGGGCATCCCCCAATGGTGGGCCAAGCGCTTCCCTGGCCTCGGCCCGATCTATGATCTCAAGCGCTGGGCCATGGTTGGAGTGGTGAGGAGTCGCGATCGTGATTTCTGGCAGAATCTAGGGTTTTCCCAGGGGAATTTTGGCATGCGTATCGGCTCGATCTCGGTCGCGAACCCGCTGGTGCTGGCGCCGATGGAGGAGCACACCAGCTTGCCGTTGCGGCGGTTGATGCATCGGCATGGGGCGGGGTTGGTGATTGGGGAGCGGTTGGATGCCAAGGACGTGGCGGCGCGGGACAAGCGGGCGCTGAAGCTGCTGGCGACGGCGGCGGATGAGCGGCCGTGCCTGGGGCAAGTCAGCTCGGCGGATCCGGATGAGGCGGCGGCGGCGGCGCGGGTGGTGGCGGAATGCGGGTTCGCCGGGGTTGATCTCAATTTCGAATGTCCGATCCGACGGCTGGTGCAGCGCGGCGAGGGCGGCGCTCTGATGGGCCAGCCGGAGCGCATTGCGGCGATCGTCGCAGCCTGCGTGCGCGTGGCCGACGTGCCGGTGACGTTGAAGATCCGCAGCGGGCCGGACGACCAGCATGAAACGGCGGTTGAGGTCGCGCAGCGCGCAGCCGATGCGGGCGCGGCGGCGGTGTGGGTGCACGCACGCTCGGTCGCCACGGCCTATGCCGGGCCGGCGGACTGGGCGGTGGTCGAGCGGGTCAAGGCGGCGGTAACGATTCCGGTTGGCGGATCCGGGGGCATTCGCACGGCCGAGGACGCCATCAGCCGCTTGCGCTCCTCGGGCGCCGATGCGGTGATGATCGGTCGCGGCTGCCTGGGAAATCCCTGGATTTTCACCCGGGTGCGGGCGCTGCTGTCAGGGGCCGCAGTACCTGCACCCAGCCTGGAGGAGCGCGGCCGCACCCTGCTTTGGCTCGCCGAGGCCGAACGCGAGTTCTACGGCGCAGTCTTGGCCCAGCGCCGGCTGGCACGGGTGGCCTGCTATTTCGCCAAAGACCTTCCGACTTTCGCCGATTTCCGCGCCGGCATCCAGGACGTGCGATCGCAGGACCAGCTCCGCACCCTGGTACGCGCCCATTTCCGCTGATCCGCACCGAGTGGCGCGGATTGTGCTAGACCGGCTGTCCGAAGCGCCATTCTGGCCCACCCACCCAAGCACCCCCCCATGGCAAAACGCGACTATTATGACGTCCTGGGGGTCGCGAAGACCGCCTCGGACGACGAGATCAAGAAGGCCTACCGCAAGCTGGCCATGCAGCACCACCCGGATCGTAATCCGGGTGACAAGGCGGCCGAGGCGAAGTTCAAAGAGGCAGCCGAGGCCTATGAGGTGCTGTCGGATGGCCAAAAGCGTGGTCGTTACGACCAGCATGGCCACGCCGGGGTCGACGGCATGGGTCACGCCGGCCAGGGATTCCATTCGATGGAGGACATCTTCGCCCAGTTCGGCGATGTGTTCGGTGGCAACGGCTCGATCCTGGAACAGTTTTTCGGTGGCCAGCGTGGCGACCGCAACCAGGGCGCCAACCTCAAGCTCAGCTTGGAGATCCCCTTCCGCGATGCGGCGTTCGGCACCACCCGCACCATCGACATCAACCGCAACGAGCACTGCCCGACCTGCTCCGGCACCGGCGCCAAGCCGGGCACCAAGCCGTCGACCTGCCGCCTGTGCGGCGGCGCGGGCGCGATCCGCCAGGGCCAGGGTTTCTTCGTCGTCCAGACCACCTGCCCGCAGTGCGGCGGGGCCGGCCGCACCATCGGCACGCCGTGCGGCGACTGCCGGGGCGAAGGTGGGGTCGCCAAGAAGATCACGATCAAGATCCGCATCCCGCCCGGCATCGACGACGGCAGCCGGCTGCGCGTGGCGGGCGAGGGCGAACCCGGCCGCGAGGGCGCGCGGCGCGGCGACCTCTACGTCTACGTCAGCGTGAAGGCGGATCCGTTCTTCGAACGCCACGGCAATGACGCGGTCTGCAAGGTGCCAGTCACCTACAGCCAGGCCGCGCTCGGGGCCGAGATCGAAGTGCCCACCCTCGACGGCAGCGCCAAGCTGCGCATCCCGGCCGGCACCCAGCCGAACGAACTGCTGCGCATGCGCGGCCAGGGCATTCCCGATCCCGAGGACGGCCATCGCGGCGATCAGATCGTCGTCGTGCAGGTAACGGTTCCTAAGAAGCTCGATTCCCGCCAGCGTGAATTGCTGAAGGAACTCGGCGAGATCGAAGACAAGATCGGTGAACAGCGTGGTTTCCTTGACCGCATCAAGAAAATGTTTGGATGACCACCCCATGAGCGACGCCAACCCCCAATCCCAAATCCAGCCGGAATCCAACCCGGACGCCAATCCTGAAATCGGCGCCGCAGAACGATCCTCCGCCGAGACCGTCACCCTGCCGGCGGCCGAATTCGAAGCCCTGCGCTCCCAAGTCGTCGAATGGAAGGAGCGCTGCGCCCGCCAGCAGGCCGAGTTCGACAACGTGCGCAAACGCCTGCGCAAGGAAGCCGACGAAGCCGGCACCCGCGCCGTGGCCCGTTTCGTGCGCCCGCTGCTCGACCAGATCGACAATCTCGAACGCGCGCTGGACAACACGGCAAGCGGGATCACGCCTGAATTCCTGCAAGGCATCCAGCTCATCCGCGAGAACTTCGCCAGCACCCTCGCCAGCGCCGGCATCGAATCGGTCGCCCACGAGGGTGCCTTCGATCCGGCGGTGCATGAGGTCATCGCCGAAATGCCGTCAACCACTGTGCCCAAGGGCCACATCGTGCAGGTGCACCGCCGTGGCTATCGGCTCAAGGATCAACTGGTCCGCACGGCGCAGGTGGTGGTCGCGAAGCCGGAAACCGCCCCGCCGGCCTGAAAAAACTCAACGATTCTTGGGTTTCGCCCAGTCCTGGCTGACCCACACCAGGGTTGTCGCCTTGCTCCAATTGCGGTCCTTGGGGGTGTTCACCTGGCCGAGGTGGCCATCCAGGTAGAGCACGTTCACCGCGCCGCGATGGCGGGAATCATCGACCGTGGTCTTGAAGCAATGGCCCCACTGGCCGGCGCCGGTTTCACCCGCGACGCCGTCGATCATCAGCAGTACCTCGTTGGCATCGGTGGTCCCGCTCAGCCGGCCATGCAGGGGCCGGCCGTCGTCGTCGAGGTACGAGTTCCACTTGAAGGATTTCGGCGAGGCATTGGCGAACTGGTGCGGGCCTTTGAACTTCCAGCCGGCGCACTGGAAGACCGTCCGGCCGCGCACGTCGGGGCGATCGACATAGGACGGCAGGCGGAAGAACCAGGCCGGACTGCGGTCAGGGTTCTCGATCCCGGCATTGCCCTCAGCGGGCAGGAATCCGTCGAAATCGTTGGAATACATCAGCGCTGCCATGCCGACCTGGCGCAGGTTGCTGGCGCAGGAGGTGCGGGTGGCGGCGCGCACGACGCTGGTGATCGCCGGAGAGACCAGACCGGCGAGGACCCCGATGATCGCTACGACCACCAGTAGTTCAGCGAGCGTCAGGCCGCGGAGCGTGCGGTTCATGGGCCGGTTGGGGGATCGCCTGGCCGGGCCGCCGGCTTAGTCGGCTGAACGCCGGGGGTTTTGCCGGACGTCGAGCGGTAGCGTTCAACCAGCCCCATCAGGCTGCTGCGCAGGACAGCGGTCTCAGCGGAATGGGTGTCCTGGGTTGGTGCTGGCTGACCCTCGAGCGCCGAGCGAGCCTGCTCGGCGAGGCTTTCGATCGGGCGGTAAATACGCCGGCTGAGATACCAGCCCAGCAGCAGGGCGGTGAGCGCCAGGGCGAGGATGGCCAGGATGAGGTCGATGCCCTGGTCCGGACGGGGATCCTGGATCTGGCCGTAGAGGATGCCGTTGATCCGTCCGCCGGGATCGCGCAGACCGACAGCGACGGCGATATGGTCACCATCGATCGGCCACCACTGCGGGGCATCGACCACCAGCCACAACTGGTGCGGCGGCGCCTGCGGATCCAGCGCCGGTGCGGCGCCAGCCCGTCGCGCGACCGTGACCCGGTCGTGCTCGAGTTTCAGCTCAGCCAGGCATTTCCAGCGTTTGTCGGCATTGATCGCCTGATCAAGCGGCGGCCGGTTGGCTGAGGTTTCGAAGGCAGCATAGGCGGCGAGTTCAGCGACCAGCGCCTGCCGGCCCGCTATCGCCGCGCGTGCTTCCATCCGGTGCTGGAACCAGATCAGCACGGCCGCAGCGACGAGCGCAACGACCCAGGGGACCAGCAGGCAGTTGAGTTTGAGTCCGCGCAGGAGATCCATGTCTTTGGCAGCATCTGGACAGCACTGCGATGTTCAACTGTGGGCCGAGCATCGGTTTCCGCGTCCGGCGATGGTCGGCAGGGCGATGACCAGCTGGCTGATCTGCTCGCCGATGGCGGCGGCCAAGGCCAAGACGGCAAGGGTGGCGACGAAAGGCGGACGGCCAGTCACTCCAGTGGTGTCCTGGCGCAGAGGGCCACCGCGAAGGTTCGGGGCATGGGCTCAGGTTGGCTCATCGCGCGTCTTCCCCTCCAGCCGTTTGATCTCGCGGTCAAAGTCCGAGACGTAGTCCTGATCCTGCCGCTGCCGAAAGACCTCGTATTCGGCCTCGGCCTTCAGCTTGGCCTCCAGCATGCTGACCTTGCCCTTGTCGGCCAGGATCGGGTAGTTTGCCAACTCCAGGTAGCGGGTCAGGAACGAGGCCCACTCGGCCATGGTGGTGACCAGGCCGCGCTGGGCACGGTTCTCGGCCAGGTCCAGGTACGCCGATACCAGCCGGTTCAATTCTGCGACATGGGCTACATTCAGGTAGTTTTTGGCTACGGATACGTCCGACTTCAGGACCTTGCCCTGCGGCGCCCGCTTCCAGGTGGTCAGGCCCATGGCCGGCTTGGTGGCATCGGCCGACTCGTAGATCAGTTCCGCTGCCGTCTTGCCGGTGATTGCCCAATGCAGCTTGTTCTGCACCGCAGCGAAGAACTCCCGCGTCTGCGCTGCCTCGGGGCTGTAGTCTGACGCCAGGGCGTAAAGATCCGTGATCTTCTGGTAGAACCGCCGCTCACTGGCGCGGATCTCGCGGATGCGCTCCAGCAATTCATCAAAGTAGTCCTTGCCGAATAGAGTCTTGCCCTGCTTCAACCGTTCATCATCCAGGACAAAACCCTTGGTGATGAACTCGCGCAGCGTCTTTGTCGCCCAGATGCGGAACTGGGTTGCCTGACTGCTGTTGACCCGGTAGCCCACCGCGATGATCGCGTCGAGGCTGTAGCTCTCGATCTGCCTTTGGACCTGCCGGCTGCCCTCCTGGCGAACTGTTTCCATTTTGGAAACCGTTGTCGATTCATCCAATTCCTTGCTGGCGAAGATGTTGGCAAGGTGTTTGGCGATGGCCGGCACCTTGACCCCGAACAACTCGGCCAGGGCCTTCTGGGTCAGCCAGACCGTCTCGTTGCGGATCATCACCTCGACCCGGACGGCGCCGTTCGGGGTGGTGTAGAGGATGATCGGGGCGGGGTCAGTCATGCTACGTCAGCCCACCTGAACCGGGAATAAAGTCATGGTGTCGTTGCCGAATATGTCGATGACCTTGACTGCGACGGTGTAGCGGCCAGCGGTGGGGTAGGTGTGGATGGCGGAGGTGTATTCCAGTTCGCGATCTTTGCGGGTGCGGAAGCTCTGCCATTCGTTCTCGAAGATGTAGGCGCCGGTCCAGCGTTCTTCGAAGGCGTGCTCGTCGCTGATGTAGAGCTGTTTTTCCTCGTGCGCTTTGGACTTCTTGGCGTCGCTGGCAATCGTCGGCAGCGCCAAGGCGGTGTCTTTGTGCTCTCGCGATACGCGGATGATCTCCTTCTTGCTGGTGTAATCGAAGTCCACCGACCAGTAATCGACCCAGTCGGTCCACTTCTTGGTCAGGATCTCTTTGGTGGCGACGCCGGCCTTGTCCTTGCTGATCTTGATCAGCTTGCCGTTCTCGCAGACCACGGCGCTTTTGCCGTCCTTCAATTCCGCCAGGGTGCTTTCCATCGCGCCCTGGGTGTAGAACACCGAGAAGTCCTTGAGTTTGATGCTGATGTCGAGCGGCTTCTTGGCGTGGTAGACCGGGCTGGCCTCGATGAAACTGATGTCGTGGAAGACGACCTGACCCTTTTCGACGGCGCGTTTGTCGAAGACTTCCTTGGGAATGTATTTCGGGGAAAGGTCGATGCCTTTGCCCTTGGCCTCGTCCAACACGGCCGGGAACAGGCCCATCTCGAATTCAAAGGCGAGGATGTCGGCGCGGGTGGCGCCCAGTTTGCGGCACTCGACGATGGCCTCTTCGATGAATAGGCGGCCGACTGGCAGGTTGATGGGGCCGACCGCCACCAGGCGGTTGCCGGATTTACCGTGGAAGAAGCCGGCATTGTCCAGGGGTTCGGCCTTGTAGGCGCGCAGAATCAATTCGCGGAATTCACGCTCCTTCTTGGCCAGGGCCTTTTCCTTGGCGGCGCCTGATAGTCGGCCTCCGATGTTCAGGTAGGCTTGACGCTCGTAGCGGCCGAGGTTGAGGACTTCAAAAGCGCGGAAGGGTTTGCCGGCAGTCTTGAGTTCGCGTTGGACTTGGATGAGGCGTTTGCGGGTGGTGTGGATGCCGAACTTTCCGAGGTCGGTGGCGATCCACTTGCGGCCGAGTTTTTCGGCCACGGCGGCGGTGGTGCCGCTGCCACAAAAGAAATCAGCAACTAAATCGCCTTCGTTGCTACTGGCTTTGAGAATACGCGTCAACAGATCTTCAGGTTTTTGGGTCGGATACCCGACGCGTTCTTCAGCCATCGGATTCGTCAAATTGATATCAGTCCAGATATCCTCGACCTGTTTACCCTTGGTTTCATTTAAGTACCACCTGTATCGCCAACCTGCGCCATCACGCTGCGGAGGAATCAGTTTCCCCTCGGCTTTGAGCCGATCAAACGTCTCTTGCGAATAAGTTTTCAGGGAAACACTCTGCCAAGGGCCATTCGGATCATTGTCTGGATTCTTAAAGCGCTCCAGGTATTCTTCTGAATGGGGAGCGAACTGTTGCTCAAACTGAAAATGCGCGCTTCTTGAATAGAAAAAAATGCTGTCGTGATTAGTTGGATACTTTGAGGCGCGGGCCTTGCTGCTTCCGGCAAATGGCGTTCGCTTCCAGACAATGTGGTTCAGAAAGTTATCTTTTCCGAATATCTCATCCATTGCCATTCGCACAAAGGCATTCACTCGCCAATCGCAATGTACGTAAATGCTTCCCTCGGGATGCATCAGGGCGCGCATGAGTATCAGTCGCTCATAAATCATGGAAATAAAGGAATCCGCGCCGCGTCCCCACGTGTCCCGATACGCAATCTGTTCAATGAGATTGGGTTCCTTATGGAAGACCGCATCACCAATCTCGATGTCCATGGAAAAATTAGCGCCAACATCGAATGGCGGATCTATGTAGATAAGTTTTAGTCCACCGGCATCTTCGATTTGGCGTCTAAGTGATCCTGATTTCAGAGATGACAGAATCAGCTTGTTGTCGCCCCATATCAGTTTGTTGGCCCAACCTTTGGTTTGACGGCCGCCTACATCGAATCTAATTTCTTCCTGTGGGTCGGTGCTCTGTCGAGGTTCATCGACATGCTCCAAAGTCTGGAACGGCAGGACTGCATTGCACACTTCTCGGCTCTTGCCATTCCATACCAGTTCGACTTCCTGTTTGTCCTCAAACAGCAAGAACCGGTATTTCTCCGGCAAAGGCTTCCCCTGCTCGATCAGCTTGATGATGTCTCGCTTCTCAGATTCGGTGAGTTCGTAGGTGTCAGCGTGTCGGGCCATGGGGTGTTACTTTGCAGTAGTCTGGTATTTGATGAAGCTGGCAATGAGTGTGGCAAGCGTGGTGGGTTTGTGCTGCTCGAAGGACGCCTGATCGACATAGATGAAACCATAGGTCGGCCCCTGCGTGGCGTGGCTGGCCAGCGTGGCATCGGCGCACCATTGCGCCAGCCGCCGCATTTTCTGCGGCAGGTCGAGTTCTTCACGGCCCTTGGTTTCGATGGCGAACACCCGGCCATCGGTCGCCTTCACCAGGAAGTCTGGGACATAGTTGGCCAGGTCACCGGATGCGGTGACATAGTCCAGTCTGAAGCCGACGGCGGTGTAGTTCTTGGCAAACGAGGCAACATCGGCGGCCTTGTCGAGGAAGGCGGCAAAGGCCAACTCGAAGCCGTCGTGACCCATTTCGCCAACGATTTTGGTGAAAAGCGACTTCTTCGGCACCAGGAAGCCGCGCTGCTCGGTGCGGAACGGCCTGGTATCGCGCAGGCGGATCCAGTCCTCGATGCGCGATGAGCCGGATTCCTGCACGGTCAGGGCGTTGATGCCGGTGCGGAAAGCATCGTGCAGGACCTTGGCCACCTCGGGTTCGGAGAGGTTGCGTAGCACTTGCGGATCGTCGAGGTCCACTGTCGCAGAGAAAAGATGATTTTGCAGAAAGTCGCGGACCTTGGCATAGAGGACATCGTATCCGCCGACCAACCGCAGTTCCTTGAGCAATTGCCGGGCGAAGTACGCCACGACCGCCCGCCAGTCCCCAGGACCGGCATTGTCCAGCACGACGGTGTGGTCGATCTCATCGTCGAGCATGCGCTTGAAGACGATCTCGCGGACTTCCTCGGCGGAGTATGATTTCAGCGTCAGGCGGGGATTGCCCAGGATGGCAGGGTCAAGTTGGTCTAGTTCCTTGAATTCGCGGTTGTAGCGCCGGGACAGTTTGGGGATGGGGATGTCCAGCGCCTCGCGCTCCTGTTCGGACTTCTGCTCATCGACCTCGATCAACAGGGGATCCTTGCGCCCTGGCCCATCACCCATCGGCACATGGTCGAAGGTGACGCCTTCGCTCTGGATGGATTCGACGAATTCCATGAAGGCGGGCGTGCCCAGCACCGACACGGTTTCGCGTTCGGCCGTTACCCCATACATGCGGCGCAGGCCACGGCCGAGAGTCTGCTCCGGCAGTACATTTGACTCAGCAGCGTATGGACGCAGGCCGACGATGACGGTGACATTTCGCACATCCCAGCCCTCTTTGAGCATCAGCACCGAGACGATGGCCTTGTACGGGCTTTCCGGGCGGTCGATGGTGTTGGCGGCCAGGCGAAGTTTGTCGAGTTCCTCCTTGGCCTTCATCGACGCGGATTCGGCGATGTCGCCGTTTTTCTTGGTGTGGATGACCAGGACGCCGTTTTGAAGTTCCGCTACCTGCTTTTCCAACCAGGCGCCGACCTCATCGCAGTTGATGGTGTCGTTGACCATGACGAAGAGGATGGCCTTCTTGCCCAACTTGGCGTGTTGGGCGTAACTCTTGCGCCATTCCTCGATGCCAAGGTTCAGGTAATCTGCGTACTTGTCGCAGAAGATGGCGGTCTTGAGCTGCTCAGGATCGCGCAGTTTGGCCCGACTGGCGGCATCAGGCAGCACCGGGTGCTTCACCACATGCTGATGGATGGCCTCGACCAGCGGGTAATCGCTGACGGTCTGCACGAAGATGGCGCCGTTGTTGTGCTTGGGCGTGGCGGTGACATCGATCTGGATCGATAATTTGCGGTCTTTTTGCAGCATCCGGCCGTGGATGTCCTGGATGGACTTGAACCACTCCATCTTTTCGTCGTGGATGTGGTGGGCCTCGTCGTTGAACACCGCCAGTTCGTCCACCTCGCGGATGATCTGGCCGAGATCCGCCTTGCTGTCGGTGGTCTTGCCGACGGGCTTGGGACCGAAGGGGTCCAGGAAATAGTTGGTGAGGTCGTCGTCGTCTAACGAGGGTTCGACCACATCGCCCGGGTAGACGCGGTGGATGTTGGTCAGGAAGAGGTTGCCGACCGGTTGCAGGATGCGGACGTCATCCTGGATGTGGACCGTCATCTGGAAGTCGTCGCGCCAGTTGTGTCCAGCGACGCCGTTGTCGGGCAGGATCGGGTCGTTGAAGAAGATCTTGAGACCGTCGAAGTCGGCACGCAGGCGGTCGAGGACGATGATGTTCGGGGCCACCAGCAGAATGTTGCGGGCGAGATCGGAATCCGGTTCGTAGTAGCGATGGAAGTAACTCCAAGCGATGAGTAGCGACAACACCTTGGTTTTGCCAGCACCGGTGGCGAGTTTCAGCACATAGCGCGGCCAGGTTTCATGGAACATGCCATGGGAGAGTTTGCCCGACGAGTCGAAGCGCAGCAGATCGAACTTGTCTTTGGCCTGATGGACATCGTGCAACCAGATGACGGTCTCGACCGCCTCGCGCTGGCTGAAGTAGTAGCGGAAGGGCGCCAAGCTGCCGTCGGCGGCCTCCAGTAGATGCTCAGTCTCGAACCACCAGCGCAGCAGGGCGGCGGATGTGGGCGATGCCCCCTTATAGCCAGTGGCTCGCCAAGCGTGGACCGCCTTGCGCAGGTTGGCCACCAGCGGGGGCAGCAACTTGTCGGCGGAATCCCGCAGTTGTTCGGCGGCGGGGAACCAACGGTGATCCGGGAGCAAAGGCTCGTAGGGCGAGGCGGGGAAGGCGGGGTGCAGGGCCATCAGCGGGGATCCGTTGCGTTAGGTCGGGTTGGGAGGACGAAGCGGGCCTGCTCACACCAAATCAGTTGAAACGATATCATGACGTTCAACTCGAGGCCGTGAATCGGTTGGGAGTGGAGTAATACCGTGCCTGCCAATCCACCTCAGTCAGCTTGAACCGCCACATCCGACCGACCTTGGTGGCGGGCATGTCCTTGCGGGAAATCCAACGGTGCATGGCGTCCTCGGCCACTTGGAGGTGCTTGGCGACCTCTTGCTGGGTTACCCAGAGTTCGACGGTCACTGGCACGGCCTTTCAGACCTGGGGGGCGACCCCATCGCCGGAGTGCGGATGTGGATCGGTGGCAGCGTAGGAAGACAGGCCTGCACCGGCAAGGGGATGCGGTGCGGCAGACTGCGGCCAACTGAGGAATCTTGGCCATGGCTGAGGTTGGCTGGGCCTGCGAGCAGTCTCTCGGCCTGAACCGCCCGTCAGAGCCGCATCGAAGCAGAGGCGAAAAACGACCAGCCCACGGAGGTCATCCGTGGGCTGGTCATGGGGTTTGAACCCCGACATGGTGGAGGCATGGGGATTCGGACCCCAGACCTGTTCATTGCGAACGAACCGCTCTACCAGCTGAGCTATGCCCCCATGCTGCTGAGGCGGGGTTTGTAGTGGGCCGTCCGGGCATTTCCAGCCCCGGTCCACGCCGGACCAGGCGGCAGAAGGGCGCCGGCGGCAGAAGAGCGACGGATGCCGAAACCCGCCTGGACCGGCCTTGCCAGGGCGGCGGCGGAATCGACCCTGCCGCCTCACCCCAAAACCCCACCTTCAATCCCTTCGGACCAAGCGAGCCCTCCATGCCCGTGCAGCAGACCCTCATCCTTCTCAAACCCGATGCCATCCAACGCGGACTGGCCGCCGAGATCCTCGGCCGCTTCGAACGCAAGGGCCTGCGCATCGTCGGCCTGAAATTGGTCCAGGCCACCGGCGACCAGGCCGACCGCCACTATGCCGAGCACAAGGAACGGCCGTTCTTTCCCAGCCTGAAGCAATTCATCACCGGCGGGCCCCTGATCGCGGTGGCGCTGGAGGGCGACGAGGCCGTGCCGGTGGCGCGCCTCATCATCGGTGCGACCGACGGCCGCGCCGCCGCGCCGGGCACGATCCGCGGCGATCTCGCGCTATCGAAGTCGAACAACCTCGTGCACGGTTCCGACAGCCCGGCCAGCGCCGCACGCGAACTCGCGATCTGGTTCCCGGAAGGGCTGCTCGCGACGCGGCGCAGCGACACCGTTTGGGTCGAGACGCCCTAAACCAGATTGCATGCGTTACCGCTCACGCGCCAGCGGAAGATTGCCCCGCCGCCGCGTGATTGAGAATCGCCCTCCGTGCCCTTCCTCATCCGTTTCTCTGCCGTCCTGCTGCTGATCGCGTTCACGGTGCTCACGGGTTGGGCCTGGTTCTTTCCTGGAGATCAGGCCAGGCCGCCTCGTGATGCCGGCGAATACGTCCGCCATTACCTTCATTTTGGCGTTTTCCGGGGTCTGAGCGCCGGGCGCTGGTCGGTCCGACCGGTCACCGTCGATGCGCGCGCCCTGCAACCCGGCGACATCCTGCTCGGCCGGCGGACTGAGTCAGTGCACGGGGCGTGGAGCCACGCCACCATCGTGCTGCCTGAGGGCCGGATTCTCGCGCATCACTCGCTGAAAGGGATTTGGATCGCAACCCCGGCGGAGTTCGCCGGCTATGACGAAGTCCTTGTCCTGCGGCCCAAGGCCACCCCCGAACAGCGCGCGGTGGTCGCGGCCTGGGCGGCGCGGCTGGACGGCGCCGAATTCGAATTGATCGCGCATCCCAACGACCGCCGCCGCTTCACCTGCAGCAAGGCCGCCCGCGACGCGTGGCTGCAGGTCGGCATCGATCCCACCGACGGCCGCTTCTGGCCCACCCCCGATGCCCTGGTCGCCGGCGGCGCCCCGGTGGTCGAACGCTGGGGAAAACCATGAGCGACGACAAGAAACCGAAGGCACCGCCGGCCGACAAGCCGAAGGGAAAATCATCTGGTGCCCACGCCGGAGTCTTCGCCACCGCCGGGTTCCTCATCCTGGTGCAACTGCTCGCCGGCCTTGGCGTGTGGTTCCTCTCGTTCTCGATCGCGCTGAAGTCCCTCGCCTGCGTCGCCTACCTGCTCTGGCTCTACCTCGCCGCACGCTGGCCGGCGGTGCTGGGTGGACTCGACACCTGGTGGCGTCGCCTCGCCGTGATCGTGCTCTGGCAACTGCCAGCCCTGGCGTTCGGCGCCTGGATCCTCCTCGATTTCTGCGGCGGCCCGCCGGTGCCCGCCGCCGGCCCGGTGGTGGTCCAGGTGTGGGCGTATCCGCTGACCTGGTTGATAGCCGAACTCAGCCCCGGCCTGATGGTGGCCGGCAAGGCGTTGTCGATCTGGGCCCAGGCGGCGGCACCGTGGCTGGCGGCAATCGGGTTGCTGGTGCTGTCGCGAAAACGCTGAAAAGCCAGGATTTCTCCAAGCGCTCCTAGGCGATCGGCTTCGCCAGCCACGACCACAATCCGCTGGCGGTCTTGCGGAAGGTGGCGGATTGGCTGGCGATGAGGTCGCGGCGGCGGTCGGCGCAGATGCGGACCAGGCCAGAGGTCAGGATGCCGTCGAGTTCGTCGGTGGGTTGGCGCGCCTTGTCGCCGCTGCCGAGGACGACCGGCAGTTCGAAGCAGTCGCGCACGGTGGGGATCAGGCCGCCGAGCTGCGCCGCGCGGCCGAGCAGGTGCACGCTGCCCTGCTGCGCGAGCATGCCGTGGCTGCGCAGGATCCGGAGCCGCTTGACGTCGTGAACTTATGGTTAGACTTCTAACCATGTACACTCAGGCATCCATCCTGCTCGCCTTCGCTTTGGTTCCCTGGGTTGGAACAGCCGAAGACCCGATCGGGCCATTGCTGGCCTGGATCGATCAGGAAGCTGCGGCTGGCAGCACGACTGCCGCCGCCAGAGCCACGGCCACGCGGGTGGCGATCGCTGCGGATCCTGGTTGGTTCGATTCCTTGCATGGAAAGCACGAATGGGCCTACCGTTCGCTGAGCGATGATAGCCTGCAGCCGTTCACCATCGTCCTGCCTGACCGGGCAGCCACACCACCGCCCTGGCCGATGGTGGTCGTCTTGCATGGCGGTGGCGGCACCCATCAGACGAAACGGACGGAATTCCCCCCGGGGGTGTGCTACCTGCATGTCCTAGGCCAAGGAAGGTCAGCACGTTGGCGTGGATTATCGGAAAACGATGTTCGTGAGGCCATGGCGGCAGTCTGCGCGTGGTGGCCGGTGGACCGCCAGCGAATCGCGGTCACCGGTCATAGTCTGGGTGGCGCCGGTTCCTACGTCTTGGCCAGTCGTCATCCTGACTGGTTCATCGCCGCGGCACCGACCGCCGGGTGGGGAGGCGGCAGTTGGCCAGGGAATCTTCTGGCGACGCCGTTGCTCGCGGTCACCAGCCGAGATGACACTGCCATCCATCGATTCAGTCGGGCGATGATCCAGGCCGTGTCCACCCAGGGCGGCCAGGCCAATCACCTCATCACCGATCACATCGGCCATGGATTCCCCGCAGCCTTTTCCGGGACCGTCGACCAGTGGGTGACTAAAGGGAAACCGCTGATCCCGCCTGCGGTGTTCAGATTCGTCGCCGAAGATGCGGCCGCAGCCACGGCCTGGGGCGTCGCCATCGTCGCCTGGGGCGATGCGCCACTGCCGGCCAAGGTCGCTTGGTCACGTGTTTCCGGGACGTTCAGCGTGACCACCGACAATGTCGCTGCAGTGGAGTTGTCGCCCGCAAGTTGGGGTCATCCGCCCGATGCACCACTGCGGATCATGATCGATGGAACGGAGGTCGCGAATTTCCCATCCCAGGTCCCGGCGCGAATTCCCCTGGTCAAAACCGGGACATGGCGATCAGGAGAAGGCTCTCCCCTGCCCCATGCACCGGGCGGCCTGGACGCGGTGCTCCACGGTGACCGAGTATGCGTCGTCTATGGAACCGCTGGCGATGCCGCGACCATCCCGGCCCGCCGTGCTCTGGCCGAGCGCCTGGCGCGCATGCCATGGGCTGGGATCCGCAAGAATCCCGAACGATTCACCGGATCATTACCGGTGCTCACCGATCAAGAGGCTTTATCGGCACCTCCGCATGGCAACATCATCCTGATCGGTTCCTGCATTGAGAACCGCCTGGCGGCGACCTGGCAGGACCGGTTGCCGGCGAGCTTCGATACCGGTCGTCTTAAAGTCGGTGATGCGATCTACCTGGTCGGCGGATGCTGTGCGTCGGTGCTGGGTAAAGTCGGTGACCGTCAAGTGGTGTGGATCGTGGATGGGGAGGGCCCGGTCACCGACTGGGATCGACTTCCCTTCCGCCTGCTCGGCAACGACACAAGAAGCGGCGTCTGCCCAGATCTCCTGATCGCCGCCGAGCATGGCAATCGCCTGGTGGTGGCCCGTCGACTGACTGGAGCCTGGAATTGGTGTGAACCGTCAGTGGCAGATCATGCGCTTCCTGCGACACGGTGCTCTGCCGAGCAATTAGCCCATGTTCGGGCGGAATGTCTACGCCGCGCCGCCGGCAGCGATGGCGGTCTTGCCCTGTATCGAGAAGCCGAAGCGGATTTTCGGATCTATCCTACCGCTACGGCCGGAACCACTCGGATCGAAGACTTGGCCTGTTTGCACGGATGGGATCGCATCCTGATCATCGAACCAACCACAGCCCAGGTGGATAAACTTCTCGCGGCAGCCGATCTTGGAATTGCCTACATCGGTCAGCGGCAAACGAGCGGACGCCTGCGCATTGCCTGCATCCACGAGGATGCTTGGGCAATCCTGCGTACCATCCACGATCCTGAGTTACCGTTGGCCACCACCGATCTCCTGGTCGCCACTGCATTGCGGGAATACGGTCCGCAAGTGCTGGCCCCCTTGACCACATCCGCGCCTTCACCGCAAAGAACCCTGCCATGAACTTGCCTGATCACCCCGCCAATCCAGTCCTCGCCATCATCCACTCCATGCATTCTACCCATGGGAATTTCAGCGACCGTCCACTGCTGCCTGACGACCTGGAGGCCATCCTGGCTGCCAGCATCCGCGCGCCCAATGCCGGCAACGCCCAGAACTACGCCATCATCGTCAGCCAGGATCCGGCCTTGATGAAAGAGGTCTGCGGTTTCCAGGCACCAGTGATGCTGGTGTACTGCGTCGACACCCAACGGAACAAGGACCTGGCCACCCACCTCGGTCTGGCCTATGGTACCGACTCGGCCTGGACGCTGGTGACCGGAGTGACCGATGTCGCGCTGGCAGCCCAGAACGCCGTTATCGCCGCCCGTGGTCTGGGCATCGATTGGCTGATCTCCAATGGCGTGCAACGTGGTGAGGTGCGGCGCTTCTGGCGTCTGCTCAATCTGCCACCAGTTAATTGTTTCCCGGTCCTGGCAGTCTTCCTGGGTTACGCCAACGCGATTCAAGAACACCGCAAGGGCCGCCTGGCCAATGATGCGGTCATCCATCGCGGCAGATATCAGCACCGCGATACCGCCGCCTGCGAACGCATCCTGGCCGAAACCGATGCGGAAGGATTCGGCGCCTCGGTTTTCGCCGATTGGCGGGCCAAGGGGCATGCCCATTACTTGGAAGCCTTCTTCAAGGGGCCGGGCGGTCGCGCCGCCAACATGTATGGCAATCTCGCGCCAGCCCTGCGGGAATCCGGGATCGACATCCGTGCCTGCGAGGTGGCAGTTCTCAATCAATCCGAGCTCTAAATCGGAGGAAATAACATGACCCACTCCAACCCCACCCTCGCCACCATCCACGATCTGCACACCACTCACGGCGACTTCGCCGACCGCCCCATTCCAGAGGCTGAACTGCAGACGGTCCTGGAGGCGAGTGTCCGGGCGAGCAGCGCCTCGAACATGGTAGAGTAGGGATGGCGCCGTCCTGACGGTCGCCATCCCCCTCTTCAAACCGGACTTGCAGATTTCCCGCATCCGGCTTTCCCGTTGGCTTCATGGGTCGGCTTTCGTGGTCGCGCCAGCGTGGATCGGCACGAAACCGAGGTCTTC
>CAMCMZ010000003.1 GCA_945876185.1 Candidatus Kuenenia stuttgartensis | reverse complement strand
CGCGGCGCTTCCCCTTTTTTTTGCGCTGCGGAGCGGCGCGCTCCCAGGCCCGGCCGATCCATGCCCGCGTTGACTTCCCGAGGCGGAATCCATGCTCCGGACCTTGGCCGGTGCGGGTTTCCGTCCCCCCGCCGCCCACGGCGTAACCCTCGCGCAGGCCCGTCCGGGCCTGCGATTTTTTGTCCCGACGTGACTGCATCCTGGAGCCGACATGAGCCAGATCCCCGTAACCAAAGAAGGCAAGCGCAAGCTCCAGGCGGATCTCAACGACGTGCAGGCCAAGATCCCGGTCGTGGCGAAGGCCATCGAAGAGGCGCGCGAGAAGGGCGACCTCAAGGAAAACTCCGAATACCACGCCGCCCGTGAAGAGATGGGCATGCTCCGGGCGCGCGAGACCGAGCTGAAGGGCAAGCTCTCGCACGCCGTGGTGGTGGATGAGAGCCAGATCGACACCAGCCGGATCGCCTTTGGCGCGATCGTCACCCTGCAGGACCTCAAGGACAAGTCGGTCGAGGAATGGCGCCTGGTCGGCGACGGCGAGGACGATCCGCTCGACAACAAGATCCTCACCTCCAGCCCGATGGGCTCGGCCCTGCTGGGCAAGAAGATCGGCGACACCATCACGGTGGTCGCGCCGGCCGGCACGATCAAGTTCAAGGTCAAGACCATCACGTACTGAGCCTGCTTTCAACTACCGTCACCGTCACCGCCACCAACGTCGTCACCACCGCCACCACCGACCCGCAGCGTTCCCGAGCCCATGGACCCAGCCTCCGACCTCGCCGCCGCCCGCCGCACCATCGATGAGATCGACGCCGAGTTGGTGCGCCTGATCAACCGCCGGGCCACCGCCGCGCGCGACGTCGGTCGCGCCAAGGCCAGCGCCGGCACCGGCGAGGGCAGCGCGATCTTCGTGCCGCACCGCGAAAAAGAGGTGCTCGACCGGGTCACCGCGCTCAGCGCCGGGCCGATGCCCGCGCCCAGCCTGCACGCGATCTGGCGCGAGATCATGTCGGCCAGCTTCGCGCTCGAACGGCCGCTCGCGATCTGCCACTTCGGGCAGCCCGGGGCTTTCACCCATCTCGCGGCGCGGCTGAAGTTCGGCGGCAGCGTGTCGTACCTGGCGGTCGACGACATCGGCGCGGTGTTCACCGAGGTCGAAAAACGCCGCGCCGACTACGGCGTGGTGCCGATCGAGAACTCGACCGATGGCTCGATCACCGACACCATCGACGCCTTCCTGGCGACCCACCTGCGCATCGTCAGCGAACTCCATCTGCGCGTGCGGCACCACCTCATGGCGCGCTGCGGTCGGGCCGCGATCAAGCGCATCTACTCGCGCAACACCGTGTTCGCGCAGTGCCGGCGCTGGCTCGCCGCCAATCTGCCGGGGATCGAACTGATCGACGTGGTGTCGACCACCAAGGCCGCTGAACGTGCCGCGAGCGAACCCGAGGCCGCCGCGCTTGGGTCGGAAGACGCCGCCGCCGCGTATGGCCTGCCGGTGCTGGCGGCGGATGTGCAGGACAATCCCAACAACATCACCCGCTTCGTGGTGATCGCCCTGCCGGCCCTCGCGGCGAAGCCAACCGGCAACGACAAGACCGCGCTGATGTTCGGGGTGCAGAACCGGCCCGGTGCGCTTTACGACTGCCTGCTACCGTTCCACCGGCGCGGCATTTCCCTGTGCCGCATCGAAAGCCGGCCGTCGCGTCGGCGTCCCTGGGAATACCTGTTCTTTATCGATTTCGAGGGCCACCAGGACGACGCACCGGTCAGTGCGGCGCTCAAAGAACTCGCCGCCTCGACCTCGACCCTGGAGGTGCTTGGTTCCTTCCCGCGCGCCGAGATGCCGCTCAACGAGTGACCTCCGGCTCCTCCGCCTGGTCATCGCTTGCTCGTCAGACCCTGAACCCAGATTCACCCGCGACCAACGCCTTCACCCGCATCACCTCCACTCAGCGCCCCCTCCGGGAGATCCCATGATCCGCACCGCTTCGCGCCTCGTCCTGTCCGCCCTCGCCCTGCTGCCGATCGGCCTTGCCGCTGGTGACGCCTCGCCCCTTCCGACCGGCTGGGAAGCCAACTGGCCGGCTTTCCGCGGGCCCGAGCAGTCGGGGATCACCGGGCAGAAGGACCTGCCGGTGACCTGGAGCGAAAGCAAGAATCAGAACATCGCCTGGAAGGTCGCAGTGCCGCTGGAGGGCCTGAGCAGCCCAGTGGTGTGGAATGACCGCGTCTACCTCAGCGGCGCTATCAAGGAAAAACGCGGTGCGTTCTGCTTCGCCGCCGATACCGGCAAGCTGATCTGGAAGACCGAGTTGCCAGCAGACGCCAATGTCGACCTGGAATACGCCGCCCACGCCATGACCGGCATCCATGCCGTCCCGACCCCGGTGGTCGACGGCAAGTTCCTGCATGCGTTCTACGCCAGCGGCCAGGTCGCGGCCTTTGACGCGCAAACCGGCAAGCTGACTTGGACGGTGTACCTCGGCAAACCCGACAACATGTGGGGATTGTCGAACTCGCTGCTGCGCTATCAGGGCAACGTGCTGGTGCAGAGCTCGGAACTCATCGCCTTCGACGCCGCCACCGGCGAGAAGCGCTGGGCGAAACCGATCAACGAAAGCGGCTGGTGCTCGCCGATCCTGGCCAAGATCGGCGCCGGCCACCAAGTCATCCTGATGGGCAATCCCGGCCTGGGCGGCTATGACCCGGCTACCGGCGCGAAGATCTGGAATGCCGATTCGCTGTGGACGGGCGATGTCGCCCCGACGCCGGTCTTTGCCGGCGGCCTGGCGATCGGGACCTTTGAGGGTGCTGGCCTCTTCGGCGTCAAGACCGATGGCAAGGGCAACCTGGCGAAAGAGGCCACGGTCCTCAGCCTCACCGAGCTCAAGACCGAGGGTCTGAAATTCCCCAACTCGGTCAGTCCGGTCAGCGACGGCGAACGCGTCTACTTCTTCACCGACGCCCTGGTCTGCGTCGATCTCAAGACCCGTAAGGTGCTGTACGAAGAAGCGCTGAAAACCGCTGCCGAACAGCCGGACCAGGCGACCTACGCCTCGCCCACGATCATCGATGGACGGCTGTACGCTTTCGGCAGCAGTGCCACCCACGTGATCAAGACCGGGCCGACCTTCGCCCGTCTCGGCCATTGCGACCTGGCCGACAGCTTCAATTCCTCGCCCGCCTTCGCGCCTGGCCGGATCTTCATCCGTTCCGACAGCAGCCTGTACTGCATCGCCGCCGCAAAACCGAAGTGAGTCCCGCCCATCCGGCCAACCAGCGATTGTATGCGCGCCTTCCTGTGCGCATGCCCGTGCGCATCGCCCTCCTCGCCGGCTGTGTCCTGACCTGCCTGCCGCTGACCTTGCCGGCAGCCAGCCTGGATGACGTGCGCAAGCTGGTCGCTGAGTCGCTGAAGCCGGAAGACACTGAAGAACCCGACAGCCCCGCGCGGGCGAAAGTGCTGCGCGATCTGCTCAAGGGCGACCTCGGCCTCAAATCCGGCGAGGTCGCCGAGCTGCGCCTGGATCTCGCCGAAGCGCTGGTGGACGCCAACGATCCCGAAGCCGCAGAGAAGCTGGTGCGCGAGATCGCCGCCGGTGCCGCTCCGGCGCTGCGCGAACGAATCGGCCTGGTCGCGGTGGCGGCGTGGCAGAAGCGCTGGCGCCGGGCCCAGGATCCCGCCTCGATCCTGCCCGCTGAGGACGCGGTGAAGGATCTCGGCGATTGCGGCCCCAAGGCGGCCGCGCGGGCACAGGTCGCCGAGGCCGAACGCCTGATCGCCCTGCAGGCCGGCGCGCGCGCGGCCCGCCTCGCCGGGGACAAGAACGCGGCCGGCCCCGACCCCGCCGGGATCCTCGCCCGCCTCGACCGCGCCCTGGTCCTGCTGCGTGACGGGCGGGCAGACGAACGGGTGCCGGTCTACGCCTTGCGCCTGCTGGCGATGGAGCGCAGCGGCGCCAAGCCGGATGCCATCCAGGCCTTCCTCACCGAACACGCCAGCGATCCGGCGGCGCAGATGATGGGCGAGACCGCGATGACCGGGGGCCAAAAGCTGGTCGGACAGCAGGCACCCAAGTTGGCAGCCAAGCGGCTCGACGGCAAGCCGGGCAATGTCGATCTCGCCACCAGCGCCGGAAAGCCGGTACTGGTATGGTTCTTCACCACCTGGTCCGATCCCTGCACCCTGCTCGCCCCCGTCGTGCAGCAACTTGCCACCGATGCGCCGTCGCAGCTCCAGGTGGTCGCGGTCAGCCTCGACAACAAAGACACCGTGCCGCGCATCCCCGCCTGGGTCGAACGCCATGGCGTCACCTTCCCGGTGATCGGCGACGCCATCGGCTGGGACACCGACCTCGACGACGCCTGGCACGTCGACGCCGTGCCCGCCCTCATCCTGGTCACGGCCGCTGGCAAGGTGGCCGCCGTCGACCTGGTCGCCGCCCCGGACCAGGTGGCGGCGAAGGTCGCCACGGCGCTTGGCCAGCCGGCGGCGCAACCGGTGAAACCGCCCGCCGATGTGCCGTTCGTGCCCTGATTCCGGTCACCGCCTCTATGCACATCATCGTCAACGACCAGTCGACCGAAGTCCCTCCGGATAGCACCATCGCCGCGCTGCTAACGCAGTTGAATCTTCCGGCGACGCGCAGCGCGGTCGAGCGCAACCGCAACCTGGTGCGGCGTTCCGACCATGCGACCACCGTCCTGGCTGAGGGCGACCGGCTGGAGATCGTCACCCTGGTCGGCGGCGGCTGAAGTTCGCCGCCAACAGTCCTGGTGCCCAAGTCGCCCTTGTGTGACACACCTGGGGCCGGATCGTGTTCGGGCCTGTCCGATCGCAGCGGAAAGCATCGTCTTTCCTGAGATGAGCAGCCCCAACCACCCGGATACCGAGCAGCTCGACCGTCTGCTGCAGCATCACTACCGCCAGCATGGGCAGGGCAATCCGCCCTCGGAATCCTTGTTGTTCGCGATCATCGACCGCCTTCCCGCCACCGCGCCCCGGGCCGGACTCCGACTCAGCGTCGCCCACGTGCTGGTCCTCGCTCTGGTCCTCAGCACCTGCGCCGGCATCGGCATCCTGTCGCGTTCGATCCTCGACCTGCACCAGGCCTTCCTCGCCAGCCTGGCCCTGATCATCCCTGGCCTGGCGCTGTTCGTCGGCGCCCGGTGGGTCTGCCAAGGCGAATCCATCGTCTATCACCGTATGCTGCGCCGCAGCATCATGGTCGATCCCGGCGACGTGCTGGTCTACCGCGTGGCGGGACTGGTCGCCGTCATCGCCGGCGCGATTATCCTGCATTAAAGGCTGATCACGGTTCAACGGCCTTCAGCCGGGTGATGAGACCATCCAGGTAGGCCTGGAAGCCAGGATCCTTCAAGCCCGTGCGGTTCGTGCGCAGGTCCGCGAGCGTCGCCCGGATCGCGGACGGCACTGGCCGTTCCGCCTTGTTGGCTGAACCTGCGCGGCGGATGAGGTCCTCTGCCGGGCTGGTCAGGCGCAGGCAGAGCTCGGCCTCGCGGAACCAGGCTTCGGCCGGGGTCGCGCGCCAGGGCTTGGCGGCGTCAGCGATGGTTTTCGTGGCGGTCTTGTCGCCGGCAGCCAGCGCTTCGCGCGCGGACTTCATCGCGGCGTCCAGCCGGGAACCGATATCGCCGATCAGCTCCTTGATCCGGGCGGCGCGCTCGGCGTCGAGCGTCCACGAGCGTGACGCCAGGGCGAGTTCGACCTGGGCGCGCAGCCGAGCCGACGATTCCGGCGTGCTCGCCGCAGTGCTCGCGATCAGGCGGTCGGCCAGGGCGAGTTCGGATTTGCTCGGGATCGCCCAGCAGAAACGCACGTTGTCCTTGCCGGCAGGATAGTTCAGCGTGTAGCGCGCCCCGGCGTATTCGGCAGTCAGGCTGCCGGCAGCGTCCGACTTGAGCCCCAGGGTGAAGGCACCTGAAACCCACGTTTTCACACTGGCGCCATTGCCCCCTGTGATCACCACGCCACCGCGCCCTTCACCGGCATCGTAGACGCCGTTGCCGTTCGCATCGACGAAGGCGACCCCGCCGGTGGCGCGTTCGCCCTTGCCCAGGACATGGGTGACCGACAGCCCCTTGCCGTTCGGTACCGTGCCGGGGCCGACCTCACTGAACTGGGGATTGATCAGGTTCATGCGATGACCGCGCTTGGGCTGCATGCCGCCAGAGCCACCCTTGCCGGGGTCGACGACGAAACCGATGTGGCTGTTGAACGCGCCGGCCGCACCGGCGTAGCAATTCTCGCCCAGCGCAGTCACGCGGTAGCCGGCCGCCTTCGCCCGCTCGCTCGGGGACTTGCCGGTGAACCCCGCCTTGCCCGGATCCTCGTCGTGCGACAGGCCGTTGAGGATCATGTAATGGCTGTGCTTGCGGGCACAGGCAAGCAGCTGCAGGTTGAAGACCAGGGGCGGGGCGGGTTTGAGCGCCTTCAATTCGTCAGTGAACATCGTCGTGTCCACGTCCTTGAGGCACCACGTTTTTTCCGCTGGGCTGGCGGCGAGAATCCGCGCGGCCTCACCGACTGGATCGGCGCGGAAGCGGTTGATCAGCTCCAGGATGACCACCTCGTCCGGGGTCGGTTCCGCTGATGCCGCCTGATAGACCTGGGCGGCCTCACCGGCCCAGGCGAAGCCGACGGAGCAGGCGGAAAAGCAGAGCGAACCGGCGATGAGGGTGCGCATGGGGGATGATACCCGCTGAAACCGCATCAGGCCGCTGGAAAATGCGCCGTGGGGCAGGGTCTACGACGACAGCGCTGGCACGAGGTTGTCGTGGCGGCAGCGCGGGCATTCCATGCGGTCGCCCGCCAGGCGGTGGGCGATCGAGAACCAGCCGCCGCAAGAGGCGCACGCCGTCGCCTCGGCGGGATCGTTCTCGCCGCGTTTGTGCGTCGGGCCGCCGGCGTCCTCGCCGGCCTCATTCAGGTTGAGATCGATCGCCGCCTCGACCGCCGGCATCGCCGTGGCGTGGAAGGTCAGGCGGGCATGGCCAGCGGCGACGATGTCGCGTTCCTTGAGTTCGGTGCGCTCGCTGATCTTGGCCTTGTTCACCATCGTGCCGTTGGCACTGCCGAGATCCTCGACGAGCCAGGTCTCGCCCTGGCGCACGAAGGCGCAGTGCTCGCGCGAGATGCTGGAATGCTTGATCGGCAGGTCGGCGGCCGAGGCGCGGCCAAGGACGATGCGGTCCTTGTCGAGGGCCTGCCTGGAATAGGATTCAACGCCCTTGATGCGGATGGTCAGGTAGGCCATGCGCCGGGTCGTACGTTCAGGCCGCTGCGGTGCAAGGCGGCGAATCCCACACTTCGGAGACCATCATGCAACAGTTCACCACCATCGCCGACCAGCGCGCCTGGTCGCGGCAGCAGATCCGCGCCGGCAAGCGCATCGGCTTCGTGCCGACCATGGGTGCCCTGCACGAGGGTCATATTTCCCTGGTGCAACAGGCGCGGGCGCACAGCGACGTGGTGGTGGCGTCGGTGTTCGTCAACCCGACCCAGTTCGACAACCCGGACGACCTCGCCAATTACCCCCGTACCCTCGCCGCCGACGCCAAAATGCTGGAAGGTGCCGGAGTCGACGTGCTGTTCACGCCGGAGGCGCGTGAGATCTATCAGGAAGGCCACTGCACCTTTGTCGAGATGGTCGGGCCGCTCACCGACAAGCTCTGCGCCGCGACCCGGCCCGGGCATTTCCGCGGCGTGACCACGGTGGTGACCAAGCTGTTTTCCATCGTCCAGCCCGACGTCGCGGTGTTTGGCGAAAAGGACCTGCAGCAGGTGTTGATCATCGCGCGCATGGTCAGCGACCTCAATCTGCCGGTTGAAATCGTCGTTGCGCCAACGGTGCGCGATGCCGACGGCCTCGCGATGTCGAGCCGCAACCGCCGTCTGAATCCCGACATGCGCGAGCGGGCGCTCGGCCTGCCGCGCGGCCTGCAGCTTGCCAATCGCGCCTTCGAACACGGCGAGCGTGCGTCGCTCAAGCTCATCGAAGCCGTCGCCAATGAACTGCTGGTGCACCCAGGAGTCGATCTCGATTACTGCAACGTGGTCAAGCTGAGCGGCTTCCAGGAGGTCGACCAGGCCGACGATGGCTGCGTTCTCGCCGCGGCGGTGTTCATCGACGGGGTGCGCCTGATCGACCACATCCACCTGGGGCGCGAGACGTTCCCGGTCGCGCTGGACGACTGAGCCCATGATCCGCCGTCCGCTCGGTTCCACGGATCTCGTCATCTCCGCCATTGGCTGGGGCGGGTTCGCCGCCGGCGGCTTCATGTGGGGGGCGCAAGACGACGCCGACAGCGAGGCCGCGATCCTCGCCGCGCTCGACGTCGGGGTCGACTGGCTCGACACCGCGCCGCTGTACGGCAGCGGGCGCGCCGATGGCATCGTTGGCAAGGTGCTGCGCGGCCTGCCGCCGTCGCGCCGGCCACGCGTGTTCACCAAGTTCGGCCACCACCTGGTCGACGGCCAGCGCACGACGGACGGCAGCCGGGCGCGGGTGATCGCCGACTGCGAGACCGCGCTCACCACCTTCGGGGTCGAGCGACTCGACCTGTTCCAGCTCCACTGGCCGGCGCCGCAGCCGGTGGAAGAAACCGCCGGGGCCTGCGCCGAGCTGATCCGAGCCGGCAAGGTGCGCCACGTCGGCCTCAGCAACGTCTCCGTCGCCCAGTGCGAGGCCTGGCGGCAGCACTGCCCGCTGGCCAGCGTGCAGAACATGTACCACCTCTTCCGGCCCGAGGCCGCCGCCGAGGTCATTCCGTGGTGCGCTGCGAACGGCGTGGGATTCCTCGCGTATTCGCCATTGATGCGCGGCCTGCTGTTCGGCACCTGGACATCCGGCAAGACCTTCCCGCCCGACGACCATCGTGGCGGCCGCCCGGATTTCCGCCCGCCGCGCCTGGATCGCTACCTCGCGGCGGTCGAAGAACTCCGCGTGATCGCTGAAGAAGACGACCAGTCCGTCGCCGGCCTCGCCCTCGGCTGCCTGCTCTGCACCGAGGGAGTCGCCGGCTGCATCGTCGGCGCCCGCAACGCAGCCCAGGGCGCGGCGCTGGGCTCGCTCGGCATGCCGGTGAAGCAGGCGCAACTCGATGCCGTCGACGCGATCGTCGCGCGATGCCTGGCCGATGTCGCCGCGATGCCCGCCTGAGTAGCTTTTTCAGCGGGGTTCTGTCTCGCCACGGCGATGTGGACATCGCCGCTCCTGTGGCGGCGGGCAACGTGAATGAAGCATCGAAATCTCGCACCGTGGGACGATCTGCGTCCGTGTCGACACCTCCGATTGCACCGGTAACAAGAGCTCCAGCATCCCGCCTTCCATGAGTTACCTCCAGATCCGGTATGGCAGTGCCCCCCTGGGCAAGGCATGCAGTCTACAGGCGGTGGTGCCCGATGGGCCGGGGCCGCATCCGGCGGTGTATCTGCTGCATGGACTCAGCGACGACGATTCGATCTGGCAGCGGCGGACCTCGATCGAGCGCTACGCCGAAACGCTGGGGATCGCGGTGGTGATGCTGGATGGGGCGAAATCGTTCTACTGCGATCTGCCGAATGGGGCGGGGGACTACGAACGCCACATCCTGGAGTCGATCGCCACCTGCGAGCGCCTGCTGCGCCTCAGGCCCGAACGATCCGCGCGCGCGATCGGTGGCCTGTCGATGGGCGGCGGCGGAGCGATCCGCATTGCGCTTCGACATCCCCAGCTTTTCGGTTCGGCGCATAGCCATTCAGGGCTCTTCGATCCGGCCCGCTATTTCGCAGCTGGTCCCGCGAAGATGCGCAAGGACTGGGTCGGCGGCGCGCTGTTCGCCGCGTTCGGCCCGCGTCTGCCGGCCTCGGCCGATCCGTTTAAGCAGGCCCGCGCGGCGGCACGCGCAGGAAAACCGCTGCCGGCTTTGCATATCGACTGCGGCAGCGAGGATTTCCTTCTCGATCACAACCGGCGTTTCCACGCCCTGCTCGACCGTCTCGGCATCGCGCACACCTACGTCGAGCATCCCGGCGCGCACGGCTGGGATTACTGGGATCGCCACATCCCGGCGGCGCTGCGTTTCCATGCCCAGGCGTTCGGCCTGAAACCGGCGACCTGACTCTTTCCTTCAGCACAACCACAGCGGATCCCACCATGCCCAACATCCCCCATCCCGCCCCGCTCCACCTCACCGGCCTGCTCGCGGGCAAGGCGATCCTGGTCACCGGTGCCGCGAGCGGCCTCGGCCTAGGCATCGCCCGCGGCCTGCATCGCGCCGGGGCCAGGGTCGCCTTCACCGATGTCGACGAGGCCGGCCTGGCCCAGATCGCCGCCGGAATCAATGACCCGGCCAACGTGCACACGGCCAAACTCGATGTCACCAACGAGGCCAGCGTCCAGGCCGCGTTCGCCTCCACCGTCACGCGCTTCGGCGGCCTCGACGGATTGGTCTGCGCCGCCGGCATCGCGCCGGCCTTCAACCTGGTCGACTTCCCGCTCGATAAATGGGAGCTCAGCCTGCGCATCAACCTGACCGGCTATTTCCTCTGCGGCCGCGAAGCCGCGCGCATCTTCCTCAAGCAGAACCGCGGCGGCGCAATGGTGCTGCTGTCGAGCAAGTCCGGCCTGGAGCCGAGCAAGGCCAACAGCGCCTACAACGCGACCAAGGCCGGCGAGCTGCACCTGGCGCGCGGCTGGGCCCTCGAACTCGGCCGTGAGGGCGTGCGGGTGAACTGCATCTCGCCCGGCAACGTGTTTGAAGGGTCGAAGATCTGGAACCCGACCTACATCGCCGAGCGTGCCAAGGCCAAGGGCCTCAAACCGGAAGACGTCATCCCCAGTTACATCGCCCAGACCGCGCTCAACCGCGACATCAAACCCGACGACATCGCCAACGCCGCCGTCTGGCTGCTCTCCGACGCTGCCCGCTGCGTCACCGGCCAGGTGATCATCGTCGATTCGGGGCAGGTGTACGCGCGCTGAACCGGAAATCGCGCCAGCGCAGAGGTGTTCCCGCGGCGGAATGGCTTCCTGGCGATCCCCTTCGTCGCTTCGTCGACCCAGCACGAAGCCATCCGCCGGGGGCCAGGGCGTGTTCCGGGGAATTGCCGCGGCCAGGAAATCAGCAGCGCCCTTCAGAAATCATCAACGTTTTCCTTGGGCGGAGCAGGCTTCTGCCCGTCCGTCGGGATAGGCGACGGCTTGTTCTTAACTGCCCGCCCCAACTTCAGGTTCGACCCGGTTTTCACCGGTTGACCCCGACGGTCCCCGAAGTCGGGATGGTCCGGCATGACGCGTTTCTTCTCGTCCCATTTCGCGTGCAGGGCCAGGATCTCAGCCTCGGGCACGAGGCCGTTGTGGACGGAGAGTGCTGCCACGATGCCTCGGAAATTACCGCCGTTAGACTCATTGGTGAACTTGAATCGCTTGTTGCGCGACGTGGCAGCCTGACGCACGACCCAGGGCAGGGCATCCTTGGGTAATTCGATGGGCAGGGACTTGAGCCCATTCAGATAGACCGTGATGGTCTTCGGATCGCTGCGCAGCTCCACCGCCAACGTGAGCGCATACCACCGCGCATTGCCGACGATCTTCGCCATGGCTGTTTTATCCTCATGCGGGAACATCGGCTTATACTCGTCGTTGTTGAAGCCGACGATGAGGGCATTCCGCGTCCATTTCCGACTTACGTCGAACTCCGTCTGGAGCCAGGTTCCTTCGCCACCAAGGCAGAACAACAGATTGGTGTCTCCATTCCCCCGCATGGGATTATCTCCCGATGGGGCCAACAGCGCCGACACGGTGAAACGGAGCGGATCCAGGTCGGGGCAATCCACGAAAGGCTGCATGGGTTCGCCCTTGCGCTGCTCCTTGATCCAGGCGGCATAGACACCATTGATGAACACCCCGTCCGGAGTCAATTCGGCTTTATCCAGGTTGAACAGATACCCGCGATTGTCGAAATCTGAGCGCGATCGGGCCAGATCGAAGCGCATCACCAGTCCCGGCGCAGGCAGTGGGGGATGGACCTCTTTTTCAATCTCAGGCAGCAGCGGTTGCCGGGCCAACAAATCATGGAATTCGGAAGCGTTTTTCGGTTCTGTCAGCAGGCGTTCGACCAGGGCTGGCGCAATGGGCGGATGCCAGGGGGACATCCAGGCTGAATAACCGATGAAAATCGAATGGTGTTCGTAATTGCCCCCCTTGGAGTTGGCATGGACACACAGTCGCCCTGGCGCGAGTTTGGCAGCGATCCGCAAGGCAGCCTGAGCCAACGGCAGATCCAGGTTGTTCTTGTAGTCAAGATGCAGGGTACTGGTATCCGAGTAGGAGACATGCGTTGGGGTGTCTTCCGCCAGATACATCAGATCCAGCCCCGGGTTCGATACTTTGAGCAAGCTCTTCATCTCCGCCAGAATCTGCGCGTACGCGGGATGGTAGATCACCAATCTTTCCTTGAACCATTTCTGGCTTTCTTTCCCCAGGAAAAAAATCGGTTCACCCTTGACCCCGCGCATGTACTTGAAGGTATCAGCCAGGAATTCTCCATTGCCAATGACGGGGATCGCTGCTTCCACCTTCGTTGCACTTTCAATGGGCGGGGTTGTCGGCACGCAGATGCGCAGACCGAGGTCATGAAAGCGGAAATCCGCTGGATAGCGAAGCCGGAACGCCGCCCGATACGCTTGGGGATCGTTGTTTGCCCCACCGCCGCGCGCGATCCGGGCGGTGCCACTGTGGCCCCCCACGGGATCGGTGACCGGCTTTGTCCCGTAGTCCGCGGACCAGTCGGCGCACCATTCCCAGACCCCTCCGATCGTGTCATGCAGCCCCCAGGCATTCGGCTCCTTTTTCTTAACTGCGTTTCCGGGCCATCCCCCTGAATTATCTCTGGTCCAAGCGATCTTTTCGATTTCTCCATACTGCTGCCCGGTGGTGCCGGCCCGGCAGGCATATTCCCACTGAGCCTCAGTGGGAAAGGTTGCGTGCATGTCGGGCACCTGCTGGTTAAGCCGATCCAGAAACAGGCGGCAATCGATCCAACTGACCATGTTGACAGGGGAAAGTGCGGTTTTGCGATCGGCAAAATAGCCGGTATTGGTCATCCCGACCGCCACCCACGTCGCCTGGGTCACCTCGCTGTCGGCGAGCCAGAACGGCCGGGTCAGGGTCACCTGATGCTCGACCTCGTCGGCGCGACGGCCTTCGTCCGTGACCGGGCTGCCCATGGTGAAGGTGCCGGGCAGGATATAGCGGAAACGCTGCACCTGTTTGCCGACGGTCAGGTCGGCCCAGGTGCCGAATTGGTCCCGGCCGTGCGCCGTGGCCCATGCCGGACGGACCACAGCGGGTTGGTCCGCCTCGTCTCCTGCGGTCAGGCTCACGAACATCAAGATCAGGACGAGGAAGCGCATGTGGCGCAATCTAGATCGCCCACGGCTCAAGTACAGTTCTCCGGTACACCCAACCTGGTCCGGTATCGCCTGGCCTGAAGGCTCCTTGCCGCCGAACCACGCCCGGTGCCCACTACGGTTCGAGGCGGTTTCGGCGTGCTGTCACTCGGCACGCGATCGTCGTCAGGAATTCCCAGGCTGCCTCAAAAGTCGGTTGGTGGCATCCTGCGGATGCTGCTTTTTCGGCCGGCGAGACGCCGGCGCTCCCAGGAAGGCCGACTTTTGAGGCCCCCCGCGGAATTCCGCTCCGGACGATTGGCTGGCTGCGCCAGCGCCCTACCGTCCGCCGCCCATGCATCGAATTTTTCCTATCGTCCTCTGGACCGTCATCGCCCTCGTCGGTACCGTCGCCATCGCCACGCTCGCCCTGGCACGGGGCGAGACGATCAGCGCGGCGTGGCTGGTGGTGGCGGCGGGCTGCACCTGGGCGATCGCCTACCGCTTCCATTCACTGATCATCAGCCGGCGCATCTTCACGCTCGATGACCGGCGCACGACGCCGGCGGTGCGCCATGACGACGGCCACGACTTCGTGCCGACCGACCGCTGGGTCGCGTTCGGGCACCACTTCGCCGCCATCGCCGGAGCCGGGCCTTTGGTCGGACCGATCCTGGCCGCGCAGTTCGGCTGGCTGCCGGGCACGCTCTGGATCGTGGTCGGCGTCGTGCTGGCGGGCGCGGTGCAGGATCTGGTGATCCTGTGCGCCTCGATCCGGCGTGATGGCAAAAGCCTGGGCCAGATGGCGCTGGAGGAGATCGGCCCGGTCGCGGGCTGGGCCGCGTTGCTCGGCACCCTGGCGATCGTGCTGCTGCTCATCGCGGTGCTGGCGATCGTGGTGGTCGGTGCCACCGCCAAGAGTCCGTGGAGCGTGGTGACGGTCGGTCTGACCATCCCAATCGCGCTGCTGATGGGGGTGTGGATGCGCTGGATCCGGCCGGGGCGCACGCTGGAAGCCAGCCTGATCGGGCTGGGGCTGCTCGCGGTCGCGATGTGGCTGGGGCAGGTCGCGGCGCACGACCCGGTATGGGCCGAACGCTTCACCTGGAAGCCGGTCACGGTCGCGTGGGCGATCATCGGCTATGGCTTCGTCGCCGCGATCCTGCCGGTCTGGATGCTGCTCGCACCGCGCGACTACCTGAGCGCCTTCGTGAAGATCGGCGTGGTTGGATTACTTGCGGCGGGCGTGCTGCTGGTGCTGCCCGCCCTGCACATGCCGGCGCTGGTCGGCGTGCTGGCCGACGGCACCGATGTCGCTGGCGGACACGGGCCGGTGTTCGCCGGCAGCCTGTTCCCGTTCGCCTTCATCACCATCGCCTGCGGTGCGGTGAGCGGCTTCCATGCCCTCGTCAGTTCCGGCACGACGCCCAAGATGATCGCGCGCGAAAGCGACTGCCGCATGATCGGCTACGGCGGCATGCTGATGGAAGCGTCAGTCGCATTGATGGCGCTGATCGCGGCCTGCGCTCTCACCCCGGGCCTGTTCTTCGCGATGAACTCCGGCCAGTTCGCGGGCAAGGATGCTGCCACCGTCGCGGCGCAGGTGACCAGTTGGGGTTTCGCTCTCAGCGCGGCGGACCTGACCCAGGCCGCCAAGGACGTGGGCGAACCGACCATCATCGCGCGCACCGGCGGCGCGGCGACGCTGGCGGTGGGCATGGCACATCTTTTTGATTCCGTCACCCGCTGGATCGGCTGGGAATCGATGAAGGCGTGGTGGTACCACTTCGCCATCCTCTTCGAGGTGCTGTTCATCCTCACCACCGTCGACGCCGGGACGCGGGTCGCGCGCTTCATGCTGCAAAACGTGGCGGCGCCGTTCCATCCGCGCCTGGGTCAGGTGTCGTGGTGGCCGGCATCGCTCACCGCCGCCGCGCTGGTGGTCGCGGGCTGGGGCGGCCTGCTGCTGACCGGCGTGCTGGATCCGGCGGGAGTGAAGTTTCTCTGGCCGGTCTTCGGCATCGCGAACCAGACCCTGGCCGCCATCGCGCTATGCGTCGGCACCACGGTGATCATCAGTATGGGCAAGGCGCGCTGGGCTTGGATCACCGCGCTGCCGCTAGCGTGGCTGATGCTGGTGACCCAGTGGGCGGCGTGGCAGCGGCTGTTTTCACCTGATCCACAGCTGGGTTTCCTGGCCCAGATTGACGCCTTCAGCGCGAAGCTCGCCCTGGTGACCGCTGCCAACGCCCCCGCCAGCGCTGAAGCCATCCGCAACCTGGAGCGCAGCCTGTTCAACGCCCGCCTCGACGCGGTGCTGGTGGTGGTGTTCGTGGTGGTCGCCTGGGTGGTGCTGCTCGATTCCTGCCGCCGCTGGTGGCGCCTGCTGCGTAACGGACCCGCTGCCGCCGCACCGATACCCGACCTCAGCGATCCAGCTCCCGGCCGACCCCTGCGCGGCATCCTGCAACGGGTGCGCGCCTGGGCCGACGACGATGCGTATGAGCGTCATTGTGCCAGCCACGCTGGTCATCGGCATGAGTTGCCGACGCGCGCGGAGTTCATGCGCGAACGCATCGACCGCCGCGCTGGCCGGCCGCGCTGCTGCTGAAACCGGCCGTCGCGTTTCACTTCCCGGCGGGTTTGGCGACGAGCGAACGCAGATAGATGACGACCTGCCAGCGCTGCTCGGCGGTCAGGACATCCTTCCACGGCGCCATCGCGCCGCGGCCGACGGTGATCTTGTGGAACAGCGCGCCGTCGCTCTGACCGGCGACCGCAGGGGAACCGAACGCGGCCGGCTTCGGCGTCAGCGCTGCGGCGTCAGCGCTGCGGCGGCTTCGCCATCGCCCTTGCCGGTCGCACCGTGGCACATCTGGCAGAACTGGACGTAGGACTTCTTGCCAGCGGCGACGGCAGCGTCTGTGATCTTCACCGGGTTGACGACTGCGGCGGCCTCGGCGGGCACCTTCCATTCCTCGGCCGCAAAGGCTGAGACAACAACGCTGGCGCAGACGATGGCGAAGAGGCGGAAGGGAGCAGGCATGGGTTTTTCCTGGCGAGGTTGCACGTGGTGCCGGGATGGTTCAGACAACCGGCAGCAATTCAAGCCGACTGCTGCTGGGCGTCGAATTTCGTGGGAAGGGCCGCACCCGCGCGTGCTGGACCTTCACCCCTTGCGGCCATCGCGCCGTTGCCTCCCTCTGATCCGTACTGAACATTCCGCGCCATGCCCGTGCTGCGCATCACTGATGGTCCCGGGAAGGGCCTGGTCGTCCCGCTCGAAATCGGGTCGAAGGCGGTGACGCTTGGGCGCGATGCCGCGAACCAGTTGCCACTTGCCGACGCCAAGGCCAGCCGCGTCCATGCCGAGGTGGTGAACGAGCACGGCCGCTGGCTGGTGCGCGACCTCGGCTCATCCAACGGAACCTGGAACGACGCCGGCCGTATCGAGACCATGCCGCTGGGCGACGGCACGACCTTCCGCATCGGTTCGACCTACCTGCGCTTCGAGTCGCGGCTGGCCAACACCAAGGACAAGGCCGTTGGCGGCGACGCCGGGCCGGGTCGGCTGACCGCGCTCGATCACGAAAACTCCACGCTGTTCACCAAGACGCGCACGAGTTCGGTGCCGTCGGAAGAACTCCTGCGCATCAACGGCTATCTGGCCGTGCTGCACCAGATCGTGCTGCGCGCCGGCAATCTGCGTTCGCGCGATGCGCTCTTCGAACTGCTCGATGAAACCGCCGCCGAGGCGCTGGAAGGCGACCGCTGCGCCGTCTTCCTGCCCGCGCCTGAGGTCAACGAACTCGGCGGCTGGGTGCTCTGGCCGACCCACGAACGCCGGCTGCGCGCGCGCTTCGGCGCGGTGCCGTTCGCGCGCACCCTGCTGACCGCCGTGCGCCAGGGCGGTGAATCGCTGCTGTGCACGATCAGCGGTGACATCGACCCCACCGCGTCGATGGCCGAGGCCGGCGTCACCAGCGCGATGGCGGCGCCGTCGCGGGTCGGTGGTGAGGTGCACGCGCTGCTCTACGTCGACCGCATCGGCGGTGAGGCGCCATTCACCCGCACCGATCTGGAATTCCTCGCTGCGGTGGCGAATCAGATCGCGGTGCAGCTGGCGAACCGGGAAAAAGTCGCCGGGCTCGAAGCCGAGGTCCAGCGCCTTGCTGCCGCGCCGCGCAAGCACGGCGTCGAACTGGTCACCGCCGACGCGTCGATGCAGCCGGTGCTGGCCTTCGTCGCCAAGGCCGCGCCGACCCTGGCGCCGGTGCTGATCCTGGGCGAAAGCGGTACCGGCAAGGAACTCGTCGCGCGTGCCATCCGCGAACAATCGCTGCGCGCGGACAAGCCGCTCCAGGTCGTCAACTGCGCCGCGCTCGCGGAATCGCTGGTCGAGGCGACCCTGTTCGGCCACGTCAAAGGTGCGTTCACCGGTGCCGACGAGACCCGCCCCGGCGTGTTCGAACTCGCTGATCAAGCGACGTTGTTCCTGGATGAGATCGGCGAGCTGCCGCTCGCGATCCAGGCGAAACTGCTGCGCGCGCTCGAACAGGGCGAGGTCCAGCGCCTGGGCGACTCCGCCGTGCGCAAGGTCGACGTGCGCCTGATCGCCGCCACCAACCGCGACCTGGCCGAGGAAGTGCGCAAGGGCCGCTTCCGCGAGGATCTCTACCACCGCCTCGCCGTGCTCTGCGTCACCATCCCGCCGCTGCGCGAACGCCCGGCCGACATCGACGCCCTCGCTGACCACTTCCTGCGCTTCAACGCCGAACGCCTGGGCCAACCGCTCAAACGCCTCGCGCCCGAGGCCCGCGCCGCCCTCCTGCGCCATCCGTGGCCCGGCAACGTGCGGCAGCTGCGCAACGCGATCGAACGCGCCTGCATCCTATCCGCTGACAAGGTCATCCTGGCGAGCGACCTGCCGCAACCGGCCGGCGCCCCCGCTGAGCGCCCCGCGCAGGGCGGCGACTCTGGTGGTTTCGAGATCGGAACCATCACCACCCTCGCTGAAGTCGAACGCACCCACATCCTGCGCGTGCTCGACCACTGCGGCGGCAATAAGAAGGCGGCGGCGGAGATTCTCGCGATCGATCGTAGTACGTTGTATGCGAAGTTACGGCAGTACGGGAGGCTGTAATCAGCGGGGTTCCACCCCGCCACGCCCCGCCAGGGCTCTGCCCTGGACCCGGATTGACCGGAAGGGCGAAACCTCGCGTCCTTGCGTTGGTCACGCGGTTGCCCACTCGGACGGGGGGGCGCTTTTTTAGCGGGGTTCCACCCCGCCACACCCCGCCAGGGCGCTGCCCTGGACCCGGATTGGCCGGAAGGGCGAAACCGCGCGTCCTTGCGTTGGTCACGCGGTTGCCCACTCGGGCGAGGGGCGCTGCGCTGCCCCGCCACGCGTGTTCGGTGGGGCGCTGCGCTGTCGTGCCAGGCGTGATCAGCGAGGCGCAGGCGCAGGTGAAACTTCGATGCTGGCGTCAGCGTGTCGCCGCAACTCACTCGGACCGTCGTTCCTCTGCCGCAACCGCTCAATGATCGTTTTGCGTTCCTGGGGAGTGGCGGAGGTCAAATTCCGATCCCAGGCACGCATCCACGCCCGCTTCAGGCAACGGTCGGGATACGTCCGAAGGGTATCCATCATATGAAGCATGCCTTCTGCGCGAATGACGGCGTTCGCCCCGCCCCAGGCTCTTCTCAGGGCCACATCTATCCTGGAGGCAAGATCGTCTGGAGGCGGTAGTCCTGCGGCCCAACAGGCTTGATCCACCCTGCTGCCCTTGGGCATGAGGGCGGCGACCAGCGCCGCGTGCAATCGCGGGGCGAGATCGGGCCGGCTCTCGGCCAGCTCGACCGCCAGCAGCGGCAATTCCACGGCGTTTTGCAAGACAACAGGCGTCATCCGATCGATGATCGACACCGGTAGTTTGTCCCGACCGAGGTACAGGAGCGTTCGCAGCTCGGCGACCGGAATCTGGAACGGGAATTTGGAATCGTCGGCTTTTTTCAATTTCTTCGTTGCGAGTTGGTCCAGGAAATCGGCAATGACTGGTACGTCTTCCGGATGCGCACCGGACGGTGGCACCAGCACATCCAGGATGTCCTTGGTATCCATCCATGGGACGACGGATGGATCCAGATTCGCCAGCAGAGGATCCCGCCGCACTAGGCGCTCGGCGGGATCGCCCTCCAGAAGTCGGTAGGCATCAAGGGAGAGAAGGTGGTTGCCGTCTTTCCCGGGCACCACGCGGGCGACGTCCTTGGCCAGTCCTGCATCGAGAGCGACGAGTTCACGGAAACGACGCTGAAGTTCTGCCGGCCTAGAACCGGGGTTGGAAATCAGGGTACGGCAACGAGCGGCCAACGCTGGGGCCAACAGGTCGGGGCGATTGCTCAGGCGCTTGCGAACGACCGACTCACCGAGACGACCTTCGGCAATCCAGGCCGCCCATTCGGCCGGCGTTTGTTGCCGCAACAGATCGGCACCGCTGCGCAGCATGGAAGAGACTGATTCCGCTGAGACGGCTTGGTAGGATGAGCGGCACAACGTTTGGTCGGGATCAGCGAGCTTCGCCGTCGCGGGTTCGGCTGAAGATCCGGCTGATGCCCTGGTGGCTATGATCGACTCGATGGTGGGCAGCAGGGAGGTGAGTTCCGCGACGCCGGCCATCCAGGCGGCATGTCCGCGCAACAACCCTGGAACGGGCAACGCCGGATCCAACAGGGAGTCCAATGCTTCGGGATCCGGTTTATTCAGCGGCAGGGTTTTCGCGGGGTGCGACCTGCGCTCGTGCTCAATCAGCCAATGGGCCTGTTCGGTCACATCCCGACCGGTCCAAGGTCCGACCGGGGATGACCTGGCCCCTTGCGAACACGCCAACGCGCCGTCGCCGATCAACAACAGCCGGTTGGGCGGACCGTCGCATATCACCATCGGAAAAGGTGTTTTCGCGGCCGCGCCAGGACCTTGCCACCGTGAACGGATGCGATTCGTCCACCAGATGGTTTCGGCAAGGTGACGCAGGCGGATCTTGGCGCTGGTTTCCTGCCTGCTTGCGGCCATGTGCTTCGGGTATTCGCCGAGATCGACCCGAGTCCACACGCCGATCGTCGTCGTGCCGTTGCTGATGATCGCGTTGCAGGACTGTTGAAGAAATCGGATGGAGGCAACGGTTACCGCCAACCGTTCCGGAGGAACAACGTCGGCAGAATCGCTGATCTCAAGAACCCAATGAGCCTGATGGCAGGTACTGCGTCGATGATCGGCCAAGGCCAGGGCAGCCTTCCTCGCCGGCAGGGCATCGAAACCTGCCGGCAGGGAGGTTGGCAGGGGTTGCAGCGGTGGGCATTGATGGCCGACCTCAATCGGCCACGCCATCTCAACGGCCTTGGGCTCCGCGGGCCGAACCACTTCGGCGGTGAATCCGGCCATGCTGGATCCCATCCAGGCCGCCAGGAATCCGAACTGGAACAGGATGTCTGACCCGGCGTGGGAACGCAATCGCATGTTCTTATTCCTTGCGTCGGAATGAACGTCGGTCACCGGCGGAAGTCCAGCTGGCTTTCCGCCGGTGACGGCTTGCTCAGGGCGCGGACGGAGCCCCGATTGCCTTCGTCGCCTTCTCCTGTGGGTACCACTTGCCGCCGTGCTGTTCGAAGATCGAGGTCGATGAGAAGGTCTGGCCGAGCAGGGTGAACGAGACCGGGACCTTGGCGGTAGTGCCGGTGACGACCGGGGTGCCGGCTTTGAGCGATGCGGCGCTGGCCTTGAGGTCGAGGCCGTAAATCGCGAGGATCGACGACACTCCGCCCACCACCGGGCCGACCTTGGTCAGCAGGGCGTCGAATTCGAGCGCGCGCACCTGGTCGAGGTCCTGGAGTTTGAGCGCGCGGGCGGTGGTGCAGGCGAGGCCGATGGCCTGCTTCAGCTTCGCCTCGTCGTCCAGCTTTAGGCCGGTGATCCAGGTGCTGAGTGCGGCCACCACCTTCTGCGCCTGTTGTTTTTCCTCGGCGCTGAGCTTGTCGTCCTTGTCCAGGCCGGCGACGGCCATGCCGAGGAACATTCCGGCCATCGGCAGCATCGCCTGGGTTTCGGCCAGCTTGGGCTTGGCCAAGAGGAACAGGGTGTTCTCGGCGCCCGGCGCGGTGAGCTGGGTCATCAGCATGGCGAACTGCACCTTTTCCTCGTCCTTGACCGGCTCCTTGCGCTTCTTGTCCCATTCCTGCTGCGCCTTGGCGTAGGCGGCGGGATTCAGAATGGTGCGGACCAGGCCGGCGAGATCGTCGTTCTGAACCTGCTTCGAGATCGTCGCGACGGCGGCATCCGGGGTGGTGGCCTCCGGGGCGCTGCTGCTGCCGCCGCCGCAACCGCCGATGATGAGGATGCCGAGCGCCAGCGCGCCGGCGCGAAGGATGGGAAGAGACATGGTGGGCTCCGGCGGTGGTCGTGGATGGCGGTAGTGCCACCCGCATGACGCCGGCGGGAGCATGACCGGGCTGGCCGAACAATGCCAGCGGCATGTCCCTGCGGGGTACCACCCCACCCAGGGACTTGTCAATTCGACCCCAATTTCACGGGAACGATGGTAAAACACTTGTGCCCGTGAGCGCCAGGCACCAGCCTGGCAATTGGCACTGAGCGGTCCGACCCGCGCGTGAACCTAGGCCTCCGCACAAGTCGGGCCGCGCGCAAAATCCCGGATCAACCGTCGCGGTTCTCGGTCAGCAGCCATTCGCTTGCGGATATCCAGCGGACACCGGTGGGAACCTGGGGCGACCGGGCATCCATGCTGATCAGGAGGGCTTCTGCCCTGGTCCTGCGCTTGGATTCCGCTGCCAGGGCGCGCAGCTCGCGGGCGAGCGTTTCCGCATTCGCGGTGTCGCTGGAGACTTGGATCAATGTCTCTTTGCCGGCATGGTCGCGGGCGAGGAAATCGATCTCCTGACCCTCGTCGGTCTTCATATAGTCCACCTCGTGCCCGCGGCGAAGCAGTTCGATCAGGACCGCGGTTTCCAAGGCGTGACCGATCTGCGGCTCGGGCGACCGGGACCACACGGGGATGAGGCCCGGATCGATCGGATAGGCTTTGCGCGGGTTGACCATGCGACGCCGTTCGCTCGTCGTAGCGAGACTCAAGGTTCGTATGAGGAAGGCTTCTTCCAGATGGGCAAGCCAGGCATGGACACTGTCCTTCCCCACCGCCAATCCCTGCGACCGCATCGTATCCCAACATTTCTGCACGCTGAAAAGCCCGCCGGCCGTGGACAACAGATGTCGTTGCAGCCAACGCAAAGCCACCGGATGCGATACCGCATGCCGCTCAAGGACGTCCCGCAGAACCGCAACATCGACGTAACTGCGCAACAGCGGCGCCCGATCCTGGTCGGCTATACCCTGCGTCTCGGGGAAACCGCCGTTCACGAGGTATTTACGCAAGTGCGCATCGAGATCAGAGCGTTCGGCCTTGGGCAGGCGAGACCACGGCTTGGCCGGTTCCAGGCCAGCATGGCGCAGGGTTTCACGAAAACTGAACGGGTAGATGGTCGTTGGCAAAGCCCGGCCGCGCATGCTCGTCGCGATTTCCGAACTCAGGAGATGGGCGGATGAACCTGACAGGAACAGATCGATCCGTTCCTGGTCGATGATCCGGCGGGCAACGGTTTCCCAACCGGGTATGAGTTGGACCTCGTCCAGGAACAACGTCGCCCGGGTACGGTCCCGGATGCCTGGGGCCTGGCGGAACCACTCTTCGATCACGCCGCCAAGGTCGACGGCGTTCATGCCATTCAGCCGTTCGTCCTCCAGGTTGAGATAGAGCAACGCCTCGCGCGGGGTGCCTGCCGCCAGGCGCTCCGCCAAGCACTGCCATAGGAAGGTGGATTTTCCGCTGCGGCGCATGCCGATCACGGCGTGCGCTTTTCCCGTCACCATGGGCAGACGCACGTCTCGCCTGGTCAACACCGGGATGGTTGTCGTCAGGGCATCCGAGATGCGCTGGCGCAGAACGGCCTGTATGTCACGCATGGCCGGCAGGTGTATCTTCTATTTATCCTTTTTAAAAGGATAATTAATCGGGGCTGACGCGCCGCCCGTTCAGGCACCGAATGGCTGAGCAAGCCCTACGGGCAGCTCGCGCGGATGCGCGTTCGTACCGGCGAAGCAACGTTTCGCTGAGAAAAAGCTCGGGTACGAGCGGAAGATCAACAGCGACAGCCAGGTTCGGTTCACGCTGAGGCGCGCACGATCGTGGCCACCGCCGCGGGCGTGAGGTCCTGCGCCTCGCCAAGGACCGTTCCGCGCTCGGTGAAGCGCGCGGCGATGCGGTCGGCGAGGCTGGCGGCGGCCGCAGCGTCAATGCCGTAGTCGTTCAGGCGCGTCTTCACCCCGACCGCGCGGAAGAAGACCTCGGTCTTGTCGATCGCCGCGCTGATGCGGGCTTCGGCATCGCCGTCGCGCAGATTCCAAACGCGGTCAGCGTATTGCAGCAGTTTCGCGCGCTTCACCGCGCGCTGGTGCTTGAGCAGCGCGGGCAACACGATGGCCAGGGTCTGGGCGTGGTCGAGGCCGGTGAAGGCGGTGAGTTCATGCCCGATCATGTGGGTGGCCCAGTCCTGCTGCACGCCGACGCCGATCAGGCCGTTGATGGCTTGTCGTGTAACCGCGCCTGCGCAGGCGGCAACGGCCACTCTTGGCCACGCGCGACTTCGCGCACGTTTGCCGGCGGGTGCCCGTTGGCCGCGTGGATGGCGATCTGCCCACAGGTCCATCCGCGTCTTCCCGGTGGCCGTCGCCCCGCGATCGAGTACCACCCTGCCATGGCATCGATCCTTCAGAAGCAGGCCGCCCTGGTCGAAGAGTTCGCCGCGCTGGGTGATGACTGGCAGGCGCGCTATGCCCGCATCATCGCGCGGGCGAAGCAGCTGGCGCCGATGGCGGAGGCGCTCAAGAGCGACAGCAGCAAGGTGCGCGGCTGTTCGTCCACCGTTTGGCTGACCGCGTCGTTTAGCGACGGCAAGGTGCACTACCAGGCCGACTCCGACGCGATTCTGGTCAAAGGGCTGGTAGAACTGCTGTTGTCGGTCTATTCCGGCCACACCCCGCGCGAGATCGCCAGTGCGGACCCCGTGTTCATCGAAGAACTCGGCCTCAATGTGAACCTGTCGCCGAACCGCGCCAACGGACTCAGCGCGATGGTGGTGCAGCTCAAGCACCTCGCCCAGGGCTTTGCCGCCACTGTGAATGCTGCGAATACTGCGAAGCCGCCCCTCACCTGAACCGCTGGAAAATCCATGCTGCTTCACGACCTCGTCGCGCCGCGTCAACCTGTCCCCGCTGGACACCAGCACTGGGTGGTGGTCCTGCACGGCCTGGGTGACAGCAAGGAGGGCTGGAAGGACGTCGCGCCGATGCTCGGGCTCGACCGGGTCGGCTGGGTCTTCGTGCAGGCACCGCGCGACTACTTCGGCGGCTGGTCGTGGTTCGACATCGCGTCGGACCTCGGTTCGATCGACTTCGGCCACGTGCGCTCCAGCCGCGCGGCGCTGGAAGAGCTGCTCTCGCATCTTGAGAAAACCCTCGGCGTGCCGAGTTCACGTCTGGTGCTGATGGGATTCAGCCAGGGCTGCCTGATGACGCTGGACGTCGGTCTGCGCTCGGCCACGCCGTTCGCCGGCCTGGTCGCGATCAGCGGCTGGCTCGCGTTCGCCGACGAATATCCCGCCGCCTTCGGCCCGACCGCCTTGACCCAGAAGATCCTGCAGACGCACGGCCGCTACGATGGCGTGGTGCCGATCGAACGTTCACGACCACAGGCCGAGCGACTGAAGCAACTCGGCGTGCCGCTGACCTGGGTTGAATACGACAAGGAACACGGTCTGGATCCGGAACGCGAGATCGCTGACATCCGCGCTTTCATCACCGGCGTGACCAGCGGCGTCGCCAGCGGGTCGACCGCCAAGCCTGCGCGTTCATGACCGAGGTCCGCGGTGGCGTGATCCTCGGCCTTGAGACCAGTTGCGATGATGCAGCCGTGGCCCTGGTTGCCGATGGCCAACGCGTGCTGGCCGAGGCGATCGCAAGCCAGGCCGACGACTTCGCCGCCTGGGGCGGGGTGGTGCCTGAGATCGCCGCGCGCGGCCATGTCACCGCCCTGCCGGGCCTCATCGAACGCGTGCTGACCGAGGCGAGACTCGACCTCGGCGCACTCACCGCCGTCGCGGTGTCGGCCTGGCCTGGGCTCGTCGGTTCGCTCGTGACCGGCGTCACCTGCGCCAAGGTGCTCGCCGCACGGCTGAAAATCCCGATCATCGCCGTCGACCACATCCAGGCGCATCTCGCGGCGATCCACTTGGCCGCTACCGACGCGGGACCAGTAAGCACCGCGCCGCAGGCGATCACCTATCCGCTGGTCGGCCTGGTCGCCTCTGGCGGCCACAGCCATCTTTACCGCTGCCGCGCCCCGGGTCGGATCGAGCTGCTGGGCGGCACCATCGACGACGCGGCCGGAGAGGCCTTCGACAAGGCGGCGAACGCGCTCGGCCTGGATTATCCCGGCGGTCCGGCGATCGATCGCTTGGCTGAGGACGGCGATGCCACCGCATGCGTCCTGCCACGCCCATTCCTGGGTGACGGCAGCCTGCGTTTTTCCTTTTCCGGGCTGAAGACGGCGCTGCTCTATCACGCCAAGGGGCCGGATGGCCGGGCGCCGCTCAAGCTCGATGAACGCGGCGTGCGCAACGCCTGCGCCGGCTTCCGCGCGGCAGTGGTGGACTGCCTGATCGACAAGCTGCTGCTGGCCGCCCGGCGCGAGCAGTCGCGAACGGTCGCGGTCGGTGGCGGCGTCGCCTGCAACCGTGATCTGCGCCGCCGCCTGGGGGCGGAATGCCGCCGGCGTGGGCTGACCCTGCACCTGCCCGCGCCGCGATTCTGTGCCGACAACGCGGCGATGGTCGCGGCGATGGGATTCTTCCAATGGCAGCGTGGCGAGATTGCCGACCTTGGGCTGACCCCGCTGCCGACCGGACGAGCGGGGCCGCGGGCGAAACACTGAGAGCCGGGCGTCGAATCAGCCTAAATCTCGCAAATGAACTCCACGTTTTTCAACCAGCCGGCACGGGTAAAAGGGTTGGTGAAGTTTCCGCCGGCACCCATCGGGTGAGGAGATCAGATCGGACTTCCCCGCTTCGATCGCCGATCACACCGACCATCATCGATACCGCCACACCAACAATTTCCTGCAAAATCGCAAGGGTGCCCCAGATGCAAGGCGGGAGGAAGGAGTGTGGCAGCGCCACATGACTGACGACCAACGCAGCGGGTGGGGCGCTATTGCGATTTTTAGGATCAGCGCGCCGCTGCGGCCGCCTTGGCGGGGCGAGCGGCGAACCGGGCGGCCTGCCGCTTGGCCTGCCAGTCGCAGATTTCGGCGAGATCTGCCAGTGGGGCCCGGGTGTAGGGCAGGGTCCAAAGGTAACCAGGCGGCCCGAATTCGGGCGTCAGGGTGCTGACCGGCTGGCTGCGAGCGGCCTGGAAGTCCCACACCAGATCCCACCATTTTTCGTGATGGGCCACGCTGTCCGCGTATTCCGGCGCACGCGGATCCGGAACCTGCGGACCTTCGGGGTGGCCGACCCGGGCGTGGATGTGCCAGGTGTTCTTGGCCGCCAGGCGGATGGCTTCCTGCTTGTCCTCCGATTCGAGGAGGTTCTCAGCGACGCAGACCCAGTGGCTGAAGTCGGCGGTGATCTTCACGTCGAGCCGACGCAGCACCGCCGCGGTGTCGCGGGCGTTCATGAAATAGCGCCCACGATGCAACTCATGGGTGATGCGCAGGCCGTGCTTGCGCTCGAGGGCCAGCGCCCCGTCATAAAAGCGCAGGGCCTCGTCGAGATCCCATCCATCGTGGCCGCTGTGGGCGTTGAGGAAGATGGGGCCGTACGTCTTGGCTCCCTCGATCTGGCGTTCGAGCGAGGCGAGATCACCGGCCGCCGTGCGCGGACCCGGCGCGCAATCGTTGCCGGTGAAGACCTGGATGACCAAATCAAAACCGTGTTCGGTCACCAACCGCCTGAGCTCGGCCTTCTGAGCATCATTCGACCACAGGATCGCGGCCTCGATGCCGGTGTAGCCGGTGGCCTTGAACTTCGGGAAGGCCGTCGACCAGGATTCGGTGACGCCCCAGAGGTGGCGGATGAGTTGGAGTTGCATGGCTGCGGGGTTTGGCCGCCCACCACCGGGAAACAAGCCGGGAATCGCATCGCTGCTACAGCTACCACCGCGACGCCGACGGATCAGCGCCCGTCCGGCCAGACCTTGCGGATTCCGAAGCGCGCGGTCAGGCGACAATCATCGATCAGGCGGTTGACCGCCGCATGGCCGTGTTCGACGGTGACCGTGAGCAGGATGCGGTCGATCACCATGGCCGGATAGGCATGGTCGTCGGGCAGGTCGCGCAGCAGGCGTTCGGCCTCGGCCAGGCTCAAGGGTTCCGCTGCACTCATGCTGGCATGCTGCGCCGGCGTCGAGGTGGACAAGGTCGGGCGGTTCCTCGCCCCTGGCGATGGGCTAGGGTCCGCCCGCGATGAGCGACCGCAGCAACCCGCATCCCCTGCCAATGAGCCGCGCCGAAATGCGCGACTGGTGGGACTGGGACGAACTCGACGTGCTGCTGGTCAACGGCGACGCCTACGTCGACCATCCGTCGTTCGGCATCGCCCTGATCGGGCGCGCGCTGGTCGCGGCGGGATTCCGCACCGGCATCGTGGCGCAGCCGCAGTGCGATGAGGATTTCCTGGTCATGGGCCGGCCACAGTTGTTCGCCGGGGTCAGCGCGGGCAACATCGATTCGATGCTGAATCACTACACTGCCGCGCGCAAACTGCGGCGGCAGGATCATTATTCGCCCGGCGGCAAGGCCGGCCTGCGCCCCGATCGCGCCACCATCGTCTACACCGGCACGGTGAAGAAACTGTTCAAAGGGCTGCCCGTGGTGATCGGCGGGGTCGAGGCCAGCCTGCGCCGCCTCGCGCATTGGGATCACTGGTCCGGCACCATGCGCCGGTCGATGCTCGCCGACAGCAAGGCCGATCTTCTCTGCTATGGCATGGCCGAGGCGCAGATCCTGGAGGTCGCCCATCGCCTGAAATCCGGCGAGACGATCAAGGCGATGACCGACCTCCGTGGCACCTGCTGGATGGCCAACCAGCGCACGGTGATAACCGATTCCTTCGGCCGCGGTCAGGTCGACACGCCGTCGTACACTGAGATCAAGACCGACCTGCGCCGCTTCGCCGATGGCGAACGCATCCACTTCTTGGAGCAGGATCCGGCGCGCGGCCGCATGGTGATCCAGGCCACCGACGCCCGATTCGTGGTGCAGAACCCGCCGGCGCGGCCGCTCGCTGAGCTTGAACTCGACCGCATCTATGCCCTGCCCTACACCCGGCGCGAGCATCCCGCCTATGCCGCCGGCGTGCCAGCGCTGGAAACCGTGCGCACCTCGATCGTCACCCATCGCGGCTGCGTCGCGAACTGCAACTTCTGCTCCATCGTCTACCACCAAGGCAAGGACATCCAGAACCGCAGCGTCGATTCGGTGGTGGCCGAGGCCGAGCGCATCGCCAAACAGCCCGGCTTCACCGGCACGATCAGCGACGTCGGCGGTCCGAGCGCCAACATGTTCCGCATGCGCTGCGGCAAGATGCGCAAGTTCGGTTCCTGCGTCCACCGCGACTGCCTGCTGCCGACGCCGTGCCCGAGCCTGGAAAGCGGCGTCGATGAGAACCTGGCCGCCCTGCGCCGCATCCGCGCCGTGCCGGGGGTGAAGCACGCCTTCATCCAGTCCGGCATCCGCTACGACCTGGCCCTGCGCGACGGCGACGAATACATCGACGAGGTCGCGCGCCACCACGTCTCGGGCATCATGAAGGTCGCGCCCGAGGCCACTGACGACCGCGTCCTGGCGCTGATGAACAAGCCGCGCTTCGACGTTTTCCGCCGCTTCAAAAAGCGCTTCCTGCTCGCGACGCAAAAGGCCGGCAAAAAGCAGTTCATCACCGAATACCTGATCGCCGGCCATCCCGGCTGCGATACCGGCACGATGGCCGAAACCGCCGCGGTGCTGCGCCGCGAGGACATGCAGCCCGACCAGGTGCAGGAGTTCGTCCCCATCCCGATGACGATCTCGACCGCGATGCACGTCAGCGGGCTCGATCCGTTCACCATGCAGCCGATCGCCACCATCACCGGCGACCGCGAACGCCGCATGCAGAAGGCGCTCATCCACAGCGGCAAGCCCGAGAACCGCAAGCTGGTGCTGGAAGCCCTGCAAAAAGGCGGGCGGATGGATCTCGCCGATGCGCTGCTGGGCGATGGTGCGGCCGGCAGCGAGGCGAGCCGCAACGAGTTCGTGTCCCGCGCCAAGAAGGGCGGCTATGTCGGCCCCGCGTTCATGGCCGGCGGCGGCGACAGCGTGGTCGACGAAGACGAAGCGCGCATCGAGGACGAACTCGACGCCCATGACGGCCATTTTCCGGATCCGCGTCTGGCCACGACCACGCTCGCCTGCGGCACGCGCGTTCCGACACACCTCGCCCAGGCCGCTCATCGAGGCGGATTCAATCCGAGCTGGCAGGGGAAGAAGAAGACTAGCACGGTGAAGCCGCTGCGTGGGCGGCGGCACTGATCAGCGGTCCTTGACGTTGACAGCAAATTGCTATCGTCGCAACCGTGCGGGTGATCGCCAAAACCAAGCTCATGGCGATGGCCAAGCCATGGCCCGAGGCTCGGCAAGCGGTTGCCGACTGGCATGATCTCGCCGTTGCCGCGTGCTGGGCGACGCCCAATGACGTGCGGCGTTCTGACCCGACGGCGTCGGTCTTGGCCAATCGTCGGGTGGTCTTCAATGTGCTGGGAAATCGCTTCCGGCTGGTGGTGAAGGTCGACTACAAGGAACAGAAGATCTTTATCAGGTTTTTCGGTACGCATTCCATGTACGACGCCATCACGGCGGAGGAAGTCTAGCCATGTCGACCCTCATCGCATTGCCCATCATCCGCACCCAGAAGGATCTCGACGAAGCCTTGGCTCGTTTGGATGCCATCATCGACGCTCCCAACAGTTCGCCCGAGGCCGACGAGCGCACCGCGCTCAGCGATCTCATCGCTGCTTATGAAGACCGCCATCCGGTCATACCACGCGGTGGACCGCTTGGTGTCATCCGACGTCTCATGGCCACACACGATCTGACCCAGAGGGACCTCCCGGAAATCGGCGCCCAGAGCGTGGTCAGTGCCGTCCTACTCGGAAAACGGAAGATCAATGCCCGCATGGCAGTGGCGCTCGCGAAGCGATTCGGTCTTCCGGTCAGCGCCTTCATTGCCGGCTGATGCCTCATGCGTGTGATAATCACGCTAACGTGCTAGACAGCGGAGGATTCAGATTCCATGCCGTCAGGATTGAATCGTGTGTTTCGACAAGTATGGCGGTCTCTAACAGGAGCTTCCATGAGCAAGGAATACGTCATCACCCTGGAAGGCGGCGGGGAACTGAAGATCAAAGTCAGCCAGGATCCGCTCAAGAAAGGCAAGACTCTCCTCCAATTGTACGGCACCGGCGGAGAGCTGGAAACGTTCGAAGGCGTCACCATCAATGGTCACGTCAACTTCGAGATCGTTCCCCATTGCGCGAACGTGCTCTCGATCAGATGCGGGGTAACGCCGGGAATGAACGCGAACATCACCCAGGAGATCAAAACGGCGGATCCAGCGCGCTATGAAAGATTGTGTCACCGTCTTGCCGAATTGCGGAAGAAAGTCGAAGGCTGACCCTGGCGCGGTGAAAACCGGCCTGCTCTGGCTCACCCCTGCGCCGCCAACCGCTCCTGCGCCGCGAACCAGCGCGTCTCGGCCTCGGCGAGTTCGCTGATCACCGCCGCGAGGCGGGTGCCGGCCTCGACCTGATAGCCGGTGGCGAGTTTCGCCTCCAATGACTTCTTCTCGGCTTCCAGCACCGCGACCTTGCGCTCGGCGGCGGTGACCTCGTTGCGCAGGCGGGACAGGTCGGCGTTGGGCTTCCCGGTTGGACGTTCAATCCGGCCGGTGTCTTTTCCTGGGTTTTTTCCTGCCGTCTTGGCACTGTCGGCCGGCTTCTTGCCCGGGGCCACCGCAGCGGCCTGCTGCGCGAGGCGCCACAGATACGCGTCGTAGCCGTCGGGGATGGAGAGGACCTTGCCGTCCTTCACCTCCAGGATGATGTCGGCGACCTCGCTGACGAACGCACGATCGTGGCTGACGAACAGCACGGTGCCGTCGTGGCCTTTGAGCGCCTCGCCCAGGGCCTCGGTGGTTTCGACGTCGAGGTGGTTGGTCGGTTCGTCGAGCACCAGCACCTCGAAACCGCCGAGCATCAGGCCGGCGAGGACGAGACGGGCGCGCTCGCCACCCGACAGGACGGTGACTTTCTTGTCGACCTCATCGCCGCGAAACAGGAATGCGCCGGCGAGGTCGAGCAGTTGCTGGTCGGTGACCGGGCGCGGCGATTGCCGACGCGCCTTGGCCAGAGTGTCGCGCACTGACAGTTTGGGATCGAGACCGGTATAGACGTGCTGGGCATAGGTGCCGACGCGCACCGCGTGGCCCCAGCGGATCTGGCCGTTTTGCGGCGCCAGCGCGCCGGTCAGGGTTTTGAGCAGGGTGGTCTTGCCCTGGCCGTTGTCGCCAAGGACGCCGACTTTCTTCCCGCGTTCGATCTCCAGGTCGATGCCGGCGGCGATCGGGCGGTCGGGATACCCGATCGCCAGGTTCTCGGTGCGCAGGGCGATGCCGGGCCGGGTCTCGACCTTGGGCAGGGTGATGACGACCGCGACCTCGTCGTGCAGGACTTCTACCGTTTCCAGCTTGTCGAGCATCTTCTGCTTCGAATTCGCGCGCGAGGCGGTCGAGGCCCGCGCCTTGTTGCGGGCGACGAAATCTTCGAGCGCGCGGCGCTTGGTCTCTTGGTTGGCGTTGAAGCGCTCGGCGTCGACGCGGCGTTCGACCTTGTGGGTCAGCCAAGCGTCGACGGTGCCCTCGTGCAGGTAGATCTGACCGCGCGAGACCTCCATCGTGCTGGTGCAGGTGCGACGCAGGAATTCGCGGTCATGCGACACCACCACGAAGCCGCCCTTGAAGTCGATCAGAAAGCGTTCGAGCAGCATCTGGGTCGCGGTGTCGAGGAAGTTGGTTGGCTCATCCAGCACCAGAAAATCGGGATCCGCGAGCAGCATTGCGCACAGTTTGGCGCGGGTCTGCCAGCCGCCCGACAACGCCGCGACCGGCTGCGCCAGGCGGTCGTTGTCGACCAGGAAGCGCGCCGCCACTTCAGCACAGCGCCATTCCGCGCAGCCCGAGGTGCGGATCAGGTAGTCGTGCATCGTCTCGCCCGGCACGAACTGGTCATGCTGTTCGAGGTACGCCACGTTCAGTCCGCGCGCGATGTCGATGGTGCCGCGATCAGATTCCTCGCGCCCGAGCAAGATGCGGCACAGCGTCGACTTGCCGGCGCCATTGCGCCCGATCACCGCCAAGCGGTGGTCTTCGCGAATCTCGACATTGGCCCCGTCGAGGATGGTCTGCCCACCATAGGATTTATGCAGGTCGTTGATGCGGATCGCGACGCGGGCCATGGGAATCCAGTCGTTTGGCGTGAGCGCGGGACGGTAGCGGGCACGCCGGGATAGGCCAGCGAGGCGGGATCGCGCCTTGCGCTCCGCTTCAGCCTGATCGCCGCCAGACCGCCAGGCGACCTTGGAACTGGAATTCCATTTCAGGTTTAGGGAATAACGGCTGCAGTGACGCCGTGATGCCGGCGATCCAGGTGCTTGCATCAGCGTCGTGGGTTTTCAGGTATTCCAACGCGTTGGTCTGGGTCGCGAGATAGCCGGCAAGCCGGTCCGCCGTGAAGCTTTCCTGGTATTCGAATCTGGTTTCGGCCTGGATTTCCTGCAGGCCGGACTGCACTGCCAATTCCCGCGTCAACACGGCCTGGTTGCGCTTGGGGGTCGGGTGGCGGGACAGGTAGTCTTTCCACCAGGAGCCAAAAGCGGGTTGACCGGTCATGACCCCAACGAATCCGTTGTTGCTGATCGCCAGTATTCCGCCTGATACCAGGATGCGGGCGATCTCGGGCACCGCTCGTGTCGCGTCCATCCAATGGAAAGCCAGACCGATGCTGACCAGATCCACGCTCGCATCGGGCAGGCCGGTCGCTTCGCCCGATCCTTCCTGATAGGTGATGCCCGACCCGCCTTCGGCCAGGGAACGCATCGCCGCTGATGGCTCGATGCCGATCACGCGTTGGGACAGGGCCAGCAACGGACGCGTGGACTGGCCGGTGCCGCTGCCGAGATCAACCGCCACCCGCAACGGCAGGCGGCCTGCCACCCAGGGTCGCAACCGTTCGACGACGAGTCCATGAAAGGAATCCGGGCGGAACCTGGCGTAGCGCTGCGCTGCGGCGGCCTCGTTCCATAAACGTCCTGCGGTGGTGGTCATGGGATCAGAGTGTTCACGTGTCTTCGCTGCACCAGAGCCTAACCTTGAATAAAGGTTGAATTGAATCGAAAAAACTCGGGTTTTTCTGAAAGTACGACTTCTACAGGCCATGCATCCAGAGGTCGGTGGCCGACACCGTTCCCGCGCTAGGCGGGCGCGCGCCGACGCTATCTTCCCGCCATGCCCGAACTCGTCGTCGCGGTGGCCTCCAGCGCGCTCTTCGATCTCGCCGAGTCGGATGCGGTCTTCCGCGATCAGGGCACGGCGGCCTACCGCGCATGGTGCCGGGCGCGTGAACGCGAGCCGCTCGCGCCCGGGGTCGCCTTCCCGTTCGTGCGCCGGCTGCTGTCGCTCAACGCGCTCGATCCGGCCCGGCCGCCGGTCGAGGTGGTGCTGCTGTCACGCAACGATCCAGGCACCGGCCTGCGCGTGCGGACCTCGCTCGACCATCATCAATTGGCGGTGAAACGCTCGGTCTTCACCGGCGGGCGCAGCCCGTGGCCGTACCTGGATGCGTTCGGGGCGCAGCTTTTCCTGTCCGCAAACGCCAAGGACGTGGCCGAGGCCACGGCGGCGGGCCGCGCCGCCGGACGGGTGTTGCCGGGCGGGCCCGGCGACGGCGGGACGGACGATGCCGGCGATGAGCTGCGCGTGGCCTTCGACTTCGACGGCGTGCTTGCCGATGATGCCAGCGAACGGCTGAATCAGGAACAGGGTCTCGCCGCCTTCCACGCCGCTGAACGGGCGCAGGCCGAGGTCGCGTTGGAGCCGGGGCCGCTGGCGGGTCTGCTCAAAGGTCTGGCGCGGGTGCAGGAGCGTGAATTGGAACGCGAAAATCGCGATGGCTGGAAGCGCCGCCTGATCATCGGCATCGTCACCGCGCGCTCGCATCCGGCGGATCGCCGCGTCATCACCACCCTGCGCGCCTGGGGTGTGCAGGTCGACTTCGCCGCGTTCCTGGGTGATCTAGCCAAGACCCGGGTGCTGGGTGCCTTCCGGCCGCACCTGTTCTTCGACGACAAGCCGGCCAACGCGGCGAGCGCCTCGGGCGTGGTACCGTCGGTGCACGTGCCGTTCGGCGTCCTGAACCCGCCGGCGATCACCGGCGGTTGACCATGACAAGTCGGGCGAACGCAGCCGCCAAGGCGACCGGTCTGACGGCAGAGTTCCTCCAGCATTGCCGCCTCGAACTTGGACTTTCGGCGAACACCCTGCGCAATTACGCGACTGCGCTGACGCGCTTGCAGGCCTGCCTGGACACACGTGCGTTGACCATCAGCGCCATCGGACCGGACGAGGTCGGGCAGTTCCTCGGCAAACTGCGGGACGAAGACAACCTCGCGCCGGCGTCGCTGGCGCTGACGCTCAGCGCCTGGCGCATGTATTCGCGCTGGCTGGTGATGGAACGCCACCTCGACCGCGATCGCATCGGCCTCGCCGCGACGCCGGAGGTCTGGAACCGCCTGCCCGGCACCTTGTCGGTGGCCGACGTCGACCGCTTGCTGGCCAACGCTCCGCCGGGGCCGCTGCACCTGCGCGATCGCCTGGCGCTGGAACTGCTCTACGCCTGCGGCGGACGCGCGAGCGAGGTCGCCGGATTGTGCCTGGCTGATCTGCGCGAGGAGCACTCGCTGGTGCACCTGCGCGGCAAAGGCGACAAGCAGCGCCTGGTGCCGCTGGGTGAACGCGCCCGCGCCGTCATGTCGGACTACCTGAAGACGCTGCGCCCGACCTTGGTTTCAGCACGTTCGCGCGACCACCTGCTGCTCGGCCCGAAGGGCGCGCCGATGACCCGGCAGGGGCTGTGGCGGGTGGTGAAGCAGGCGGGCGAACTCGCCGGGATCGGCAAGCCGGTGTGGACACATCTGCTGCGCCACGCCTTCGCCACGCACCTGCTCGCCGGCGGCGCCAACCTGCGTGCGGTGCAGGAACTGCTCGGCCACAGCAGCCTGACCACGACGCAGCGTTACACCCGCGTCGAAGTGGAACGCCTCGCCCAGACGCACCGGCGCTTTCATCCGCGCGCTTGAAAAGTCCGCGTCTCGAACCCTTAGCGGTCGTTAGACACCACTCGGCCGTGATCGTCGCTGGCCCTGGCGGTGCGGCGCGTTCGGATCCGCGCATGGCGAGACCTCCGCTTGGTTACGGCACGAACCTGCATGCGGCCGAGAGCGTTGACGAGATCTGCGCTGCGCTGGCAGGGCCGGCGACGCGGATCCGGGCTCGGCTCGGCTGGGATCGCCTCGGGGTCGACCTGCGCCTGGGGTCGCTTGCGCTGGCCGAGGGTCAGGCCGGCATTGATCGCCTGCGCCGGACGCTCGACCAACACCGGCTGTCGGCACATACGCTCAACGGGTTTCCGCTCCGGCCGTTCCAGGCGGCGGTGGTCAAGCGCGACGCCTACCTGCCGGACTGGAGCGAACGCGAGCGCCTCGACCGTTCACTCGATCTGCTGCACGCCGCATTGGCGCTGTCGGATGAGCCGGAAGTGACGATCAGCACCGTGCCCGGAACGTATCGACCATTCGGGCCGCCGCGCACGGATGCGGAGGCGATTGCGAGCAATCTTGGGCGATGGGCCGCCGCCGCCGCACGCGTCCGGCGCGACACCGGGCGCAGCGCGGTGCTGTGCCTTGAACCGGAACCGTGGTGCGTGTTGGAGACCAGCACCGAGGTCGCGGCGTTCTGGTGTGGACCGCTCGCCACGCAGGGCTTGGCTGCCGCCACGGCGGCGCTCGACGGCGACGCTGACACCGCGCGTGTGGCGTTGGCGCGGCACCTCGGCATCTGCTTTGACACCTGCCATTTCTCGCTCGCGTTCGAAGACCAGGCAGAGGCCGTGACGCGCATCACCGCCGCCGGCGCGCGCATCGCGAAATGCCAGGTTTCCGCCGCACCCGTGGTGGTGGATCCGGGTCGCAATCCGGCCGGGGTCGCGGCGTTGGCGGCGCTCGCTGAACCGCGCTTCCTGCACCAGACCGCTGCGTGCCGGCGCCTCGCTGCGGGCCAGAACCCTGCGGCAGGCTGGGCCTCACCGAAGCGCGTCGAGGACCTGGACCAACTCGCGACACTGCTGGCGCGCATGCCGGATGCGACCGAGGTGCGCAGCCATTTCCATGTGCCGTTGGATTTCATCGCCAGTGAACGTGGCTTGACCACGACGATCGCCGACACCCGCGCCGGTCTGGCCGCCTGCATCGCAGCCGGATGCCCGCATATCGCGGTCGAAACGTACACCTGGTCGGTGCTGCCGCAGGCCGGGGATCCGGTCGATGGGACCGTGCGGGAACTGCGTTGGCTGGCGGCTGCGTTGGCGGATTGACGAACGCTGGCAACGGGCTTGGCGCGACTTGGCACCGCTTGCTCCGGTGGACCTGCGAACGAGCGGCCGGGACGGCCGCGATCCCGGGAAAACCTCCGAAGCCTTGCACGAAACTCACGGAGTTTGGCGGCGGGCTAGCTGCCTCAAAAGTCGGTTGGTGGCATCCTGCGGATGCTCCTTTTTCAGCCGGCGAGACGCCGGCGCTCCCAGGAAGCCCGACCTTTGAGGCGCCCCGTGGCGGCGGGTTGGGCGCCGTTTCCCCCGGCGGACGCCGGACTAAGCTCTTCGGCCATGGCACTGCTCGAACTTCCCGTCGTCGACCTCTGCGGAACCCCGGCCGAGATGGGCCGCCAGCATGGCGCTGCGCTGGCCGAGCCGATCCGCGCGTTCGTCAGCCAGCGCCTGCGCGCCGCCAAGGTCTACTTGTGGGAGCACGGCCTGCGCGACGGGGCCGAGGCGAACCTGCGCGCCGCCGGCCAGGGCTGTCTCGAAGCCCTGGCCACGTGGGATGCCGCCGGCCACATCGAACACCTCGCGACGGCGGCGGCGGCGAGTGTCGATCCGGTCGATCTGTACGTCGCGGGCAACCTCACCGACGTGCGCGAGATCGTCAGCATGCCGATCGCACCCCGCCCGGATCCGGGCCGCGAGGGTTGCTCCACCGCGCTGGTGCCGGCCAGCCATAGCGCGGATGGCGCGGTTCACGCGGCGATGACCTGGGATCTCAATCCGACTGATCTCGAATTCGTGGTCGCGCTGCACCGCCGACCCAGCAATGGTCCGGAGTGCTGGACCATCACCTGTACCGGCTGTCCGTCGCTGATGGGACTAAACGCACTGGGCATCGCTTTTGGCACCACCAACATCCGGGTGCGTGGCTGCCGGCCCGGCGTGCCCTACCTGTCGATCCTGCATCGCGTCGCGCGCGCCGGTACGCGCAATGAGGCGTTGGGCATTATCACCGGCGCACCACGCTGCGCCGCGCACACCTTCTGGGTGGCAGACGCCGCAGGCGCGACCGACCTCGAATGTTCGCCCGACCGGTGTTTTGCCCGCGACACCACCCAAGGTCCGCTCAACCGCACCAACCACTGCCTGGACGCGGATCATGCGAAAAGCGAAGAAGAGCCGCCGACACGCTCGTCCCGCGCGCGCTTCAACCGCGTCGGCGGCCGACTCGCCCAGGGCGGCATCGATGTCGCTGCTCTCACTGCGCTTTTCTGCGACCGCAGCGACGGCGTTGATTCGGTCAATCGCTATGCCGAAGACGCGCAGGGTACGATCACCGACGCCTGTATTATCGCGGTGCCGGCGCGGCGGGAACTGCACGCCTGCCGCGGTTCGGCCGATCGTGGGCGGTGGGTGCGATTCGGCTTCGACTCGGCGCGCTGACGAACTGAAACATGCCGGTTGAAAACCGGCGGTCCCAGGCGCAAGCGTTGGACTCAGGTGCAAGCCACTACGTCACCAAATCCACCTGCAACGCCGCTCCCGGCGTGCCGCCCTCTTTCACGTACACGCCACCGCGTCGCCCGACCGCTTGCAGCCCGCCGGCGGCGTCACGGTGCTCATAGGGCAGGGCGACCGAGGACGTGGCGAGGGCAGCGACGCCGCTGGCGGCGAGGGATTTCAGGCCGTTGCCGTTCCAGAGTTTCAGTTGGCTGAAGGCCGCGTCCGCGCTGTCGATCCAGCCGTTGCGGTCGCCGTCGAGGGCGGCGAGTTCGCTGAACGCCTGGCCGGAGATGGCGCCGACGACTTCGGACCCGTCCTGCACCTTCCCGTCGCCGTTGCGGTCCCAGACCAGCAGGGCGTCGGCACCGGTGGGCGTGGCGATGGATTCGGCTGTGCCGTCGCGGTTGAGATCGATCGCGGCCCGCTGCGACCCGAAGGTCACGCCGTTGCCGTCGAGATCGAGCACCAGCGGATCGCTGAGCTTGGCGTCGCCCAAGGCGAGCCGGGTCGAGGATTCCTCGATGCGGATGCTGGTCTGGCTCCAACTCAGCGCGAACGAACGCGTGCTGCCATCGGCCAAGGTCAGCTCGGCCTGGGCGGTCAGAGTGGCAGACTGCATTTCCACCGTGCGCTGATGCGTCTCGGCGATCAGGCCCCAGCCGACTGGCGCGGGCGCAGCAGGTTGCGCCGCCGCCTGCTGCGCGGCGGCGTGGTCCTTTTCGGCCGCCTGCATGCGCTGGATCGCCTGGCGGGCGCCCTTCATGCCGAAGACTGTCTCCAACAGTGTGAGGATTTTGCGAAGTTCCGGGCTGAGGCCGTCGTCGGTCTCGCCAGCGTCGCGCTGTTGCCGGGCTTTCGCCGCTTGCTCCAGCATGCGGCCCAGACCGAGATCCGCGGAAGGCCCGAAGCGGCCGGGCTGGAACTGGTCCGCGCGCACCCCCGGCCCGCCAGGCGCGGGGCGCGGGCGTTGGCCGATCCACATTTCCAGATGCTGCGTCCGTTCGACGCGGGTCGTCTGGGCGGTGGTCGCGGATAGGTTCAGGGTGCCGGCGGTGATCTGCATGGGGCTGTCCCCAGCATCGGCGGCGATGACCTCGGCTTGAATGGGGAATGCACCGGCCTGGACGCAGGTCGGGTCAAACATGGGGTTTGCTCTCCCATACCGCGACGTGGGGGTCCAGTCGGGAAAGTCGCCAGCTTACGTTCCCGGGATGGATCCGCCTCGGCTTGACCGGTCCGGCACTTGGTCGGACGCCTCCTGCCGTCTAGCCTGCCCGCATGCTCGCGATCCACGGCGTGACCAAACGCTTCGGCAGCCTGACCGCGGTCGACCGGCTCGACCTCGTTGTTCCGGCCGGCACCGTGCATGCGTTCCTCGGCCCCAACGGCGCGGGCAAGACGACCACCCTGAAGATGGTGTGCGGCCTGCTGCGCCCGGATGCCGGCATGATCACCGTCGCCGGGCACGATGTCCTGGCCGAACCGGTGGCGGCGCGCGCGGCGATCGCCTACGTGCCGGACGAACCGCATCTGTACGACCGCCTGACCGGCCGCGAATTCCTGGAATTCACCGCGCGGATCTGGCGCCTGCCGGCGGATGCGGTGGCCGAGCGCATCGCCGAGGTCGTCGCGCGTTTCGCGCTGGAGGAGTTCCTCGACCGCCTCGCCGACGGCTACAGCCACGGCCAGCGCCAACGCGTGGTGCTCGCCGCCGCGCTGCTGCACCGCCCGCGCCTGTTGGTCGTCGATGAGCCGCTGGTCGGTCTCGATCCCAAGCACATCCGCGTGGTGCTCGATCTGCTGCGCGAAATCGCCGACGGCGGCGGCGCGGTGCTGATGAGCACCCACACCCTCGCCACCGTCGAGCAGGTCTGCGACCACATCAGCGTGATGGATCACGGCCGCCTGATTGCCGCCGGCACCGTCGCCCAGGTGCGCGGCGATCGCGATCTGGAGAGCAGATTCTTGGAGCTGACCAACGCCAAGGACCGATGGTTTCCGGCGTGAGCCTAAAAATCGCAATAGCGCCCCACCTGCCGCGTTGGTCGTCAGTCATGTGGCGCTGCCACACTCCTTCCTCCCGCCTTGCATCTGGGGCACTCTTGCGATTTTTCAGATGATCGCGTGGGGTGTGTTGGCTCTGGACGGCCATCAGCCCGGCTGCGGCCGCCGCACCGCCGCGATCAACCGTTCCGCCTGGGCGGTGCGCGCATCGGGCAGCAGCACGCTCAGGCCAGCAAGCCGCCCGCGCCAGTGCGCGAGGAAGCGTCCAACCCCCGCGAGATCGGAATCGGGGTCGCGCTCAAGCAGTTGTTTGAGCCGCTCCGGCACCGCCAGGGCGGGGATCTCGTTATCGAGTTCATCCGCGGTGGCGCGGTCGGGCAGGAGCAGCACCTCGGCGAGGATCGGCACTGGCGCGGCGGCCAGGGCGGCCATTGCGGCACGGAACGCCCCCGGGTCGTAGACCGGTTGCAGGCACGCGAACGCCGCGCCGGCGGCGGCCCAGCCGGGCAGACGTTCGGCATCGGTGGCACGCAGGCGGATGCCGGCGGTGAAGCGGGTCGGCGCTTCCAATCGGCTGCCGTCGAGGTCGCGCCCGGCGTTAAGGCGCTGGATGAAGCCAAGCAGCGCGGCGGGATCGCTGCTGGCTCGGGCGGCGAGGTCGCTGTTTGCCCTGGCGGCGAGGTCGCCGGTGGCCGGCACGTCTGCGCGGGAAAAGGCTGAGAAAACCCCGGCATCGATGAGCACCAACTGGATGCCCAGCAGATGTGCGGCGATGAGCTGTTCCTGCGCCTGAGCCAAGGTCAGTTCGCCGGCGATGAGTTCGAGCACCGCCGGCGCACCGGCGCGGTCGGCGGCTTGGCGCAGGCGCACCGCTTGCCGGACGCCGCGATCAGCGCCCGGCCAGCCGGCAAGCAGGCCGACCGCCGACGCGCCCGCGCCGACCAGCCGCGCCAGGGCGGCGCCCGGATCCGGCAGCCGCGCCGGCACCAGACCGAGCACCGGGAAGGAACCGTCGCGCAGGGCGGCCAGGAAGGGATGCGCGGCGACCGTGGCGGCCGGCGCTGAAAACACGGCCGGGGACGAGGACGGTCGCGCCGCGAGCGCAGCACCTTTCAGCGATGCCGCGAGCGCGCGGATGTGCTCCGGCCCGATGCCGCAGCAGCCGCCCACCGCATTGGCGCCGGCGGCGACGTAGGCCTTCGCCTGCGCTACCAGCCATTCGCTGCGCAGGTGGTAGCGCAGCCGGCCGTCAGGATCGCGGGCGGGGAAGCCGGCATTGGGCCGGGCGAACACTGGCAGACGGGTCAGGGCGGCGAGCCGCGCGACCACCGGCACCAGGGCGCGCGGCCCGACGGCGCAGTTCACCCCAATCGCGGCGGCGCCACCGGCCTCGCACGCGGCCACGAATTCGGCGACCTCAAGCGCGTCGTCGCGCGCCAGGCTGCGGCTGACCAGCACCGGCAGGCGCGCGCTGCGTTTCAGCCCCGCCAGGGCGGCCACGCATTCAACGGTGCTGGACATGGTTTCGATCTGGATCGCATCGGCACCGGCGTCGCGTGCGGCAAGACCGAGTTCGGCGAAGGCCTCTTCAGCATCTGCCAGCGCCAGTTCGGCCCCGACCACCGGCCCGAGCGGCCCGACCGAGGCGAGCACGAACTGGCCGCCCGCCGCCGCCTGGCGCGCCAGTCGCACGCCCTCGGCCATCAGGCGGATCGCGGTCGCCCGATCACCCGCGCGGAAGCGGTTGGCGAGGAAGGTGTTCGCGGTCGCGACCTCGGCACCGGCCTCGCGGTAGGCGCGGTGCACGGCCAGGACGTGGTCTGGATGCTCGACGTTCGCCAACGCGGTGCGCGCCGGGGCGACGCCGCGCGCGATGAGTTCGCTGCCCATCGCGCCGTCGAAGACCACGACGCTGCGAGCCAGGCGGCGTTCGAGTGCGGAGCGGACCTCCAGGTTGGCCGGCACAGCGGCGAGGTGGCTGCCGAGCAACCCCGCGAGGCGATCCGCCAGGCGCGGCTCGACATCGACCCCGGCCTGGGCAAGCACGCGGCCCAGCGCGGCGCCATCCAGGCCGGCGCGCGCGCCGTGCAGGCGCTCGGCCGCGGTGGCGGTGGCCTCCAGCAGGATGGTAGTGGTCAGGGCCCCGACCCCGCCCGGCACCGGCGTGATTTTTCCTGCGATTTCCCAGGCGTCGGCTGCGACATCGCCGACGATGCGCGACTTGCCGTCTGTCCCCAGGACGCGGTTGATGCCGACATCGATCACGGTTGCACCGGGTTTGAGGTGCGCGCCGGTGATCAGTCCCGCCTTGCCGGCGGCGACGATGAGAAGATCCGCGCGGCGGGTGTGGGCGATAAGGTCGCGAGTCAGGATGTGGCAGACCGTGACCGTCGCGCCGGCAGCGAGCAGCAACTGCGCGATCGGCTTACCAACCACGGTCGACGCGCCGACCACAACCGCTTCGACGCCTGACAGATCGGTGAGCGCAGCACGTGCGAGGTCGACCGCCGCGACCGCCGTGCACGGCGCCAGCGCCGGCCGGCCAGCGAGCACCAGGCCCAGGTTGGCCGGGCCGACGCCTTCGACATCCTTGGCCGGACTGAGCTGCGCGGTCGCCGCCTGCGCATCAAGTTCCTGCGGAAACGGGCTTTGCAGAATGATGCCATGCACGGCGGGGTCGAGATTCAGCGCCTCGATAAGTTCGCCGAGTTCCGCCGCGCTGCTGCCCGCAGGCAGTTCCACCGACCGGTGCGTGATGCCCGCTGCGGCGCAGGCGTTGGCCTGGTTCTTCACGTAGACCGACCAGCCCGCATCCGGGCGCACGGTCACTGCCGCCAGGCACGGCACGATGCCGCGTCCCGCGAGGGCGCGCACGTGCTCGGCCAGGATCGCTCGCCGGGCCTCGGCCACCTGCCTGCCGTCGATGATGCTTGCGGTCATCGCGCCTCCGCCGGCAGGCTAGCCTTGCCTGCCGCAACACCAACCCGCCCGCATCCCGGCTTGACCCCCGGCGGGCGCAGCGACCGTGCCCCGGCCATGGCCAAGGATCCCAAAGACACCCCGATGATGCGGCAGTACCTGGAGGCCAAGACGGCCCAGCCAGGCGCGGTGGTGCTGATGCGGATGGGCGATTTCTATGAGGCTTTCTTCGAGGATGCGCAGGAATTGTCACGCGTCTGCGGCGTCGCCCTGACCAGCCGCAACAAGGATGGACCGGACCCGGTGCCGATGGCAGGCGTGCCGCACCACAGCCTGAAGACGCACCTGCCGAAGCTGCTCGCCGCCGGCAAGCGGGTCGCGGTGGTCGACCAGTTGGAGGATCCGGCCCAGGCCAAGGGCCTGGTGCGGCGCGGGCTGACCCGGGTCATCACCGCCGGGACGCTGATCGACGAGGATGCTCTTGATGGCGTGGTGGCGAACTGGCTCGTGGCGTTGACCGCCCTTGATCCCGAGGACGGCCGTCCGATCGGCATCGCGGCGCTCGATGTGTCGACCGGGCGTTTCCAGGTCGAGGACGCGAGCACCGGCCAGGCACTCGCCCTAGCCCTCGCCCGCCTGGCGCCGGCCGAACTCGTCCTGCCCGACGTGCTGCGCCAGGCGGATGGAACGCGCGAACGCCTGGCCGCGATGCTCGCCCCGGCCGCCCTGCCTCCGCTCGCCGGATTAGCGGCCTTCGCGTGGAAACCCGCCGATGCGCGGCGCTGGCTGGGTGAGCGGTTGGCGGTGGCGGCGCTCGACGGCTTCGGCATCGGGCGCGGTGACGATCACCTGGCGGCGGCGGCGGCGGCCTGCCTGCGCTACGCCGAATCGTCGCTGAGCGGTGCGGCGGTGGCCGAGGGCGGGACGGGCAAAGGCCTGGGCCATGTGCGCAGCCTGGTCCGACTGCACGCCGGCGAGCATCTGGTGCTCGATGCGTCGTGCCGGCGCAACCTCGACCTGGTGCGCAATCGCGACAACCAGCGCGAGGGCACCCTGCTCGCCGCCATCGACCGCACCCGCACTGCGCCGGGGGCGCGGCTGCTCGCGGACTGGCTGGTGCGGCCATTGGCGCAGGCTGCGCCAATCCGTGCTCGCCACGACGCAGTCGAACGCCTGCTTGACGATCCGGTGCGCGCGGCGGTGCGCACGGCGCTTGCCAACGTCTACGACCTGGAGCGGCTGCTCGCGCGCATCGCGACCGGGCGGGCGCATGCGCGGGATCTCGTCCATCTCGGCAATTCGCTCGCCGCCGCCGCCACCGTCGCGTCGGCGTTGCCGTCTGACGGATTGCCGGCGCTGCTGGCCGAGGCCACCACCCGGCTGCATCCCGCCGATGATCTGACCGCCGAGATCCACCGCGTCCTGGTCGACGATCCGCCGCTCGCGATCGGCGAGGGCGGCCTGGTGCGCGACGGCATCGACCGCGAACTCGACGAGTTCCGCGTCCTCCAACGCGATGCCGGCGCCTGGCTGGCGGAGTACGAAAAGACCGAGGCCGCTGCAATTGGGTTGCCGCGTCTGAAAGTCGGCTGCAACTCGGTGTTCGGCTATTACATCGAACTCACCCGGGCCCAGGCCGAGCGCGTGCCGGCGCACTGGGTGCGCAAGCAGACCCTGGTCAACGCCGAGCGCTACATCACGCCGTCGCTCAAGGAATACGAAGACCGCGCCCTGCACGCCGACGAACGCGCCCGCGCGAAAGAGCTGACGATCTTCCACGACCTGCGCGCGCGCTGCGAGGACCGCCTGGTCGCGATCCAGCTCTGCGCTCAGGCCCTGGCCCTGATCGATGTCAGCGCCGCCTTCGCCGAGGTCGCCCGCAGCGAGGGCTGGTGCCGCCCGGTGATCGACGATTCGACCGCGCTCAGCATCACCGCCGGCCGTCATCCGGTGGTCGAACGCGTGGTCGGGCGCTCGCGTTTCGTCGCCAACGACACGAACTTGGACGCCACGGTTGTCGCCAGCACCAACGCAGAGGCGGAGACGCAAGCGCAGTCGCCCGGTCGGTTGGCGATGATCACCGGCCCGAACATGGCCGGGAAATCCACCTACATCCGCCAGGTCGCGCTGATCGCGGTGCTCGCCCAGGCCGGCGCCTTCGTGCCGGCGGCGCAGGCGCGCCTCGGCCTCATCGACCGCATCTTCACCCGCGTCGGCGCCGGCGACGAGCTCGCGCGCGGCCAGTCGACCTTCATGGTCGAGATGGCGGAAACAGCGGCGATCCTCAACCACGCCAGTGCGCGCAGCCTGGTCATCCTGGATGAGGTCGGCCGTGGCACCTCGACCTTCGACGGCGTGTCGCTGGCCTGGGCGATCACCGAGCACCTGCACGACCGCATCCGCTGCCGCACGCTGTTCGCTACGCATTACCACGAATTGACCGATCTCGCGGCCGACCGCAGTGGCATCCGCAATCTGACCGTCGAGGTCGCGGAGCAGGACGACGATGTCGCCTTCCTGCACCGCATCGTCCCCGGCGCCGCGACCAAGAGCTACGGCATCCACGTCGCCCGCCTCGCTGGCGTGCCGCGCCGGGTGCTCGCGCGCGCGCGCGAAGTGCTCGCCACCCTGGAAACCCTCAACGTCGGCCTGACCGAGCAGGAACGGCCGCAGGCCCGCGCCGGCAACGCACCGGTGCAGCTCACCTTGTTCGCGCCCGTACCCAGTCCGGCGCTGGACCGGCTCAAGGCCACCGACCTGGACCAGCTCAGCCCGCGCCAGGCGCACGATCTGCTTTATGAATTGCAGGCGATTGCCCGGCGAGAGTAGCGAGCTGCGCCAGAGCCTCCGCTGCCGGTAGCTCCCATGCCAGCTGCCGCGCGGTGCCGGCTTATGCGTTCCGTTCACACATGTTCACGCATGAGGTCGCCCTTTGCTTTGTATCGACCCGTGTCTAGATTTATGCCATGAGTCACCGCGCTCGACTTTTCCGCAACGGAGGCAGCCAGGCGGTCCGCCTCCCGAAATCCTGCCGTTTCCCCGACGACACGGACGAGGTTCTGGTGCACGTCGAAGGCCGTCGCGTGGTCCTGGAATTACCCGACGAATGGCCACCGGAATTCCTTGCCTGCCTGGGGGCTTGGAAGGAGCCGATCGAACGTCCCATGCAGACCCCGATCAGCAAGCTGCGCGATCCATTTGCATGAAATTCCTGCTGGATACTGACTCGGTGAGCTTCTCCCTGCGCGGTGAAGGTCGCGTCGCGGAGCGCATCCGCGGCCATGGCAGCAGTGAGCTTGGAATCAGCTCCATTACGCTGGCTGAATTGCGTTTCGGAGCCGACCTGCGCCATTCCAACCGTCTCCACCGCCTGATCGATGGCTTCATCGCCGGCGTCCGCGTCCTTCCCTTCGATGATCGTGTCGCCCAACGCTATGGTGTGGTGGCAGCCAGCCTGCAACGACAGGGCCAGTGCATCGGGAACATGGACACCCTGATCGCCGCCCATGCCCTGGTAGAAGGCCTGGTCCTGGTCACGCACAACCAGACCCACTTCAGCCGGATCAGGGGCCTGAAGATGGACGACTGGTACGCGTGACCTGAACCTGGCTCTGCCCCCTGCCTACCCCAGGTTGGAGTCATCCTAAAAATCGCAATTGCACCCCTTCTGCTGCGTTGGTCGTCGGTCATTTGGCGCTGCCAAACTCCCTCCTCTCGCCTTGCATCTGGGGCGCACTTGCGATTTTTACAGGGAATCGTGGGTAAACTGTTTTTAAGGGCGGGGGCATTGCCAGCAATCGAAGCGGGTTTGGGCCTATCGGCCCCATCACCCATTTGGTGACCGCGCAAGTCTCTTCAAAACGTCATTCCGAGGCCACTTGTGAACACATTCAAGGATCTGTTGCGCTGTTTAGGGTGATTCAGGGCAGGCGCGACAATCGCCGCAGCGCCCAATCGACGCCGAAGAAAAGGATCGCCAAAACCAGCGTCCACCAGGCGTCCCACAGGCCGATCGGCACGGTGACGATTTCAGCATTGCGCAGTTGTTTCGGCAGGCGGGCGGCAAGGGCGGCGGGGTCGGCGTGGACCTGACCGCCGCAGGCGCGGGCGAAGGCGTCTGCCCCGGCGCGATCGACGCGCGGGTCGCGCAGTTCGCTGGTCGGCGGCAGGACCAGCAGTTCGCTGGTGTCAACGGTGCGCGGGTCGATGCCGGCGGCGACATCGAGTTTCCACACGCCTGCCGATGGGGCGTTGATCCGGGCGGAAAAGCCTGCGCCTTCGCGCGCGAGGCGGGCGAGCTGCTCGACGCCGGCCTGACCGTTTGTGGCCTGGCCGGACAGGCGCACCGCGACCGCGTCGGCCGGGGCGTCGCCCTCGCCCAGCGGCGCGAGGTGGATGGCGATGGTCTCGCCCGGCACCGCCCGGCGCGGCGCGGCGAACAGACGCCAGGCGATCTGGCCCCGGCGGCGGCCCTGGGCGACAAAACGCAGGATCTGACTGTGGAAACGGTGCAGGTACCGGTCGCCGACGTTGCGCCGCCAGAGGTAGGTCGTGTCGGTGCCGATGAAGGCCACGGTGCCGGCGCCATGGCGCGCCACCGCGACCAGCGGACGGCGGTCCTGGTCTTCGGCCAGCACCTGCGCCCCAGCGCGCACGCTGGCGACCGGGCAGGCGCCCAGGAGTGGCGGCAGCTGGCCCCAGTCGAGGCCGCCGTCCTCGGCGCCGCTGTCGAGCAGGCCGAGGTTCGCCGCCAGCGCGGTGCGCGACAACGACCGCGGCAGATTGTCGAGGTAGCCGGCGCGGATGGTGGCGGCGTCGCCGGTGGTGATGGGCAGCAGGCTTTCGAGTGGCGTCCCGGCCCAGGCGGCGAGCGCGCCGGTCTCACCCGGGATCAACACCAGGCCGGTGCCATTCTTGCGCACCGCGCGGGCGATGGCCTCGATCTCGGCGGTCTTGAAGGATTCCGGGCCGAGATCACCGAGAACGATCGCGTCATAGGCCGCAAGTTCGGCCGGGGTCAGCGGCAGTTGCGCCGGACCGGCATCGCTCCAACGCCGCCAGCGGCCCTCGCCCAGGTAGGCATGCACGGTGATGGTGCGGTCGCGTTTGAGGGCCACCTGCAGATACCGGCTGTCATAGCGTGGCCGCGCTTCCAGCATCAAAACCTGGAGTTTGCGTTCACGCGCACTGATCGACAGTTCCCGCCGCTGGACCAAGTCGCCGCAGCGCACGATGGCGACCAGTTTGAGCTGGCCTTCGCGCAAGGCGACGGCCTCCAGGGTCGCTTCGGCCGCGATCAGGCGGGCGTCATCCTTGCCGGGGCGTTCGATCGCGACGGTCTTGTCGCCGGCTGGCTGGCCGTCGGCTTCAAGTTGGAAGCGCACCTCGCCCTGCGGCGGTGCGCGGAGCGTGGCGCGGATGCGTACCGGCTCGCGTTCGCCCACCGCCGCCTCGGGATTCACGGCGACTTCGTCGATCCACAGTTCAGGGTCGATGCGTTCGCCGCCGACCGGCAGCAGGTGCACCGGCAGGTCGCGGTGGCGGCGTTCGGCGGTCCAGGTCTGGGCCAGCGCGGCGAGATCCGGCCCGTTGGTGACCCGGAAGTCGCTCACCACGACCAGCAGGTCGGGTCGGGTCGCGCCGGCCAGGCGGTCGAGGTCTTCAGCCAGCGGGCTGCTGGCGCCCTCGGCGGCGATCCCTTGGCGCGCGTCGGCGGCGAGCAGATCCTGCACCGCGATCGGACCATTGCTGGCTCCTGCACCTATCGCCCGCCATTCTGGATGCAGGCCGGCGAATTCAGGTTTTGCCAGGATGCGTGCCAGGGCCGAGGCGGCAGCAATGCGGCGGGCGCCGCCCTCGCCATCGTCGCGCGCCATCGACGAGGACCGGTCGACCGCGATCACCATCCGCCCGGGCAGCCAGGTGGTGGTGGTGCGCTGCCAGCTTGGACCGGCGATCGCGGCGATGAGCAGAATCAGACCAAGGACGCGGGCGGTGCGCGCGACCGGGCCGCGCCAACCGGGCGGCGTCGGGCCATAGCGGCGCCAGGCCCACCAGCCGGCCGCCGCCGCCGCGCCGGCCCACAGCAGCAGGTGCCACGGCGCACTGACATGTTCCCAGGCGAAGCGGTCGACGACCTCGACGTCGGCAGCGCCGGCAACCCCAGCGACCAGCACGATGATCGCGCAGCGGATCCAGGCGTCAGCGGCCATAGGCCCTCCCGGCCCAGGCGGCGAGCAGTCCTTCAGCAAGCGCCACCAGCAGCGCGGCGATCAGCAGCGGCAGAGCAAGATCAGTGCCGGTGCGCACCGGCAGGGCGGCATCAAGGGTGGCAGCGACCCCGACCGGTGCGGCGCGATCGGTGCGGCCTTCCTCGGGCGAGGGCAGCAGCACCACCGGGCGCGGCCGGCCGTCGCCGGTGTCAAGCTGCCACGCGCCCGGCGCGGCGAGGATCGTCGCGCCCTTGCCCAGGCGCACGCTCGCCGCGCCGCGACTGAGCGTCGCGTCGATGGTCGCCGGGCGGCCAGCGGTAAGGAGACGAGTGCGATCGCTGAGCGCGCTGATCCGGCGCGCGCTGCGCACCGCCCACAGCGGCAAGGTCGGGATCGAGGCGAAATTTGCGACCTCGCCCAGGTCGACGGCCTCCACCACGACCTGGCCATTGCCGGCGCTGAGCGTCAGCACGGCCGGTTCCTTGCCGGCGCGCAGCAGGATGTCGCCGCCCGCCGGGACGCCGAGTCGCGGCAGGCGGTCGATCGCAACCAGACGCATGCCGGCGTCGACGTCCTCCTGGTCGTCGCTGCGACCGGGCTCGCCGGAGCCGGTCGTCAGCGGCCCGCCGGAAACCGCGTCGCCGACGTTGATCCCGGCGATCAGTCCGCGCAGGGCCGGATCGTTGGCCAACACCGACAGCGGGGCCCAGAGCACCCCGCCGGCGCGCACCCAATCAGCCAGCGCCGCGCCATCGGCGATCGGCCGGCGCAGCGCGACGAGCTTACGACCGGGCAGGCTGCCGGCGACGGCGGTGGGCGAGACGCGAATTGATTCCAGTTCGGTGCCGGCCGCTCGCCAGGCCGCATCGATCCAGCCGACGCGATCGTCGACCGTCAACGCCGGCACCGCGCCGCGCACCTGCACCGGCAGATCGAGGGCGTTGTCGTAGGCCAGACCGCGGTCCTCCAGGCGCAGACGCAGGCGGTGTGCGCCGGCCGCGAGCGGCGGCAGCAGCACGCGCAGGCTGCCGTTGGAGGAGGCCGTGGTGGCAGTGGTGGCAGCCGTGGTGGAAATCGTCGCCTGGACCGCCAGGGCAGGGCCGTCGTCGATCGCCAGGGTGGCGCCAGCCGGCGTGCCCGCGACCGCCACTACCAATTCACCGGGCTGGCCCGGCACGAGGTCGCCCAGATGCACGATCCCGGTCACCAGGGCGTTGCCGGCCGGCCGACCCACCGCCCAGCGCGCAACCTGACGGCAGCGCGGCTGCAGGGCGGCGACGATGCGCGCTCCGTCGTCCTGCTGGAAATCCGAGACCAGCACCGCGTCGGCGCCATCGCCCACGGCGGCCAGCAGCGCATCCACCGCGCCGTTCTGGGCCGCGTCGTCGAGTCCACCCGGCAGTTCGCCGGCCTCGGCCGCGCTGATCGCCCGGCGCGCCGCCGCCGGGTCGCCGTCAGCGAGCACGTTCACCGCCCCGCCCGCCACCGTGACCACGGTCACCCGCCGCCAATGCGGTTGCGCCTGGGAAAACGCAGCCTTTGCTTGGGCCAAAGGTCCGGGATCGTCACCCCGCGCGCCCATCGAGGCGCTCTGGTCGAGCACCACCACCAGGCGGTCGCCGCCGCCGAAGCCGGCCAGGCCGGGCCGGGTCAGGGCGAGCGCGATGAGCGCCAGGATCAGGCAGCGCAAGAGCAGCAGGAGCAGGTTGGTCAGGCGGTAACGCCGCTGCGCCGCCTGCGCCGCCGCAAGCAGCCAGCGCATCGCCGCCCACGGTCGCGGCCGAGGGCGTTGGCGCAGCAGCAGGTGGATGAGGATCGGTACCGCGACGGCACCAAGTCCCCAGAGCAGCAGCGGATGCAGGGCGCTGAGCATGAGACCTGGATCTACGCTCCCGCCCCCCTGCCACCAGTAGCAAGCCCGATCTGCAGGCGGCGCTTGCGTGGCGGTGTCCTGCTTTCCCGGGAACCTTGGCGTCTCACCGTTTGGACGAGTGGCGGCCGTCAGGAGCGGCGATGTCCACATCGCCGTCGGTGTTCAAACCATTCGTCGATGTGGACATCGACGCTCCATTCGAAACGCCACTCGCCAAAGGAGCGGCGATGTCCACATCGCCGTGGTGTCCAAGCCATTCGTCGATGTGGACATCGACGCTCCTACGAGACGCCACTCGCCAAAGGAGCGGCGATGTCCACATCGCCGTGGTGTCCAAGTCCTTCGTCGATGTGGACATCGACGCTCCATTCGAGACGCCACTCGCCAAAGGAGCGGCGATGTCCACATCGCCGTGGTGTCCAAGTCATTCGTCGATGTGGACATCGACGCTCCTACGAGGCGCCACCGGAGCGGCGATGTCCACATCGCCGTGGATGTCCAAGTCCTTCGTCGATGTGGACATCGACGCTCCTCGCGCGAGTCCTGCTAGAAAATCCGCGCGCCCGACTGCTTCGCCACCGCCTTGGCCAGGGCGGCGGTTTTTTCCCGGCCGTTGATGACCAGGTAGGTTCCCGGCAGAACGTTGGCCTGCGCGACGGCATCCAGCACCGGCTGGTCCTTTTCGGCCGACTGGAACTTCCACCACGGCCGCTTGATGCGAACGACGAGGGTGAAGAACGGCCGCTCCGGCAGGTGCTTGACCGCAACCCGGGCGAGGTCGGCGTGGGCAAGGTCGGGCTGTTCGGCCAGGACGGCGCGCAGCGGTTTCAGTTCAGCGTCAGTGAGGCCGTGCGGCAGCAGATCGCGGGGGCGCGGCAGGCGGTTGCGCTCCTCGGCGGCTTTCGTTTCCAGTTCGGCCCGGGCCTCGCCGCGGCTCTCGGCGCGGGCGATCAGTTCCGGCCTGCCCTGGCGATCGGCGAAGTCGCGCAGCAGATCGCAGCCCGGCCCAGTGGCGTCGTCGTCGAGTTCCATCGCTCGTTCGATGAGCGGCACCCCGCGCGGATCCGACACCTCGAGCAGGTCCTGGCCAAGTTGGAACAGCGCCGGGGCGTGGTGCGGGTTGCGTTTGAGCACGTCCTCAATCGCTGGCCGGGCGGCGGCGGGGCCATCGAGGTCGTGCCGGATCGCGGCGCGCTGCCAGAGCTGCTTGTCGTCTGCCGCGCCGGTGGCGACCTCGGTATCCAGCTCCTCCAGTCGGCGACGCAGTTCCTGGGCGTGGCGATGGCGGTCGTGCCACTGCGCCGCAACCCCGGTGGCCCATTCAGCGCCCAGGCGCTCGGCGCAGGTTTTTTCCTGGCTGCGCAACCACATCGCGGCGGCGCTGGCGGTCGCGGGCACCACCCCCAGCACCATCGGTGAACGTGCTGCCGGGGCGGCAGTCATCAATTCCAGGCGTTCACGCAGGCAGGGATGCGGATCGCTACGGTTGTTGCTGCGATGCAGTTCCTCATCGAGCCAACGCGTTGATTCCGGCGCGGGCACGGTGAGATCGCGCGCGATCCGGTCGGGCAGGTCAGGTGGCGGTTCCGCCTGGCGCACGGCCAGCCGGTTGAGTCCGCCAAGAAACCGCCCCGCCTGGCGCCCGCCCACTGCGGTGCGCGCCAAGGCGATGCCGGCGCACTCACCGCCGACCAACTGCATCGAGGCCCGGTCGGCCTCGCGTTCATGCGCCCGCGCCAGGACAAAGGTGTAGGCGTCGAAGCGCGGCGCGTACCAGCGCAGGAAGGCGCGCGCGAAGGCGTTGGCCGAGCGCGCGGCGATCGCGGCCCAGGTCGCGCGCAGGCGCACGATCCAGGTGGCGACCCGCCCATGGTGACCTTGCAAATGGCCGAGTTCATGCGCGATCACCCCGCGCGCCTGCTCCGGCGTCAAGTGGCGCAGCAGCGGCAGACCCAGGACCAGCACGTTGCGGTACCAGCCGAACACGCCCAGGCGGGGCAATTGCGCCAACGCCGCATTGTAGGACTGGTCGATCACGATCGCGTGGATGCGCGCAATGCCCAGAGACTGACACGTACGGTCGATCTCATCGTGCAATTCCGGCGCCTCGGCGCGCGTCAGGCGTACGCCATCGGGCGGCGGGAAACGCACCCAGACCCCGCGCAGCACCGCCCACACCAGCCAGCCGCCGGTGCCCGCGATGACCAGCCCCAGTTTCACCGCGCCTGCGCCGGCCTTGCTGCCGGCGCCAAACCAGATCACCAACGCACCCGCCAGCAGCAGCAGCACGCCGGCAAGCAGGGTCAACCCCACCACGCTATAGCCCAGGGCCGTGAACAGGTACACCCGCGACCGATAGGCCGCGGGTGAATCCTGCGCCAGGCGTTCCAGGCGCCCAATCAGCGCATCGTAGTCGGCGAGCTTCATGCGCGCGACGCTAGACTGCGCGGATCGGACTCAAGCACACCGACGGCGACTTGAATTTCCCGCCCTCACCTTTTCCACCATCGTCGAAACCGCCGCACCAACAATTTCCATTAAAAATCGCAAGTGCGCCCCAGATGCAAGGCGGGAGGAAGGAGTTGGGCAGCGCCCAATGACTGACGACCAACGCCGCAGCTGGGGTGCAATTGCGATTTTTAGGCTCAACGCAGCCAGCCGCCGATGCCGCTGGTGGTCACACCGAAGGGCGTGAACGGTGGGGTGCCTTCCGGGGTCAGAAGGTCGTTGTTGAAGGAATAGATGCGGGAAGGTACGCCATAGGCCTGGGGAATAAATCCATCCCATTGTTGGTTCAGGCCCAGACCCGTGTAGATGGTTTGCCACCCGGCCACCTCTGTCCCGGTCAACGGGGCGGCTTCGAGTCTGCCCCCTACCCGACTACCATTCGCAACCGTGGTGCCGAAGACGGTGCGGCCATACCGCTTTTCCAAATCGAGCAGAAAGGCCTGGGTGTAGCGACGCGTATCCATGACCACCAGACTTCCCTTGAAATACATGCTGGCACCATTCCAGTTCTCCATGAACTGCATGGTGTCGACGAACGCCGCCCCCTGACCTTCCAGAACGGTGGCCCGGGTGGTGGGTTGATTGTGGGTCAGGATGCAGGTGTTGTAGGTGGTCGTCGTGGCCGGGTACTGGGTGGGATTGACCAGGATGCCGGACCCGGTGATCGAGGCCTGGATCGGGGGCGGGGTCGGGGGCACGGTCGGGGTCGGGGGCGGGGGGGGGGGTGATCGACTTGTCCTTGTAGATGGAAGGGATGGCATAACTCCTGACCGGGTTGGCCGGATTGTACGGAGAAAACGCGTTGGACAGCAGGTGGATGACATCGCCCATCACCGCCAACGGGGCGGTATGGCGAACCGGGGTCTGCGCATTGCGCGTCGTCAGTGGATAGTCAATGGTATTGACGTCGCCGCACAGGTAGAGTTGGTTTGGGGTGACGATTGACGTCTTGCTCTCGCCAAATGTCCCTGCGGTTGCACCTGTGGGATTGGGAAAACCCCAGTGGATGTCGGAGGCATTGACCACCCGGACCCCATGGTGGAAATCCTGGGGTTTGGTCGCAGGGGCACCCAGCAGATCCGTATAGGACTGGAGCCGGTGGTACACAATTCTCGTGGCCGGGTCGATGCGATTGGCCGAGCGCGATGCGGTCAATCCATTGAGATTCGCACGGTTGGCGATGACGACATCCGCCAGGGGGTTCGTGCCGGACAGATTTGGGGTCGTATTCGGGAACAGGTTGGCACCAAGATCCCAGGCGGCAGCCAGATTCATTCCGGCATATGTGCTACCGTTGGGAATCGTTGGGTTCCAGGGATAGCGGTTGGTGCGCGCTGCATAGATCAGGCCATTGAATGAATCCTTGAGAAGCAGGCCCTGGTCCCCGAGATACACCGCTGGGGGGTTCCTATTCTGCGAATCGGTGAAGGGGCGATTCTGCACCGCATCAACCAAACGGCGGTTGCGCAGGTAGCCCTGGATACCGGTCTGGTTGATGGCGTCGTAACGGCCCATATTCAGGGTGAGCAGGGTGGTCTGGGCCAGGGCCAGGCGATTGGCGAGGTTGCTGTGGCCGCCAGGATCCTTTTCCTTGTCAACATGCCTTGCATCGGTGAACGTATCGTTGACGGCTGCATTGTACCAGTATCGGGACTGGCTCCAGAACTCGCGCGGACTGTACATCCAGTCCTCCCAGGCGGTGCGCCCGGCATTGCCCTGGGTCTCTTGCCAGGTGAAGAAATCCTCGGTGATGTCGTAAGGGCCCCAAAGTACCTGGTATTGGCTGGCAAGGTAGGCCGATTCTGGAGACGCAGAGCTGCCCGTCGTGGGCGAGAACCAGTCGCTCGTGTCGATGACGCCATCTCCATTGACATCGGCGGAGTCGCCTGCCACCACGACTTTCAGGTCGCTCATCGTCGCGGTGAAAGCGGCTGAGGTCCCGTTGCCGGTGGAGGTGAATCCCGCGTTCTGGAAGCACGGCCCGGCCAGGATCTGATCATTGGGCGCCGTCGGGTCCGTTTGGCCACCCCAAATACTGCGCGTGTCAGACGGGGACAGATCGATCCGCAGAATGTCAGGACTCGCATTGGCGTTGTCTCTGCCCTGCACCGAAGTCGTGCCGGAGTCTTTGGTAACATACTGCCATTCGGAATCCAGCGGCTGCGTCGACTTCGGCGACCAGGCGAATCGGACCATTTTGGGTTGATCCGGATCCTGTTCGATGCGCAACCACACGGATTCCAGGTTGGGATCCCAGATCAGTTTCTGCTCATCCGACCAGGGTGGCGATGAAGCGGTGGACGGTGGCGTCGGGATGTCGTCGGTGAGATACCATGGGGTTCGAGCGCTAGGATTGGTCACGCCGTCCGGAATGATCGGAACCAAGCCCGCGCCCGCATTTAGGGCCTGGTAGGTATTGAAAACATCCCCGCTGACAGAGGCGACGTTGGTTGATCCCCAGAGATCCGGCCGATGGCTATAGGTCTTCACCCGCTCGACCCCAGGCAGATTCCATGCGGTGGTCCAGGGTACAACCTGTGGCACAGGCGTTGCGTTCCACACTCCCGTACGACTCACCCAACTGTTAATATCCTGGTAGACGTCACGGTTGCTCCAACCCCGGTCGATGGCGAAATAGTAATTTCCGTTCGGGATGTTTATGCGATAGCGGCCCACGGTGCCAGGCGGGATCGTCGGATCAGTGACTGCATCATAATGGGCCTGCGTAATTGTTGGGCGCGGTGCCTTGAGAAATCCATTTGAGTCCGGCCATGCATTGCCGGATGACGGCAGGATCCAGGTTATGCAACCACCGGCCGAATTGGAATTCATTGAATTTTTGATGTATTCCGCTGTCTTGCCATTGATCTGACCGTCTCTGACGAAGACCACGTTGTTCTCGTAGGTCCGATCCGCACGGGTCGCGATGGGGCTCGTGATATCTGAACCATCTGTGGAATAGGTATCGAAATTCGGGTCCCCTTCTACGATTTTGATTTCGGTGGGGGGGGTTACGGACACCTTTCCAGACCACCTCTGTCCAAAGGGTGAAATGAGGTTATACAGCGTCAACGTCTTACCATCATCGCCAGACTGTAACGGTGGCAAGGCGCTGTTCAGACGCAGGTAGATCGTCTGATTCCAGTAGGGGTAGATCGTTTTCCTGGGTTTCACGGTACGAGAGATCACTCCGCCTGTACGCCGGACAGTCACGGAATGCCTCCTACCTTCCTCTATTATTTCCTGCGGTTCGCAGCGCAGGGAATTATTGGCGACGTCGACAGGTGTTTGGGTAACCGTTGGGGTGGGGACAGGAAGGACTTCACGATATTTTTCCATCGTAGCCGCCAACACATAATTAGAATATTCGAAACGCTTATTGTTGAAGCTGTAGGGCTCGGTCTGGCCCGAAGTGGTGACCAGAGGCTTGAGGTACGAATCGACTTCCCCAGCACTATCGCTGGTTGGTAACCTGATGTTTCCGCTTTGATCTTCTTCTTTGAAGCTTGCCCCTGCCCCGACGAACCACTTCGGCACCCTGGCCTCGCTGTACCACGTTTCCGCCGCTACCCGACGCTGCTGCACGAACACTCCGCGTATTCGGTTATAACCGATCATCACATAGGCATCGCGACCGCTGAGCCAGGGGGAAAGACCAGCTGCCCCGTCACGCAACATGAGCCCAACCTTGTGAAGGGTGTTGTCTGCTAAGGATCGATCATTCAACCGCTGCCCACTGGGAAACAGTGATAAGGATGGGACTTTGATGCGGCCTTGGATGGACTTGAAACCGGTAGGAGCGCTCGTCGTTCCACCTGGTTTCTTGAAACCATAATTGGGATCGGTCTGGTGCCAACCAACCCCGGTGTTGGAGCTGGCGATGGGAATCTCCTCAATGGTTCGGGTTGCGCTCGACCATTTGGTCGTGAGGCCTCTACCGTTACCGCCCTGGAAAAAATATTCCACCACGATCGGATAGGCTTGGCCGGCGGTCAGCCGCTCGGTGTAACCACCATAGGCCTCACCTTGACCCGTGAAACTCCATCGGTTGGTCTCTGACAGCAGCTTGCCGTCAAACCAGATCTTGACGCCATCGTCATGGACGGCACCGATGAAATAGCTTTCGCTGAATTCCGGGACCAGGAAGCCCTCCAGGCGGTAGCTGAAGTATTCGCCCCCTAGCGGTGAATTTACGTGCGGGGGCAAGTTCGTCGGCGCGGTTCCGCTGGAACCGACCGAAAACGGTTTGCCGGTGAGCAAAGCGGATCCGGTGACGCAGTCATAAACATTTTCGGCCCCATTGCGGGTGTTTCCCCAACTCTGTAAGTATTGGTTGTTGATATTGTTACCCCAATAGCGCCCCGCCCCCGCCTGGCTTTTCGGGAAACCATCGTCGAAGGTGCGCCAAGTGACCCCCCCTGGCTGGGGAACGGCTGCGTTCGGCTGCTTGAGATGGAAAAAGCGCCAACTGTCATTGTAGAAATAGGTATAGCGGTCGGTATTGCCCAGGCGTTCACGATCCATGACACCGCTCCTAATTTCCGTCGAACTTGGGTTCGTTCCCGTGCCCTTGGGGAAATACACCCCAGGAGACGCCTTGGATCTGACGGTCAGAGTTCCATCTACGGTCAGTTCGAAGGATCGGTCCGGCTGCGCCGGCCCCCCTGTCGTTTCGTTGATTTTGGCCCTGGTTGATCCCACCTGCCAGCCAAACGCCCCAAACCACGCCCCATAATCAGCACCGGCCCAAGTGCCATGGTCAACATCGATTGGGGTGATCTTTGGCCGACCTGGCCGGAAGGCCTTGCCGTAGGCGAAGGGCAAGGAATTCGGATCCGACCGTGGTAATGGTGGGACGCTGACCGTGCCCGGCCAGATGTCGGTGTTGGGAACCGGGCGTTCCCGGATGATCAGGCCCACTTTGCCCAGTGGTGCCGCACTGGCCGTGATGGCAGCCGGGGCACCCGAGGCGAAGCTGTATACATCCCACCCAGTTCCCGGTTTTGCATGGGTTTCCGGACGCCGGGCGAGAAACCGGCCATCACCGAGGGCGTGACGCAGGTATTTACCGGGCTCTTCAAGCAGGACCCCATTGGTATCCCAGAATGCGCCAGGATCGGTCGTGGTGGTGCCAATCGCATCCGTCCGGAACAGGGGGGTCGCCCATTCATGGTCATCCGTGGTCGGGTCACTGTCGTACGGCAACCCACCGCCCACGAGCGGGTTGCTGGTGACATACCGCAGTGCCTGCGGTTCCAGCGGGCGCAGGGCGGCGCCTTCGACCCCGATCAGGTTGGTGGGCAACTGCTTGACCGACCCTCCGGTGAGCGAAGTCCGCACATGGCCATTGAATCCCGCCGGATTGCTGGTCCCTGGGCCGGTGGACAACTGCCGCCATCGCCCTTGGGTATTGGCCGTGGCACCATCGCGGGAATCATTGGCCTGGGTGGTGCCGATGTCCGCGCCAAGGATAGGGATGCCTAGGCCACCCGGACTCACCCGATTGATGGTGCGCGCCGTCAATTGATCCGTCTGGGATCCGCTAAAACCGCTGTTCCTGGTTGCCAATGACCCGGTGGTGTAGTTCCGTACCCGGTAGGGATTGATGTAATCAACGGCATTGGTCGAACCCACTGCGCCCAGGTTGGTCGTGATCAGCGGGCCCGTATGGGCGGCGAGCGTGGCCGGATCGCTGGTCATTCGGTACAACGCCTGAATGGCCTCCGCATCTCGGGGATAAGAGTCCGCAGTGCTGGTGTCATAGTAGTTCGTCAGCGTTTCCGCCCCCACCCGCTGCAACGCGGGGGACCCCAGCGGCAATTTATTCATCATTCCATATAACAGGGGTTTCGACAGGCAGAAAATGCCATCCACCCCGATCACCTTCACCGGCACATTGGTATCGCTACCCCGGGTCGCCGGACCAATACGGGTATACGAGCCAGGTCCGGCCAGGGTCGCCCAGTCATTGACCTTGGTTTGCGCGCCAATGTACAAGGCCCCATTGGTGTGAACGCTGCCCTTGATATTCAAATTATCGCCATGGCTGAGTTCGAGATCGCCCTTGGGCCCGCGTTGGGCGTAGAAGATCACGTATTGGAACAACGGCGTCTTGAGCACCGACGTGTAACGCACGCCCTGGGCAGAAGCGAGAATCTGATCGCCATTGGTGATCGTGGCTTTGGCCGCAACTTCATAGAGGTAGACCGTATCATTGGGCAACTGGTGCGAGTCGACGGTTCCCGTGGGTTCCTGGGGCGGTGGATTGGCGATGTAGTCCTGCACCTGGCCAAGCGCATTTTTTGGGGGGGTGTGGACTGGGCTCACCTTCCACTGCACGGTGCAGGATCCGACCTGGTCGACACCGAAATTGTCCTGATAATCGACAAATGATTCGGGGTCGCCGGTCTGGCCCAACTGGACCACCCTCAGTTCCCGGCGCGATATGACCATGTTGACCGCTGAGAGAGCCGTCTGCCGATCCGACTCACGGACCGCCCACTGCAAAGTCGCCACGGAACTGGTGGTGGTGGTCGCGAGGAGCGAACCGATCACGACGACCAGGGCCAAGCTAAGGACGATGGCGTTGCCGCTGCGCGGCGTCGGTTTTGGGTTGGAACGGGCGGTGAGTTGCATGGTGGACTCCAAAAGAACGGTAGACGCGGTCAGTATGGGAACGGGACCGAACCCAGCGCAGAGAGGTCATTGGTCATGTCGGGATTGCTGCTACGGGAATTGAGGGTGGCCAGGCATTCAAGCCGACGGAAGACCCCCATGTCGGAACCTTCGACCCGCCTGGCCAGGTACAACCGGATGCGCACCTGGTTGATGCGCAGGTTGGGATCGGTTCGCGCGGTGTCGAAGACCACCCGCACAACCGAATCCGACAGCACCCGATCGATGATGACATATACGGTTTTCGAGGTCGTCACCGTCGGCACGGAAGCGGCGCCGGCCGTGGTGGTAACGAGGACGGTACCACTGGCGATGTACTGATCCGCCGATGGGATGAACCCGGGATCGTCGCGGTAGGCCCGCACCAGACGGCCCAATTGGCCGACGTTGCCAGGACACGGGATCACGGCATAGGTGTATTCGCGCAGATTGTTGGCGAACCCCTGCGGCAGGGGGCCATTCTGGGGTGCCAGCGAGGTGTCCCGCATGGTTTCCCAGTTGAGTTGCACGTTGAGATTGCCCGAAGCATTGGCGTTGACCCGCGCGGCTGACAGTTCCCGCCCATACAATTGCGGGGCTGAAACCAGGGGATCCCATGGTGCCGGCAGGGTGGGATCGACATAATCGAAAGCGGTGGCATTCGCCGTCAGGCGCCGCCAAGGGGAAGCATAGGAGACTCCGAGCCCCTGCCGCCAGGCCAGGGTGTCATTCGCGGTACCGATCTGGGCCTGGGCCGCCTGCCAGTCGGCGACGGAACCCCGGATGCCGGTCGCTGGTTCCCCCCGCTGCAAGACGCATTGTGTGCCAATCTGGATGGGCCGGGGCCACCCGCCGGCAGTGGTTTTGAGGAACACGAGTTCCTGGGATCGGGCGAAGAAGCTATCGATATACAGTTTATACTGCGCGGCATTCCGGGTGGGGTTGCTGAAAACGGTGTCGCGGTCGGTCGGCTTGCCCGGAAGGTTCAATGGCCAATGGATGCCGCGCGCGAACGGTTGCCCTACGTCCGGCCATGTGGGTGTAGTCAGTTGGTCCCCAGCACGCTTGAACCAGGTCATGGGAACCTTGGGGCTGCTGCCCTGGGGCAATCCTTCCGTGTTGAGGGTTCCGTCGCTGGTCTGCTGGAGCACGAAAGGGTAGTAGCGCAGTCCACGGTCCGTCGCAAAGTTCACTCCTGAGGGTAGGATACCGCCATCACTGCTTCCATCCCGTCGCCAGCCTTCTTCCACCGAATAGGTCGTCTGGTCATCGGCAAACTGCCAGGCGCTGGCCCCGAGATCCTCGCAGATGGTGCGTAGGATCTCATGGCCATCATCCGTGATGGTGTCCTGGGCCGAGGCCAGGGCCGCGTGGCGCGCCGACGCGAGCGATGCTTCAACCGACATGGCGGCGGCCACAGCGAGGATGAGCACGGCGATGGTCACCTCGACCAGGGTGTACGCGCCATGCATTCTGATGCCGTGAGTGCCCATAGGATTAGTCGATCCGTGGAATGCGACGACCGGTGATCAGTTCTTTGGAGCGAAACCCGTTGATGGCCTGTCCGCTTTGGCTCTTCCACACGACGATGAGGCGGATGACCAGGTGCCAATCCGAGTCCCGATTGAGGCTGTTGAGCGCCGGGTAGACGGCCGGGACTGGATTAAGGCTCGGAATCAGGAAATCATAGGCCGTCGGGGACGGTGGTTTGGCAAAGGCCGTTGTCGTTAAGGCATTGTGCGGTGTCCGAAGGGTCCGCTGCCAGTCGAAGGCGGGATTGGACAACATCTGGGCATAGGGTGGGAGGGTATCCAACGATTCCCGGCCCGAGACCGGGTCGGATATCGTCCGCAGGCCGCGATAATACTCGATATACACGGCCAAGCCGTTGATCCCCGACCCTTCACCGTCAAGCAGACCCAGCGCGATCAGGGAACTGTCGTCAAGCGGACCATTGTTGCTGTCAATCGTGGCGATGGTGTTGTCGGCGGCGAGCGCCGGCCGGGGCCGCAGCCAGGTGTTTGCGCTGAGAATGTCTTCCGGCGAGGCGCCCTGAATACGGTTGTCGAGGTCCCTGAGCAGGGCATTGATCGTATTGACGTCGTTGGATTCGCGCCGGACGCCGACCAGACCGGCAAACCCAGCCATGACCGCACCCGTGGTTATGGTCAGGATCGCCACCGCGATCATCACTTCCAACAACGTGAACCCGGATGCACGGCGGCTACGACGCTGCCTTGTGTCCGAAACCATCCGGACCGGGCCTTGCCCTAGGACTAATACAGGCTGTGCGTCGTATGTCATAAAAGAAGGCCGGTGGGTGCCGGGGAAAGAAGACAGAGAGTGGCCGTAAGGTAGCCCCGGCCTGTGGGGTGTCAATCGTGGAGGCCTGCGACTCGGTGCAACTCTCATTCCGCTGGCCTGCTGGTTCGCTGGGCGCTGGGCCGCTATCTTGAGGAAATCCGCTCAATCGAGGGCATTCCGCACGGGTCTGCCAACGCCCCGTGGCGCCTGCAGCGGCCGGCGTGGGCCGCCAGGCAGGCCATCTCATAAGTCGGTTGGTGGCATCCTTCAGATGCTCTGGGGATTGGCCATTTGCGTCTTCAAACTACAAAAACCAGCAAAAACGCTTGCGTCTGGGACCGCCGGTTTGCAACCGGCCGCTGACCGCTAGGCGAGCCGGTCAAGGCCGGAAAGATGGTGAATTGCCGGATAATTTTGGTCGGCCTTGGCCGGCTCGCCTGATCACCCCGTACGAATGGCCAATCCCCAGGGCATCCTTCGGATGCTGCTTTTCCAGCCGGCGAGACGCCGGCGCTCCCAGGAAGGCCGACTTTTGCGGCGCCCCGGGCCGCCAGGGCTATCGCCTGCCGCACCTGCACCTGCTACGGCTCCATCACCTGGCCGCTGATCGCGGTGATGAGGACGGTGACCGGCGGGGCGGGTTCCACGCTGGTGGCGGCCTGCTGAACGGCGTGGGCGAGACCGCCGCAGCAGGGGACCTCCATCCGCATCACGGTCACGGAGGCCGGTTGCGCCTGGGCGAAGATGGCGGTGAGTTTTTCGGTGTAGGCCGGCAGGTTGTCGAGCTTGGGGCAACCGATCAGCGCGATCTTGCCGGCGAGGTGGTCGCGGTGGAAGCCTGGCACGGCGAACGGCACGCAGTCGGCGCAAATCAGCAGGTGCGCGCCACGCAGGAAGGGCGCGGCGGGATTGACCAGGGCGAGCTGGACCGGCCAGGAACGGAGTTGGCTGGGCTGGTCGACCGATGCGGCCGGGGCCTTGGGCGACGGCGGCGGGGCCAGGGTGCGTTCGCTGGCACCGGGGCAGCCGCCATGGCCGGCGGGGGCGGGGCTTGAGGCGGGCGCCAACGTGGTGTTTGCCGGGTGCGGCCAGGCTGGAGCCTGGCGGTCCCAGGGTGGGGCAACTCGCGTTACCGCGTGCGCGGCGAGTTCCGGCGGTAGCGGGCGGCCGAGGCGTTGCAGGTGGGCGGCGGTGGCGTGCGGATCGTAGGCGTCGGCCTCGCGCTGGTGCGTGTGGATGGCCCCGCGCGGGCAGGTCGCCAGGCACGCGCCCAGGCCGTCGCAGTAGGTTGCGGACACCAGCTTGGCCTTGCCGTCAACGAGGGCGATCGCGCCTTCGTGGCAGCCGCCCACGCACTGGCCACAACCGTCGCAGGCGGCTTCGTCGATGGTGATGATGGTGCGTAGCATGGCGGCCCCCGGTGATGGCGTGCAGGGTGTCACGCGATCGACCGCTGGCCTTGATGCGGGTCAAGGGTTTGGTTTGGCGTCAGGCGGCCACATCCATGGGGTGGACCTCCGACTGGTGCGGTTGTCCTGGCCGGCGTGGACGCCGGCGCTGGGGTTGGGTGTGGGTACAAGGTGGACTGGCGATCCGGCCAAGGCCGATCACGTTTTTATCTGCTATTCCCTGGTCATTTTGGCCTTGGCCGGATCGCCACAGGGCCAGCGGCCGGTTGGAAACCGGCGGTCCCAGGCGCGGGCACTTGCTGCGACGCCGGCGGGGGCATCGTGCGGTGGTGCTTCCCGCTGGTCTTGCTGAGGTTCTCGCTGCCATCGATCCGCCGCCTGGTCTCGCCGAGGCCGCCGCGCGGATGTCGGCGCGTTACCGTGTGGATGGCGGCACGGCAGGGAGCGTCTTCACGGATGCGCGCGATCGCTTGGCCTATGCCCTGACCCGCATGCCGGCGACGGCCGCCGCAATGGCGGCGGCGTTGCGCGCGGCGGGCGTCACCAACGTGGCCGACGTGCTCGATTTGGGGGCCGGCACTGGGGCGGCGCTGTGGGCAGCACGCGAACGGAGTTGCCTCGGAGCACGATTTAGCGCCATCGAGCGCGACCCCGGCCTGACGACGTTGGCGCAACGCCTGGCCGCCGGCACGGACCTCGAATCAACCACGTGGAACGGCAGCGATCTCGCGATCTGGGCGAAGGTCGCCACGCCGAAGAGCCACGACCTCATCACCGCCGGCTACTGCCTGGGCGAACTCGCTCCCGAGGCGCGCGATGCGGTGGTGGATGCGGCCTGGGCCCGCTGCACTGGCTGGTTCGCGATCGTCGAACCCGGCACCCCGCGCGGTGCGGCGACGATTGCGGCGGTGCGCGGCCGCCTGATCGCGGGCGGAGCGTCGATCGCCGCCCCGTGTCCGCACGCGCTGGCGTGTCCGCTCGCCGCACCGGCGGATGCCCCGGCCGTTGCCGCGACGCCGCGTTCCCGTGCGCTGCCCGGCTGGTGCCATATGTCGGTGCGCCTGCCGCGTTCGCGCCTGCACCGGATGATCAAGGACGGCAAACTCGGGTACGAAGACGAGCCGTATTGCTATCTGGTCGTCACGCGCCGACCGGTCGCGCCGGTACCCGCGCGGATCCTCGCCCCGCCGCAGCGCGGGAATCCCGGCATCGATCTGGTGCTCTGCCGGGCGGATGCGACGGCCGGTGGCGAACGCATCCGCCGCAGCGATCCGCGCTTCGCCGCCGCGCGGCGGGCGGAATGGGGCGATGGCTGGGAACCGTGCCCGGACTTGCCCGCGTAGGCGTTGGACCAGCCTCCCTGCCGTGCTCACTCGTCTCACTCGTCTGACCAACCTCACCGCCGCCGACCGTCTGCCGTTGACCTGCACCCGGGCGGGAACCTGCTGCTTCGGCAAGGTGGTGTGGCTGAATCCGTGGGAATTGGCCGGGTTGGCGGCGGCGCGCGGCTTGGCGGTCCACGCGTTCATCGCGGCCTGCACGACCGGTGGCGGGATCCGCTTGCGGTTCGCTGGTGAACCCGACGCGCACGGGTTGCCGGCCTGTTCGCAGTACGAGTCCACGACGCGCGGCTGCCTCGCCCATGCCGGGCGGCCGCTGGCCTGCCGGCTGTATCCGCTCGGGCGGGTGCGGCAGGGCGGGGCAGGAAATGGCGGTAAACTCCGGTTCGTCCATGAAGGCCGGACCTTCCCGTGCCTGGCGGGATGTCCCGAGGTGCGGTCGTTGCCCCAGGTCAGCGTCGGTGACTACCTCGCGGCGCAGGGCGTCGCGGCGGCGGCCGAGGCGCAAGACGCCTATCTGGAAGTCGCGCAGGATCTGGCAGAGGCTGCGTTCGTGCTCGTCTTCGACAGCGGTCTGGCGGCGCGCGACCAGGGGTTCCTTGAGCGCTGGCGCGAAACGATCGGTGAGGATCCGGCCGCCCGCAGCGCCGCCATCCCGACTCGGCTCTTCCGGCTGCTCCTTGATCCCGGACTTGATCCAGCCCTGGGCGGGGCCGCGTTCGCGCACCAGCATCGGGAATTGCTGCAAGCGCGGTTGCAGGACGAGTTCGGCCACGGCGGCGACGCGCGGGCGCTGGCTGAGGCCTCCGCTATCTGCCTTCGTCTGGCTCTGCACCTGCTGCAATCGTGCGGCGGCGATCCGGCGGATGCGGCGCGGCGTTGGATCGCGAAGGCGGAGGGGGTGCTGGCTGGAGGGTGAAGCGTCCGTCGCCGACGGCCGGTTGAAAACCGGCGGTCCCAGGCGCAAGCGTTTGTGTTGGCTTTGGTGGCTTGCCGGCGCACCTGGCAAAATCCACGTGCGGCCGAGACGGCCGCGATCCCGGGGTCAGACCAGCAGTTTCACTCCGATCGCGATGAGGACGAGGCCGCCGATCAGACCCGCACGGTGGGCGAAGCGTTCACCGAGGCGGCGGCCGAGCAGCACTGCGGGCAGGCAGAGCGCGGCGGTGGTGACACCGATGATGGCGACGGTGGCGAACAGCGGGATCTCGACGAGTGAGAACCCGACGCCGACGGCGAGCGCGTCGATCGAAGTAGCCACGCCGAGGAGGAACAGCCGGCGCAGGGCGAAGGGATCGCGGGCAGGTGTGTCTTCCGCTTCAGCGGGGCGCAGCGCGTCCCAGACCATCTTGCCGCCGATCGCCGCGAGCAGGACGAACGCGATCCAGTGGCTCCAGGCGGACATCCATTGCCGACCGACGCTGCCCAGGGCCCAGCCGAGCGCCGGCATGACAGCCTGGAAGAAGCCGAAGGTCGCGGCCATCGCCGCAGCCTGACGCCAACTGACGCGGGCTGACGACATCCCGGCAGCGATCGACACCGCGACGGCGTCCATCGACAGGCCGAGGGCGGTGATGAAGACGGTGGTGAAGGCGGTGAGGGTCATGGGCGGGGAAATCGTGGGGAAAACCAGGGATGGCCACAGAGAGCACAAAGGTCACAAAGAGTGGTGGGAGCTAGATTCGTTCAGCTACACGGAATATTCTGTGCTCTTTGTGCTCTTTGTGGCCATCCAGGTTGGCGTCGGTGTGGCCATCTCGTTTCACCTTCAGCCCGGCCACACGCCGTCGAACACCGTCGCGGCCGGGCCGGTCATGCGCACTTCGGCGTCGTCGGCTGGCCAGGCGATGTCGAGGTCGCCACCGGTCAGGCGGACCTTGGCGCGGCGGCCGGTGATGCGGCCGGTGAGGATTGCGGCCACGGTGACGGCGCAGGCGCCGGTGCCGCAGGCCAGGGTCTCGCCGCTGCCGCGTTCCCAGGTTCTTTGCCGCAGGATCGGTATCTGGCGGGTGAAAGGCCGCGCGCCCTGGATCACGGCGGCGAACTCGACGTTGGTGCGGCGGGGGAAGACGGGATCGCGTTCGATGTTCGGGCCGACTGACTCGACCGGGAAGTTGTCGGGCTCGGGCACGAAGACCACTGCGTGCGGATTGCCCATGCCGACCAGGACCAGATCCACGTCGATTCCCGCTGCGGTCAGGGCGAGCGTCAGGAGCGGTCCGGGACCGGGGTGGAGGGCCGGGATCCCGGCCGGCGTCAGGCGCGGCCGGCCCATCGCGACGCTGGCGCCCACCACGACGCGGCCCCGGCGCACGAGTTCGACGCCCAGCACCCCGGCGCCGGTCTCGACCGTGAGCGACCCTCCACGCACATGGCCGTGGTCAGCGGCGAGTTTGGCCAGGCAGCGGATGCCGTTTCCGCACATCTCGCTGGGGCTGCCGTCGGCGTTGTACATCGCCATGCGCACGTCGGCGCGGCGCGAGGGCGCGAGCACGATCAGGCCGTCAGCACCGATGCCGGTGTGGCGGTCGCTCATCGCGCGCGCCAGCGCCGACCACGAGCGCGGCGGCGGAACTTTGCCGCCGATCGCATCCAGGTAGACGTAATCGTTGCCGCAGCCGTGCATCTTGGTGAAGGGGACGCGCATGGCGGGATGTTCGGACGGTCAACAGGGGAGGCAACGAGAACGGCGAGCCGGAACCTTCCGGAACACCCGATGCCTACCGACGCACGACCCTCCCTGGCGCAGGCGTCTGTGCGACGATTCCGTGGCCGGGGGTCGGGTGGCCTTTCTCGCGGCCGGTTGAAAACCGGCGGTCCCAGGACACCCGACTTCAATCGGCCGACCCATGCGTTGACCCTGGTGGGGCGTGGGCGCAGACTCGGCCGGCATGTGGCGACCCGCGCTTTGCACCGGATTCCTGGTCGCACTTGCCGGTGAGGTGGCGGCGAAGGAACTTGAGGTGGTAGTCGACCGCCCGGCGCTTGCGTTGCCGGCGGCAGAACGGAAGCGTCTGACGGATCAGGCCTTCACCGCCACGGCGGTCGCGATCCCGGCCGGGCCGCTCACCTTGGCCGAGGCCGTCGCTGCGCTCGCTGCCGGCGGGAATCCGACCCGCCTCGCGCCCGGCGTAGAGGGCGGTCAACGCGCTGAAACCGCAGGATTCCAGGGCACGTATTGGCAGGCGGTGGCCTGGGTGGGGGAACGGTTCAGCCTCGCGCCGCTGCCCGGCATGGTGCATCTGCCGCTGGTGCGGTCGGACACCAGCGACAAGGACGCGGTGCAGATCCGGGTTGGGCCGGTCGAGCTCGCACCGGCCGACGCGGGAGCCCCGCAACGGCTCATCCCGTGCGGCGCCGCGCTGGTGTCTGTGCGCGAAGCCATCCTGCACCAGCCGCGCACGCTGATCGGCAGCGCGGGTCCTCTCAAGCCCTGGATCCAGGGCCGATTCTCGCTCCGGCTCGAACCGCGCACCGATCTCGGCCGTCTGGGCACCTGCCGGGTGACCTGGAATGCGATCACCGAGACAAAGGGTGCCGGCTTGCGAATCGTTGGGCGTTCCAGCGATCCGGCGAGCGGAACCAATGCCTTGCGGTTGGAAGCCTTAGATGCCCCACTCCCGCATAGTCCGAACGCCACGCCCGCCGGGGCCGACGTTGCCGGCGATCTCCTGGTTTCCCTGATCGAACCCTGGTCAGCTGACGTTCCGCTCGCGGTGGGCGACCAGGCCCGGATCGTCCTCGGTCCACCGGCTGGTCCACCGACCGGACAGGCGCCAGCCAGCGAAGCGACCCCGGGCGACAACCGCCTGCTGCTCAAGCTCGCCGACCAGGACGCGAAGCTCGCGCTCAGTTTGACCTGGCCGAAGGCCGCCCTGGCCGGCGATCCGGTGCTCATCCTGCTGCGCGACGGCGCAGCCCTGGCGAATCGCGGCATGTCGCGCGGGCAGGAGGCCGGCAAGGGCCAGCGATCGCTGACCCGGGTGTTCACAGCGGCGCAGGACGGCGCCCATGTCGCCCGGGTGAAGGGCTTCGTCGCCTTCGCCAGCGTCAGCCTGCCCCTGCACTTCCCGCTGGACCTCGCCGCCGCGCCCGTGCTAGCGACCCGTCTTCCCCTGGAGCCGGCCCGGGTGCGCTGGGCCGCCGGTGCGGCCACCCTGGCCGAGTCCGTCGGCCGGCTCTGTGCCGACGGCCAGTCAGTGCTGCTCTCGTTCGGGATCGACGACCAGCGCCGGGCGACGCTGGCGGCCTTCGACGGCACCTGGTGGGAGGCGGTGCTCACCCTCTGCCGTGCCTACGACCTGGTGGTGCTTCCCGCCAATCCGCCGGCTGGCGAGGCCATGGGCAAAGTGGTGAGTGGGCCTGTCCACCTGGCCGCCGCCCCAGCCCACTTGGCTGCTGCCGGAGCAGACCGGCCGGGCACGGCCCCGGTTTTCGCCTGTGGACCATTGCTGGTCGAGGTGACGCAGACCGCGATCGAGTTGCGGCGCGGGCCGGATGGCGGCGGGCGCAGCCTGCTGGTCGGCTGCGTCCTGCGGGTCGAGCCGCGCATCGACCCGGAGCGCCTCGGCGGAGTCGCCCTGAGCTGGGCCAGCGCGACCCTGCCCGATGGCGGAAACCTGCCCATCTTCGGCAATGGCCCGACGACGCCGATCCCGTTTTCGCGCCAGAATCGTTTGCCCCGAGTGATCGTCCAGACGGACGAGGATGGCGACGGCCACCCCGATCAGGCGCTGACGCGCGTCGATCGCCTGCCGCCGGGGCGGCAATCGCTGCGTCTCAATGGCCAGGCGACGGTGGCACTGCGGCAACAGGCGCGGGTCGAGCTGCGGTTGAGCGCCGGGTCATGGGCGACCCGGGATCTCGCCGGACTGCCGGTGTCCGCCGCGCTGCTCACAGCGGCGCAGGCCGAGGATCTCGGTCTGCCGTCGTCACCCTGCCTGCTGTTCTCACCGAGCGTGAATCAGAACCCGGTCCGCCACAGCCTCAGCGCGCCAGGCGGTGCGACGGTGCGGTTGGAATCAAGTAACAGCGTCTACCTCAACGGCCGCTACCTGCGCTCCTTCCCGCTGCCGGAACTGCTGCCCGGCGACTACACCCTGGCGCTGAACCTCGCAGGGCCAGCGAGCGAGGTCCACCTGCCGCTGGCACTCCAGATCGAGGCGCCGGAATAAGGGGCCGGATGCCGCTGGCTGAACGCGGCAATCGCCGGGGTAACTCAGCCCTGCGGCTGGACTCCACCGCGCAGGGTTTCACCCCAGGCCGATGGCGCCGCTTTGCTGCTTGCGTGCTGCGCTTGTCCCCGCTGCGCGGGGACAAGCGGCGGTGACGGTGGCTGCGCCATCTGGACTGCTTTGCGACAGAAAATGAGGGCAGGTGTACGCTGCGAAGCGGCCACCTGCCCTCATGTGCTTACCGTTCACCGTCCTACGGGGAACTCACCTTCCAGCGAGGAACTTGAACGCCGCCTTCTTGGCGACCGGGCGGCCGCGCTTGGCGGGGGCGGCCTTGGCCACCTTCGCGGGGCGGCCGCGCTTGGCGGGGGCCTTCGCTGCTTTCACTGCCTTCGCCGGCTTGGTCGGCTTGGCCGCTTTGACCGCCTTGGCCGGACGACCGGGCTTCTTGGCGGCCGGGGCGGCAGCCTTGCCTTCGATCACGGCCTGGGCCGCGGCGAGGCGGGCGATGGGCACGCGATAGGGCGAGCACGACACGTAGTTCATGCCGACGCGGTGGCAGAACTTGACGCTCTTGGCTTCTCCGCCGTGTTCGCCGCAGATGCCGACCTTGAGCTTCGGGTTGGTCTGGCGGCCCTTTTCGATGCCCATCTTCACCAGGGCGCCGACGCCGCTCTGGTCGAGCGACTGGAACGGATCGTCGCCGAAGATGGCCTTGCCGCCGTCCTTTTCGCTCATGACGTAGTCGGGCAGGAAGCGGCCCGCGTCGTCGCGCGACAGGCCCAGGGTCATCTGGGTCAGGTCGTTGGTGCCGAAGCTGAAGAATTCAGCGACTTCGGCGATCTGGTCCGCGAGCAGGGCGGCGCGCGGGATCTCGATCATGGTGCCGACAAGGTACTTGAGCTTGCCCTTCAGCCCGGCCTCGGCGATCAGCTTGTCGGCGATGGCGCGGGTCTGGACTTCGAGGATCTTCAGTTCCTTCCGGTCGATGACGAGCGGATGCATGATCTCGGGCAGAACTTCGAGACCGTTCTTGGTCACGGTGATCGCGGCTTCGATGATCGCCGTGACCTGCATCGCGAGGATTTCAGGATAGGTGATCGCGAGGCGGCAGCCGCGGTGGCCGAGCATTGGATTGGACTCGTGCAGCTGTTCGCAGCGGTGCACGATGGCTTCGGGCGAGAGGCCGGTGATGGCGGCGAGCTTGGCGACGCCCTTTTCGTCCTTGGGGGTGAACTCGTGCAGGGGCGGGTCGATCAGGCGGATGGTGACGGGCTTGCCGGCCATCGCGGTGAAGATGCCTTCGAAGTCGGCGCGCTGGTAGGGCAGCAGCTTGGCCAGGGCCTTTTTGCGGGTTTCCGCGTTGTCGGCGACGATCATCTCCTGGATGGCCAGGCGGCGTTCCTCGGTGTCGAAGAACATGTGCTCGGTGCGGCACAGGCCGATGCCTTCGGCACCGAGACGGATCGCGTTCTCGCTGTCGTAGGGCGTGTCGGCGTTGGTGCGGACCTTCAGGGTGCGGATCGCATCGCACCAGGTCAGCAGGGTGTGGAACTCTTCCGTCTGTTCCGGCTTCTTGAGCGGGAGCGAGGTGAGGAAGAACTCGCCGGTGGTGCCGTTGAGGGTGATCTCGTCGCCCTGGCGGATGGTCTTGCCGTTCACGACCACGGACTTGGCTTTGTAGTCGATGTTCAGCGATTCTGCGCCGACGATGCAGCACTTGCCCCAGCCGCGCGCGACGACGGCCGCGTGGCTCGTCTTGCCGCCGGTGGCGGTGAGGATGCCCTGGGCGGCGTGCATGCCGCCGACGTCTTCGGGCGAGGTCTCTTTGCGGACCAGGATCACGCGTTCGCCGGCCTTGGCCATTTCTTCGGCTTCAGCGGCGGTGAATACGACCTTGCCGGAGGCTGAACCGGGCACCGCGTCGATGCCCTTGCCGACCAGCAGTTCCTTGAGCTTGGCGGCGCCGACCTTCTGGCTGTCGATGATCGGGTAGAAGACGCCTTCGATCTGTTCCGGGGTGATGCGGCTGATCGCCTGTTCCTTGGTGATCAGGCCTTCGTTCACCATGTCGACCGCGATCTTGAACGCGGCCGAGGGCAGGCGCTTGCCGGTGCGGCACTGGAGCATGTAGAGGACTTCGTCCTCGATGGTGAATTCGAGATCCTGCATTTCCTTGTAGTACGCTTCCAGGGTCTGGCGCACTTCGCAGAGCTGGGCGTAGGCCTTGGGCAGGCGGGTCTCGAGTTCGATCAGCTTCATCGGGGTGCGGATGCCGGCGACGACGTCCTCGCCCTGGGCGTTGATCAGGCAGTCGCCGTAGAATTCATTGGCGCCCGAGTTCGGGTCGCGGGTGAAGCAGACGCCGGTGCCCGAGGTGTCGCCCTTGTTGCCGAACACCATCTGGACCACGTTGACCGCGGTGCCCTTGAGGTCGGTGATCTTTTCGACGCGGCGGTAGGTGACGGACTTTTCAGCCTCCCACGAACCGAACACGGCCTTGATCGCGCCCCAGAGCTGTTCCAGCGGATCCTGGGGGAAGTCGTCGCCTTTGTTCTGCTTGTAGAACGCCTTGAACTGCTGGCAGAGTTCCTTGAGGGCTTCGGCGGGGATCTCGGGGTCGTTCTTCACGCCGAGCTTGTGCTTCAGTTCGTGCAGCATGTGCTCCATCGGTTCCTTCGACAGGCCCATGGCCGTGGTCGAGAACATCTGGATGAAGCGGCGGTAGCTGTCGTAGGCGAAGCGGGCGTTGCCGGTCACCTTGGCCAGGCCCTCGACCGACTGGTCGTTGAGGCCGAGGTTCAGGATGGTCTCGAGCATACCCGGCATCGAGCGCGCGGCGCCGGAGCGGACGGACACCAGGAGCGGATCCTCGGCGTCGCCCAGCTTCTTGCCGGTACACTTTTCCAGCTTGGTCAGGGCGTCGAGGACTTCCTGGTCCAGGCCCTTGGGCAGCTGACGGCCGAGTTCGTAGTATTCGGCGCAGGTCGGGATGGAGACGGTGAAGCCGGCCGGGACGGGAAGACCGATGGAGGTCATCTCCATCAGGCCGATGCCCTTGCCGCCGAGGACGTCTTTGGTGAGGTCTGCGCCTTTGGCTTCGGCTTTGCCGGCGCCATAGAAGAAGACGTGTTTGGTTTTGGCCATGATGGAGGCTCCTGAGGTTGGTTGGTCTGAGGTGAGGTTGGCTGAAGGGATGAAGGGTTTTTGCCGGGCGGTGGCGGGGTAGTGGCGGGGTAGTGGCAGGGTAGAGGTTGAAAGTGCGCGGCGTTGGATGGCGAAATGGTTCCGCCAGCTGGGAACGATCGCAGGACGCGCAGCCTAGACGCCGCGCTCCAGCGTCAACGCGTTCATCCCCGGGCACGCGGACCGCTCAGTCGCTGCATGGGAATTCCTCCGCTTTCCGGTGACCGTTTTGCGTCGACGGGCCTCGTTCACGGCCTGGCCAAACGGGTCCGAGCCAACGCGAGGCCGGCGTCGTGCGTCGTGAAGGCACCCTCTAATTGCCTGTCCTCCAGCCACTTGAGCGTCTCGCCGAAACCTTTTCCGGGAACGAACCCCAGCGTTTTCAGGTCGTCAGAACGCACCAACGGATGGAACGGTCCGGCGGCGGTCTCTGCCGCGAGGACGTGGTCAAGCTCCGCCAGCGCGGCGTGGTCCGGCCAATGCGCGCGAGCGAGCGCAACCAGCGCGGCGGCGTCGGTCTGCTGCAGGAGCCGGCGGCGCTGGGCGACGGGGAGGGCGACGAGGTCTGCGGGCGGACGAAGCTGTTCGATAAACCAACTGACGCGGCGCTGGCGCTGGCGCGAGATCGGCTGCGCTTCCAACCAGATCCCCCAACCCGGTGCCGGACGCAACCAGGCCGCAAGAAGGGAATCAGGATCGTCACTCGCAAGGCGCTTGAGCACGCTGCCAAGTTCATCGAGGACCGGGCCAGGGAGTTCCGCCACAGGCGGACACAATCCGGTCAAAGCGCCGCTGGTGCGCAGCAGACCCAGCCAGCGGGAGCGGTGTCGCGGTGCGGCGAGGCCCTTGTCGAGTTCCTGCACCAACCGCTCGGACGACAGTCCGGTCAGGCTGGTTGTGGTGATCGCGGCCCAGGTTGCCGGTTCGATGCTGAGATCCAGGTGCGCCGCGAAGCGCAGGCCGCGCAGCACGCGCAGGCGGTCTTCCCGCAGACGCGCCGCCGCATCGCCCACCGCGCGCAGGCGCCGCGCCGCGAGGTCGTCGAGGCCGCCGACGTGGTCGACGACCTGCGCCGTGGTCACATCCATGAGCAGTGCGTTGATGGTGAAATCGCGGCGGTGCACGTCCTCGGCGGCGGTTGCGAAGGTCACCGCATCGGGCCGGCGGCCGTCGATGTAGCAGCCGTCGGAACGAAATGTCGCAACTTCCAGGTTGTGGCCGTCGAGCACGACGATCATCACGCCGAAAGCCTTGCCCACCGGGATGGTGTGGGCGAATAGGGTTTCGACCTGTTCCGGCCGGGCCGAGGTCGCGACGTCAACGTCCTTCGCCGTGCGTCCGAGCAGATGATCGCGCACGCAGCCGCCGACCGCCCAGGCCTCGTGACCGGCGGCGCGCAGGGTGGCGATCGCGGTAGCCGCCGTGGTCCAGGCGGGTTCCTCTGGCGGCGGGCCCACCGGCACGGTGCGTGGTGTGCCACTCATGTTTCGTTCAGCCTAAACATCTCAATGCACCCTCGCCTTCATGTGCAGACTTTGCTGGCCTATCTTCTCATCCCCAAATGGTTCGTGGAAAAATCGCAAGTGCGCCCCAGATGCTAGGCGGGAGGAAGGAGTTGGGCAGCGCCCAATGACTGACGACCAACGCAGCAGATGGGGTGCAATTGCGATTTTTAGGTTCAGTTCGGCAGGCTGATCGGCATGATCAGGTAGGTCGCGTCGGGCTCGCGCATGACCAAGCCGCGACCGAGGTCGATGCCGATGTGATCACTGCGATAGACGCGCAACACGTCACCGAGGTACTTCACGTCGACGCCGAGTTTGACCGGCGCGCCGGCGTATTCGCAGGGCACCGGAATGCGCGCGCTGCCGTTGGTGTAGTTCAGGTTGGTGAAGGTCGCCTGGCCGGGTTCAAGCTGCATGACCACGCCGCGACTGGTCTGGCTGACCATGAGCGCGACACGACGCACAGCGGCCGCGAGATCGGCGGTAGGGAAGGTCACGCGTGCGCTGCCGCCTGCGCTGGGCAGTGCGGCGCGGTAGGAGGGGAACGTTCCTTCAACGAGCCGGCTCGACAATTCGATATGGAGTCCGGTGAGGGTGACCAGACGCAGGAAGGCGAGTTTGCCCGCGATGGTGATCTCCACCGTATCAGGACGCGCCGCCGACATGATGCGCTGCAGGTGACCCACGGTGCCGGCAGGTACGACCACGTTGACGCGATCTTTGACATTGAAGATGTCGGCGCGCTCGACGGCCTCGCACAGCACCTTGCCATCGGTCGCAGCTAGGATGAATTCGCTGTTGCCGTAGGACAGGCTGAGACCGGACAGCACGGCGCTGGTGCGGTCTTTATCCATCGCGAATGCGGTCTGGTTGAGCATCTCATCGAGGCGGCTGGCCATCAGGCGCACGGTCTCGTGGCTGGTCGGGAACGGCGATATCGGCGGCAGGCTTTCACCGACGAGCGCGGGCACTTGGTACAGACCATCGGACAGTTCGACCTTCATGAGGTGGCGGTCGGTGCCGGTTTCCAGGTGGATGTTCACCGTGCTCGACTGCGACTCCTTCAGGATCGCCGAGATCTGCCGTGCGTTGACGACCGCCTGGCCGGGGGCACGGACCTCAATCCGGCGTACCACGGCGCGCAGGCCGACCTGGGTGTCGGTGGCCACGATCTCGACGCGGTCTTCCAGCGCCTCGATGAGGAGGTTGCTCAAGATCGGTTTGGTCGAGTTGGTCGGAACGATGGCGTCGGCCGCCTGGATGGCGGCCAGGAGGATGTCGCGCTGGCAGAGGAGATGCATGGCGGTTCCAGAGGAGATAAAAGCGGTTTGGCGTTGGTGCCGTTATGGTGGGTCGGATGGGAATTGCAGCGAGGAAGGAGGGTGGAGCACGGTGGAGCACGCCCGTGCGATCCGGGATGATGATGATCCAGACAGGTTGGTGATGCGATGGTCAGATCATGGCCGGGTGCTGGTAGTGTGCTGGTAGGGTTTACCGGGTGCTGATCTGGAGGTCAGTACGACTGTGAGCGGTTCAGGGGAGAGGTTTCTTATGGTAAGGTCAGATATATAAATACTTCTTCTCCCTCTGCTATGTTGAAATCGTCGGAAACCATTTAAGTATAGTTACTACAATTAGATATAGGAGAAACGCTGGCGTCGGAAAGAACCAATATATGACCCGTGTCCGACCGGATCCGTGATCAGGTACCGCATGGGTGGTGGAAACCAGGAGCTTTCGTCCGGAAACGGCTGGAGTCGCAGAAAATTTAACACCCTGTCGCGTCGAAAAGCAGCCGGACGCAATAGTACACAGAAGCGCAAGCAGGACGCGGGAAGCAGAAGCAGGGGCTTGGCAGGGTGAGGGGGTTTCCGACGCTTTCGACCATATGCGTTCGCGAGCTCTCATCGCGCTGATGCTCGGGGCAGTCGGCTTGCCCTTGTCTGGCTGTATCGGTCAGGCCATCCAAGCGGTTACAGCGCCCCAAGGGGTCGCAGCGGACGCGTTGACCGGAGCCGCTGGCACAGCCCTGGGCAAGGCGAGCACAGCAGGTGCCCCGGTTGCCGAGGTGTTGGATGCGGGTCAGTCCATCCAGGATCTCAGTAACATCGCGAACGGTAGCTCGACCAGCAACGGACCGGAGATCCTGCGTCTGCAACAAGCTATCTCCGAAGCCCGGGCAATGACCCCGAAAGCACCGAAGCGGCCGGCGAGCGCCTTTGCCGATGCGAGCCGTGATCGCGAATGGGATTCGCGTCTCTGGTTCGACGAGCAGACGGAACCCGCCGCCCTGCGTCGGATGCGTCTGCCATCCACGCAAGAGGTGGATATCCTCGGGAAAAAGCCAAAGGCCAAAGGCGACCGTTTGGCGCTGGGTGATCGCCAAGACGGCTTAAGTACTGGCGCCAGATCCGCACCCCAGCTGCGGCCCGAAATACCGTACGTGGATATACAACCAATTCGCTTGGATCGATAACCGGAGCAAGATCACCCAACAGCGACGACGTTGAGCAGGTTTTCGTGCATCGCGGCCTCCTCTTCCGGAGTCATCCCTGGATCGGGCAGGCGGTGGGCGATCTTGCCGGAACGATCTTCGAACAGGATGACCGCCGCGCCGTCGATGCGGCTGATGTCAAGAATGCGGAAGGCCCGGATGCGGACGAGGCACAACGCCACCACATAGGCGAAGCAGCGCTGCGGCCGGGCCGGGGCGTCCTTGAGGTCGGTGAAGATCCGCCGCAACACGGTGGCCTCGAGGCGAAGTTTAGGCCGGACCTTGGCTGGTTCCGGCACCATGACTTTCCACCAGCTGAGGATGGCGGAGCGATCCGCCGCAGCCCAGGCCGCCGCAGCATGATCGCGCCGGACGAAGGTGCCGTGCACCAGCACCAGGGCGGACCAGCACCAGGAGCCAGGAGGAATGGCCTCGCCGGATCCGGTGCAGCGGTGCGACGCGAGCGAGACTTTGCCTTCCCATTCCATCGGCGGGCATCCTAGAAACTTGGTTGGACAGTCGAGACGCGATACGGAGTCAGCTCAACCGGTAGCAGCAGGCGGGGGAGGTACCGGGACAACCGGCGCTGGTGCGAGCGGACCTTGGGTAGCCGAGTTCGGCGGGGTCGAGGCAGGTGGGGCAGGCGAGCGCAGGTTCGACTGCTTGATGAAGCGATCCATGATCGCCACCACGCGCTGGAACTGCTCACGACTGTCGAAATGGATGGTGAGCGCGCCCTTTCCAGCGGCTTTTTCCCGGATTGCGACTCGGCTACCGAACAGGTGGTAGAGGTTGGTCTCGAGCTCGCGCAGGTGCGGCGCCTTGGCGGCGCGGGCGGCGGCGATGCGCTCGCCCACAGATGGCACCGGACCGTTCTTCGCCAAGGATTCAGCCTCGCGCACCGACAGGCCCTCGGCCTGGATCTGCTCGGCCAGGGCGGTCTGCCAGACAGGATCGGTGATGCCCATGAGCGCCTTGGCGTGGCCGGCGCTCAGGCCACCACCGGCGACCAGATCCTGGATCGCACGTGGCAAAGCGAGCAGGCGCAGTGCGTTGGTGATGCTGGAGCGCTCCTTGCCTACGCGGTCAGCAACCTGGTCGTGCGACAGGCCGTGTTCATCGATCAGCGCCTGATAGGCCCGGGCGAGTTCAAGCGGGTTGAGGTCAGCACGCTGGACGTTTTCGACCAGCCGCAGCTCGGCGACGTGGCGGGGGTCCTCCTCATCGCGCACCACCACCGGCACCTTGGCCAGTCCGACCAGCTTGGCGGCGCGCCAACGCCGTTCGCCGGACAGGATCTCGTAACCGGGATCGCGCTTGAGCACCACGATAGGCTGGAGGATCCCATGCTGACGGATGCTCGCGACCAACTCCTGCAGAGCCGACTGGTCGAAATCGGTGCGCGGGTTTGCGCCAGGCGGCCGGATGAGGCCGAGGTCGACCTCCAGATAGCCCTTGGTCGGCTCGCGCCGCTGGGTCTTGGCGAAGACCTGGCTGAGGCTGCGACCCAAAGAATTATCACCCAATGACATGGAGAAGCTCCTTGGCGGCTGCGAGGTACGCCACCGCACCCGGGCTGAGCGGATCATAAAGATAGCCAGCGGCGCTGTGGCTTGGGGCTGCGGCCAGAGCGAGGTCGCGCGGAATGGGATGCCGGAAGGGGTTGTCGGGGAAGTGACGGTGGATCTCATCTACCACCTGCCGCGCCAAGGGTGACTCTGGCTGATGCATGGTCAGCAGCACGCCGGCCAGCTCGATCTTCGCCCCGGCCGTCTCGCGCAGGTGCTCGATGTAGGCCAGCAACTGGCTGAGGCCCTCCAGGGCGTAGTACTCGCACTGCAGAGGCACCAACAACCAATCCGAGGCCAGCAACGCATTGGTCGGCAGAAAGGACAAGTTGGGTGGACAGTCGACGAAGACCACATCATAGACGGGTCTATACGGATCCATCAACTGTCTGAGGCGAAAATGACCGTCGCCATCCCGATGCAAGGCACGTTCCTGGTCGATCAGATCCGAACCTGATGGACAGCAGTCCACACCAGCAATGGTAGAGGCAACGGGTTTGCCGCGCGCGTAGATCGAGTCTCCGGTGTGGCCAGGGGCCAACACACTGGTGGCATTCCCCTGTGGATCGGAATCGATGACCAGGACCCGCTTGCCTGCCAAGGCGCACAGGCCAGCCAAGTTCACCACCGACGTGGTCTTTCCCACGCCGCCTTTCTGGTTCGATACCGCGATGACTGATCCCATGGGTTCCACGTGGAACGCGAAGGCAGGCGGCCAGGAGAGCCACCGGGCGGTCGGGCGTTCCACGTGGAACTCTAGGGGGGGGTCAGCCCAGTCAACCGCAGGCCGGAGCCAGAACCAACGACGACGAGACGAAGGGTGCCTACGGTAGGACAGGGCATCCGGCCAAATCGATTTGGAAGAGAGAACAAGAAGGACAGAGCTGTGGCAGCAGCCCGCCGCTGAGCTAACGAGATTGTGTGCAACGCCGAGGCGTCGATGACCGACAAGAGCGCAACCTAAACGCTACGTAGCAGGTCAACCCCCACGCTTCATCCGTCGCGCCATTTCACGCTCGACATCGCGGTTCTGGGCCTTCTGGACCAGATCCGCCCGCTTGTCGCCGCGCGTCTTCCCCTCGCACAGGCAGATAGCGATCTTCGCCCAGCCCTTGCGAAAGAAGAGCTTCTCTGGCACCAAGGCCAGACCCTTGCCCTTGATCTTGCCCGCGATGCGGTCGATTTCACGTCGGTGCAGCAGCAGTTTGCGTGGTTGCCGGGGCTGATGCCCGAAGGCGTTGGCGAAGCGCCACTCACCGATGTGCATCCCGTAGAGCCACAATTGACCATCGTCATGCAGGCGCGCGTGCGCGTCGCCCCATTGCACGTCCTTGCTGCGTAGCGATTTGACCTCGCTGCCCATGAGCACCAGGCCGGCCTCCCAGGTATCCAGCACCGCGTAGTCATGGCGGAGCTTGCGGTTGTAGAGGATCTCTTCGATCTCAGGCCGCGCCTTGGCGCTGGACTTGCCTGGACCCGGTTTGCCGCCGCCAGTCGGCTTCCCTTGGGAAGATGCTTTGGGAGCGGTCGCCATGAGGCCCGCAGCCTAGCAGCAACCCAGGCTGGCCCAACCCCAGGGGGCGCCACCGCTGGGCAGGCGAACTACCTGATCTTGAGGCGTCCGGCCTGAGGGAGCTGCCTTGAGATGTCAGCGACCAGGGCGATCACCTGGCGCCCGTACTCGCGGTAACAGGCACGCATCACTTCTGCGGGGTTGGACAACGATGGATCGTGGTAGACCGAGGCGAGGTGGGGTTCGATCGAGATCCCGCCGTCGTAACCCCGGACCAGGAGGTCCGTCAGGACCTGGCGGACATCGCCGTCGCCCGCGCCCGGCATGGTGTGGACGTGTTTGCCGTCAGTCCCGATGCGACCGTCCTTGATGTGGATGTAGGCCACGTGGTCGCGCACCTGGCGGTAGAACTCCCACGAGGACTGCTGCGGCCGGCGTCCATCCGGGTCGGGCGCGACGCTGAAATCCTCGCTCATGGTCGGATTGCCGGTGTCGAAGACGAGCTTCAGCCCAGGAACGTTTTCCAGCAGCCGCAAGGTGAAGGTCCAGCCCATGCCGCCGTAATTCATGCAGTTTTCATGCACCGGGGTCAGGCCGGCGTCGCTGAACAGACGCAGGAGCTCGCGCAGGCGGCGGAAGCGCTCCGCCTCGGCCTGGTCGTCTGCGACCCGACCGTCCGCATCCTTGCGCACGGCGAAGGACATGATGCGGATGAGCTGTGTTCCCAGGCGCTGCATGCGCGGGATTGCGCGTCGGGCCTCAGCGAGCGAGGTGTCGAACGGCTGGTCGATGGACTTGGCCCAGTTGGCGATCGCCGAGCCGAAGCAGTTGATCCGCACGCCCGTGGCGGCGAGCTGCTCGCAGACCCGATCGAAGGCGGCGTCATCGAGATCGTGCAGATTGCGGCCATCGATGTTGCGCGCTTCGATGTTCGACCAGCCGAGCTCCTGGGTGGCGGCGATCTGTCCCGCCAGGTCCTTGGCAGCCTCGTCGGCGAAACCGGTGAAATACATGATGTCCTCGCGGTTGGGGTGGTTTGTTTCTGCTCTAGCTCAGCCCGGCGGGCTCGCAGGCTCACAGGCCTACATGCCCTCAGGCCCTCAGGCCCTCAGGCCGGCGGGCGGGCCGCAAGGTGCGTGCTGAGGTAGGCGAAAGACTGCCGCAGCGATTCGAACGGATCGCCGGGGCAGGTGTCCTGCTCGACGATGTACCAGGCGCAACCGCTGGTTTCGGCGGCGGCGACGATGGCGCGCCAGTTGAGGTTGCCGTTGCCGATCTCGGCCATGATCGGCTTCGGCTCGGCGCTGATCGCGTAGTCCTTCAGGTGCAGCAGCGGAAGCCGGCCGTGCAGGCGGGTGCACCATTCTACCGGATCGCCGCCGCCAGTCTGGACCCAATAGGTGTCGGGTTCGCCCTGCAGGTTGTGGGGATCGGCCAGATCGTAGATCCATTGCAGCGCGGTCTTCCCGGCGAAACGCCGGAATTCGTGGTGGTGGTTGTGGTAGCACAGCACCTGCCCGGCCTGACGCAGCGCCGCACCGGAACGGTCGAGGTTTTCAGCCAACGCCTTGACCTCGTCGAGGCAGGTCAGCGGGAGGTGGGGAAAAGGATAGGCGGTGTACCGGGTCCCGAGCGCCGCCAGACGGTCGATCACCGCCTGCGGTTCGTCGCAGATCAGCTTGCCGGGTTCATGGGTGGCGCAGATCGTCAGCCCATGGTCGGCGCAGATCCGCCGGATCTCGGCCGGCGGGATCGGCCCGACGCCGGAGATCTGCACCGCCTGGTAGCCGATGGCGCGGACCTTGCGCATCGACTCGGCGAAGGTCTCAGCGGTTTTGCAGAACTCGCGCACGGTGAAGAGCTGCGCCGCGACCTGGGAGATGAGCATGGGATTCCTGCTAGTTGTGAGGTGGCTAGTTGTGTGGATGAAAGTTATGTGGTGGATAGAGCGAGTCAGCTCAGCGTCGATGCGAAGCGGCAAAGTCGCTCGCGATGGCGCTGGCCGCCGGCTCGGGTTTGTGCCGGCTGGAGGCGATCAGGCGTTGGTATTCGACGGCGACCGCCGCCGCGTCGAGCGGCAACGCCACCGTGCGATCCCACAGCGCCGACATCAGCATCGCGTTGCCAAGTTCGACCCCGTGGACGCCTTCCGGAGCGGGACCGATGAGCGGTGCGCCAGCCAGGATGGCATCGGCGAAATTGCGCAGGATCTCGAGGTGTTGGCCGTTTGCGCCTGGGCAGGGGACTTCGACCTTCCAGGCCTCGGGGCGGTCGAACGCGGCTTTCGTCGTCTGGCTGAACTCGCTCATCGGCACCTGGTTGCGGATCCAGGTCAGCGGGCCGGGACCTTCGATCACGATGCGGCCGCGCTCGCCCGCGACCTCCAACCGGTTGGTGCCGGGCGATTCGCCGGTGGTGGTGATGAAGACCCCGGTCGCACCGTCAGCGTATTCCAGGTACGCCGTGCAGGCGTCCTCGACCTCGATGGCGTGGAATCTGCCGAACTGGCAGTGCGCCCGCACCTTCGCTGGCAGGCCGAACAGCCATTGCCAGAGATCGAGCTGATGTGGGCATTGGTTCATCAGCACGCCGCCGCCCTCGCCGGCCCAGGTCGCCCGCCACCCGCCCGAGGCATAATAGGCCTCGGTGCGGAACCAGTCGGTGATGATCCAGTTGATCCGACGGATCGCCCCGAGTTCGCCAGTCTGGATGAGCTGGCGCAGCTTGGCATAACGCGGATCCGTGCGCTGGTTGAACATCTCGGCGAACACCGGTCGTGGTTCCGGGTGCTTCTGCCAGGCCCGGATCAGCCGTTCGCAGTCGGCCTTGTGTACCGATAACGGCTTTTCGACCAGCAGGTGCTTGCCGGCAGCCAGGACGTCGAGGCCGATGCCGGTATGATCGTAGTGCGGGGTGGCGATCAGCACTGCATCGACCAGACCGCTCGCGAGCATCTCGAGGTGGGACGCAAAACCCGGTATCGCCGCGAATCGTGCCAGCCGGGCCGGATCGCGATCGCAGACCGCAGCCAATTCCAGGCGCGGGACCTTGCGTTCGAGAATGGCGTTGGCGTGGGCGCTGCCCATGTTGCCGACACCGACGATGCCAAGGCGCACGACGGATTTCGCATTCATCTCAGGACTCCAGGGGTAGTTGCGGGGTGCAGTAGAGACGCGGGTCGATCGGCAGGTCGATGGGTGATCCCGTCGCCTGGGACTGGTAGCAGGCCAGGACGACCGCGTTGGAAAGTGCCGCGTCGGCCACGCTGACCAAGGGCGGACGCCCGCCACGGATGGCGGCCAGCACATCCGCCAACTGCGCCGTGTGCTGATCGCCGTACTCGATCTTGCCGCCGCCCAGCGGCCGGCCATCAGGCGACTGTCCCGCCAGAGCCCGCAGATCAGCCCGCAGTGCCGAATCGGAATGTTCGATAGTTTCCAGATGATGCTGATCACCGAGCACCACGCGTCCGAGCGTGCCGGTGAGGACGATGCGCTGATGCCAGGCGGTGACGCTATCGTTGTCAGCCCTGAAAGTGGCGATCAATCCATCCTGGCAGGCGATGCTGGCCAGGAGCCTGGTTTCGACTTCGATGCACGCCAACCGCCGGCGCATGGCCTGAGTGGTGACCTGGATCGGCTTCGCTTCAGTCAGCCACAACCCAAGGTCGAGAGTGTGGATCGCCTGGTTGAGTGCGACCCCACCGCCTTCGCCGCGCCAGGATCCGCGCCAATCCGCGCTGGCGTAGTAGGCCGCATCGCGGGTGCAGGCGAATTCGATGTCCAGCGCGTTGATACGGCCGAAGCCGCCAGCGGCGATCAACTCGCGCAAGCGGCGCGCCAGCGGACTGAAACGATGCTGGAAGACGCCGCTGGCGACGAGTTGCGGCTGCGCGGCAGCAGCAGCTAGGATCCGATCCAGGTCAGTCGGATGTGACGCCAGCGGCTTTTCACACCAGACGTGCTTGCCGGCAGCCAGGGCAGCGACCACCAGCTCGGCATGGGTGGGATGCGGTGTGCCGATACAGACCAGATCGACGTCAGGGTCGGCCAGGACCTCGGCGGCATCCAACGTGCGGCGCTCAGCCTGGATTCGGGCGCAGCGGGCCGGAACCAGATCGCAGGCCCAACGCAGGGAAGCCCCGCCCACCGCAGCGACCGCTGCCGCATGGACCTGGCCGATGACACCGCAGCCGATGATGGCGACCTGGATCATTGGGCTGACGATAACCAGTCGGACGCCGCCCGCCTAGTCCTGGATGAGCGAGTTGGTGCTGAATCCGAGCAGGTATGCCAGGCGATTCCCAGCCCATGCGTCTTTGGTCCACCTGAGGCGACTTATGCCATCTTGGTGGGATCATGCCCTCTCGACAGGCTGCCAACCATCGAGGTAGCCACCATGCCGCTCATCGAACCCGAATTCATGACTCTTACCCGCGACCTAGACCCAGAGGCCTTCTGGGCCGAGAACCGGCACTGCTCTCGTCTGGATGAGGCCAAGCCGCGCTGCGCCCTGGGCGGGGTCGGCAGCGATGATCACTGGATCTTTGAATTCATGCAGGTGCCCAGCACCTTGCGCTACTACCGCGACAAGTCCTACCGCGATGACCTGCATCGCCAGACCAACGACCTGATGTGGGAGCACCTGCGCGTGCGGCCCCATGACGAAGACACCTGGGAAAATGCGCCCAAGCGCATCGAAAACCTGTTCGGCTGCGAATTCGCCTATCATGAGGGCGGCACCCCATGGTTCGTCCCGGTAGGCGATGATCCGCTGGAATTCGCGCGCATCCTCGACCGAGTTGAATCCATCGACATCGATGCGTGGGCGCTGCCCGAACCCTTCCTTGCCGAATGGGACGCCCGCCGCGCCACCGGCAAACCGCTGCCCAAACTGGGTGGCGGCAGTCGTGGCCCGGCCACGGTGATCACCTCGGTGCTCGACCCCCAGGTGGCGCTGCTGTGGTGCTATGACGAACCCGACCTCATGGACCGGTTCGCCCGCATCCTCACCCAGGGCTACCTGCGCCTCAACCGCCGATTGCGCGCTTTTTCTGGATTTTCCGGAACGGCTTGGTGGATCACCGACGACAACTGCTGCCTGTTCAATGCGAAGCAATACCGGCGTTTCTGTATGCCCGTGCTGCGCGCCGTGCTCGATGAGTTCGCCCCGTTGCCAGGCGGCCGCCGCTACCAGCACAGCGATTCGGCGATGGCGCACCATCTCGATGCCCAACGCGAACTCGGCATCGATTCGGTCAATTACGGTCCCACCATCGATCCGGCCCTGATCCGCGCGCGCATACCGGATGCCGTGATCAATGGCCACATCCCGCCATTTCTGCTGCGCAATGGCAGTCCGGAGGAGATTCGCGCCCGGGTACGCAGCGATTTTACCAAGGTCGGCGCGGGCGGCCGCTTGGTCATCGCCACCGCCGGTTCGATCCCGGCCGGGACCGGCATCGGCCGACTGCGCTGGCTGATGGAATGCGTGCGGACGGAGACGCGCTACGGCGGTTGAGACGGGCGACTCGCGACCTCAGCCGAGCCGATGGCGGATACCGTTTCCGGGTTGGGCTTTGGCTTCGATCCAGGCTTGGCGCCACACCGCCGGGTCATGCACCTCACGTTTGGGTTCCGACGGGGATTGCAGCACGACGCTGGGGTGGTTCGCTCGACCGCTCGGTGTTCCCGTGGCCTGATAGCGCAGATCCAAAGACCAGCGACAGATCCGCGACCGGTTCGGGGTGCTGCAATGCGGGGTGAACTGCCCCATCAGCACGACCTCGCCGGGACGGCAGGCAGCGACCACCTGGCCGTCGGCGGGGATGAGCACCGGGTCGATGGTAGTGCCGTAGGTCGGATCGCTGATGTGGCGAGCATGGCCCTGCCGGTGGAAACCAGGGATCAGGCGCATGCAGCCCATCTCTTCGCTTGCACCCAGGAGCGGGATCCAGGCCGTCACCAGCAGGGCGGCATCGCTGTCCGGGGTGGTCACGCCGCTGTCCTGATGCCAGGGGACTTCGTAATAGCCGAGACGACGACCGCTTTCCGCCGGCGGCTTGGCGCGCAGGTGCTGGATCGGATTGAGGGTGATCTCGGGTCCAACCAGCGATGCGATCGCCGCGAGGATGCGGGGGTGGCGCATCAGGCGGAAGAGTTCATCCCCCAGGAGGTCGACGATGTCGAAGCGTTCGTGCATGCGGCCGCACTGGGTGGCGAGCAAGCCGAACCGGGTCGCGAACGGTGCCTCGGGGTGCAACTCCTGGAGCTGGCCGCGCGCCGCCAGTTCCTTCGCCCGCGCATCGATGTGCGCTGATATTTCGGCCTGTACCGGCAGGAAATCGTCTGGTTGGAAGACCCGTGCGACGATGAAGCCGTCACGTTGGAAGGTGGCGACCTGATCGGGGGTGAGGGATCCGTTGGAGCTGGGCATGGGCACGAAGCGTGCCAGGAGACGGTGGAAGGTGGCAGGGTTGGCAAACCGCCGCAGGTGGACAATATTCGCTTGTGCGCCGCCGCATGTGCATCCCGGGCGAATCGGCCAACGCCCCGGCAGAGAGCGCCATCCTGAACCTCCCCGGGCTGGGTGGACTGCGGTTGCTGCACGCCACCCGCGACGATTGCGAGCCGGCGCAAGAGGGGCGCCGGCCGCACGCCCACCTGCTCTGGCATTGCGTCATCTACACCGCTGGCCAAGGCAGTTTCCTCCTGGGTGACGCGACGGTGCAGGTCGAGGTTCCGCATCTGGTGCTCGTGTCGCCGGGCGTACCGCATTCCTTCTGCCGCCTGGCCGGGGATTCCACGGTCTATAGCGAAGTGACCTTCGCCCCTGATCCCAGGGGGAAGCCGCCACGCATCCTCAAGGCCCTGAATTGGGGCGATTTGCTGGCGGGTTGGTCCGGTGCGCCCTGCTCGGTCCCGGCCCAGAGAACGTGTTCCACCGCCTGCGCCGCCGATGTGGCGGGGGTGGCGACGCGGATGGTCGCCGTCATCAGCGATGACCATCCGCACGCCCCAGTGCTGCTGCAAGGATTGCTGAGCGAGCTGCTGTTTGTGGTGTATCGGCATCTCATCGCCGACCGCGAACCCGCCGCGCCGCCGGACCGCCTCGAAACCGCGCGCTCTTTCATCGAGCGTTTCGCAGAGGATCCCATCGACCTCGCGGCGGTGGCGCGCGAAGCCGGGATCTCACCCAAGCATCTCAGTCGGGCCTTTACCGCACGCTTCGGTGAGCCGCCGATGCGCTTCCGCAACCGGATCCTGCTGCGGCGGGCCGCCGTGCTCCTGCGCACCGGCGATCAACCCGTCGCACGCATCGCCGAGCGCCTGGGCTTCGCCGACTGGCGCTATTTTTCCCGCGTTTTCCGGCGTGAATTCGCGCTGTCCCCGGGTCGATACCGGCGCGCTGGCGGCGCCTAATCCTTGCTGCGGCGGTTCTGCCCGACCCAGGTCAGTCCGCCGGTGCGGCGGTAGTCGGACGGGCTGATCCCGACCTGACACCGGAAGGTGCGGGCGAAATGGCTGAACGATACGATGCCGACCGCACCCGCGATCTGGGTCACCGACAACGTGCTTTCGAGCAGGAGCGCTTTGGCCCGCGCGATCCGCAAGGCGGTCAACTGATCCAGGATCGTACGGCCGGCCGCAGCCCGGTAGATCCGGGCGAGGTGCGCGGCGGACAAGCGCACAGCGGCGGCGATCTCGGCTCGGTGGATCGGTTGCGCCAGATGCGCGGCCAGAAAGGCGTCGACCGCACGCACCACCTCGGCGTGACTCCCCGCGTTCAAGGGCGACAGCACCGGAGAGGGATCCCCCCGGGCGACCAGCGCCCGCTTGAGTCCGATGAGCAGGCGCCCAAGCAGCGCCTGAACCAGGAAGGAGCTGTCCACCCCGGGCTGGTGCATTTCCTCGACCAAAGCGTGGAAGTCGGCGCGCAAACCCGGAGGCAGCGCGAGGACACGGCCGGCGATCTGCTCCAGGTCGATGCCCCCCGGGTGGAAGATCGCCACCACGTAGGCCAGCGAGCGTCCCGCCTGGAGAAGTTCCCGGTCCTGCATCGGCGGCACGATCAGCGATCGTTCGGCGCCCAGTTCGATGATCCGTTCGCCCAGGCGCACGCGCAAGCAGCCACGCAGGCAGGCGTACCATTGGTGCACGTCATGATGGTGGCGATCGACCTGCCAACCCGGATCCGCTTCGCGGTAGAACACCTGGCGGAGCCGGAGGGCGGCGGTGGGGTCGGCCATGGCAGGGGAGTTTTGCGCGGCGAACCCGTCCCGCCACCGTCCGTCGCGTCGGCCCAACCCCTGAGGGGTTCGCCCACATTGCCAACCCCGGCCAAGGCGTCACGGTGCGAAACCACCGGGAAGCGCAGCCCCGTGCCGGAGAAAAATCAGAGATGGCGAAGGCGAAAGCGAAGGCGAAAGCGAGAACGACGATGCGAAAGCTCATCATCATCGGTTGCCTGGTGTGGGCCTGCACCGGCGACCGATCCGCCGCTGAGCAGGCAACGACGCAGGCCGCTGCCGGGCCGGCCACCACCGGGCCTGCCGCCGTGGCGATGGAACCGGCGCAACGCCTTTCCGCTGCCGCCCGCCGGTTGCTCGCGGGTACAACGACGACCCGCTACGCGCACCAGACCGCGATCGACCTGCAATCAGGTACGGTCACGACGGACTGCTCTGGACTGCTGACCTGGCTCCTGAAAAACGAACTGCCCGACCACCTGGCGTTCATTCCCCCCAGCGCGGGGCATCGCCGCCCGTTGGCGGCGGACTACCAGCAGGCCTTCGCCGCCGGCGCCAAAGGGTGGCAGGCGGTCGGCCAGGTGAAAGGCCTGCGGCCCGGAGATGTCGTGGCCTGGCGGTACGCGGCCCCCAAGCCGGGCGGGCCGACCGGGCACGTCGTGATCATCGACAGCGAGGCCCGACCGGATGGCCCCGACCGCTACCAGATCACCGTGATCGACGCGACCTCGATCCCCCACGACGACGACACCCGCAAAGACGGTGACGGCCTGGGCCGCGGCACGATCCGCCTGCGCACCCGGGCCGACGGCGGCGCGGAAGCGGTGCAGATCAACCGGCGTTCCGTTTTTCGTGAGCAGGCGTTCGCCCTGGCTCGCCCGGTTGGGATTGCAGGGAAGTAACTTCCTGGGATCGCCGGCGCCCCGGCGGTGGCGCGTCAGGGCCGAGGTGTCTCTGGTGCTTCCGGGAGGTTCGACTGGTCGCGATCAGGCCGAGCCAGTTTCCGCTCCCACCACCAGGCATAGAAGACCGGCACAGAGAACAGGCTGATCAGATCCGCGATCATCCCGCCGATGACCGGAAGCACCATCGGGCGCATGACCTCGGCGCCGCGGCCTTCGCTCCAGAGGATCGGCACCAGCGCCAGCAGGGTGGTCAGGTTGGTCATCAGGGCGGGGCGGCGGCGGCGCAAGCCGGCGGTGAAGATGCGATGGTGCATCTCCTCCAGGTTCCGGGGTGGGATGCGGAACTGGTCGTGCAGATACGTGCCGAGCAGGATGCCGTCGTTGAACATCACACCGAGCAGGACGAGGAAGCCGACAATGACCGCAGTGGTCATCTCGACCCCGGACAACCACACCGCGATAAAGCCGCCGGCGGTGGTGACGGTGACGTTGCAGGTGATGATGATCGAGGTGGTCAGCAGCGATCGCGTGCCGAGGTAGATCAGCACCAGCATCACCGCCATCGATGCGGCGATCACCCAGGTCATGGTTTCGTCGGCCTTCTGTTTCTGTTCGTAGCTGCCGACCCAGCGCGGCGGCGGCGAACCCTTGGGCAGGATCACGGCTCCGGCGGCGATGGCCGCATCCAGGCGCCGCTGGGCGTCGTGCACCACCTCGACCTCGGCCCGGCCACGGGCGTTGAGCAGCACGTACTGCGTGCGTTTGCCGCCCTCGCTGCGGATCGCCATCGGGCCGATGGTGTAAGTCAGCGCGGTGGGCGACGGCGCGCGCGACAACTCGCGCAGCGTGCCGTGCGCAGGTCTGACGATGGAACGGAACAGGTCGTCGCCGGGGCGCAGGGTGACCTCGATGCGGTCAGGCGCGAGGACGACCGTGTTGCGCTGGATGGTCAGCGACTGCGCCGCCAGCCAGTCGGCGGCGGTGAGGCCGTCGAGGGCGACGGTGTGGACCACCGTCGCGGCGACCAGGCTTTGCAGGGCGATGGCACCATGCTGGCCAGGGCCGATCGGCACCTGCAGCAGGCCCATCTCGTCGAAGTCGTCGCGGCGCTCGCGGCTGTAACGGATGCGCACGCCGTAACGCTGGGTGCCCTCGACCGAGAACACGATCGGCATGCCGCCGAGCGCGGTCTCCACCGTCTGCATGACCTGTTCGGTGGTGATGCCGAAACGCGCCATGCGCTCCTGGTCGAGGCGGATCTCACCATACGGCTTGCCGCCCTCACGCTGCATCTGCACGTCGACCGCGCCGGGCACCATCTGGATGATCTTTTCCGCCTGTTCGGCAAAGCGCTCCATGGCCTCGTTGTCGTCGCCGAGGATCTGCAAGGCGATCTTCGACTTGATGCCGGTCGACAGCATGACCACCCTGGTCTCGATCGGTTGCAGCCAGGAAGGCGCGACGCCGGGGATGTCGCTGATCGCCCCCAGCGCCTGGCGCACTTCGGCCAGGGTGCGCGGACGGCGTTCGCTGCTGCCGTCAGGGCGAGAGATCTCGTGCAGCGGCCATTCGGCATACGGTTTCAGCAGCACCACGGTCTCGATCATCCCGATCGGAGCGGGATCGAGCGCGGTTTCAGCCCGCCCCATTTTGCCCATCACCTGGGCGACCTCGGGCACGCTGGCGATGAGCTGGTTCTGGGTCTTCAGCACGCGCAGGGTCTCGCCCAGGCCGCCGTGGGCCGGGATCGACGGCATGAACAGGAGCGAGCCTTCGTCGAGCGGTGGCAGGAAGCTCGCCCCAATGCCGGGGAAAACGCGGGTCAGGGCGCGATCGATGGTGGTGGTGGCAAGATCACCGCCGACCGCAGCGACGCCCTGGCGCAGCGGCCAGCTCAAGGTCTGCCAGCCGACCCCGAGCAGCCAGCCGGTCAGCGCGATGGCGGTGATGGTGCCGGTGAACGCAAGTCGATGCCGCTGGATGCGGGTGTAGGCCCAATCGTAGCCGACGTGAATGGCGTGGCTGACCGGGTTTTCCTCATACGAGACCAGCCGTTCGCGCCCCAGCCGCCAGACTACATAGGCAGCGAGCGCCCCCAGCACCGGTCCGACCACGAAGCCGGGGATGGTGATTGCCCAACGCTCATGGTCAAAGGCGAGCGTGAAACCATGCACCACGAACCAGCCGAATACCGCGCCGCCGGCCAGACCGGCGAGACCGAGGATGACCGGTTTGCGCACCTGCCACGGCGGCAGCAGCAGGCGGCACAGCAGCGGCACCAGCAGCATGCCGAACAACACCGCCCCACCGATCGCCAGGGTCTTGGTGATCGCGAGCGGGATGAACAGCCGCCCGGCCTGATCGGTGAGGACGAAGATGGGCAGGAAGCCGATGATGGTGGTGGCGGCGGCGGTCAGCAGGGCGCGGCTGACCTCCTGCGCTCCGGTCGTGACGGCGGCGATGACGTCGGGATCGAACGGTGATCGCGGCGGCTCAAGACCGGCTTTCACCCGTCGTTCCTGCAGCTCGACCAGGTGCTGCGTGATGTTCTCGGTCATCACGATGCCGAAATCGACCATCACCCCGATCGCGATGGCGATGCCGGCGAGCGACATGATGTTGGCGCTGACGCCCATGAGGTGCATGGCGAGAAAGGTGGTCAGCACCCCCAACGGGAGGCTGATCGCCACCACCAGGCTGGCGCGGGCGTGGAGCAGGAACACCACGATCACCAGGACCGTGACGATCAGCTCCTCGATCAGGGTGTGGGCGAGAGTGGTGTTGGTTTCGAGGATGAGCTGGGATCGGTCGTAGAACGGGACCGCAGTGAGTTCCTCTTTGCCTAGCGCCGGCGCGAGCCCGGCCAGGCGCAGCTTCACGGCCTGGATGACCGCCTTGGGATCTTCGCGCACCCGCATCGCGACGATGGCGCCGACCTGCTCCTGTCCGGCGTCCGCGAGGATCCCCTGGCGCACCGCGCCGCCGAGGTGGACGTGGGCGACGTCCTTCAGCCGCAGACCGGCGCTGCGCGCCTTGTTGCTGCGGATGACGATGTTTTCCACGTCTTTCAGGCTGCGGATGAACCCAAGTCCGCGGATCATCGTCTCAACGCCGCTTTTCTCGACGCTCATCGCGCCGACATCGCGACCGGATTTCTGGACTGCCTCCATCAGCATGTCGACGGTCAGGCCCTGTTCTTCCAACCGCACCGGATCGACGTCGATCTGGTATTCGCGCACCACCCCGCCGACCGGGGCGACCTCGGCCACGCCGGGGACGCCCTTGAGCGCCGGCACCACCACCTGGTCGAGCACGTAGCGTTTCGACTCGGTGTCGCGGCGCCCCTGCAAGGTGAAGGCGTAGACCTGGCCCATCGCCGTGGCATCAGGACCGAGGCGCGCCTGCACCCCCGCCGGCATCAACGCCTGCACCTGCGACAGGCGTTCGAGGGTGCGGGTGCGGCAGTCGTAGAGGTCGCGGCGCTCGTCGAAGATGACGTAGACGTAGCTGGCACCGTATAGGGACATCCCGCGTACGGTCGTCACCCCGGGCAGGCCCTGGAGTTCGCGCGCCAGGCGGCTGGTTATTTGCAGGTCCACGTCCTCGGCGCTCTTGCCCGGCCATTCGGCCCAGACGATGACCTGATTGTCTGACAGGTCGGGAATGGCGTCGACCGGGACATGCTTCCACGCCCAGATGCCGGCGATCACCAGGGCGAGGCTGATCGCCAGGGTGATGAGCGGATTGCGGATGGCGGAGGCGATCATGTCAGTGCTGGTGGGCTGGGGCCGGTGCAGCGGAACCAACCGGATAGAGCAACGACGCGCTGCCCGCCAATTGCGCCTGGCTGTCGATCAGGAATGCGCCTTGGGCCGCGACCTGGTCGCCGGGTTTGAGTCCGGCACGCACGATGAAGCGGTCGTTGCCGTTGTCGTCTTCCAGACGCGGGCCGAGCGCGAGCGGGGCGATGGCGAATCGCTGTTGACCAGAGGCCTCGACCTTGTCGACCTTCCAGGCGATGGTGCGGACGCCGGTCGACAGCACGGCGCTGGCAGGCACGAGCGGGAAGTGGCCCCAGGTGTCCTTGTTATCGGGATCGGCAGGCGTGAAGTCCGGGCTGAGCACGGCGCGGATCTCGGCCATCACCAGCGAACCGGGTCGCAGCAGCTTGCGCGCCCCGCTCAGGTGGATGCGCACCTCGACGGTGCGTATCTCCGGGTTGATCTCGTTTCCCACCCGGCCGACTTTCGCGGCGATGGTCGGAAGCAGCCCGCGATCATCGCTCGACAGCGCCACCGGCTGGCCTTCGCGCAGGAAGACCGCGCGCGCCTCGGGGACGTGGACGACCAGGGTGAGCTTGTCGGGGTCGACCAGACGCAGCAGCGGCATGTCGGCGGTGACCTCCTTGCCGACCATGAGCGCCTCGTCGGCCATCTTGAATTCTTCCAATAGCACCTGTCCAGCGAAGGGCGTGGTGATGGTGACGACGTCGGTCGGCGGTTTGCCCGCCACAATCGCTGCCGCCACCGGGGCGAGGTTCCAGCGCGCAAAACGATCGGTCAGGGACGTGATCAGGCGCTGATCCCCGAGTTTCAACGCGGCCTGAAGCTCGTTCTGGGCCTGGAAAGCTTCCGGGCTGTAGAGATCGATCACCGGTTCGCCGGCGGCGACCTCCTGGCAGCAGCCCGCCGTCGCCTGGTGCCGGCGCACGATGCGGCCGGCGAGACGCGGAATCACGACCTTGGTCAGGCGGTGGTCGTACTCGGCGGTGCCAGACGCCCGCACCGTCACCAGGGCCGGGCCTTCTGCGATGGTCGCCAATTGCACGCCCATGCGCTTGGCCTGCTCACGGGTGATCTCACCCGCCGTGACCCGGTTGAGCGTCATGCCGCAGACCGGGCAGGTGCCCGGTTTCGTGCCGATGAAGTCCATCATAGCGCAGGCCCAGCGCTCGCCGGTTGGGCCGTCGTCGTGCAGTTGCGCCGGCACGAAGAAGACGCGACCGGGGACGGCATAGATGGAGGCCATCCCCAGGACCAGACCGGCCAGGACGGTCATCCAGGATTTCCACCAGCTCGCGGCGGTGCAGCAGGGTTCGCTCATGGCCTACTCCACGACCTGATTTGTGAGCGCGGCCTCACCGTACTTTTCCGGTTCGGCCTTGAACTTGGGCGGGCAGGTCTTGCACCCGAATCCGACGAGTTTTCCCTTGTAGAGCGCGGTGCCGAAAGCGGGATTGACCGGCATGCCGCAGATGGCGCAGGTGCTGTTCACCGTCGCGGCAGCAGTGGCAGGTGCGGACGGGGTCATGGTCGCAGCGCCGTGATCGTGCGGGGCGGGCGCTGGCATGGCGGCTGCGGGGACGGTCGGCGGTCCCTTCTCGCCCGCGTACGGCCGGTGCAACGCCGTGCGGAGGATCACGGCGAACACGGCCCCGACCGCGAACGTGACGAGGAAGATGATGATATGGCGGTTCATGGCTGGGCTCGCACGGATGTGGGAAGATCAGGCGGGGCGAGCCGCCACAGCCCGGCAGCGGCCTGGCGGGCGGCGACCTCGGCATCGATGACTTGGCGCTCGGCCTCGCTCAGGCGGTCGATCACACCGAGCACCGCCGTCAGGCCGGGGCCGCTCTGGGTCGTGGCGGCCTGGACCAGCGCGTCGTATTCGGCGGAGATGCGGCCCTTGGTGGCCTCGGCGGCGGAGCGCGCGGTGACTGCGACCGCCGTCGCCCGTTCGGCGCGGCCGAGCAGGGCGCGGGCGCGGAACTGCCAGGCTTCGGCTTCGTGCTGGGCCGCCCGGCGACGGGCCAGCGCGGCCAATTCCTGGTCGCCCGAGGCCGACTGCCAGACCGGCAGCGAGACGCGCAGCTCCAAGCCGACCGTGGTCATCGTGTCGCCGGGAACCAGCTCGCGTTCGTAACGCACGCCGAGCGCGGTTTCCGGATAGCGGCTGGCGCGGGCTTCCTGGAACATGGCGTCGGCCTCGGCTGATTTCGCCTGCGCGGCGGCGATGCCGGGCACGCGTTCGATCGCGATCGACTTGGGATCGGGCGCGGCGAATATCGGCAGCAGCGCGGTGGGCGGCAGGCCGAGACGGCCACGCACGTCCTGCTCGGCATCGGCGGCCATGCGCAGCATGGTGTCGCGCTCGACCGCGAGCGCGGCGAGCCGGCTATTCACTTCCAACTGCTCCGCGCTGCCGCCGGTGCCGGAGGCCACGCGGGCGACGATGATCGTCTGCACCGCGGTGGCGCGCGCGATCTGGGCCCGAGCCAGCTCGGCTTTGGCGCGCGCGGATTCGGCCTCGGCGAGCATGGCCGCGATCTCGGCCGCCGTGTCGCCGATGATCTCGCGCAGGTCGGCTTCGGTCATCGCGGTTTCGGCCAGGGCCTTGGCGCGGCGGGCGTCGCGTTCGCCCCAGCGCGGCAGGGCTTGTTCCAGGCGCACGTCATACATCGGCCAGCGGTCCATCGCGGTGGATTTGCGCGCATATCCGGCGCCCAGCATCGGATCGGCCAGGCGACCGGCGGATCCAGCAGCCCGGCGCGCCGCGAAAATGCGTTCCTGCGCCGCCTGGATCGCCGGAGCGCCCGCCACGGCGCGCAGAAAGGCCGCCTGGGCCGGCATCGCTGGCGCATTGACGTCTGCTGGCGTGGGCGCGATCACGGGCACGGGATCAGCGGCCCACGTCAGCATGCAGAGCGGAAGGAGGACGGCGGTACGCATGGCGGACGTGGACTCCTGTTCCAGGCCGTTCCTGGGAGCGCGCCGCTCCGCGGCGCAGGGCTGTTAGAACGACGAAAGGCCAAACCCCCTTATGCTGCGGGGCCGCGCCCAATGCTGTGAAGCTAAGGGGCAACCACCATCAAAGAACGTTTCCTTAGCTATTCGCAAACGTTTCGTGGGCCAGTGCCCGGGAGCGCCGAGCCCCAGCTCGGCTTCGGATCGAAGCTCTTCTGGCAGGTGGCGTCAGGCTACACCTGAATCCATCCGCTTTCTCTTGGTACCGGATTGCCCGGCCGAGCTGGTGCTCGGCGCTCCCGGGCCCCAGCTTATTTGGCGGCTTCCGCAGCCTTCGGTTTGGCGTCGGCCTTGGCCTTCTCGGCTTCGTCGACCTTTTTGAGGAACTTGGCGGGATCCTTGTCGAAATCCTTGATGCAGCCCTTGCAGCAGACCTTGAGCTCGCGGTTTTCCCGGACGAATACCACGGCTTCGCCCATCGAGCCGAGCTTGTCGCCCGAGACGATGCAGGTGTCGAGGGTGTAGGGCTTCGGCTTCGGCTTGGCCGCCTCGGCCGCCTCGCCTGAAAGCGCGGTGCCCGTGAAGGCAGCCAGCGCGAGAACGGTAGAAAGGATCTTGGTCATGGGTCGCTCCAGGGTGATAGGGGATAACGTCGCCAGCGTCGGCGGTGTTTCATCATTTCACCCGCAGCCGCCGCGCCAGCCAGCCCCCTGGGACCGCCGGTTTCCAACCGGCAGGCACATCGTGAGATCCCTGCCGAGCAGATCGCATAGCGCCAACCGGCACACCACGCCGTCGGCAGCCAGCCAAGAATTGATCCCAACGCCGGCGCGACGACCGTCCCGCTATGTCCCTCCGCTGCCTAATCGTGCTGGTTTGCGCGTCTGTCGCGCTGAGGTCGGCCGAGGCTCCGGGCCAACTCCGCGTCATCGACGGCCTGACCCTCGTGCTGGAACAAGGCGCTCCGGCCGAACTCGCCGCGCAGGAGGTCCGTCTACTCGGCCCGCGCGCGGTGGCGATGCTGGCGGTCAGCTCGTTGGATCCATCCGTCGCTGCCATGCGCAAGCCGGCCGCGCTGGCCGCCGTGCGCCGCACCCTGCGCCCAACCTGGCTGAGCGAGGCCACCGCGCTTGCCGCCGGCCTCAAGGTCGACGCGGATCTGCTGCTTGCTGCTAACTCGGCGTCCGAGGTGCAATGCACCGCGCTCGCCCATCGTCCGCCAGGTGGTCCCGCCGCCGGCCCGCTCGCTGTGGCCCGCAACATGGACTTCGCCCCCGCCGACCTCCTCGGCCCGCAGACCGTGGTGAAGATCATCCGCCCCAAGGACAAGCACGCCTTCGTCAGCGTCGGCTGGCCCGGCATGATCGCCGTGGTCAGTGGCATGAACGACGCCGGGGTCGTCGCCTGCTGCCTGCTCCGATTCAACAGCCACGGTGTCGCTGGCGGCATGCCGCTGTTCTTCGCCCTGCGCGCCATCCTTGAGGACGCCACCGATGTCGAGCAGGCCGTCGCCATCTACCGCGCCAACCCGACCAGCGCCGGCCACTACATCTTCCTCGCCGACGCCAAAGGCGCGGCCGTGGTCTGGCGCGCCGGTGCCACCGTGCACCGCAGCGATCTCAAGGACCGTTGGCTGGCCTGCACCAACGGCCCCCTGCGCGACGCAAGCACCTGGCCCGAGGACCAACGCGGCCGCTTCCTGCACAACCTGGCGACAGGATCCAACGCCCCCGCCACCCCAGACCTCGCCTGGCTGCGCCAAGCCACCGCCGCGACCTACCTGCCCCGCCTCAACGCCCAGGCCATGGTTTTCATCCCCGCCGAACGTCGCCTGCACCTCGCCCTTGGCACCAGCACCACCCCGGCCGCGCGCTCACCCTGGCACGATCTCGCCCTCGCCGCCGTTCTTGCCGGCAAACCCTTGACCGAGGCGACGGTCAAACCACTGCCGCCGGACAAAGCGGTCCGGCATTGGGCGGAGTAGGACCAGGAGGAGCCAGCATGGCGCCAAGCCGCGCGAAAATTTGACGGTCTCAGCCAAACCATTTTCACGCGAAGAAACCAGGGTTCTCTGACCCTTGGCGATTCGACAGGCTATCCATCAACTTTTGATCCTGGATTGCGCGACAACGACCCCCATGGTATTCCGGTGCCTTTCGTCCACCCCCGCCCAGGAGCCATCATGGCCATCGCCAAACCCGCCCTCGCCACCCCCAAGACCACCCAGCCCGTACCGATTGCGAAGGCCGCGCTTGCGCCCGCCGCGAAACCGGCCGTCATCGCTGCCGCGTCGGTCGTGGCGAAGATCGATCCGGGCCAGCGCCAGCGCATGATCGCCGAGGCGGCGTACTATCTGGCCGAGAAGCGCGGGTTCACCCCTGGCAACCAGATCACCGACTGGGCCGAGGCGGAGAAGCAGATCGACGCGAAGCTCAAGGCACAATGAACCTAAAATCGCAATTGCACCCCATCTGCTGCGTTGGTCGTCGGTCATTTGGCGCTGCCAAACTCCCTCCTCCCGCCTTGCATCTGGGGCGCACTTGCGATTTTTACAGAGAATCGTGGGTGGACTGTTTTTAAGGGCGGGGGCACTGCCAGCAATCGAAGCAGGTTTGGGCCTATCGACCCCATCACCCATTTGGTGACCGAGCAAGTCTATTCAAAACGTCATTCCGAGGCCACTCGTGAACACATTCAAGGATCTGTTGCGCTGTTTAGGATGAATCCACTGACGGATTGAGCTCCGGCCACTCCACGCAGCTGACTCACGCAGCTGACTCGCGCAGCCGACTCACCTAGCCGACTCACGTAGCTGATGCATCCAGCCGATCCGCGCCGCTGGGCGGATGGGATGGGTGCTAATTCGTCTCAAGGCAGTGGGAATCCATCGATCCTGGGGCTTGCACCAAAGCCGGGCAGAACTGACCATCCCGCCATGACCATCGAAACCAGCCTGACTCCGCGCCGCCATCCGTACCTGGCTCTGGCCAGCACGTTGCTGTGGGCCTTGGTCATCGCGCCGCAGGTCGCGTCGGTCATTGCTGGAGAAACGGCGACTCCAGCGGCCGCACCAAGAACGCGCAACGTGGTGATCCTGGTCATCGACGGGCCGCGCATGAGCGAAACCTGGAGCGATCCGGCGCGGGCACTGATCCCGCGCATGGCGAAAGACCTCGCGCCGCAGGGCGTGCTCTACACCGACTTCCGCAACGACGGCATGACCACCACCGAGCCCGGCCACACCGCGATGGTCACCGGGGTCTACGAGGTGAAGGACAACCGGGGCAAGGAACTGCCGAAAAAGGAAAGCATCTTCCAGCGTTTTCGCGCGTCGTGGGATCTGCCCGCCAGCGCCGCCTGGGTGATCGCCAGCAAGGACAAGCTGTGGACGCTGTCGGACACCAGCCAGGCCCAGTGGACGGGCCGCTGGCGGCCGTCGATCGACTGCGGCAAAGGCGGACTTGGTGGCAAGGAAGGACCCGCCAAGCGGGTCGGCTACCGCAGCGACGCCGAGACCTTCGCCCGTGTCCGCGATATCCTGGCCAAGGACCACCCGCGCCTGGTGCTGGTGAACTTGCTCGGCCCCGATTCGGCCGGCCACAAGAACGACTGGGACGGCTACCGGAAGGCGATCAGCGCGTGCGATGGGTTCGCTGCTGATCTCTGGAACCTGCTTCAGGCGGATCCCGTGTATCGCGACGCCACCGCGCTGCTCATCACCAACGACCATGGCCGTCACCTGGATGGCGTCGCCAACGGCTTCGTCGACCACGGCTGCGAGTGCGAGGGCTGCCGCTCGATCTCATGCCTGGCGCTCGGCCCAGACTTCAAGCGTGGCGTTCCTGGCGGACGCCGGCGCGGGCTGGTCGATGTGTCTGCCACCACGGCGGCGATCCTAGGTTTTTCTCTGCCTGCTGGCAAAGGTGAGGTCATGACCGAACTGTTCCTGGGCGACCGCCTGCCCGCCTACGCCGTCGCGCCGGCGGCGGAACCAGCCAAAGCGGAACCGTTATCGACAGAGCCCGCATACGCGCCGTGAACGCGTCTCCGCTGCTGCCGATGTCGCTGCCACCGCTGACCGGAGCCAAAGTTCTGGTGTGGGGCTTCGGCCGTCACGGCGGCGGCATGGCCGCCGGGCGTTTCTGCGCCGAACGCGGGGCCGAGGTCGCGGTGCTCGACGCGCGTCCGGCCAGGGAATTCGGCCCCGAGGCTGACCAGGCGCGCACCCGTGGCTGGGCCTGGCACGTCGGGGATGCCAGCCATCCCGCTTTCCACCGCGCCGATCTGGTGGTCGCCTCGCCGGCCATCCCGCCGCGCGCCTGGCCGGCCGTCCACCCGCCCATGGCGTCGCCGGAAGGCCTGTTCTTCAGCGCCCACCGTGGCCCGCGCGTCGCGGTGACCGGGACCAAGGGCAAGAGCACCACCACCCGCATCCTGGCGACGCTGCTCGGCTGGAAGGTCGGCGGCAACAGCTACGAACCGCTGCTCGATGTGCTCGCGCGCGAGGGCGACGCGGTGCCGCTGGTCTGCGAACTGTCGAGCTTCCAGCTCTGGTACCTGCGCGAGCAGCGCCCAGCTTTCGCAGCGGCGGTGGTCTCGACCCTGGCCGTCGACCATCTGGACTGGCATCCCGACATTGCGCACTATCACGCGGCCAAACTCGCCCTGCTCGACTGGGTGCCGTGCGCGGCGGTGGCGGCCGAGGCTCTGGCGCACGTCCCCGCCGGCTGCCGGCCGCTGCCGGCGTTCACCGCCGATCAGACCTCCTTCCATGACCCCGATGGCCAGGTGATCGCGGCGCGCCGCGACCTGCGCCTCATCGGCGACCACAATGCGCGCAATGCGTGCCTGGCGCTCGCGGTGGCGCAGGAACTGAAGATCCCAGCCACCACGATCCCGGGCCGCCTGGCCGAGGTCGTCGGCCTACCGCACCGCCTGCAGGAGGTCCACGCCGGCGGCGGCTGGCGCTTCGTCAACGATTCGATCGCCACCACGCCCGAATCGGCGATGGCCGGACTGCTCGCGATCAGCGGTCCGCTCGCGGTGATCCTCGGCGGCTCAGACAAGGGCGCCGACTTCGCGCATCTGGCGCGCTGCGTCGCCGCTCGCGGCGCTCGCCCGGTGCTGATCGGCCAGACCGCCCCCGCAATCCAGAGCCGCCTGGCCGAGGTCGGCGTCGTGGCGGACATCCGCGCCAGTCTGGAAGCCGCCCTCGCCCACGCCGTCGACCTGCTGCCCGACGGCGGCACCGTGCTGCTCAGTCCGGCCTGCGCTTCGTTCGACATGTTCCGTGGCTTTGAAGACCGTGGCGAACGCTTCGCCGCCGCCGCCAAACGCTTGCGCCTGGGTTGACCCCTATCGGTCAGCCCGGCCGCCCGCCCCATTCCCGGCAGAGGTCCCGGACCCGCAGGATGCGCGCGAAGGGCGTATCGATGGCCGTCTGGCAAGAGGCCGAAAAGATGAAGCGGCGGCGCTGGCTGGCACCCAGGTAGTCGCGATAGAAGTCATCGACCCCGGCGTCGTCCAGCATGGTCTGCTCGCGCGCGCTGAAACCTCCGACGAAGACGAAGCCGGGGTGGCAGTGCTGGGCTGCGGCTGCGCTCCAATCCCCGAGCGGGGCATGCGAGATCCCCTCCAGGCCGCTGACCTTGGCCTCGGCAAAAATCGGCGCCAGGCGGGCGAGTTTGCCGCAGGCGTGGACGAAGAGGGATTTTCCGGCCTGCGCCATGATCGCGCTGGCGTCGGCGACATAGGGCAGCCAGAAACGCCGGGCCAGGTTCGGGCTGTAGAACGGGGTGTCGACGTTGTCCATCAGGATGGTGCTCTGGATGCGATCGTCAGCGGCCAGGCGGACAAACCATGGTCGCAGGCCGGCCCAGTGGCGGTCGCAGAGCGCTTGCGCATCTTCCAGAAAATCATTGGCAAAGAGGCAGGATCCATCCAGGCCAAACAGCCAGTGCAGCATCTTGAGCGGGGTATGACCGACCGGGACGTTGATCACCCCGCGCTCGCCGACCCGCTGGTGCAGCTCCATGAACGCAGCTTCGTTCCATTCCCAGCGCCGCTGATCCTGCCAGGCGAACACCGCGTCGCGCTCGCGGGACCAGTCTTTGACCAGGTATTCTTCGGTGTGGTAGGTGGTCAGGGCGGCTTGTTCCTGGATCACCTCGCGCAACTCGCCGTGCGGCGTCGTCCAGCGTCGGAGGCTACGCCGGCCGAGGTGGTTGACGGTCTCCTCGACCGCAACCTGGATCGTGGTGTCGCGCATTCCGACCCCACCGCCGTGGTTGCGGGTGAACACCTCGGCGCCGATGGCCATCAGGGCATCAACGTGGTCGCGGCAGCCGGCCAGTTCGGCCGGCAGGGAACCACGCCCACGATGGTGCTCGAACCACTGCCAGATGTTCGGGGCGAACGGCACCCAGGCCGGTTCCTCGCCACGCAAGGTGCGGAGCAGGTTCTCGCGCGGGGTCATGCGAGCCGCCAGACGCCGCGTTCGTCCATGCCTTCGACCCGACGGCCCTGGGCATCCAGGGCCGGGTTCGGGCGCGGGTCGTAATCGCCGATCAGGGCCCAGCGATCACGGTCGCTGTCATTGCGGTGCGACATGTGCAGGACCAGGGCGTGGAAGAGCAGCAGGCCGCCCGGCCGGACCGGCACCGGCACGGCTCGGTCGGCGGCGATCTTCGCAGCCTCGATCTGCAGTTCCTTGCCCTGGTGCGGCAACAGACCGAGCTGGTGGCTGCCCGGAATGGCCCAGACGCAACCGTTGTCGATCCCGGCGTCGTCGAGGGCGATCCAGGCGGTGACCTGATCGGTCGCATCGTCGGGCCAATAGGCCGCGTCCTGATGCCAGGGTTTGGGCGCTCCACCCCGCGCCGGCTTGAGCATGGCCTTGGACGAGTGGTAGTGGACCACCGGACCGATGCAGGCGGCGGCAGCGGCGATCATCTGCGGACCGCACAGGATGGAGCGCACCGCCGGCAGTTCGAAGACCGCGCCCTGGACCTTGCGCACCATGCCCGGGCGCTTGACCGCAGCGCCCCAGTCGAGGCTGGCATCGCCGACCTTCTCCAGGTTGACGCCACCCTGATCGACGGTCTGGGAACGGACGCGATCGAGCAGGGCGGCGATGTCGGCCTTTGCGGCGGCGATCGAGTTCGCGGTGAGAAATCCGTCGATGACGACGTAGCCATCCCGGTCATAGGCGGTGCGTTGTTCGGTGGTGAGCATGGCCGCGATCATCTCATCCCGTCACCCGCGTCAGCGGGCGGCGCCGCGCATCCGCTTGTCGGAAACGCGCATCGCCGCAGCCTGCCGCGATGCCCCTGCCCCAGGATGGTCCGGAATGGTCAGTGCACCGCGACTACGCGCCGGTAACGGCCGAATCCTGGCCCTGGTCCGTCGCCATCTCCGGGGTCAGCGCCATCCGCTACCGTTGCCGGCCGGTGTGGAACGTGCCCCGGCGCACGGTGGCCGATGAGATGCTGTGGGCCGGCCTGGGCGGCACGGGCTGGATCGAAGTCGCGGGCGAGCGCCACCCTCTGTCCGCCGGCTGCCTGGTCCACATCGGTCGCGGCCAGATCCACGCCGCCGGGTGCGGCAGAACCGGGGTGGAATTGCTTTGCCTGCATTATTCAGCCGCGATCGCCGGACTGCCCTTGCAGGCCCTGCTTCCGCTCGAAGCGAGCCGCACCTATCCATTGGATGGGCCACTGTTCGCCCGCTTGCACGCCATGTGCCGCTGGCACGCCCGCGGCGGCGCCCTGGCCCGTGCTGCCCTGAACGGGCTCATGGCCGAGGTCCTGGCCGATCTGCTACCGGCACAGGTTGCGCCCTCCACGCCAGCGCCCGGCCTGCACCGGCTGCTGCCGGCCCTGACCGCGATGCAGGACCAGCTCCACCTGGCCCCGCGCATGGACGCCCTGGCGGCGGCGTGCGGCTGGTCAGCGGCGCAGTTCCGCCGGACGTTCCGCACCTGTCTCGGCCTGAGCCCGCACGCGCACCTGCAGCGTCTGCGCCTGGATGCCGCCCGCCGCTGGCTGCGCGAAGGCCTGCCGGTGGCGACCGTGGCGGCCCGGATCGGCTACCGCGAGCCGGCCACCTTCAGCCGCGTCTTCAAGGCGGCGGCGGGATCGACCCCGAGCCATTGGCGGACGCTGGCAGCGCAGGAACCGTGAACCACGCCAAACCCGCAGACAGCACCCCTCTCCCATCCAGACAATTGACCGCAGGCGAGGCAGCGAAGCGCCCCTCGCCCATCCGGGCAATCACGCCCTACAGCGCAAGAACGCGGTAAACCAGCCCTTCCGGGCAGAATCGGGTCCAGGGCCCATAGGCCCTGGCGGGGCCCGGGGCAGAGCCCCGAAATGAAAGCGGGGCCGGGGCAGAGCCCCGAAACGAAAGCTCACCCGCGTTCGATCTCGGCCCGGTCCGCCGCCGGCAGCGGTGGACTGCCGCCCGGCACCAACTGGTGCCGCATCACGCCAGCGAGCACCTTGGCTGAATTGGTGCTGTCCGAATCGCTGCCGGGCAGGCCAACCGCCAATTCGCGCAGGGCGAACGACAATTGCATCTGGGTGCAGGGATGGGCGAGCCGGCGGCACAGCGTCGGTTCGCTCCGCGCTGCGTTTCTATCGGCATCGCTGGGCCTGCCCACATTTCCGCCTATCAGGACAACCGGCAGATCCGGATGCTCGGCCCGCAGGGTGTCCAGGAAGCCAGCCAGGCGATGATCCAGGATGACGGCGTTGAACCGGTTGGCGGCCAACGAGGTGAGCGCGGCATCGCCACCAACGGCAGCCTGGCTCAGGTGGCCGAGTTCGATGAGCAGCGCGGCGAGATCGGTACGCATTCCCGCGTCGGCGCTGACGAGCAGGATAAGCTGGGCCCGGCGTCCCTTGCCGGCCTGCAGGCGTCTGGTGCCAGGTGATGACTCGGCACTGCCAATCGGCAGGTCGATGGTGAAGGTGGTGCCTTGGCCGGATCGGCTGGCGCAGGTGATCGTACCGCCATTCTGCCCGATGATGCTGTGCACGGCGGCGAGTCCGAGACCGTGGCCGTTGACCTTCGTCGTGAAGTAGGGCCGGAAGAGGCTGGCCTGTGCTGCGTCGTCCATGCCGCAACCCTGATCGCGAATGGTGATGCGGATGCGGTCAGTCCCATTGCGCGCCAGCCCTACCTCGACCACGCCCGGCGTGCCGTTGTAGGACTCCGCCGCGTTCACCACCAGGTTGACCAGGATCTGCTGGAACTGGGCCGGATCGAAGGTGATCAGCGGCAGCCCAGGTTCGGCCTGGATCTCAAGCGTCACCCCCTTGGGCAGGCCGTGCCGCAGCAGCGCGCGCAGTTCGTTTGATTCCTTGGCCAGATCCAACGGTTTCGCCACCACCGCACATTTGCCGGCATAGGCGAGAATCTGGCGCACCAGGCCGCTCGCGCGGTCGACGCCGTCGAGCACCCGTTGCAGCCGACGCGCGCCGGTGGGCACGTCGGCGACCAGCGACCCCAGCAGCTCCGCGTTGCCCCGGATGGCGGCGAGCAGGTTGTTGAAGTCATGCGCGATGCCGCTGGCGAGGAACCCCAGGCTCTCGTGCCGCAGCGCGACCTGGACCTTCTCTTGCAGCAGATCATGGTCCGCCTTGGTTTTCGCCTCGGAGGTGAGGTCGAGGACCAGCGCCAGACAGGCCTGGCCACCCGCAACCGGATGCGGCTGGGCAACGAGATGGCAGGTGCGCGGAGCAGATTCGAGGCGATGGACGACGCGGAACCGGCTCTCAATACGCAGGCCCGCGCTGAGACCCGCAGCGAGATCGGCGAGCACTCGATCGCGATCGTCACTCAGAATCTGGCTGAACAGCAACGTGGGATCCTGCCGGTATTCGGCCGCCGGGCGGCCAAGCAGATCCTCGATCGAGGGACTGAGACGGTCGATGCGGATCGCGCCATCGGTCGCACGATGCAGCCGCATCAACACGAATCCCTTGGCTAGGCCGAAGACGGCATCGACCTGGCGTTCACCGCTGGCCAAGCGCCGGCATTGGCGACGACACTGGAAAACCAGGACGATGCTGACGATAGCCAGCAGAGCCAACGCCCCGGCCAATCCGAGGACGAGGGCGTCGGAAACGGGGACCGATCCGGTCCCGGACAAGAATGCGATCAGGTTCGGCATGGCGTGGGCCGTCGATTATGGATCAGGAAGTCCGATCGCGCCACGGCCGGCGCAGATGGTTGTTGAACCTGGCGGTCCTGCGGCCGCAACGGGCCTCCAGACAGGGGCCTTCCGGCGGCGACGCCTGCGTGCTGGCGGGTTTCAGTGGACCGTCATGCCTGCGACGAGGGTGCCTCTGCCGTCGCCTCGGGAACCGCGCCATCATTGCGCACGACCATGGGCGGATCGGGCGCGGCCACCAGCAGCGTGGCGGTCACGCGTTCCCACGACGACGCGATCGAGGCGTCGATGCGAGTGCCCTGGCTGAGCAGCAGGCACGTGCCTTTCGCCAGGCCGGGATCATCCTGGATGTTGAGGCGCTCAAGCCCAGTGATGCCGGCAGTGATGCGCTCCTGCGCCGCGCGCGCGGCGGCCGCATCGTCGGGCTGCATGCGCACCGACACGCCACGGCGATCCGGCACCTGGGCAAGCGCGGCGGCAAGCACCGGCTCCATCCAGCCCGGATCCGTCTCGATTTCACGCCGTAAGATGCGGGTGGCGATCGCGCCGGCGAGGCGCACGACCTCGCGCTCGGCCGCGCCGACGAGTTGCTTTTCCAGATCGACCAGCCGCGCACTGGACTGTTCCAGCGCCGCGATGGTGCGCCCGAGGCGATCCTCCAGTTCGGCGCGCCGGGCCGCTAGCCGGGCCTCGGCCTGCGCCTCGGCCTCGCTCGCCCGTTTCCCCGCCGCCGCGACCTGCGCCGCTGACTCCGCCAGCCCGGCCTGACGCCCCTCGGCATGCGCCCGTTCAAGCTTGGTCCGCCATTCGCCAAGGATCGCCTCGACCTCCGGATTGGCGACCCCCGCCGAAGAGGTCGCCGCCGCCGCCGCAACCGGCTGAGCCCGCGAGCGGATGATGGTCATGGCGTGATCCCGGCGAGGCGGATGCCCCCCTTTTCACGGATCGTTGGTCGTTGCGAGGCGGTCGGTTTCGAAATCGGCAAAAGGCCGTGCGGGTCCAGGGGCGAGAGCCAATGCTGTGACGCTAAGAACCCTGAGGATTCACTGCGAATCGTGAGCGCCGACCCCGGGAGCGCCGAGCACCAGCTCGGCCGAACGATCTCGGAACAAAAGAAATCGAATGGATTCAAGGGAAGCCCGTCGCCACCTGCCTGAGGAAATCGATCCGAAGCCGAGCTGGTGCTCGGCGCTCCCGGGCACAGGCCCACGAAACGTTTGCCAAAAGCTAAGGTAACGTTCTCTGGTGGAGGTTGCCCCCTTAGCTTCACAGCATTGGGCGAGAGCCCCTGGCGGGCGTAGCGGGCAGCGCCCGCGAAGAACAACCCACCGAGCGTAAGCGAGCAGGGACGGGCTTGGTTCCGCGCAGCGGAACGCGGTGGCGCAGCCACCGTCGCCCCAGGTCGATCCCCGCGCGGGGACGGGCGCAGCTCGCATGCCGCGCAGCGGCGCAGTCGAACTGGGGCGCAAGCCCCGCGAGTGACCAGAAGAAAATCGATCAGAGCACCCCGGATGCAAGGCGGGAGGAGGGAGTGTGGCAGCGCCACATGACCGAGGACCAACGCCGCAGCCGGGGCGCTATGGTCGATTTTCATACCATTTTGTCCGTGCCACCGCGGCTGATCTGGATGTCGCCGCGTTCTTCCATCGCGCGCACCGCCTGCAGCACGCGCTTCTGCGCCTCCTCGATCTCGGCGAGCGGCTTGGGCCCCATCAGCTCCATCTCCTCCTTCATGTTGTCGCGAGCGCGGTTCGAGAGGTTGCCGAGGATCTTCTGCGCCACCTCGGGCGGGGCGGTGCGCAGCGACAGCACCAGGTCGCCCTTGTCGATTTCGCCCAGCACCTTCTGCATGTCCTTGTCGGCGATCTTGACCAGGTCCTCGAAGACGAACATCAGGGCCTGGATCTCGTTGGCGAGCTGCGGCGATTCGCGGTTGAGTCGGTCGAGGATCGATTTGGCCAGCGACGGATCGCTGATGTTGAGCATCTGGGCCACGGTCTTGAAGCGGTTCTGGCCGCTGTCGCCGGTGGCGCTGCGCGACAGGGAATAGGCGCGTACCTCCATGATTTCGTCGACCTGGCGCACCAGTTCGGCCGGCAGTTCCTGGGTGCTGGCGATGCGCTTGACGACTTCATAGCGCAGGTCCTCGGCCATGTCCTTGAGCAGTTCCGACGCCACGCCGGCCTCAAGGTGCGAGATCACCAGCGCCAGCACCTGCGGATGCTCGCCGCGCAAAAGCGTCGCGACCTGCTTGGCCTCGAAGGCGAGGAGCGAGCGGAACGGCTCGCTTTCGCGCGACTGCTTGCGGATCTTGTCGAGCAGCTCCTTGGCGCGCTCCTTGCCCAGGGCGCGTTCGAGGATGGCCTGGATCATCGGTTCGACCGAGACCCGGTCGCCACCGACCATCTTGTTGAAATCCTTGAGGATCTTCTCCATCTGCGCGCCAGAGATGTCGCCCAGGCGGGTCATCTCCTCGGACAGCATGCCGACCTCGCGCTCGTTGAAGCGCTGCAAGACCATCGCAGCGGTCTCGCTGTCGAGCGAGAGCATGAACGCGGCGGCGCGTCTGCGGCCCTGCAGGTCATCGGTCGCGTCAGCCATGGCGGTTCAACTTTCGTAAAGCCACTGCCGGACGATGGCAGCGGCGTTGCTGGGATCATCGACGATGCGCTTCTTCACCTGCTCGCGCAGGCTTTTACGGCGGACGGTCAGCGCCTTGGCGACCTCGTCCTCCTCTTCGGCCGCCCCGGCCTCGATCACCGGCTTGTTCTTCTCCTGCTCCTCCTGCTCGGCTTGGCGCACCCGCTCCTCGGCGGTGGCCCAGGCGGCGTGGCTGCGCTTCAGCTGGCCGCGCGCGACGATGACCAGCGCCAGGCCGACCACGCCGGCGACGATGTAGCCCATCCAGTCGGCCCACGGCAGCGAAGCGAAGGGCAGGCCGACCGCGGCGGTAACGACCTTGTCGGGCTCCTCGCGAAACAGTTCCATGCTCTGCACCGACGCCGTGAAGCGCGCGTCGAGGTTGGCCACGCCCTCCTGCTTCACCGCGATGTCCTTGGCGGCGTTGAAGCCGATCGCGTTGCAGACCAGCTCCTCGAAGCGCTTGCGCTCGGTCGCGTCGTATTCCTTGCGCTGGACCTCGAATTCGCCGGTCGGCTTGCCGTCCTTGTCCTTCTTCTCGACCTTGATCGGTTTCCAGTCGAGCAGGATCGAGACGTTCATGCCCTTGGTGCGGCCGATCTCGTCCTCGGTCGTGACGGTCTTTTTGCCGACCACGTACTTGGTGTTGGCCTGTTCGCTGGTCTTCGACCCCATCGCCGGCGGCGGCGCGGACGCACGGTTCTCACCTTCGACGTTCGACGCAGTTCCCGCCACGCCGCCGCTGGCGACCACCGGGGTCTTCTCATCGGTGGTGGTGGTCTGCTCTTCCAACGGCTTGGACGTGGTGGGATCGGTCGTTGATTCGGCTCGCTTGGAAAAATCCAGCTTGACGCTGACCTTTACCCGGCTGCGGCCGGGCCCGACCACGGCGTCGAGCACCTCCTGCGCCTTGCGGGTGAGGTAGGTCTCGCGCGCCATCTCGGCATCAAGGGAATTCTGCGCCTGGGCCGCGCCGCGATCGGATTTTTCCGGCGTCAGCAGGCCGCTGTCGTCCATGATCTCGACTTTTTCCGGCACCAGGCCGGCGACCGCGCCGGCGCACAAGTGCAGGATGCCCGCGATCTGGCGTTCGGTCAGGCGCTTGCCGGCGCCCATGTGCAGCTTCACCGAGGCCTTGGGCTTGGCCGCGTCGTCGTCAACGAACGGGCTGGGCTGCGGCCGATCGATGAGCACGCGCACCGACGCGACGCCGGGCAACTCCTTGAAGCTGCGTTCCAGTTCGCCCGCCACCGCGCGGTCGTAGGTCTTGTGCTCGCGGAAGGTCGAATCGAACATCCCGCCCTTGGACAGGATCTCGAAGCCCTTCGAGCCGTCGCCGAGCATGTCCTGCTGCGCCAGCTCGTTGCGCAGACGGTACAACTCCTTGCTGGGCACGAGGATGGCCGATTCACGGTCGGTGACCTGGTAGGCGATCTTGTTCTGTTCGAGGTACGCCACGATCTCGGCGACGCGCGACTTGGGCACATCGCTGACCAGCATGCGGTAGTCCGGCCGGCTCGCCCCGAAGGCAAGCACCCCGACCAGGGCGACGCACCCCAGGGCGACCAGGACGATGGTGGCGCGCTGCGGCACATCGAGCCGCGACCAGATGCTCACCAGCTGCTGCCAGATTTTCGACATGGCGGGACCTCGCCTGTCTCTGGAGCGAACCTCGTGCCAGGGGGTGGGGGCGCCTTTCCGATGAGATTCCTGGGGTGCTACCAGACTGCCTAACCGCCGCCGGGATTTCGAGTTCAGACTTCGTTCCAGATTTCAGTCGTCCCTACGGGACTTGCCTCTGACTTCTTGCCGGTCCCGGGGTTTAAACCCCGGGCTAACCTCGCAGCGTCCCTACGGGACGCCCTGGGGATTGGCCATTTGCGTCGTCAAACTACAAAAACCTGCAAAAACGCTTGCGTCTGGGACCGCCGGTTTGCAACCGGCCGCTGACCGCGAGGCGAGCCGGCCAAGGCCGGAAAGATGATGAATTGCTGGATAATTATGGTTGGCCTTGGCCGGCTCGCCTGATCACCCCGTACGAATGGCCAATCCCCAGAGCGTCCCTACGGGACGCCCTTTTCGTTTCCCCCGTGGTAATCCCGTCAATGGCCGTCCCGTAGGGACGGATTGATGTTACCCCGAGGTTTCAACCGGTTTCAACTCCGGGCTAACCTCGCAGCGTCTCTACGGGACGCCCTTTTGGTTTTTTCCGTGGTAATCCCGTCAATGGCCGTCCCGTAGGGACGGATAGATGTTAGCCCGGGGTTTCAACCCCGGATTGCGCGGAATTTGTTTGGTTGCAGTCCCGTAGGGACGGCTGAAGTCGTCGCTTTGGGATCAACGTCGATTCCTGGGGATCAGAATCTCTGAATCTACAAGATGGCATCACCCGATGAGTGAGGCGGCCTTGTGGTTGGCCTCAGTTACCGGTCCAAAGGAACGCCATGCCGGGTTGGAGAAACTTGGTCAGGTCGCCGACGTTGAGGTTGAGGCCGTTGACGACCTGCGGGGGGTGGGTCTGGGCGTCGGCGATGAAGCCGAAGGCCATGCTGCTGCGCTCGTAGCGGAAAACCGTGGCTTCCTTGAGTTTGGTCAGGCGGCGGGCCTCGGCGAGGGCTTCGGGGAGGTGGCCGAAACCGTCGACCAGACCGAGGGCCAGGGCCTGTTCGCCGGTGTAAACGCGGCCGTCGGCGAGGGGGCGCAGTTTCGCTTCGGCGGCAGCGGCGTCGGCCGGTACCGGTCCCCGGCCTTTGCGGCCCTGCACCACCACGGTCAGGAACTCGGCATACAACTGATCGGTCATGGCCTGGATCAGGGCGCGTTCCTCGTCCTTCATCGGGCGGAACATGCTGCCCATATCCTTGCGTGGGCCGCTGGCGATGACATTCATCCCGACCCCGATCTTGGCCGCCAGTCCCATGATTTCCGGGCTCATGAAAATGACTCCGATCGACCCGGTCATGGTGCCCTTGCCGCAGAGCACGGTGTCGGCGGCACACGAGATGTAGTAGCCGCCGCTGGCGCAGATGCTGCGTTGCAGGGCGACCACCGGTTTGCCTTTGGCGCGCAGGGCGAGCAGCCGGGCGTGCACGGCATCGCTCGCCACCACGTCGCCGCCGGGCGTGTCGAGCGTCACCACCACCGCTTTCACCGCGTCATCCTGTTCGGCCATGCGCAACTGACGACAGACCTCCTCCATGCCGCCGCCCTCGCTGAAGCGGCCACCGCCGAAGCGAATCGGCCCACTGATGTCAACCACTGCGATGCGCGCCGAGCCTGAGCCTTCCTCCTCGATGGCGGTCTGACGCCAATTGCGATCGTGGGAGATGCAGCCGGCGGCTGCCAGGGCGAAGAAGATCAGCACACAGGCGAACCGCGGATGGCGCATGGGGAAACTCCAGGTCAGGGGAATGGGGCGGCGATCGTGGACGAAGACGGGTTGGAGCATTAACGACTCAGCGCCAAGCAGGAAGGGTTCAGGCGTCAAACCACTCGGAGCCTTGGCCGGAGTGTCGCACGCCGGGTCGGCGGAACGTTGTCGTGCGTTGCTGGTCATCACAGGGATCCCCTACCTCTTATGGCCTGACCCGGATTGATTTACGACGCGATCTGGCGCTGGTCCTCAGTCACCGTGGCCTGGACCTTGGTCCGGGACGACCGGGGTCCGGTAGTCGCACGGCATTGAAGCTGGTTCCAAACACCTGACCGCGCGGCGTGGGCTTTCCTGGGGTATGCTGGTCCAGGCCTGAAGTTGCGACAGCCGGCCATGGCCGCGAATTGGCGAACGGGACCAGCGTCGGGATGTACCGCATCACCGGGCAGTTGGGTCAGGGCGGCATGGCGGTGGTCTACCGGGCGGTGCATGCAGCCCTGGGGCGCGAGGTCGCGCTCAAGGTGGTCTCGCCGCAGTTCGCCGAGGATCCGCAGTTTCGGGCGCGTTTCCTGCGCGAAGCGCAAGCAGCGGCGCGGATCAACCATCCCAACGTGGTGACCTGTTTCGATGCCGGCGAGGGCGATGGTCGGCTGTTCATGGCGCTGGAGCTGGTCACCGGCGGCGACCTGCTCGACCTCCTGGATCGGCGCGGCGGCCGGCTGGACGAGGTGCTCGCGCTCGGCCTCATGCGCGACGCCCTGGCCGGGCTGGAGGCGATCGAGGCGGCGGGGCTGGTGCACCGCGACATCAAGCCGGCCAATATTTTCATCACCGACGGCGGCCAGGCCAAGGTCGCCGACCTGGGGCTGGCGCGGGTCAGCGGCAACGACCAGGTCACCCAGCCGGGCGTGATCATGGGCACGCCGGCCTACATCGCGCCGGAGCAGGCCAACGGGGTGCCGGATCTCGACATCCGCGCCGATCTCTACTCGCTCGGGGCGTCGCTCTACCATCTGCTGACCGGCCAGCCGCCGTTCTCATCCGACAGCGCGGTGGCGACGCTGATCAAGGCCCTCAACGAACCGGTGCCGGATCCCACGGTCCTGCGCCCGGACCTGACGCCCGGCTGCCGCACGCTGATCCTGCGGCTGATGGAAAAGGACCGCAACCGCCGCCATGTGTCGGCCCGGCAGGCACGCGAAGAAGCCGAGGTGCTGCTCACCGGCCGTCAGCCCGAGATCGCTTCCGGCGGGTATCCGGGGGTGCGCACCCAGCGTCTGGCGGCGAATCCGGCGCGCGATCCGGCCCTGGCGCGAGCAGTGGAGGAACAGCAGCGCGAGGCCGGACCAGCCGGCCAGCCGGCCCAGTCCGTCCCAGGCACTGACCGTCAGGCGTCCGCCTCGGATCGTCAGCGCACCACCGCGACACCGCCGCAGCCGACCACGGATCGAAAACGTTCCGAAACCAACCTCGCCCCACCGCGATCCGAATCCGGCACCGATCGCCAGGCGTCCGCCTCGGATCGTCAGCGCATCCAGGCGGGGGAACGAACCGCCGGCTCGGCGGCACCGCAGCACAGCACCGGCACCGACCGTCAAGGATCATCCTCCGAGCGACAACGGGTTCAGGTTGGGGATCGGTCGCGTGCCGTTCCGGCCTTGTCCGCGAAGACCGGCGGAGCGCCGACGCCAGCTCCACGTCCGGCCACGCCTGCGCCGCCCGGATCCGGCCAACCGCCGGCAAATCTGCGCATCGACCCGACCCAGCTCGCCATGCTGGTCAAGCGCATCATCGTGGATTTCGAGGCCATGACGGCGTCCATCGTGCTCGCGCCCGGGGCCAGTTTTCCACGTTTCCTGCTCGACCAGATCATCATCGGTGCGGGCCTTGTGCATGGCCTCATCCCCGGCGCGATTCACGAAACGACGCGTACCAGCCAGGTCGCACGGCGGATCGTGCTGGCACGCGGCGATCCGCCCAGTCCGGGCTTTCCCGGCCGCAACGTGCGCGGGGAGGACATCCCGGCGTTGGAGGTGCCGCTCACCATCCGCATCAGCGATGACGCGATGACCGCATGGGCCTTCACCAAGGCGAACACGATCATCACCCGCGAGGCGCTGGAGCCGATTCTCAAGCGCTCGGGCATCCGCTTCGGCCTCGATATGGATGCGCTGCGACGGCTTGTCGACGGACCGCCCGCGCCGGACGGCCGCCACGCCATCGCCCGCGGTCGGCCGATGGACCCGGGTCGGGCCCCGGGCTTCATCGCGCCCGGACGCGCGGGCGGCACGCCGGATCAGGCGACCGTGGCGAACCTGCAGGAAGTCGCGGCAGGCACCGTGCTCGGCACCTTCACCGACGCCGAATCCGGAATCCCGGGCATGGACGTGCTCGGACGTGAAATGCCCTGTCCGAAGCTGGAATCCGTGCCGCCGGAACAGCTCGCCGGCGAGGGCACCGAGATCGGCCGCGACCGCGACGGCCGGCTCGTCCTGCGCTCCACCCGCCAGGGCATGGTCATCCGCAATCCCGACGGCGTGGTGCGCGTGGTCGGCGTGGTCGAGATCAAGGGCGATTACGGCCCGGGTGATCCGCCGATCGAGACCAACGACGTGGTGGTGATCCGGGGCGCGGTCAAGGACGGCGCGAAGATCAGCAGCGCGAGCGACGTCTTCGTCTGCGGCGATCTGCACGACGCCGAGATCAGCGCCGGCGGCAGCCTTCAGGTCGACGGCGCCATCCACGGCGGCGATCAGGCCCTGGTGGTCGGTGAGACCATCGTCGCCGCATCGTGCGAGGTCCGGCGCGTGCTCGCGAGTTCGGTGCGGATCACCGGCGAGGTGCGCAACTGCGAAATCCGCGCCACCGGCAAGATTAGCGTCGGCAGCATCGCCGGCGGCAGCCTGGTCGCGGGCGGCGATGTCGACATCGGCACCGCCGGCGATCTGGCCGGCACCACCACCGAACTGTGGGCCGGCCACAGCCTGAGCTACACCGAGCAGGAACGCCTGTCGCGCCTCGACGACCAGCGCCGCGAAGCCGAACGCAGCCGCCTGGTCGACGAGGCCAAGCTGCTGCACGCCGACCTCGCCGACGCTGAACTGAAGAAGAAGCGCCACGCCAGCGCGAGCTACGCCAACCGCGACCACCTGCAGGCAATCGAAGCCAAGCTGCGCCAGTTCGAATCAGCTCAGGAGCACCTGCGCAACGCCGCCGAGGAGCACCGCAAGGCCCTGGAAAAACGCCGCGCCGCCAGCGACCGCCTGAGGAAGCTCGGCGACAACACCGAAGCCCGCGTCTCGGTGAAGGTCGTCGCGCACAAGGGCGTCGTCGCCCGCCTCGCCGATGTCGAACCGGAAGTGCTGGGGGAAGCGAAGCTGCGCTACACCCTGAAGATGTAGAGGGTCAACCGAAGGCGCGCGCCAGCCGTTCCAGCGCGGTTTCCAGGGTCGCGCGAGGACAGCCAAAGTTCAGGCGCAGCCAGCCCGGCGCGGCGAAGTCGCGGCCATCGGACAATCCGACGCCGTGCGCCACCGCGTGCGCGGCCGGATCAGCGACACCGCTTTGCTGCGCGTCGATCCAGGCCAGGTAGGTCGCCTGGCCGGGCTGCCACTTCAGGCGCGGCAGCCGCGCCAGCGTCGCACGGACCAGATCGCGATTGCGGCGCAGGTGATCGAGCAACGCATCCAGCCACGGCCCGCCGGTGCGCCAGGCGGTCTCGGCCCCGAGCATGCCCAGGCCTTCGGCGCTCGGCACGATGCCGGCCCCGGCGGCGCGGAAGCGTTTGCGCAGGTCGGCATCGGGGATGATCGCGATGGCGCAGCATAAGCCGGGCAGATTGAAGGTCTTCGACGGCGCGTAGAGCGTCACCGTTCGCGCGGCCAGGTCGGGCGCGGCGCAGACGAACGGCCGGTGCCGGCCATCGAGGACGAGGTCGGCCCAGATTTCGTCGCTGAGCACCCACAGGTCGTGGCGTCGGCAGTGCTCGGCCCACGCGGCAAGTTCGGCGTCCGTCCAGACCCGGCCGGTGGGATTGTGGGGATGGCAGAACAGCAGGCTGCGGGTGGTCGCATCGGTAGCGGCGTCCAGCGCCGCCTGGTCGAGCCTCCAGCCGCTGGCCTCTTGGGCCAGGTCGACGCGCAGCAGGCGCTGGCCCTGATTGCCCGGCGCGCTTAAGAACGGCGGATAGCACGGGATCGGACAAAGGTGCCCGTCGCCCGGCGCGCCGATCGCGCGGCAGAACATGTTGAAGCCGGTGACCACGCCGGGCAGCGGCACGATCGCATCCGGTTCGACCGTCCAGCCATGCCTGGTGGCGAGCCAGGCGCAGGCCGATTCGGCGAAAGAACGCTGCGGCACGGAATAACCGAGCACGCCGTGCTCGATCCGCGCTCTGAGCGCCTCCAGCACCGTCGCTGGTGCCAACGCGTCCATGTCCGCCACCCAGGCGGGGATGACCTCTTGGCCGGCCCAACGTTGCCATTTCATGCTGCCGGTGCCACGGCGATCGGGGCAGTGGTCGAAGTTCCAGGCCGTCATGGGCGAGTCCTGATCGGCAAAGATTCCGTCGGGGGCATGGCGGCCATCGTTGATGCCTGCCCCTTCCGTCAATGCGTGGTGCGCGACTGGCCCTGAAGGTGCTGTCGGTGCTCCTGAAACCGCGCTGAGTCTGGCGCGACGCTTCAATGCGGCTCAGGCAGCCGCAACCCGGCGGCGAGCACCGCCTGCACGCTGCGCTCCATCGGGTGGCCGACCCGGTCGCTCCGATGGGCGGTGAGGGCGCCGGGATCAAGCCGGTCGATGACCACCTGGGCGTCGGCGCGATGGCCCTGGCGGGTGAGCGCCACCGCGTGCAACACGTCGAGTTCGACGTTCCCGGACACCAGCGCCCGGCCGCGCGCGACCTGGCGGGCCAATGCCACCGTGTCGTCGCGAGCGAGCGCCGCGTAGGCGAGCAGCAGCGGCGGCAGCACGCTGTCGGGTTCGGCGCCCGAGGCGATCAGCGCCAGGCGTTCAGCTGTGGCGGCGTCGCCGTCGGCCAGGCTGGCGCGGGCGCTGGCGATGAGGGGCCAGAAGTCGCCGGGGCGATCCGCCAGGGCGGTGCGGGCGGCGACGGCGAGGCGCGGCTCAGGCGCGAACAGGGCGAGCGCGGTCGCGGCGGAGGTGGCCTCGGTCAGGGTGGCGTCCGAGTCAGCGCAGGCGCAGAACTGCGGTTCTCCGCCGGCGAAGCGCGTGCGAGCGAGCAGCCGGCCCAGCGCCTGCCAGCCCGGCGACGATCCGGCGGTGGCGAGCAGGGTGGCGGTCGCCGCAGCGTGGGTGTCGGCTCCGCGTTCCTGTTCCGCGCGCCAGAGAAATGCCAGCGATTCGGCGAGGAGCGGGCGGAGGGGACTGGCCGCCAGCACCGCCGCGTCGGCCGTGACGCGTTCGACATCCATGTTGAGGCCGGCAGCGCGGATCGCCTGGCGCCAGGCCTGCACCTGGTCGGCCCATGGGCCGAGGGTACGGGTGCGGTGCAGGAGTTCGCTCAGGCGCACCCGCACCGCGTCGTCGCGTTCGCGCCGGGCCGCGAGGTCGAACGCGGTCTGGAGCCGAGCCTGAACCGGGGCCGCCAGGCGGGGATGGCGCGCGGCGATCGCGCGCACCTCGGCCAGCGCCACCGCCACCGTGGCGCTTCGGTCGAGCGCGGTGTCCGCCACGATCCGGGCCAGACGGTTCTCGGCCTCGGCCCGCGCCTGCCGCGCCTGCCACCACCAGCCGGCCAGGACGAGCGTGATGGCGACGAACCCGGCCGCGATGGTGGCCCGAACGCGCGGCGAACGGCGCAGGCGCAGCCAAGCTATTTCCAAGCGGTTGGCGTCTTGGGCCAGGGTGACGCCGTCGCTGAGCCAACGCCGCAGGTCGTCTGCCACCGCTCCGGCATCGGGGTAGCGCTCGGCGGGATCATGCGCCAGGCAGCGGCGGATGAGCGCGGCTATTCCTTTGGGGAGAACCTTGGGGATGGCCCTGGGGAGGGGCTCTCCGGGCGGCCTCCCGGTGAAGCCGAACCAGGCGAGCGCGCCAAGGGCGTAGACATCCTGGCGCGGATCGGCGGCGGCCTCGCCTTGTTCGGGCGCCATCCACGCCGGGGTGCCGGCGCGCACGCCGTCGTGCGTGCCGGCCGGCACGGCCAGGCCCCAGTCGAGCACGTACACCGCACCGAATTCCGCGACCAGGATGTTGTGCGGCGACAGATCGCGATGGACCACGCCCCGGCTGTGGGCGTAGCCGACCGCTTCGGCGACGCGGACCAGGATGGCGAGCAGTTCGCTGACCGGCACGGCGCCCGCCGAGCGGAGCGCGTCCAGGGTGCGGCCCTCCAGGCGCTTCATCGCGAAGGCGGGCAGGCCGTCACTGCGACCGACATCGTAGACCGGTGGGATGGCGGGGTGCTCCAGCCCGGCTGTGATCGCGGCTTCGCGCCGAAAGGCCGCCGCGCGGATCTGGAACTGCTCCAGCGGTTCGTCGACCCGGCGCGGACGCAGTGCTTTCACCGCCACTACCCGGTCGAGCACGCGGTCGTGCGCTGCGCTGACCACCGCCATGCCACCTGCACCAAGCAGCCGGCCGGGGCTCAGCCGGCCGCGCGGCAGATCGCTGACGAAACCGGGTTCGGGCGTAACCGGCGCAGGCACGCTGGCGAGTGCAGGACGATCGCGTGCGAACTCGGCCAGCACGCGGGCGGCTTCGGCCTCGTCCAACGCCGCCAGCCAGGCGTCGACCACGGCGAAGCGATCTGGCGACAACGAGCCGGCGCAGAATGCGCGCAGTTCGTCGGGACTGGGAGGAGCATTCGCCATGCCGGGATCATGCTGACGCACCGGCCTGGGCACCCAAGCCCCACCCTGCACCCCGCAGCCAGGCTGGAGCCTGGCGGTCCCAGGGTCGGCACCTGATGCGGATCGTGGACCGCCACGGCTTGCACCGGCGGCCGGCGTGTGCCACCCTCGTCGCCATGGGCGATCCGCACCTGGAAGGACGGCTGGCAGAGAATCGAGTCTCTGCCCACTTGTGGTGGCGCGGCTGGCGGATCTGCGCCCGCAACTGGATCGGTGGCGGGGGCGAACTCGATCTGGTCGTCAGTCGTTGGTCGACCCTGCTGATCGTCGAGGTCCGCCGCCGCGCCAGCGCCGAAGCAGCCGTCGCCTCGGTCGACCGCGCCAAGCTCGACCGGGTCATCGCCGCTGCGCAAGCGCTGGTGCGCACGCATCGGCTCCAGCGCTACCGCATCAGATTCGATCTCGCGGCAGTGGACGAACGCCAGCGCATCACCTGGAACCGCGATGTGCTGGCCGGCCAGCCGGGCTGGTGAACCGGCCTGCCGCAGGCGCGCCCAGGACACCGACTGCGTCTACCGCCCGGTCCGTTCATGGGTTAAGCTCAGAGGATGGCTTTTTCCGACGATTCCGACTCCGGCACGGTCGCCGGGGTGGCCGTTACGCCCGGCACCCGGCGGGTGGCGCGCTCCGCCAACGGCACCGGCCTGCGCTGGCTGATCCTGACGCTGGTGCTGCTCACCCTGGCCGCCGGGACGGGCCTGACCTGGTGGCAGGTACGACAGGCCGACCGCCAGATGCGGGTGGATCTGCAGCGACAGGCCGACCTGCTGGCTGAAGGCATCCATCTCGATGAATTGAAGGCCCTGACCGGCAAGGCCAGCGACACCGCGCTGCCGGCCTACCAGCGGCTGAAAGGCCAGTTCGGCGCGCTGCGCCGGGCGATCCCGCAATGCCGGTTCGTCTACCTGCTCGGCCGCGACCTGGCCGGTAAGGTGGTCTTCCACCTCGACAGCGAACCGGCGGATTCGCCGGACTGCTCGCCACCGGGGCAGGTCTACGAGGAGGTCTCGCCGGGGACGCGAGGGGTGTTCTCGACCCATGTCGGTTGCGTCGACGGCCCCTATCCCGACCGCTGGGGCACCTGGGTCTCCGCCCTCGCCCCGATCCACGATCCGGCGACCATCCGCAGCAATCTCGCCCGGCCTGCGGATGCGCACCGGCAGGTCGACAAGGCGATTGCGCTCTACCGGCAACTCGGGCGCGAGCGGTTCCTGGCGGCGGTGAACACCAAAAACGGGCCGCTGCACGCCGGCGACCTCTACGTTTTCGCCTATGACCGCGGCATGACCCTGCTCGCCAATCCGGTTCGACCCGACCTGGTCGGACGCAAGCTGCTCAACGAGAAGGACTGGGCTGGCGGTAAGCTCTTCCGCAAGGAAATGCAGCAGGTCGCCGCCGCCGGCGGCGGCTGGGTTGACTACGAATACGTGAATCCGGTCAGCACGGCGATCGAACCCAAGACGTCGTTCGTCCAGGCGGTGGATGACCTCATCATCTGCGCCGGGGCCTATCTTGGCACCGGCTCGATCATCGCGGTGCTGGGGATGGACATCGACGCCCGCGACTGGAACGCCCGGCTGGTCTGGGCAGGACTGCCGCCGGCCCTGCTCACCCTGGGCCTGCTCGCGACCGGGCTGATCGGCAGCTGGCTGATCATCCGGCCCAGGCAGCGCGAACGGGCGCGGCGCTGGTTCGCGCATCCCGAGGCCATCCTCGCCCTGGCGATCGGCGCCGAGCTCACCACCTACGCCACCTGGCAGGCGAACGCGGTCGAGGAGGTCAACCGCCACAACTCCTTCGACCCGCTCGGCGCAGCGCAGACGGCGCAGCTCAATGAGCTGCTGCTGAACCTGCGCAACCTGGAATTGAACAGTCTCGCAGCGTTCTATGCCCATGAGGCGCCGATTCCCGTCGACCAGTTCGCGAGCTATGCCGCGATGCTGTGCCGCAACCGCGCCATCCATGCCTGGGAATGGATCCCGGCGGTTCCGACCACGGAACGCCAGGCCTTCGAGGCCGCCGCCCGGGCCGAAGGCCTAGCCGATTTCACGATCTGGGAACGCGATGCCGAGGGTCGCCGCATCACCGCCACGGCACGTCCGATCCACTACCCCGTCCTGCGCGTGGCGCCGGTCAAAGGCAATGAACCCGCCATCGGTTTTGATCTCGGTTCCGATCCCATCCGCCGCCAGGCGCTCGAACACGCGGCCCAGACCGGCCTGACGACCGCCACCGAACCCATCACCCTGGTCCAGGAGCGGGGATCGCAGAAAGGGATGCTGGTGATCCAGCCGGTCTTCGCCGCCGCCGACCAGCGCCTGCGCGGTTTCGTTCTCGCCGTGCTGCGGCTGGGATCGGCGCTGGACCACGCCGGCCTGCCGCCCACGGTCTGCCTCGACCTGGCCCTCCAGCCCAGTTCAGGCAAGGCGGTCATCCTCGCCCAGACCGAATCTGACGGCCAACCGCCGGATCCCGCCTGGCCGTCCGTCGTCCGCCCGATCGTCGCCTGCGGCCGGACATTCATCGTCACCGCCCATGCCGACGCCGGCTTCATGGCCTTGCATACCCTGGGTTCGGGCTGGCTGACGGCGGTGCTCGGCGGTCTGCTCTGCACCGGCGTCGCGATGCTGGTCGGGGTGCTGGTCGGCAAGCAAGAGTCGCTCGCACGCCAGGTCGCCCGCCGCACCGAGGAATTGCGGCGCAGCGAGGAACGCCACCGCCTGCTGTTCGAAAAGTCGCCCGATGCCTACTTGATTCTGGAAGGTATGCAGTTCGTCGACTGCAACGACGCGGCCTTGACCATGCTGCGGGCGACCCGGACCGAGGTCGTCGGCATCGCCTTGGCGGCATTGTCACCCGAACTCCAAGCGGACGGAACCAGGTCCGACACCAAGGCGCAGCGCCTGCTGGCCGAAGTGCTGATCCAAGGCATCTCCCGCTTCGACTGGCTACATCGGCGGCTGGACAGCACCGTCTTCCTGGCCGACGTCTCGCTGCTGTTGCTGCCCGCCGCCCATCAATCCGGCGGACTGCCGCGCATCCTGGTGACCTGGCGCGACATCACCGCGCGCAAGCAGGCCGAGGAGGCCCTGGTCGCCGCGAACCTCGCCCTTGAGCGGCAGACCGCCGTGGCGAACCACATGGCGGCGCAGGCCGAGTTGGCGAGCCAGGCCAAGGGCGAGTTCCTCGCCAACATGAGCCACGAGATCCGCACTCCGATGAACGGCATCCTGGGCATGACCGAGCTGCTCCTCGGCACCGGGCTCACCTCCGAACAGGAGGACTACGCCCGCACCGCCTACCGCTCGGCCGAGGCCCTGCTGACCCTGCTCAACGACATCCTGGACTTTTCCAAGATCGAGGCGGGCAAGATGGTGTTCGAGGCCATCCCCTTCGATCCGCGCCAGGCGGCCTACGACAGCGTCGACCTCTTCCGCCAGAAGGCGGTCGCGAATGGCGTCGAGCTGCTGGTGCGCATCAGCCCCGACCTGCCGGTGCGCTTCGTCGGCGATCCGGGGCGCTGGCGCCAGATCCTTGCCAACCTGGTCGGCAATGCGGTGAAGTTCACCAAGCGCGGACACATCCTGGTCGACCTCGGGCGCGAACCGCGCGACCCCGGGCCTGAGTGCTGGAAATGCGGAAATCGCGGCTGCTGCGAGCACATGCTGGTGCTCACCATCACCGACACCGGCATCGGCATCCCGGCCGACCGCCTCGACCGGCTGTTCGCCGCCTTCGTCCAGGCCGACCAGTCGACCAGCCGGAAATACGGCGGAACCGGCCTCGGCCTGGCGATCTGCCGCCGGCTGACGGAGCTGATGGGCGGCAGCATTGGAGTGACCAGCGCCGAGGACCAGGGCTCGACCTTCACCGTCCGCCTGCCGCTGCTGGTCGACGCGACCCCGGTGCCGCCGGCCCCGGTGGCGGCCGAGGTCCTCGCCGGGTTGCGCCTGCTGATTGTCGACGACAACGAGGTGAACGGCCGCATCGTCTGCGAGCAACTGCGCCTGCTCGGAGCGCGACCGGAACACGAGGCCAATCCCGTCCTGGCCCTGACCACCGTCTGCGCCGCCGCCACGGGCGACGATCCCCATGCCGGTCTGATTCTCGACCTGAACATGCCGGTCCTGGATGGCGTCGCGCTGGCGACCACGCTGCTCGCGGATCCGACCACCGCAGCGATTCCGCTCATCCTGCTGACTTCATCAAGCGCACGCGGCGATGCCCAGCGCATGGCCGAGATCGGCTTCAGCGGTTACCTGGTCAAGCCGGCCCGGCTGGAGGTGCTGGGCGCGGTGGTCGCCGCCGCGATCGCCAACCGGCGGGCTGGGCGGAAACAGCTCGCCACCCGCCACAGCGTGCGTGAGAGCCAGGAACGATCACCCGTTGCGAGCCAGCGGGCGATCGCCGGCCGGGTTCTGCTGGTCGAGGACAACCAGGTGAACCAGAAACTGGGCCGGATCATGCTGTCCCATCTCGGCGTCAACGTGACCCTCGCCAGCGACGGCCAGGAAGCGCTCGACCGGCTGAAGGAACAGGCTTTCGACCTGGTGCTCATGGACTGCCAGATGCCGGTCCTGGACGGCTACGAAGCCACCGCCGCTATCCGCACGGGTGAAATCAACGAAGGCCGTGCCCGCATCCCGATCATCGCCATGACCGCCAACGCGATGGCCGGCGACCGCGAACGCTGCCTCGCCGCCGGCATGGACGATCACCTCGCCAAGCCGGTGCGCGAACAGCAGCTCGAAGAGATCCTGCGGCGGTGGCTGCCCGCATCAGGCGGAGTCGCCCCAACCGCGGAACGCTAAACGTCCTGCTGCGCGCCAAGCGTGGCCCGCGGCATGATACTGCCGCGCCACCGGAACATCCTTACACCGTCACCGCCGGCCAGCGGCCTGACTTGGGATCCTTGGGCGGGGCCTCATCGCTGCGCAGCTTGCGGTAGAGTCCGGCACGGTCGAAGTGCACGCGCACCCACTGGCTGTCGAGGTTGAGCGGCGATTCCGCGCCGCCGAGGTAGAGGAAGCCGTGCGGGGCGAGGACCTTGCCGACCCGCATCAGCAACTGGGATTTGACCTCGGTATTGAAATAGATCAGCACGTTGCGGATGAAGACGATGTCATAGGTGCCGAGGTTGAACCACGATTCGAGCAGGTTCAGTTCGCGGAACTCCCACATCTTGCGCAGGTTCTCGTTCACCTGCCATTCGCCGGACGCGACCTGGGAAAAGTGCCGTTTGAGCAGGTCCGGCGCCAGGCCGCGGTCGACCTCGGCCTGGGTGTAGCGTCCGGCACGCGCCTTGGCGATCACCCGTGGCGACAAGTCCGTCGCGAGAAACTGGAGCTGCCAGGATGCGAGCTGCGGGAAGTGGTCGCGGATGATCATCGCGATGGTGTAGGGTTCCTGCCCGGTCGAACTCGCGGCACACCAGATCGCGAGCTTGCGCGTCGACTGGTTCGCCCCGGCGAGGAACGGCAGGACTTTTTCCTTCAGCGCGTCGAAGGGCGCGCCGTCGCGGAACCAGAACGTCTCGTTGGTGGTCATCGATTCGACCACCTCGGCATGAAGCGGGCTGTTGGCCTTCTCGCGCAGGCGCTGGACGAGCTGGCCGAGGTCGTTCAGGCCCTGGCGCTGGCAGACCGGGGTGAGACGCGACTCGAAGAGGTAAAGCTTGTCGTCGCCGAGCACGATGCCGGATTTGTCCTGGATCATCTTGCGCAGGAAATTGAGGTCGGTGGGGGTCATGAACGCACTCCGCCCCGACGCGTGCGGGTGTTGATTTCATCAGCGATTTTGCTCAGCGGCAGCACTTGGTCGGCGACGCCGTGGCGGGCGACCTGGCCGGGCATGCCCCAGACGACGGAACTGGCCTGGTCCTGGGCGATGACCCAGGCGCCACGGCTGCGCAGCAGGTGCCCGCCGCGCAGGCCGTCTTCGCCCATGCCGGTCAGGACGACGGTCAGGACGTGGTCGCCCCACACCGCGCAGCACGAACGGAAGAGCGGATCGACTGCCGGCCGGCAGGAATTCTCGGGCGGATCGGAATTGGTACGCAGGCGCACGCCGGCGCCGTGGCGTTCGACCACCATGTGGACGCCACCGGGGGCAATGTGAACGCGGCCGGGCAGGACCTCCATGAGGTCGGCGCCTTCGACCACCGCGACCTGGGATTTGGTGGCCAGGCGTTCGGCAAGCAGGCGGGTGAAGGTCGGCGGCATGTGCTGGACGAGCAGCACCGGCACCGGCAGGTCCTTGACCAGGCGCGGAATCAGTTCGGCGAGCGCATTGGGCCCGCCGGTCGACACCCCGATCGCCACCGCGTCGACCTTTGGCGCCGGGCCGGTGCGTGCGGGGATGGGACCGAGGACGGCGTTGCGCGAACCGGAGAAACTGCCGGATTGACCGACTTGCGGCCGAGGCTGACTGCCGGGAGCCGACGTCGGCTGGACCGGACGTGCTGCGGGACGCATACCAGGATCGCCGGGTGCAGGTCGCTGGTCGGCGGGCTTAGGCTGGAGCGCGCCCTCACCGCCATGTCGCGCCTCCTGCTGGGGGTAGTGCTCGTGGCGCTGGCACAGGCCGCGGATGCGTCGGCCGAGTTCGTGGCGGACCTGTTCCACCGAGGCCGCGATCGAACCGCCGCTGGGCTTGGCGACGACGTCGTCGGCCCCGCGTTCGAGCGCCTCCAGGGTGGCGGACGCGCCTTCGGTGGTGATCGCGGAAAACATCACCACCCTGAGTTTCGGCCACAGCTTGCGGATCTCGACCAGGGTCGTCAGGCCGTCCATCTCGGGCATCTCGACGTCGAGCACCACCAGGTCGGGGTTGAGCACCGGGATCTTGGCGAGGGCGATTTTGCCGTTGGCAGCAGTGCCCACGACCTCGATCTGCGGGTCTCCGGCAAGCGCGTCGCTGACCATGCGCCGCACCAGCACGGCGTCGTCGACGATCAGGACCTTGTGCCGCATCTCAGCCGGCCTTGGGCAGCGCACCGCCATTGATGGCCAGGACGGCCGGCATGACCGCACGGGCGACATCCAGAACGAGCAGCAACTCGTTATCAAGCTTGAACACACCTGAAGTGACCTCGCGTGCCGGCCCGCGGATGCTCTCGTGGGTCGGTTCGAAGGCGCCCGGATCCATGACCCGGACATCGCCGACCACATCGACCAGCAAGCTGGTCGCGCCGACTGGGGAACGCACCACGACATGGCTGGGGCGCATCTCGGGCGGCCGGGCGGGCAGGCCGAGGCGGCGGGCGAGATCGATGGCGATCACCAGCTGGCCGCGCAGGTTGATCAGGCCGCGCACCTCGGGCGGGGCGAGCGGCACCGGGGTGATCTCCTGGTGCCGCATGACCTCCTGCACGAACAGCACATCGACGCCGAAGTTGTAGGGTTCCAGCCGGAAGGTGCACAATTGGGTGGGAATCCGCGTGTCGTCGCTCATGCCGCCCCCGTTTCCGGTACCGGCCCGGCCGGGATGGCCGGGGTGTCGTAGAAGTCGGGCACCACCGATTTGACCAGGGCGGGCACGTCGAGGACCTCGGTGACCTTGTTGCGGATCACCAGGCAGCCGGTCATGAACGGCCGGCTGGCGCCACGTTGCAGGGTCATGGCCTCGTCGACGGTGTCGAGGATGCGGCCGATCACGAGGCCGACCGTGCGACCGTTCGGCGCGGTGTGGATGACCACGTCGAGGCGGCCGGTGTTCGCCTCTGCCTCTGCCACCTCTTCGGCCGTCTTGCGCAGTTCGCGCCGACGTTCTGGCACGATCTGGAAGACGCGCAGGATCGGGATGACGTTGCCGCGATGTTGCACCACTTCGTTGTCGCCCAGGTGCTCGATCGCGGTTTCGGAGATTTCCTCCAGCCGGGCGATGCGAGCCAGGGGGATGACCATTTGGCCCAGGTCGGGCGACTGGAAGAGCAGGAGCGATTCCTTGTCCCCCGCGGCTGCACCCTGGCGCTGGGCCTCGCCGGCCTGTGCCTCTTTCCCGAGCACGTGCGCTTCGCGGCCGATGCCGAGGACATCGAGGATCAGCGCCAGGCGCCCATCGCCGAGGATGGTCGCGCCGGCATAGAACGGGATGCCCTTGAGCTGTTCGCCCAGGGGTTTCACCACGATTTCTTCGCTGTCGAGGATTTCGTCGACGACCAGGCCGAAAAGGTTGCCGTTGGCCTGGATCACCGCGATCTTCACGGCCTCGGCCTTTTCCGGCAGGGGCAGGCCAAGGATCCGGTTGAGGTAGACCAAGGGCAGCAGTCGGCCGCGCAGGCGATGGAATTGGGCGCCGTAGATGGTCTCGATGCACTTGGTCGCCTGTTCGCCCTCAAGCTGCACCAGTTCGACCAGATTGACCTGCGGGATTGCGAAGCGCGAGCCGGCGGCGGCAACCAGCAGGCAGGGGATGATCGCCAGGGTGAGCGGGATGGTGATGATCAGGGTGGTGCCCTGGCCCCAATGGCATTGAGTTAAGCTGTTCCGGTGTGATACACCTGTAATTTACCAGGGTATTATGCTTGCTTAGGCGACCAAAAAAATTTTTCGGGCCTCATGGCCCTTTCCAATCATCCGCCTCGCGCAGAGAGCTTCTCTGCCTTC
>CAMCMZ010000002.1 GCA_945876185.1 Candidatus Kuenenia stuttgartensis | reverse complement strand
CGTCAGCCCAGCTTCGCGGTGGATGTGGATACGCTGTCTCGTCATGGGATCGATCACCTGGGGTCTCCTCGTGGGGAAGGATCCTCAAGCAACCGGCGGGAGACCCATCAGGGTCGGTCGCTGAGGACCAGCCCAGAGTTTTGAGACTGGACCAGCCCAGAGTTTTGAGACTGCACAGGTGCAACGTCGGTTTTTCTTTTAGCATGTGCTTTGGCATCGGACATTCCGTCAAATGAGCTTAGTTTGTCCACAAGCGTGATTGCCTCATCCGGCCATGGTCGTGGATCGGTGATCAGGGCCGCGATCTCGGAACGGGCCTCTGCAAGTTCAGGGTAACGGCGGAGAATGTCCGCCAGGACTAAGCGTCCGCTGCGCTCGCGTTCACGGCGGCGAGCAGTCATTTCCGCCTGAACAAGCATCGCCTCAAGGTCAGACAAGGAAGTTGATTCGGCAGCGTCGAAATGGTGCTCGGCGTGAAGTTTATGGCGAATCTGTGAGATTCGTTCTTGCTGTTCCTGCTTAACATCTGGCGGGGTAAGTGTTGTTTGGTTCGGCGAAAACTTTTTCCGATAGATGGCGAGGAGTTGTGATTCTGTAGCATCCTCTGGAATGGATATTTTGCGCGCATGAAGGAAGTCGATCAACGCCAGGCGATAGCCCATGCCATAGGGGTCGGGAATGGTCGGGCGGTCTGCATCAGCGGCATTCAGGTTGATGACTGCCAGGATTACGAGAAAGAAACCTAAGCGCATGAGACTTCCTTGGCAGATTTTATCGCATTAACAGCGGACGGGCCAGTGCCAGCGGCCTGACTTGGTAATGGAACCCCGAACGATCATGGCTGCCATCAATGCGCAACGCGGGTGCGTTTGGGGGCGGGGCGGATGGCGGCAGTCAGGGTGCGTTCGATGTACTGGTTCAGACTGTCACCGGCGGCGGCAGCCCGGACGGCCAGGGCGCGATGGAGGTCTGCGCCGATGCGCAGAGCGAAGGTGCCGGAGTACGCCTTGTTCGTGGCGGGCGGATAGGCCACGCCATCGGCGTCCATCAGGGCCAGGTGCTCGTCCATGATGGTGGCGAGTTCTCCCATGACCTTGGCCGGATCGTCGCCATGGCAGCAGTCCCCGATCAGCGGAGGGCAACTGCCGACGTAGCAGGCGTCCTCATCAGACCAGCGGACCAAGGGGAGATAACGATGGGCGGCGGGGTGGCTCATGGGGTGTTTCCGGCCTCGGCGATACGATCCTTCACTTGACGTTCCTGGTAGGTTTTGGCGTCGTCCCCGGTTTTTCCGCTGATGGTGCAGCGGACCTTGCCGTTGACGAAGTTCCGGTGCGAGCCTTTGCCGCCCCGGTTGATGAAGCCGGCCGCCTCCAGGTCTGCGATCAAGTCGCGGATCTTCCTTGGCATGTTGCCTCCTATGGTACCAGAGTGGTATCAGACGCAAGCGTCACGGTCGGCGGCAGCAACCGCAGTTCCCCCGCGTTCCAGTGCTCGGCGTTGATTTCGGCGGTGAACATCGCGGCCAGCTTGGTGAAATGCGTCGTCATGGCGTCCGAGCAATGCCCGAGGTACTGGCGCAGCAGCATGGAATCGAACCCGCTGGCCAGCATGAGCGCGGCGAAGGTGTGGCGGCAGCTATGCGGATGCAGACGCACCGGCCGGCCGCTGAGTTCGCCTTTGCCTTGGTCGGGTTCGACCCCTGCGGCCACAAGCAGGCGGCGGAACGCGACCCATTCCAGCTTGCGGTTGCCCTTGGCCAGGTCGCCCACGATCGACCCGATGCGGCGCACCTTCGCGTCCGGCCCGCCGCCGATCTCGGCCAGGATGTCGCGCAGGTCCGGTTGCAACCCGACCAAGCGGCCAGCGCCGCCCTTGCCCTTCACCACGCGAAGGAGGTGCTGCGGCCAGAGCACGTCTTCCCACTTGAGCGCCAGCGCCTCGGCCCGGCGCAACCCGCCAAGCAGCATCAACACCACCCAGCGCCAAGCCGGATCGTCCACGGCCCCATGCGCCACGATCGCGCGCGCCTGGGTCAGCGTGAAGACTACCGGCTCGGAATCGTGCTCCGTGTCGATCTTCACCCGCGCCAGGGGATTGCGGAGGATCACGCCTTCCCCCACCGCCCAGGCCATCAGCGACGTGGCGTGGATCCAATACCGTTGCCTGGTCCGGGGGGCCAGGGTCAGGTTGCGGCGCAGCACCTTGCCCTTTTCGTTCGTCGGTGTGGCCTCCAGCGCCGTCCACCAGGCTTTGATCGCGCGCGCTGCCGGCATCGGCCGGTTGAGGTCCACACCTGGGCAGGCGGCGGCGAGGTTGGCCAGGGTGCGTTCCACGTCGCGGACATGGGTCGGGTTCAGCGGCTTGCCCTTTCGCTTCCGGCCCCGCAGGTCGGCCAGATAGGCGGCAACCACCGCCCCGAGGTCCGCCGGCTCGGCCGTGGCCTGCCCAAGCTGGAACCGGGCAAGTTGGTTCTCGGCCCACCGGTCGCCCGCTGCGGTGCCGGCGTTCTCGCGCTTCGCATCTTCCTTGGTGCGCTCAAATGTCTTGGCCTCGTAGCGGGCGACATCGGGATCCCGAACCCGGTATTGATACCTGCCCGAGGGTAAGCGGCGGACGCTGATTCCATCGTAGCGGGGCATGCTCACCTCAAGGCGTGGTGCCAACACTTTCGGCCGGCGTGCCAACAACGTGCCAACAATATGGGGGTAAACAAGGGCTTTTCCATCTCGTCAGATTGTTATTTTGCAATGACTTATGTCGTCCAGACCATGCCATCCCAAGATTGTGGCTCTTGAGGTCGCGGGTTCGACCCCCGTCTAGGTCCCCAGCACGATCCCCCAGGATAAAACCTGGGGTTTTTCGTATCTGCGCCGGATTGCGCCAACGGTCCGTGCCTGGCCCATCAAAGCTACTGTTCGCCACCTGGGTCCGGTCAAGACCTGCGCGCGCAGCGATAGCGCACGATGGTGGTCAGGATCGCCCAGCCTGCGAGGAAGATTGGCAGGAAGCGGCCGCTGACCTTCGACTCGCCGGCGGTGCGCAGCTTGGCGTCGACCGCGACCTCGCGGTAGCGCATGCCCAGGCGCAGCGCCTTGGTCTGCATCTCGGCGGTCCAGCCATAGGCCGGATCGCGCATTCCCAGGCGCGCGAGGGCGGCGGTCGAGACGCAGCGGAACGGGCCGAGGTCGGTGACGCGCTGCCAGAAGAGCAGGCGCAGCAGCAGGGTCGCGACGAGGTTGCCGGCGCGTTGCGGCGGGGTGAGGGCGCCGGGTTCGGCGCGGCCCAGGGCTCGGCTGCCGATGACCAGATCCGCTTCGCCGCGCAGCACCGGGCCGCAGATCGCATCGAGTCGCGCCAGGTCGTCGGCGCCATCAGCATCGCAGAAGACCACGGCTGCCGCATCCGTGGCCACGGCGGCCAGGGCGGCGAGGCAGGCAGATCCATAGCCGCGCCGGGGGGCGGGCACCACCACGGCGCCGGCTGCGCGGGCGACCGCAGCGGTCGCATCGGTGCTGCCGTTGTCGCCGACGATGACCCGGCCGACGCCGGCGGCGAGCAGATTCCGCACCACGGCGGCGATCGAGCCTTCTTCATTGAGGGCAGGCATGATCGCGGTCACGCGGGCGAGATCGCGGCGGCCAGGTGCGGCGTCGGGCGCAAGCCTGATCGCGGTCGCGTCGGCAGGAATGTGGGGGACGCGGGCGTCGATGGCGGTCACGGGTGTCCTGGCGCAGGTTTTCCGTTGGAAACTGACGGCGACCCCGGCTGGTGCGGCGTCCCGATCTGTTCGCTCTGGCGGCGCGGACGGTAGTCCCGGCCCAGCCTCCTGCTAGATCCCCCAGCGCAGGGATCGTACCGGCGCGGCGTCGTGCCCGGTGTAAGGTCCTCCCTCCAGCCCCGACCAACCGCCATGAACGCACCGTTGTCCCCCACTTCGTCAGCCACGCCTGCTTCGGCCCAGGTGACCTGGACTCCGCCGTGGGGCGAACCCGTTCGGCGCGACGAACTGCTGACCCTGCAACTCAACCTGGGCCGCTTCTGCAACCTCGCCTGCACCCACTGCCACGTCGAGGCTGGGCCAAAGCGCGGCGAGAAGATGCTGCCCGAGGTGCGCGCCCGGGTCATCGCCTGGATGCGGCAGTTCCGGCCGCGCATCGTGGATCTGACCGGTGGTGCGCCCGAACTGATCGCTGGCTTTCGCGACTTGGTCGTCGCCGCAAAGGAAATTGGCGCCGAGGTCATCGACCGTTCCAACCTGGCCGTGCTGCAGGAGCCGGGCCAGGAAGACCTCGCCGATTTCATGGCTCGCCATCGCGTCCACGTCGTCGCGAGCATGCCGTGCTACCTGCAGGAAAACGTCGATAAACAACGCGGAAAAGGTACCTATGACCGTTCCATCCAGGGCCTGCGCCAGTTGAACGCGGTCGGCTACGGCCGCGACCCCGACCTGCCGTTGCATCTGGTCTACAATCCCGGCGGCGCCGGCCTGCCGCCGCGGCAGGAGGATCTTGAGCCCGACTACCGCCGTCGCCTGGGCGAAGACTGGGGCATCGTCTTCACCGGACTCTGGTGCCTGGCCAATGTGCCGATCACCCGTTTCCGGCGCTTCCTGGAGCAGACCGGCAAGCTCGAGCTCTACGAGCAACGCCTGCGCAACGCCTACAACCCGGCGACGCTCGCCGGCCTGATGTGCCGGACCACGCTCAGCGTTGACCACGACGGCCGCTTGTTCGATTGCGATTTCAATCTCGCCCAGGATTTGCCGTTGGGTGGAGCTGCGCGTTACCTGTGGGATGTCGAACCGGGACAGCTCGTCGGCGCGCCGGTGGCCATGGCGGCGCATTGCCTGGCCTGCACCGCCGGCTGCGGCTCCAGTTGCACTGGCGCGGTGGCGGTGCGGTGAGTTTCTTCCGGCAACTCGCCGCGCTCGCCCTGCTGACCACTGCTCTCGTCGCGGTGGAGAACGTGCCCACCCCGGCGGTGGCCGCGCCGGCGCTGGATGCCGAGCATGCGTTGCTGGCCGGGGTGCTGGCGCGGGTGGTCAAGGTGGATGGCGTCGACTACGGCGAGCTGCGTCGCGACCATGTCGGACTCGACCGCTACCGCGTTCAACTCGCCACAGCGGTGGAGCCGACTGAGCGCATGGCGCGCCTCGCGCTGTTCATCAATGCCTACAATGCCTTGACCCTGGAACTGGTCCGCTCGCGACTGCCCGAGGACGCGACCCGCTGGCCGGCCTGGAGCATCACCTCGGCAGGCCTCGGCAAGGACAGCGCCTGGAAATCCTGGCGTTTCCGGGTCGCCGGCGCCTGGCGCACGCTCGACGAGATCGAGCACGACGTGCTGCGCAAACTCGGGGATCCGCGCATCCATTTCGCGCTCAACTGCGCCTCGCGATCGTGTCCGGCCTTGGCGGCCAGACCCTACCTTGTCGCCACGCTGGAGTCGCAGTTGGAAGCCGCAGCGCGGGACTTTGCCACCAACGCCCAGCACCTGCGCCTGGAGGACGGCGTCCTGCGGGTCAATCCGATCCTGGACTGGTTCGCGGCGGATTTTGTCCCTGGCTCCACCGGCGCGGCACATGGCGCCGCCAGCATGGAAAATAGCACCGCCAGTGCGGCCAGTGGCACCGCCAATACGGGCAGCAGCGTGCGTACATTCCTGCGCGCGCGGGTGCCGGCCGGTCCGGTGGCCCAGGCCCTGGCGGGGGATCGACCGCTTCAGTTCTTCACCTACGACTGGACGCTGAACCTCAGCCTCAACCTCAGCCAAGGAAAACCATGAGATCCGCCCTCGCCCTCGTCTTCATCGTTGCCGCACCCGTCCTTGCGGGCGAGGTCGCCCGCGCCCAGCCGCTGATCGCCCCGCCAGCACCGTTGGCCACACCGGATCGTCAGCCGGGCGGTCTACCGCTGGCGTCGCCCTGGCTGACCACTGGCTGGGACGACGGCCTGGCCGAGGTCGCCGACTATGACCTGCAACAGTTCCGCTATGGGAACCTGCATCCCGGCAGCGCCACCCTGATCGCGGTGCGCGAGGGCATGGACCCCGAACGCCGGGTGAAATCCGCCGGCGGGGCGGCGATCGTGCCGGTGCTGAAACTGCATTGGGTGCGCAGCTTCCAGACCGGCGTCTACCGCTACGACCAGTCCTCGTTCCAGCTCGTGCGCCAGGCCGACGGCCTACCCCTGCGTTGGTTCATCACCAGCCACGAATGGTGCGGCGCGGCGAGCAAATCCTGGGTCAACGGCGGCCCATTGCGGGTGAGCAGCTATTTCGACGGCCACGGCGATCTGGTGCAGCCCCTTGATCTCGGCACGGACGCACTGCCCGTCGACAGCTTGTGGTGGTGGGCGCGGGCCTGGGTCGCGACGGGGATGCCGCCGGTGCAACTGCGCGTCGTGCCGAGCCAGATCGAGGCGCGCGCGGTCGATACCTCGCCGATGCAGGCGGTGATCAGCGGGGCAGCGCAATCGGCCCGTGATCCGCAGAAACCGGTCGAGGTCGCCGCCATCACCGTGATCGTCCGGCGCGGCAAGCTTGAGGATCGGCTGACCGTCCTGGCGCAGGCCCCGCACACCCTGCTCGGTTGGGTCCAGGCCGACGGCTCCGTGCTGACGCTCAAGCAGGTCCGCCGCTTCGCCTACTGGGCCCAGCACAACCCGCAGGATCGCCCGGCGAAGCCATGAACGCAGCGGGAGCGGTCGCCGCGTCGTCGTTCCGGGGCTGGTGGCCGCTGATCCCGCTCGGGTTGATCGCGCTCGCCAGCCTGGGCGTGCTCGCGGGGCGCGACGCCTCCTGGTTGCAGGAACCCATTCTTTTCGCGGGTCTTTCACTGCTCATGGGGGCATGCTGCCTGCTCGCCTATGGGTGGATTCGTTCGCGCCCGATCGACCGGCATGGCCTGAACTGGATTCTCGCCATCGGCGTGGCATTGCAGGTGGTCGCGTGCGGCCTGTACCAGTCCGACGATGTGAACCGCTACCTGGTCGAAGGCCGGCAGATCCTCGCCGGGCAGAACCCCTATGCGATCCCGCCGGCGGATCCGCGTGCCGCAATCCTCGTTCCGCCGCAGGTCGCGGCCGAGGTCAACCATCCGCAGATGACCGCGATCTATCCGCCGGTGACGCTGGCCGCGCAGGCGGCGGTGGCGGCCGTTTCGCCGGCGTTGCCGGGCCACGCCGCCAAGGCCGGTTTCCGGATCGCGGGCGTGCTCGGTTCGCTCGCGGTCATCGCCTTGGCGCTCGCCCTGCTGCTGCGGCTGGGCCAACCGCCCGCGCTCATCGTGATCGTCGCGTGGAATCCGGTCCTGGCGATCTTCGGCAGCGGCGAGTCGCACAACGATCTGATCATGTGCGTGCTGCTGCTCCTGGCGCTCCACGCTGCGGCCAGCGTGCGCCATCGGCTCGCGGCCGGACTGACCGCGCTCGCCTGCCTCGCCAAGCCGTTCGCGGTGGTCGCCCTGCTGCCGGTGCTGCACGCCGGGCGCTGGCGCGGCTGGTGGCTGGTGCTGCTGCTGCCCGTGCTCGCCTACCTGCCGTTTGCCGCTGCCGGATCGGGGCTGGTCGCGAGCTTCCTCACTTTTGGCGGCGATCGGCATTTCCACGGCGTGCTCGATCCCGGCCTGCGCTGGCTGCTGCGCGCCTTCGTGGAGCCCGCCTGGGTTGAGCAGGCGGTGCGCGTCGTGCTGGGGTTGCTCCTGGTCGCTGGCTTGGGGCTGGTCTGGCGCTGGTCAGCGACGCCGCCTGGATCGCCCATCCTGGTCGAAAAGGTCGCCTGGTCGCTGGCGCTGCTGCTGATCTGCCTGCCGACCCTGCATCCGTGGTATTTCCTGGTCCTGGTCGCGCTGCTGCCGTTCACGCATTCCTGGGCCTTGGCCGTGTGGACGGCCAGCGCCGGCATCTACTGGCTGCATGGCATCCGGATGGCCCAGGTTGGCGGCTGGACGGAAACGCCGTGGGTGACGGTCCTGGCGCACTGGCCGGCGATGCTGCTGCTGGCCAGCGAAGCCAGGCATTGTCGGGGAAGTACCACCTGTTCCGCGTCGGTGTCGCATGGGTGAGGCCGCCCTGGTCATCCTCGCACGCGCACCCGAGCTGGGCCGGGTGAAGACGAGGTTGGCGGCTGGCATCGGCGTCGCCGGAGCGCTCGCGGTCTACCGCCAGTTGCTGGCCATCGTCGCGCGCGCGCAGGCGGGCTGGCGCGGGCCGGTGCGGCTGCTCACCCACGGCGACGACTCGGCCTGGACCGGCACCGGGCTGGAGCATCTGCCGCGCCGGCCGCAGCCCGAGGGCGGTCTGGGCTCGCGTATCGCCGCCGCCTTCGCGTGGGGTTTCGCCGAGGCTGATCGGGCGGTGGTGATCGGTACCGACTGCCCTGGCCTGCGCCTGGATCACTTGGCAGAGCTGGCTGACATTTTGCAGGATTTTCCCATCGCCTTCGGCCCGGCCCAGGACGGCGGCTATTGGGGCGTGGCCTGCCGGGATCGAGCCGTGGTGCCGGTCATCGCCGAGGACGCGCTGCCGTGGTCGACGGAACGCATCCTGGCAGCGAGCCGGCAACGGCTCGACGCCGCCGGGGTGGCGCACGGTCAGGGAGCCACGCTCGCCGATTGCGATGACGCCGCTGACCTGGCCGCCGCCATCGCGGCAGGATTTCTGACCGCGCCAAGCCACCACGAAAGTGCGCCATGACCACGATCGCCGCTCCTACCGGTCACGCCGCGCTGGCTGGAAAAGCAGCGCCGGGCAATCTCTTCACCCGCTTCGCGCAGTGGCTGCACCTGCAATGGCCGGCCGGCGTACCGGAACGCCTGCCGGTGGTCGCGGCAGACGGCAGTACCCGCGTGCCTGGTCTCAACGTGGTGGGCGACCTGACCGGGGTGCCGCTCTTGAAGTTTGCCCTCGATTCCGGCGCCAAGGCGGCCCAGCGGTGCCGGCGCGAATTGGCTGGGGAAAACCAGGCTGCCGGCGCTGATGTGCTCGACGTGGCGATCATCGGCGGCGGCGTGGCCGGCATGGCGGCGGCGGTTGAACTCGTCGGCAGCGGTCTGCGCTTCGCCATCTTCGAGTCGAACCAGCGCCTGGCGACGCTCGCCAACTTCCCGGCCGGCAAGCCGATCTTCACCTATCCGGTCGACATGCGGCCAGCCGGTGAACTCCAGGTCGCGGCGACGGTGAAGGAAGATCTGCTGGCGGAACTCGAACGGCAGCTCGCCGGCCGCGACCTGCCGCTGCGCGCCGCCACCGTCACCCACGTCGAACGTCGCGGCGGGCTGCTCGCGGTGATGGTGCCGGACAGCGCGCCGGTGCTCGCGCGGCGGGTGATCGTGGCGATCGGCCGCAGCGGAAACTTCCGCCGCCTGGGCGTGCCCGGCGAGGATCTTCCCAAGGTGGTCAACCGTCTGCACGATCCCAAGCATCATCACGGCCAGGATCTGGTGGTGGCCGGCGGCGGCGACAGCGCCTGTGAGGCGGCCATCGCCTGCGCGGAAGCCGGCGCACGCGTGACCCTGGTCCATCGTGGCAGTGATCTGGCCAAGGCGAAGTCCGGTAATGCCGCCCGCGTCATCGCGCTCGCCGGGGCCGGCATCCTGCCGGGCGGTGGCAGCCTCGCGCTCAAACTCGGCACGAAACTCCAGCGCATCAGCGCCGATGCGGTCGAAATCGTGTCTGGCGGCGCCACCGCGCGCCTGCCCAATGATGAGGTGCTCGCGCTCATCGGCCGTGAGGCTCCGCTCGCGTTCTTCCGCAAGAGCGGCGTGCCGATCCGGGGCGAACGCTCGGCGGTCGTATGGATGGGACTCGGCGCGTTTTTTCTCGCGGTCACCACCCTGTACGCCATGAAGGCGTTCGGACTGCTCGGCCACGCGTGGTGGAATCCCAGCGTCGCAGCCGGGCATTGGCTTGAAGGCATGCGCGAGATCAGTTGGCCGGCAGAGAGCGGACCGCTCGGCGATCTGCTCTACACCGTGGCCGCCTCGGCCAGCAACGGCATCGGCTTCTTCATTGCACTGCTCTACTGCCTGACCGTGCTGGTCTTCGGCGTCGATCGCATGCGGCGACGGCGCACGCCGTACGTGCGATTGCAAACCACGACCCTGATCCTGGTGCAGTGCCTGCCTCTCTTCCTGCTGCCCGAGATCATCCTGCCGTGGCTGGGGCATCAGGGCGCGTGGGACAGCGGTTGGTGGAAGACGGCGGCCGACAACCTCTTTCCCGCCGCCAGCTACGACGCCAACGGGCGCGAATACTGGCGAGCGTATGGATTTTTGCTCGCGTGGCCGCTCTTCGTCTGGAACGTCTTCACCGACCAGCCGCAGGGCTGGTGGCTGGCGATCAGCCTGGTCCAGACCTTCGTCATCATCCCGCTCATCGTCTGGCGCTGGGGCAAGGGCGCCTACTGCGGCTGGCTGTGCTCGTGCGGCGCCCTGGCCGAGACGCTGGGCGATCGCCACCGCCAGAAGATGCCGCACGGCCGGTTTTGGAACCGCCTCAACCTGGTTGGCCAGGTGCTGCTCGCCATCGCCGTCGCGCTGTTCGTGCTGCGGGTGCTGAGCTGGTCGACCGGCTGGGCCTGGTCGAGTGCGCTCGGGCATGAGGCGCTCCTCCACGGTTGGAAACCGGTGGTCGACTTCTTCCTCGCCGGCGCGCTCGGCACCGGCCTCTACTTCGCCTACTCGGGTCGGGTGTGGTGCCGCTTCGCCTGCCCGCTCGCGGCGCTGATGCACATCTACGCCCGCTTCAGCCGCTTCCGCATCGTGGTCGAGCAGAAGAAGTGCATCTCGTGCAATGCCTGCACCGCCGTCTGCCATCAGGGCATCGACATCATGAATTTCGCCAACAAGGGAAACCACATGCAGGACCCCGAATGCGTGCGCTGTTCCGCCTGCGTCCAGGCGTGTCCGACCGAGGTCCTGCGTTTCGGCCGTGTCGATGGACAGGAGCGCGTCGTCGCGGTGGACGGGATCTCGGCGCGGGGGTGAAGATGGAAATGTCGATTGGCATCGGCGGCAATACCGGGGTATCCTCCGCCATGGACTTGGGTCTCACCAGCGTGCAACGCGATCCTTGGCAGGTGCGCCAGGGCAGCAGATCATCAGCGGTACCGTCGAGCGGATCCGCTGACGCGTCCGTCCTGGGTCAGCGACGGACGGATTCCTGGGAACCGACCTCGGTGCGGAGCGCTCCCGATCCATCCGGTGAGGACGGGCAGCCGGTTGATCCCAGCCAGTCCGCGGCAACCGGCCAACCGGCCCAGGGTGCCCAGGCGAAAGCGGGAAAGACCGACGCAGCCGCCGGCAGCGACGCCGAGGAACCCGCCAAGCAGCAGGAAAGTGCCGAACTTGCGGCCCGCGACCGCGAGGTGCGCACGCACGAGGCGGCGCACCAGGCCGCCGGCGGTGGCCTCGCCGGAGCCGCGAGTTTCAGTTATGAGACCGGCCCCGACGGCAAGCGCTACGCCGTCGGCGGCGAGGTCTCGATCGACATGGGCAGCGAACGCGATCCCGCCGCGACCATCGCCAAGATGCAGCGCGTGCGTGCGGCTGCGCTCGCTCCGGCCAATCCATCCGCCCAGGATCTGGCGGTCGCGTCCCAGGCTTCTCAGATTGAGGCCGCCGCGCGCCAGCAGCAGCGCGAGGAAACCGCCGCGAAGCTGAAAGGCGGCAAGCAGGACGGTGGTCCCGGCGGTGCATCGAATCCGGACTCAGCGATGCCGATTTCAGCAAAGCCGGACCAGGCCCGCCGGGCCTACGCGCCGGCGGTGGCGATCGGCGGCGGCCTCGACGCCACCGCCTGAACGGCTTCAGACGACGCTGAATCCTTGGCACTGTTCACTGCGCACCGCCTGGGCACCACCACGCCCGCTCAACCCGGCACTGACCAGACGGCCACCGGTCACGCCGCGTGCGCTCACGGCAGCGAAGGGAAATTCGGTGTCCTCGCCCCAGTCGGACGGGTGATAAAGATCGTGAGCGCCATTGGCCATTTTCTGCGGGAAGCGCCACGCGTTCGGGGTCGGACCCGTGGGCCAACGGACGTTCAAGCCCTGGATGTCGAGATCCTGGATGTTCTCGGCCACCAGCGCAGCACGTTCGCTGCGCGCCCAGGGGTTGGCGTTGGAAAACTGGCTGCCGCCGACCACCGTGCCACGGATCGCCGGATCATCGACCGCGACGTAGCGCAGCGTGATGTCGCGCAGGCGGATGTCGGATGCGGTGAAGCCCGGCGCGGCGGTCAGCAGGATGCGGCCGGTGGTGGTCGCGGTGAGTCCGGCGATCAGCACGTTGCGAATCGAACCCTGGCCGGTGCCGGGAGTCTTGCAGCGCACGTCGATATGGATCGGACGGGTGAACATCAGCGGCAGGCAGGTGTCGCAGACCACGTTCACGACCTGGATGTTCTCGATGTGGCCGCCATGGAGCGAATAGATGCCCACCGCGCGGTGGCTGCCGCGCACGGTGCAGTTGCTGAACACCACGTTGCGCATGTCGGCGAAGGATTCGAGGCAACCGAGCTTGAGCGCGACGCAGTGGGTGCGGATCACGCAGTTGCTCACTGCGATATCCTCGCAACTGCGGCCGCCCGGATAGGTCTTCAGGCAGATCGCATCGTCGCAGGTGTTGATGTGGCAGTCGCTGATGGTGACGCCGCGGCAGCCGCCAATGTCGATGCCGTCGGCGTTGGGCGCGTTGCCCGGATTGTCGATACGCACACCGCGCACGCGCACGATGTCGGATTCGTGCAGATGCAGCGTCCAGTTGCAGGTGTTGCCGATGGTCACGTCCTCGATCAGGACATTGGTGCAATGGCTGATCTCGACGCACGAGCGCATCCGGCGTTTATTGTCGGTCGCCAGCGGCCAGCTCAGCGCCGCGCCGGGGGTGTAAAAGGCGGTGCCGTTGCCGTCGATCCGGCCCAGCCCGGTGATCGCGATGTCGCGGCAATGATCAGCCAGGATGAGGTGGAACTTCCCGTGCCCCGACCCGCTGACGTCGCAGTACGGCGCCTGGGCAAGATCCTCGCGTTGGGCGTAGTCCTCGACCCGGCCCGAGGCGCGCAGCACCGCACCGGCATCCAGGTGCAGCCGCACGCGATCCTTCAAGCGGATCATCCCGGTCAGCCACTCACCCGGTGGCACCAGCACCTGACCGCCGCCGTCAGCGGCAACCGCGTCGATCGCGGCCTGGATGGAGGTGGTGGACAGGCGGCCGGTTTGGGCGCCATGGGCGGTTATGCTGGTGTGCATGGGGATTTTTGTCGTTTCAGTTTTTATCGATCACCAGACGCGACGTGCGCTGGGGGTTCATCCAGTAGGGCTATCCTCTTCAATTGCATGCCAGGCCCATCGGTTGGACGAAACTCGAAGCCAAGTTTCTCGTAGAAACCTGCCTGACCTTTTGCCGCCATCAATTGGATGGACTTCACCTTCATCGCCCGGAGTTCATTGACCACTTCGAGAACGATGCTTCGGCCCAGACCACGTCCACGCCAGTCCACATGGACGACGATGTCATGAATCATGGAATAGAGGACTCCGTCAGAATTCGCCCGACCGATGGCGACCATCTGACCGTTTACGACGAGGCACTTCTTTACCAGGGACGCCCGCCAGGACCTGGCAAAGTCGGCGGCGGAAATCTGGTAGTTGTGATTCCATCCCGTTTGCAGCCAAAGGTCATAGGCCGCGTCGAATTGCTGATCGCTCAGGTCAGGCATGCCGTTCGGTTTCTGCTCTTACGTCACCGACACAGCCGCCGGTGCTCATCCCCGGCGAACCGGTCGGTCATCCCGGCGATGTAGTCGGCGACGGCGCGGTGCAGGCCGGCGCCGGCGGCGCGCTGGGCGTGCTCGGGCGGCAGGCTGTCGGGGTGGGCGGTGAAGAAGGCGAACAGGTCGGCGACGATGCGCTGGGCGAGGTGAAACTTGCGGTTCACCTGCCAGTGGCGGTAGAGGTTGGCGAACAGCCAGCGTTCCAGCGTTTTTTTCGCTTCATACATGCTCGGGCTGGGCTGGATGAGCGGTTCGCGCGCGGCGCGCACGTCGGCCAGTGTCGTCACGTCTTTCGCCGCCAGCAGGCCGCGCGAGGTGTCGATCAGGTCGCCCAGCATCGCGTCAAGCAGGATGCGCAGCGCACGGTCGCTGATGAGTTTCGGCGCGGTGGCGCGCGGGCTGGCTTCGGCGGCCTCGCGCCAGGCGGCCTGCCAGAGCGGGACTTCCTGCACCGCACCGGGATCGATGTAGCCGGCGCGCAGACCATCATCGAGGTCGTGGCAGTCGTAAGTGATCGAGTCGACCTCGTCGACCAGTTGCGCTTCCAACAGTGCGGCGTCACTAGGATGAAAGCGCTGCGGAATGCGGGCGGGATCCCGATCGCTGCCGTGCTTCACGATGCTTTCGCGCACCTCGTAGGTCAGGTTCAGGCCCGCAAAGTCGGGGTAGCGGACCTCCAGTTCCTCGACCGTGCGCAGGGCCTGGCGGTTGTGTTCGAAGCCGCCGTGGTCGGCCATGAGTTCCGCCAGCATCGCCTCGCCGCGATGACCGAAAGGCGGATGGCCGAGGTCATGCACCAGGCCCACGCATTCGATGAGATCCGGATTCAGTCCCAGCCGCCGCCCGGCGCTGCGCGCCAACTGCACCACCTCCAGCGTGTGGGTCAGCCGGGTGCGGAAGAGGTCGCCTTCGTCGTTGGGGAAGACCTGGGTCTTGTACTGCAAGCGGCGAAACGCCCGGCTGTGGATGATGCGATCGTGGTCGCGCTGAAAGGCGGTGCGGTAGGGATCTTCCTGGTGCGCGTGGTCGCGGCCCCGGCTCGCCGCTGCGGTCATCGCATAGGGCGCCAGACTGGCAGCCTCCGCCGATTCCAGGTCGCTGCGGCGGACATCGCTGGGTGCGGTCATCGCTGCGTTTCCAAGCAAACAGCAGGGGAATGGCCACAAAGAGCAAAAAGGTCACAAAGGATGTTGTGCCTGGACATTGCCCGTGATCCCGGATGGATCCTGGCAGCGACATCAACACGACCGGGGGAAAACCGATCATCGCCAAACTGGAACGACGCCGAGCCCGGCCTTCCCCCGGATGTCTTTTGTGCCCTTTGTGCTCTTTGTGGCCATCCCTTCGTAGTCCGTCTTTTGGGTGGCCAGCCCTCCGTTATCAGAGCACTCATGGCCTCAACGCCTCAAGCTCGCGCACGAATGCTGCCGGATCAGCATCGCTGAAGAACGCGTTGCCGCACACCAGGCGGTTGGCCCCGTCGGCGACCACGTCGGCGGCGGTGGCGCGGCCGATGCCACCATCGACCTGGATGTCGAGCGCGGGGAAGCGCGCCCGGGTGGCGCGGATGAAGTCGCGCACCTCGGGAATGAAAGCCTGGCCGCCGAAGCCGGGGTAGACGGTCATGAACATCACCAGATCGACCTGATCCATGAAGCGGAACCACAGCCGGGGATCAGTGTCGGGATTGAACGCCAGCCCGACCTTGGCCCCGGTGGCGCGCACCTGCTGGATGGCCTTGGCCATCGTGCGCGGGCCCACCGCCTCGACGTGGATGGTGATCGCATCCGCGCCGGCCTTGCGGAAATCCTCAGCATAACGCAGGGGATCCGTCATCATCAGGTGGACATCGAGTTCGAGCCGCGTCGCCTTGCGCATGTGCGCGACGATGAACGGTCCGAGCGTCAGGTTGGGAACGAAGTGCGCGTCCATCACATCGACGTGCAGGACGCGCGCGCTGGCGGCTTCGCAGCGGCGGAGCTCCTCGCCCAGGCGGGTGAAGTCGGCGGACAACAGACTGGGCAGGACGCGGATCGGCAGCATGGCGGGTTTCTAGGGCCTCGGCCGCGCGCCGGAAGCAGCCTGATGTGATCGGTTGCGATCTACCAGATCCGGGTGATCGAAGCGCTCACGGCGGTGGCGACATCGGCCTGACGCCCCAGGAGCGTCCAGCTGAGGCCGAGCGAGCCGCGCCAGGCCGGGGTCGGGATCTGGAAACCGGCGAACCCAGTCACTGACCAGGCCTGACTGCGGTCGACTCGCAGCTCGCGCGCGTAGACCACGTCCGCCTCGATCTGGAGCCACGGCGTGAGCACATAGCCGCCGGCCAGACCGGCATCGAGGCTGCCCCGGCTGGTTTGCGCCGTGACCCCGGTGTGGCGGGTGTAGCCGGCCGCGACATTACTGGTGAATTCGCCATGTTCCCAGGTCGCAGCAGCGGTGAAACCATAGGCGGCATCGGTCGCGCCGGTGGTCGGGCGGTCGTCAGGCACGGTGCGTCGGATTGGCACGTCGAGACGGGGGATGACGGCGATGGCCCAGGTTTTCTTCTCGACCAGCAGGATGGTGGAGGCGAGCACCGCCTGGGTCGGGCCGCTGCTGGTTTCCGCAAAGGAAGCGTCGTCCCGCACCGTTGCCCAGCCCACCGCCAGGCCGAGGTCGGCGCGCGGGATCACTCCGACCACCACCGAGGCGGTGACGGTCGTCGAAACGGCCGCACCCCCGCGATCGCCGGCCGTTCCGGCGGCATCGAAGGCCCGGGACGCGCGGCTGAGTTCGCAGACGAGACCGACCTCGACCCCACCCGCTCCGACCGGGAGTCCGCTGGGCACGGCGAGCTTGGTCGCCTCGTTTTCGACGGCGGCGGCGCTGAGCAGGCCGCCGATGAGGGGCAGGGTCCGGAAGCGCATGGGCGATCCTGATAGGTCGGGTGAGCGGATGAGGATACCACGAAGACCCTGGGCTTGGGCAGCCGGTGCGATCAGGATGCAAGCGGCTTGGGCACCGGCGATTGCGCCGACTGGAACCGAGCGATAAGCCCTCGCGCATGACCAATCCGGCCCCTGTTGATTCCGCTGGTTCCGCGCTTCCCGGTGCCGGGACGCAATCCGGCCCGCCCAGCCTTGCCGCGATCCTGGCGCGGGTGCCGCGTCCGAGCCGGATGGTGGTGACCGCGGGCATGCCCTACGCCAACGGGCCGTTGCACATCGGGCATCTGGCCGGGGCGCACCTGCCGGCCGACATCTTCGCCCGCTGGTGCCGGATGCTGATCGGGAAGGGCAACGTGCTGTTCGTGTGCGGCACCGACGATCACGGTTCCACCAGTGAACTCGCAGCGGCCAAGGCCGGCGTGCCGGTGCCGGAGTTCCTCGCCGGCATCCATGCGACGCAGCAAACGACGCTGGCGCGCTACGGCATCAGCCTCGACACCTATTCGGGTACCTCCCGCCCGGAATGCTTCCCGATCCATGCCAAGCAGTCGCAGGACATGCTGACCCAGATGGCGAAAAACGGCCTGCTGCGCAAGCGCAGCAGCCAGCAGTGGTTTGACCCGCAGGTTGGCCGCTTCCTGCCCGACCGGCTGGTGCGCGGTACCTGCCCGAACCCGAAGTGCGGCGCGGACGATGCCTATAGCGATGAATGCGAACGCTGCGGGCACCAGCACGATCCCAGTGCGCTCATCAACCCGCGCAGTTCGTTGTCCGATACCACGCCGGTCATGCGTGAGACCACCCACTGGTGGCTCGACATGTGGGCGGTGTCGGAAACCTTGAAGACCTGGATCCAGGGCAAGGAGAAGACCTGGCGCCCCTACGTGCTGGCGCAGGTGCGCGAGCAGGTGCTGCCGTCGCTGCACTTCGCCAACAGCCATGAAGATGCCTACAAGGCGTTGAAAACCACGTTGCCGCCGCACAAATCGAAATACGCGCCGGGCAAGAAGGTGCTGCTGCAATTCGCTGACAAGGTCGGCCTGGAAGCGGGTCGCGCGGCGTTGACCGCCGCCGGCATCCCGGCCGCGCTGGCCGATGAATGGGCGCACCGCTCGATCACCCGCGACATCGGCTGGGGCATCCCGGTCGGGCCGTGCGACGCTGAACTGGCGGGCAAGACGCTCTACGTCTGGCCGGATTCGCTCATCGCGCCGATCGCCTTCACCCAGGTCGCCCTGACCCGGGCCAGGCGCGACCCGGCCGCGTGGCGCGAATTCTGGTGCGATCCCAGATCCCAGGTGGTGCAATTTCTTGGCCAGGACAACGTCTTCTTTTACGTCCTCATGCAGGGTGCGCTGTGGCTGGGCGCACAGGCGGATCCGCATCGCCAGCCGATTGCGGGTGAATTGCAGCTCACCGACATCGTCGGCAACTGCCACCTCATGGTCGGCGGTGAAAAGATGTCGAAGAGCCGCGGCAACTATTTCACCGGCGACCAGCTGCTGGATGAACGCGGGTACGACGCGGATCAGGTGCGGTATTACCTCGCGCTGCTGGGTCTGGCCGACAAGCCGGCGGATTTCGACTTTGCCAAGTTCGGCGAGCGCAACGCCTTCCTGGCGGGGCCGATGAACGCGGCATTCGAAAAACCGATCTCGGCCGTGCACGCCAAGTTTGGTGGCGTGGTGCCGGAAGGGAAAGTCAGCGACGAAGTGGCCGCCGCGACCGCCAAGATCGTCGCCCGCTATGTCAAATGCATGGCCAAGGCGGATTATCCGAATCTGCTCTTCGAGCTCGAAAACTACGCTCGGCTGGTGAATTCGCTCTTCACCCGTTTCAAGCCGCACGACGACCGCCACGATGAGACCCAGCGCCGCGACGCTCTCGTCGGTTGCTTCCAGGTGCTCAAGAACCTGCTCATCATGCTGCACCCGTTCGTGCCGACGACGATGGAGCGCCTGCGCGGGTCGCTCAATCTGCCTGCCGACGTCTACCGCGTCGATGAACTCGGCACTGGCATCGCGCCCGGCCATCGCATCGGCGAAAAGACCCAGTATTTCCCGGCGGTCGCGGCGGAATCAGCGGCCGGCTAGGTTGGCTTCGCCCGGCGGTAGAACGGCAGCGCCACCACGTCGGCGGTGCAGATCGCGCCTCGGATGTCGATGTCGAGGCTGGTGCCGACGGCGGCGAAACGGCTGTCGACGTATCCGAGTCCGATCGCCGCGCCGACGCTGGGCGAGAGCGTACCGCTGGTCACCTGGCCGATGACCGCGCCGTCTTTCACGATCGGGTAATGCGTGCGCGGCACGCGGCGGTCGCGCAGGCGCAGGCCGACCAGCTTCTTCGCCGGTCCGTTGGCGAGCTGCGCCAGCACAGTTTCGGCACCGATGAAGCCGCCAGCGCGGTTGATGGCGAAATCGAAGCCGGCCTCGACCGGGGTGACGCTGCGGTCGAGTTCGTTGCCGTAGAGCGGCATCGCGGCTTCCAACCGTAGGATGTCGCGCGCGCCCAGGCCACAGGGCGTGGCGCCGGCGTCAGTCAGCGCGGTCCAGAGTTCGCACACCCGGTCCATGGGCAGGAAGCACTCGGCCCCGTCTTCGCCGGTATAGCCGGTGCGAGACAGGCGCACCGTGGTGCCGCGCCAGGCGACGTCGGTGAAGTGGTAGTAGCGCGTCGCACCCAGGTCGAGGCCGATGCGCTTGAGCAGCGCCGCCGCCTGCGGGCCCTGCACGGCGACCATGGCCTGGGTCGCGGTGAGGTCGTCGAGGCGCACGTCGCCAGCAAGTTCCGGTCGCCACAAGGCGACGATCTTCTCAACATTCGAGGCATTCACGACGACATGATACGAATCAGTGGATTCACGTCCGACCAGCACGTCGTCCTCAACCGTGCCGTCGGCGGCCAAAACCAGGCCGTAGCGGATCTGGCCGTCGCGCAGGTCATCGAGCTTGCGGCAGACCCGGCGGGCGAGAAACGCGAGCGCACCGGCGCCGGAAATCCGCAGCCGGCCCATGTGGCCGAGGTCGAAGATGCCGGTGCCGGTGCGCACCGCCTGGTGCTCGGCGGCGATGCCGCTGAACTGGACCGGCATGGTCCAGCCGTGGAAATCGATCATTTTTCCACCCGTTGCGACCTGAAGCGGGTAGAGGACGGTGCGGTTCGACATTGAGGGACTCCACATGGGGGCAGGTAACCGGGCATCGGGCCGGTTCGCTGCGTACACGAACTGGTACGCCCCGGCCGACCGGGAACAATACGTTTGCGAAGGCTCCCCATGTTCATGTACTCGCATTCGAACAAGCGCTGAGCGGAGGTTCCCACGTGGCCAAGCATTTCCATCGCATCCGTCGGCCAGCGCGGTTGGTCGCCGGATTGGCGGCCCTGGTCCTGGCTCCGGCTTTGGGCCTGCCGGCTTTTGCTGGCGAACCCGCGATCACGCCAGCCAACGGGGGAGTCGAACCGGCTGCGCTCGCCGCCTCGCTCATGGCGCGCGGCAAATCGCGCGAGGCCGTCATCCTGCTTGAACCGTACTGCGCCGCCCATCCCGAGGACAAGCTGGCGCAGCAGACCCTGATCGCTGCGCGCGTGTCGGCGCTTGAAGCCGAGATCCGCGATCTGCTGACGCAGCAGGCGGATTCCAGGCAATTGCTGGTTGGCGGCCCGGATTACGAAGAAGCCAAGGCACGCAGCGAACGCTCGGTCGCCGGCCGGCTCGATGTGGTCGAGGTCCTAATCGCCCAGCGCCGCTATTCCGAGGCCGTCGACGGCTGCAACGCCATCCTGCGCGACCACCCGCATGAACCGGCGGCGATGCGGATGAAATACCGGCTGCTCAACGTCCTGGTCGAACGTGAACGCGAAGCGCTCTTCAAAGAAAAGGCGATCCGGCGCGAACGCGGCCTGAACGAGGCCACCGAGAGTGCGATTTGGCCCTACGACAAGCCCCGGGTCGCGCGTAAGGTCTGGATCTTCGATGAGGACATCCAGGAGGCCGAACGCCTGAAGATGCGCACCAAACTGCAGGAGCGCATCCCCGCCCTGAAGGGCAACAAGGTCGCGATCCGGGAACTGCTGGATCCGCTGTTCGCCCTCGCCGGCATCAACTACGTCATCCTCGATTCGGCGATCAGCGACGAGACGCTCAGCGTCAGCCTGGTCAACGAAACGATCGAGCAGGCGCTCGACACCATCGCCAAGATGGTGAAGATCACCTACAATTATCGCGGCAACTCGGTGTTCATCACCTCGGCTGACAGCGACATTCTGGTCACCGAGAAGATCGTCCTCCAGTCCGGCCTGGTCGATGTGACGGCGGCAGCGGCGATGGGCGTTTCCGATACCGGCGGCGGTGGTGGCGGCGGCGGCGGTGCCGGTGCGGGGACGAACCCCAACACGCCCTACAATCCGGCCATTCCCGGCGGTGGTGCGCCGCCGCGGCCGGCAGGTGGCGGCGGTGCGGGGGGTGGAAACGGCGGTGGCGCCAACAGTGACCTCGAACGCTTCCTCAAGGAAGTGCCCAACATCATCGTCAACTGGCCGAGCGAAGGGAAATTCCACCTCGACCGCAAGAGCAACACCCTGTTCGTGAAGACCACGCCGTGGGCGCTGAGCGAACTCAAGCGGCTGTTGGCCGCCTTGGATTACAACCCGCTCCAGGTGAAGATCGAGACGTGTTTCATCGAGATCACCGACCAGGGCCTTAAGGATCTCGGAGTGAACTTGGCGACCGGGGGAACGGCCAAGATCGGGACGGATACCCTGTCGTTCTCAGGCCCGGCGCCTTATGGCACGGTGCCGACAACCCCATTTTCCATCGGGGGTGGCGCGGTCGCTTCGTCGTCGACCGGCATCCTTGGCCAGCTCATCTACGACTCCAAGCACTACGGCCAGTTCCAGATGCAGATCGCTGCGCTCGAGACCAAGGGCCAGGCCAACACCTTGACCAAGCCGGCGATCGTCACGTTGTCCAACGCGCGCGGTCTTATCGACCTCACGCGGGACATCGTCTATATCTCGGGTTACAACAACCAGGCGATCAACCAGCCGGTGACCTCGAGCGGCACCGGCTCGGTCACCTTCCAGTCGAACAACGCCTTGGTGCCGACCTTCGCCACCGCCAAGGCCGGGATCACCCTCGACATCACCCCATCAGTGGCTCGCAATGGCGATGTCATCTCGCTGACCGTGAGCCCGACCGTGACCGAAATGGTGCGGGCGCCGCAGCGCCAGCAGGGCACCTCCTCCGGCGACAGTTCAACCGTGATCACGCCCATTGATTCGCCGCCCGAGTTCGCGACCCGCAAGCTGTTCACCCGCCTGAATGTGAAGAGCGGGCAGACTGTCGTCTTGGGCGGACTCACGAGCGAGCACGAGGAGTCCAATACCTCGGGCACGCCGGGCCTGTCGCGCCTGCCGGTGCTGGGTGTGCTCTTCCGCCGCAAGACCGACACCACCACCCGCACCAATCTGATCATCACCGTGCGCGCGACGCTGCTCGACACCACCGGGGCCGAGGTCAGCGACGAGATCGAAACCCTGCGCGACACGGTGAAGATCGTGCTGCCGCCGGACGCGCGCGACGCCCAGGCGGTGAAGGACGCCGCAGCGGCGAAGGAGGCAGAAAAGGCTGCGGCAGCAGCCAAGGCCCCCGAATCAACTCCGACGCGCACGCGTCCGACCGGCCGCTGAGGACCCCCGCGTGGCCGCCACCGTCATCGGCTTGGATATCGGTCGCCACACCGTGCGCGCGGTGGCGGTGCGGCACCAGCGCGGCCGGATCGAGATCGTCGCGACGGCGACGGTGTCGCGCATCATGTCCGGCGACGACGCGGACGGGGCCGAGGCGCCGCCCAAGCCGCTCGAAGCCGCTTTGGTCGAACTCGACAACAAGCTACCTCTGCGCGGTACGATCGCGGTGGCCTCGAGTGAGGTGAACTGCCTGGTGCGGTACCTGACCACCGCACCGATGCCGCCCGACCGCCTGAACCGCCTCCTGCGCCTGGACCTGCAACAGCAGGCCGAAGGCAGCGAACTTGCCGCCGACCACATGTCGCTGCCGGCGGCAGACGAGTTCGTGCACTGCTGTGCCATCGCCCAGCCGGCGCAGGTGTACTCGCTGCTGGTTGACCTGCGCGCGGCCAAGGTCGAACCCGCGCGCGTCGGCTTCGCCGCGGCCGAGATGGCCAATCCCGTGCTGTTCACCGAACCGGGCGCGCGTCCGGTCAGCGGTGACCAGCTCGCCCTGGTGGTCGACATCGGGGCCGGTGGCACCGCCGTGTCGCTGGTCGGCGAAGACCGCTTCCTCGCCTGCCGCCTGATCCCGGTCGGGGGCGAGACCTTCACCGAGAACGTGGTGGTGACCTCGCGCATGACCCGGCCCAAGGCCGAGGCGGCGAAGCTGTCCGGCAAGACCTCGATCATCCGCATGACCCAACCGGCCATGGCGGAAGACGACCCATTCGGTCAATTCCTCGACGAGGCGGTGACTGATGCGGTGGAAAAAGTTGGGAAAGCTGGGAAAGTCGGGCAAGTTGGGCAAGTCCGGAAAGTCGGGGAAGGTGATGGGGCTGAGGCAGAGCAAGTCGATGAATCCGACGATGCTGAAAACTTCGTAGTTTTACTCGATTCAGAGACCAAAGATCATGGCGAAGTGGCACATGCCCCGCCCGGCGTCGAAACCATCGCGGTCGGCAACACCACCCTCGGCCCCGAACTGGCCAAGGCCGCCGAGGGCCTGTACGCCCAGATCGCCAGTTCCCTGACCTGGTTCAAGGCCCAGGCCAAGGTCAAGGATGTCAAGCTGGCCAAGGTGCTGCTGTGCGGCGGCGGCGCCGGACTCGGCGGCCTCGACGGTTATCTCGCCCGCCGCTGCGAATGCCCGGTCAAAGTCTGGGACCCGTTCGCTGGTTACACTTTCGCCGGCAAGGCCTCTAAACCAGAGCGCCCCCACGAATTCGCCGCCGCCTTCGGCCTCGCCCTGGGCGGGGTCGACAGCCAGCTGCTGCAACCGGTACGCTACGACCTGCGCCCCGACGGCATCCTGCGCAAAGAGGCCATCCGCGACGTCGTGGTCTGGCCTTGGCTCGCCGCCGGCCTCGCCGCTGCCGCGTGCATCATTGCCGGCCTCGCGCTCTATGAACGCCAGAGCACCTACGAGCAGGAAAAGCGCAACCACCAGGAGGCGGTCAAGGAATACGAGCGTAATCTCGCCAAGCTCAAGGAACTCGACAAAGAGAAGGAGGCCCTGTCCGAGGACCTGCGCGCGATCGCGAGCCGGATCTATGCGGGGCGCGATTTTCTTAACGTCGTGCGGATGTTGAAGGAGGCGGCGGAGGCGCCGGATTCGCACTACGTTTGGGTGACGCGGGTTGCAACCGAGGCGGTCGGGGTTGACGGTGCGGTCAGTGCCGTCGAGGGCTCTGCTTTGGCCCCGGCTGGGGGAAGGCCAGCACCGACTACAAGAGGAGTCGCCAACCGTCAAAGGTGGACCGACTCCGCCATCGATCGAGGTTCAGTAGTGGTGGCTGGGCAGGTGAAGTTTGACGTGGTGATGAATCGTGACGAGATAGAAAAGTACCTCACCTCCTATTATGACGTCCTGCGGAAATGGACGCCGATAAAGGTGCCGAAGGATCCCCCGAACGGATTTCTGCGCGGAAGCAAGATCGACTGGATTAGGATCTTCGATGAGGATCTGGGTCGACGGGTCGAGACCACGACGCGGAATCCGTTGGTGGTGCCCAAGAAGGGCTACACCGAGTTCCGCTTTCATCTTTTCTTCGAACCCACCAGCCTCGACCAGGCCATCCAGGCGGCGCGTTGAGATCCCATGGCACCTGAAATCAAACTTCCGCTGCGCAATGGCTGGATCACCTTGGCTGGCGTGCTCGTTCTCGGCGTAGGCGGGTTGTACTGGTATTACGAACCCGATCTCGCCGAATCGGTGGAGAAGTTGCCACCGATCGGCAGTGCCAAGGGCAAGGAGGTCACCAAACGCATCACCGAGCAGGCCGAGGCCAATGAGAAGCTGCGTGCCAGCATCAAGAACCTCAAGGACAATACCGGTTTCGCTGTGACTCGTGACTTCCGCATCCTGCCCGAGTCTGGCAAAGCCGAAGAACGTGAACCAGGCGCCCGCTGGCTGTTCCGCTTCCAGCAGGTCCAAGGCCAGATCGCCGGACATGCCAAGGTGAAGAACATAGGCTTCCCACCGATGCTGGGGTTCGCCCTCGCCAGCGAGCGCGACATCCCCAAACCCGAAGACATCCCTGCCAGCCTCGCGATGCTGCAACTGGTCGACAAGGTCATGACCACGGTGGTCACCACTCCCGAGCCAATCCATGAGGTCACCAGCATCGTCCTGGGCGACCTGCGCGGGAAGCTCGACGGACCGACGGGCCGCCCGGCCCTGCTACGGCAGTACAACCTGACCATCGAGATCAAGGCGCGCCTGGACACCCTGCTCTGGATCCTGCACCAGTTCGCCTACGTCGAAGAATCGCCGGAATCGAAGGGAAAGGCGGACTATCCGGTCATCCTTCTGGGCGCGAGCATCGACAGCGCGAACCGCACCAGCCGCGATGACATCCCCATCCTGACCGGCCGATTCACCCTCGCCGGGATGCAGTTCCTGTCCGACAAGGATCGCGGTGTGAACGCGCCAGTCGTCAGGTCGGGCAGCGCGTCCAGCGGTGGTGGATCCCGAGGAGCCCGGCCATGAGCGCATGGAATCTCCATCGGTGGCTAGCCGAGCGTCTGGCTTGGGTGGCGGTGCTGATCAGCGCGGCGGCCCTGGTCACTGCGGTCGTGGCGTGGCTGCAGCCCCGCACCGTTGAGCGGGTGCATGAGCCGACCTTGATCGAAGGTAGCGCGTCGGTGCTGCTCGCCGCTGACCAGCCGGACATCGGGCCGTTCACCCGCTATCGGGTCAACCGCCTGAATCCGTTCGTCCCCTATCAGGATCCTGGCCGGAAGCAGCCCGAGGTTGCAGCGGGTCAAGCAGGCGTGGATCTGGCCGACCGATGGAAGCCGACGAAGGACGAGGCAATCGTCACGGTTTCTTGCGTCGAACCACTGACCTGGCCCACGCTCGCCGGCGAGGACCCTCGTGCCCCGCACTGCGTCGGCGTGATCGCGGTCGAGCAGCAGCCGCAAGTGTTGCTGGTCCGTCTGACCGGTCAGACGGACACCATCCCAATGAACATCGGCGACGTCGCCGCGGGCTGGACCCTGCTTGCGATTTCCGCCGAAAATCTGGCGCGTTTCCGCGATCCCGCAGGCAGCGAGCACCAGTTGGCGATCGGCCTTTCGGATCTGCGCGAGGCTTCTTCCCGGCCGGTGAAATCCTTGCGGACCCCGACCAAGCCATCGGTGCGACCTGCGGCCAGCATGCCGTCCGGGATCGCCCCAATCCGGAACCGGTTATGAGTTCCGGTGTCGGTCAGATCGGACGGGTGGTTTCGCTGGTGGCTGCGTTGGCGCTCATCGTCGCCATCGTCGCCTGGACAATCTCCGCCATCGAGTTGCACCAGCGCACCGCGCCGCTGATCGACGGGTCGGCCGTGGTCCTGCTGGCGGCGAGCAAGCCGGACATCGGCCCGTACGACAACTACGCGGTTAACAACGAGAACCCATTCATTCCCTACAATGACCGGGTTCCGGAGCGGTCGCGCAAGTACGGCACCAGGCCGGTCGCGCCGCCAGCACCGCCCAATTTCCCTCCCCCGGTCGGGGGTACAGTGGTCATCCTGCCACCGCAGCCGCCGTTGGTGTGGCCGTCGCTGGATGGCAGCGATCCGTCCGCGCCGACCTGCGTCGGCCTGATCGAGGTGGCCAACCGTGCGCCGGTGGTGCTGGTCCGCGCTCCCAATGAAAAAGAGGCCAAGCCGATGGCTGTCGGCGAAGCGATCGGCGGCTGGACGCTGCTGGCGATCACCGCCGACTCGATCGTTCGCTTCCGTGACCCGGCCGGCAGCACCCACGACATGACGATCCTGCTCGCCAAGGCCGATGGCGATTCCGCTGACGGTTCCGGCAAGGACGCGGGCAAGGACGACAAGAAGAAGCCGCCTAAGAATCCGAAGACGGCAGGGAAAAAGTCTGCCACGGGAGACGGCGGGGTCGACGACCTCAAGAAACTCGTCGGCCAGTTGTCACCGGCGCAGATCGAGGCGATGCTCAACCGGCCCGACCGCGATCAACTGCTCAAGCAGTTGAATCAGCGCTTCGGCACCAACCTGACGCTGCAGCAGTTGAAAGAACTCGTCTCTCAACCGAACGCCGACGCGCCCAAACCGCCAGGGAGATCAAAGCGGTAGGGCTTGGGCCAAAGGAGCGTCGATGTCCACATCGACGGATATCTCCGGTCACATCGACGGGCATCTCCGACAACGACGGCGATGTGGACATCGCCGCCCCTAAGGCGGATGGCCGTGCGCAAGGAGCGTCGATGTCCACATCGACGGATATCTCCGGTCACATCGACGGGTATCTCCGACAACGACGGCGATGTGGACATCGCCGCTCCAAGGGCGGCCGTGCGCATGGAGCGTCAATGTCCACATCGACGAGGTTTCCCGCCCGGTTCACCCTGCCGTTGCGTCTTCCGCCTCCGGCGCGTCACCGCGCCAGCGCGCGAGCTTGTCGAACAGGGTGCGGCGGGCGATGCCCAGGCGGTCGGCGGCCTGTTGCCGGTTGTTGCCGCAGGCCGCGAGCACGGCCAGGACGTGGCGTTTCTCGACTTCTTCCAAGGTCAGATCGAGATCGCTGGTCGGCGCTGGCGTGAGCGTGGTTGCGGGGCCGAGTTCGGGCAGGCAGCGGCGCACCGCGTCGGCATCCAGGGTTCCACCACCGCCGAGTACGACCAGGCGTTCGACGATGTTGACCAGTTCGCGCACGTTGCCGGGCCAGCGGTAGGTGGCGAGCAGCGCCACGGCCTCATCCGCGAGTTTCGGTTTCACGCCGAGTTCGCGGCTGAACACGTCCAGGTAGTGCTTGAGCAGGGTCGGGATGTCCTCGCGCCGGTCGCGCAGGGCGGGCGTGTCGATCGGGATGACGTTGAGGCGGTAGTAGAGGTCCTCGCGGAAGCGGCCGGTCTTCGTGTGCTCCAGCAGGTCGCGGTTGGTGGTCGCGATCACGCGTACGTCGATCGCGATCGCCTTGCCGCCGCCGACCCGTTCGAACTCGCGCTCTTCCAGGACGCGCAGCAGTTTCGCCTGCAATTCTGCCGATATTTCGCTGATCTCGTCGAGCAGGATGGTGCCACCGTTAGCAAGTTCGAAGCGGCCGGGGCGCTGTTCATCGGCGCCGGTGAACGAGCCTTTTTCGTGGCCGAAGAGTTCGCTGGTGAGCAGCGTCTCGGTCAGCGCGGCGCAGTTCACCGAGATGAACGGGCCGCTGGAACGCGCCGACTGCTCATGCAGGGCGCGCGCGACGAGTTCCTTGCCGGTGCCGGATTCGCCGCGAATCAGCACCGTCGACGAGGTCTTCGCGGCGCGCTCCACCAATTCCGCCACGCGCTGCATCGCCGGCGAATCGCCCAGCATCCTCCGGCCGGCGTGGCGTGAGCGGGTCTCGGCGCGCAGGCGCTTGACCTCGCGCACCAGGCCCTGGCGTTCGTTGAGGCGCAGCAGCAGCGCCTCGACCTGTTCGACGCCGAACGGCTTCATCAGGTAGTCGTAGGCGCCCTGGCGCATCGACTCGACCGCGGATTCGACGGAGGCGAAGGCGGTCATCATCACCACCGGCATCTCCGGCCATTTCTCCTTGGATTTGAGCAGCAGTTTCAGCCCGCCCATGCCGGGCATGCGGATGTCGGTGATGAGCAGATCCGCCGGTTCGGCCTCGAGCGCCTTGAGCGCGGCGACGCCGTCCTTGCCGGTGCGCACCTGCACCCCCAGGCGCGGCAGCATCTCGGCCAGCAATTCGCGATTGAGGATCTCGTCGTCAGCGACGACTGCGGTGGTGATCGGCATGGATTCATGGTAGCTCAGGGCCAAGGAATCCGGAAGGGCGGAGTTGCCCGAAACCGGCGAAAGCCGGTGTCAGCAAGGGCAAACGCCAACGTCAGCACCGCCGACTATCGTTTGCCCCGGTGGCTGCCCCGGTAGCGTCCCCGCCCATGAACGTCGTCCCTGAACCTGCCTGGAACCTCCTCGTGCCCCTGGTGCGGGCGCGCTGCCCGCGCCTGACCCCGGCCGATATCGCCGACAGCCAGGGCCGCGTCGATCTGCTCAGCGCCAAGATCCAGTGCCGGCATTGGATCTCGCGCGACCGCGCGCGGGCGCTGGTGCTGACCCTGCTCGCCGAGACCGGCGCGATCACGCTCTGATCGGCGGCCGGCGTTCGTTGCCGGAATACTGTAGAAAAACCCAAGGAACCGCCATGTCCGCGCTGCACGCCACCGGCACGCTGCCCCGTTTCGACCTGATCACCTCGGCCGAGGTCGAACCGGCGATCCGCGATCTGCTGGCGCGCTACCTGCGCGATCTGGAAGCGCTGGAGCAGACCGTTCAACCGACCTGGGATGGATCCGTCGCCCGCATCACCGCCCTGGGCGAACCGCTGGCCTGGGCCTGGAGCGTGGTCAATCACCTGCTGGGTGTGCGCAATTCGCCGGATCTGCGCCGTGGCCACGAATCCGTCCAGGCCGACGTGGTCCAGGCCTGGATGCGCCTGGGCCAGTCGGTGCCGCTCTATCGCGCGCTCAAGCAGGTCGCCGGCGACGCGGCGTTGGATCCGGTGCGCCGGCGTATCGCCGGGCTGATGGCCACCGACGCGGAATTGTCCGGCGTCGCGCTGGAAGGTGCCGCGCGCGAGCGCTTCCAGGCCGTCGAGACCGAACTCGCGGCGCTCGCGACCCGCTTCGAAAACCAGTTGCTGGATGCGACCAAAGCATTCCACCTTGATCTCACCGAACCGAACCAGATCGCCGGGCTGCCGCCGACGCTGGTCCGTGCGCTGGCCGCGCGCGCTGCCGCAGCCTGGGCTGAAGCCGGCAAGCATGGACCCGAGCCGACCGCCGAGCGCGGGCCGTGGCGCGTAACCCTCGACTTCCCGATCGCCGGGCCGTTCCTCGAACATGCCCGCGACCGCGCCCTGCGCGAGACGGTCTACCGTGCCATGGTCACCCGCGCCTCGACCGGCGCACACGACAATGGCCCGGTGCTCGAACGGATTCTGCTGCTGCGGCAAGAGAAAGCGGAACTGCTGGGAAAACGCAGCTTCGCCGAGATCAGTCTGGCGACTAAGATGGCCGGCACGGTCGCGGCGGTGGAACAATTGTCGGCCGAACTGCACGCCCCGGCGCAGGCCAAGGCCAGGGCCGAACTCGCCGATCTCACGACCTTCGCTCGCGCTGAACTCAACGACCCGGCGTGGGCGCCGAAACCGTGGGACATCGCCTTCTGGGCCGAGCGCCAGCGCGAACGGCAATTCGCCTTCACCGACGAGGAACTGCGCCCGTACTTCGCCCTCGACGCGGTGCTCGACGGCATGTTTGCCTGCGTCGCGCGGATTTTCGGGGTGAAGGTCCGGCGCGCCGACGGCGAGGCGCCGGTGTGGCATCCCGATGTTCGTTTCTTCCGCATCGCCGACGCAGCCTCGGGGTCGGATCTTGCCGCGTTCTACCTCGACCCGTATTCGCGCCCGGCGGAAAAGCGCGGTGGTGCGTGGATGGACGACTGCCTCGGCCGCAAGCGCCTGGCCGATGGATCGATGCGCCTGCCGGTCGCGTATCTCATCTGCAACCAGACCCCACCCGCCGGCGGCGCGCCGTCGCTGATGTCCTTCCGCGAGGTCGAGACGCTGTTCCACGAATTCGGCCACGGTTTGCAGCACATGCTCACCACGGTCGATCATCCCGAGGCCGCCGGAATCCGTAGCGTCGAATGGGACGCGGTCGAACTCGCGAGCCAGTTCATGGAGCATTGGTGCCTCGATCGGAAGACCGTTCTCGGCAGAGCCGGCATCACCGGCCTCGCCCGCCATTGGCAGACCGGCGTGCCACTGCCGGACGAACTCTTCGCCAAACTCAAGGCGGCGCGCACCTGGCGCGCCGGCTCGGCCACGTTGCGCCAACTGTTCTTCGCCCGCGTCGACATCGAACTGCATCATCGCTATCGCGGCGGCGGCGCGGTCACCGCGCTGGACGTGAAAGACGCCGTCGCGCGCGACCACACCGTGCTGCCGCCACTGCCGGAAGACCGTTCGCTGTGCTCGTTCTCGCACATCTTCGCGGGCGGCTATGCCGCCGGCTATTACAGCTACAAGTGGGCCGAGGTGCTCTCGTCCGATGCCTTCGCCGCCTTCGAAGAAGCCGGCCTTGATGATGAAGCCACGCTCGCCGCCACCGGCCGCCGCTACCGCGCCACCATCCTCGCCCAGGGCGGCAGCCGCCATCCGCTGGACATCTTCCGCGACTTCCGTGGCCGCGCCCCGTCGACGGCGGCGCTTCTGCGGCATACGGGGCTGGCCTGAACCAGGCGACGTATGGCGCGCGATTGGCGCCTGAAATGCTCCGCCGGTTTCCTGCCACCGTTTGTTAAGCGATTTTTTCCCTGTGGTTCAGCACAGGCTTGCGCTCTCTGTTCCAGGTATTATTTTGAAACGAACGTATGAGACAACGCATCCTTGCCCGCTCCGCCGATACCCAGACGCGCATCCTCGACGCCGCCGAACAGCTCCTCGCTGACTTCGGGATTGAGGCCGCCTCGATGCGCCAGGTCACCACCCTGGCCAAGGCCAACCTGGCGGCGGTGAACTACCACTTCGGCTCCAAAGAAGAGCTGATCGTCCAGGTCTACGCGCGTCGGCTGCGGCCGGTCAACGCCGAGCGCCTGCGTCTGCTCGACGAGTTGGAGCAGCGCCAGGGTGGCCAGCCGCCGACCGCGACCGACATCCTGACCTGCTACGTCGCGCCGGTGATCCGCCTCGTCCACGACCAGGCGAACGGTGGCGAGCGATTCATGCGGCTGCTCGGCCGCGCCCTGTACGAACCCGGCTCGTACCTGACCCCGCTCTTCAAGGAAGAACTGGAACCGGTGCTGGCCCGCTTCACCCAGGCGCTGCGCCGCGTCCTGCCCGAACTCAGCGACGAGGAACTGTTCTGGCGCGTCCATTTCGCCGGCGGCGCGATGGCCTACACCCTGGCCCAGACCCATCGCCTGGAACTGGTTTCGAAGGGCGCCTGCGACGTCAGCGATCCCGACGCGATCACCAAGCGCCTGGTCGAATTCATCGCTGCCGGGATGCGCGGCGAGCACAAGCCGGTGGCGCCACCGCAGGTCTGAACCAAGAAATGGCCACAAAGAGCACAAGGATCACAGAGAAGAAATTGCCTTAATTTTTTGTGTCTTTTGTGCTCTCTGTGGCCATTCCTTGCCTTTCTTCCCGGATGACGCTCGGTCCCGAATCCCATTCCCCGGTCGGACCGAACGGAAGCGCCTCGTCGCCGTCGCCCAGCAGCGCGGCATAGGCGTCATCGGTGATCTCGTGCGCGCCGAAGCGCTCCATGTGCGGCGTCTGCTGCTGGCAGTCGAGCACGCGGAAGCCTTGTTTCCGCAAGCGTTCGACCAGCAGCACGACGGCGATCTTGGCGGCGTCGTCGGCGCGGTGGAACATGCTCTCGCCGCAGAAGCAGGCGCCGATCGTCAGGCCATACAGGCCGCCGACGAGCGCTCCGGCGGAGTCCCACGCCTCGACCGAATGCGCGAGGCCGCGCTCGTGCAGGGCGACGTACAGCCGTTCGATGTCGCCGCTGATCCAGGTGCTGCTGCGCTCGGCGCAGGCTGCGATCACGGCCGCGAAGGCGGCGTCGCAGGTGTAACGGTACGGATGCCGGCGCATGGTTTTCGCCAGGCTTTCCGGCACCTTGAAGCGGTCCCAGGTGATCACCGCGCGCAGCGTCGGCCGGTACCAGCGGATCCTGCCCCGGCGGCTGTCGGCCATCGGGAAGCAGCGCTGGCGGTAGGCGGTGAGGATCAGCTCCGGCGTCACCGGACTGCCATCCGCATCGAGGATCAGCCGGTCGCGTTGATTTGGTCTGGGTCTCAGATCGCCGGCCATGGCCCGTCCAGCAGTACGTTGCCGGCCGCAGTTGGATCGGTGGCGGTGGCGTGCGGCACCTGACCTTCCAGCCGCCCGAAACCCCACGCGGCGAACAGGGTGCGGCAACCGGCGGCGCGACCCACCTGGATGTCGGTGTGGTGGTCGCCGATCATCCAGGCCTGCGCCGGCGTGGTTTCCGCCGCTGTGATCAGCTCATTGAGCCCACGCGGATCTGGTTTGCGAAAGCGGTCGCCGCCGGTGATGGCCAGGAAACGCTGCGCCAGACCATGATGCGCGAGGATCGTGCGCGAGAACCCATCCGGCTTGTTGGTTAGCACCGCGAGCCGCCAACCCACCGCAGTCAGCTGGTCGATGAGCTCCACCACTCCGTCGTAGACCGGCGTAGCGTCGCAGCAGTGCGCCGCGTAGTGGGCCTTGAAGGCCGCCATGGCGACGTCGCGCTGTTCCGGCGTGGCTTCCGGCGTCACCCCCTTGATCAGGTTCTGCGCCCCTTCGCCGATGCAGCGCACCACGGATTCCACCGGCCACATTGGCAGACCCAGGGCCGCGCGTGCCGCGTTGGCCGCCGCCGCCAGGTCGTGGCGGCTGTCGACCAGGGTCCCATCCAGATCGAACACAGCGAGGCGGGAAATGGTGGTTTTCATCACGATGATCGGCTTGTACCCCGGTCTGCGAACGATCAATCCTCCGCCCGGACCCGAGTGCTGAAAACCTGGGATCGTGGACGTCTCGTCCGCCTGGGAGCGTGCGTGCGCAGCACGTCCTGGGGATTGGCCATGCAGTCCCAATGTCACGGAAATGCTGATTAAACGCTTGCGCCTGGGACCGCCGGTTTGCAACCGGCCGTTGGCCATGTGGCGATCCGGCCAAGGCCGGAATGACCTTGGAATTGCAGTGAAATCGTGATCAGCCTTGGCTGGATCGCCGGCCCACCCCGTACAAATGGCCAAATTCCAGAACATGCGCAGCACGCCGCCACCCGAGATTCAGGTCCGCCCGGCACGGGCCCGCTGCCGCCGCCGCCGCGCGGCCGAGCCGGGTCATGGCGCGCTCTGCCCACCCGCCCACCATCCGAAGCGGAGCCTTCACCATGACCACCGCCACCGGATCCGTCGTCATGCCCTACCGCCGCTGCGGCAGCTCGGGGCTTCTTCTTCCCGCGATCAGCCTCGGCCTGTGGCAAGGCATGGGCAGCTACCGCGACGAATCCGTCGCGCGGGACATCATCCTGCGCGCCTTCGCGCGCGGGGTCACGCATTTTGACCTGGCGAACAACTACGGCACCCCGGCCGGCGCGAGCGAAAGCCTGTTCGGCCGCATCCTGAAGGACCTGCCGCGCGAGCAGATCGTCGTCTCGACCAAGGCCGGCCACCGCATGTGGCCGGGGCCGTACGGTGATGGCGGCGGGCGCAAATACCTCATCCAATCGTGCGAGCAGTCGCTCAAGCGCCTGGGACTCGACCAGGTTGACCTCTTCTATTCACACCGCCCCGATCCCGAGACTGATCTGGAAGAAACCCTCGGCGCGCTCGACCATCTGGTGCGCCAGGGCAAGGCGCTCTACGCCGGGTTGTCGAATTATCCCGACCCGCGCCTGACCCGCGCCCTGGACATCGTCCAGCACCGTGGTTTCGCGCCGATCACCATCCATCAGCCGCGCTACAGCCTGCTCGACCGCCGGGCCGAGCGCGAGGTGCTGCCGACCACCGGAGTGCGCGGCGTCGGCGTCATCGCGTTCTCGCCGCTCGAACAGGGCATCCTCGCCGGCCGATACCGCAACGGCCTGCCGCCGGATTCGCGCGCGGTGCAGAACCAGGGCAACGGCGGTTTGACCCGCGAAGCCTTGGAAAAGAACGCCGCCAAGATCGAAGCCGCGCGCCGCCTCGAACCGATCGCCGCCAAGCGCGGCCAGACCCTGGCCCAGCTGTCCATCGCCTGGCTGCTCAAGGACCCGCGCGTGACCTCGGTGCTCATTGGCGCCAGCACCGTCGCGCAACTCGATGAGAACCTGGACGCGGTCGCCAATCTCGCGTTCACCGCTGAAGAGTTGAAAGAGATCGATCGGGCGTGCGGGGTGGGGTGATAGGGATTTTTTCGGATTCAGTTCGCAGATTGGAGGCTCAATTCATTCACGATGCCGATCAATGGCTGCATCATGGCGATGAACCCTAACCAGAGAAAAAAGAAGGAAAAACAGGCCCACAGGCCATTTACCCCGATCTTCCATGGTTTTCCAGAGAAGAATAACTCCAGAGCCAAGACCACGAGCGAGATAAGCATCAAGATGTACGCTCCGCCCGAATGGTAAAAAGAGAGGAAAAAGACAGTAATCCTTGGCATTTCCTTGATGCTGAGATCCTCGAAAATCCTTTCGAGTTTCGGCAAGGCGAACGTGAGTTGATAGACTCCCCAGGCAGAGATCACCAGTGCCAGGATGCAGGTGGTCCAGGAGAGGATCTTGGCCCAGATTCCAGGTCGGGGAGAATCGTTCATGGGCGGCTGGTTCCGGTTCGGCGGCGTCGCGTAGCAGACTGCTCAGAAACGCTGGGTGGGCAAGGAGAGCCGGATCCGTTTCCAGCAATTCCGCAATCACCCCCCGCGTAGCGCCCGTGGCGACACCCCATGCGCGGCGCGGACGAGCTTGTTGAGACGTTGCAGGTCGCTGGCCCCGACCGTTCGGGCGATGGCCGCCAGGGGCAGCGATCCTCCTTCGATGAGTTGGCGCGCCTTGGCGGCCCGGCGCGTACGCACCCAGGCCATCACGCTGCTGCCGGTGTGGGCGCGGAACAATCGTAGGAGGTGGTTGGGCGACACGCCTAGGCGGTGCGCCAGGCCGGACAGCGACGGTCGTAGGGACAGTTCATTTTCGATGATCGCGAGCGCGGTCTGCACTACGGGGTGGACGCGGTCCGAACGCAGGTGGGGCAGCCGGGGCACGACGCAGGTGGGGCGGACCGCGATAGCGGCGCGAACCGGGGCTAGGCTCCAGAGCAGCTCCCACAGCCAGATCGTGGCGCGCACCGGTTCGCTGGTGGCGAGGGCCACCATGCGCGGGAATCCGGTGGCGATGAGATCAGCGAGTGGCCCGCTGGGGCGATGCCACATCGGCATGGTGATCAGGTCCACCGAGGCTGCGCCGGGAAAACGAAGCAGCGCATAGTGATGCGGCGCCTGGGGTGGAAAGATCCACTCCAGATCGGTGCCGGGTGGAGTGACGGTGAGGTCGCCAGCTTCGAAGGCGATGGGCTGACCGGCGACCACCACCGTCCCGGCATAGGCATAGGCATGGACGCCCCACTGGTGGTCGAACCGGAAGCGTTCGCGGCGGCGGCGGCCGTGCAGGTTGGAACCGATCTGTGAGATCTCAGGGCGGCAACGCAGCGGAATCGGCAAGGATGCCATGCCGGACCATAGCCGGATGGTGGGCCGCGACCAGTACTTGGTGAGAACCGACCATCGACCGTATCCGGCCAGGGTTACCTTCTATGGCCTGGAGATTCCGCCATGTCCGCCACGCGACCTGCTGCCCAGACCTCTGCTCAGCTCACGGCCCAGCTCACGGCCCAGCTCACGGCAGAGCAAATAGCGCGCTTCCGCGCCGATGGCTTCTTGCTGGTGCCCGACGTCTTCACCGCCGCCGACCTGCAACCGGTGATCAACGAGATCGCCGGCAAGGTGGATCGTCTAGCGCGCGACCTCAGTCAATGCGGACGCCTGGCCAACCTCCATGCCGAGGCCGGGTTCTACCAGCGGCTGACCCTGATCGAGCGCGAATGCCCGGGCGCCAGCGTGATGCTGCACACCGCCGGCGTGCTCGAACCAGCCCTGGCCGCGTTGTGGTCGCACCCGCGCCTGCTCGACCTTATCGGCCAACTGCTCGGTCCCGACATCGCGGGCCATCCGGTCTGGAACATCCGCACCAAGACCCCGGACAATCCCCTGGCGACCGTGCCCTGGCATCAGGACACCGCCTATCTCGCCCCGGGCAGCGAGACCACCTTCCAGCCGGCGGCCTGGATCCCGTTTCTCAATGCCGGTGAACGCGAAGGCACCCTGCAGTTCGTCCGGGGTGGCAACAAGTCAGGTGTTCTGCCCCACCGTCTGCATCGCGATCAGGGACCGCGCAATTCCTGGTATTTGCAGATTCTTGAGAGCGACCTGCCCGCCGGTGAACGCGTGACCGTGCCGGTCCCGTTCGGTTCGGTGCTGCTGCTTGACCAATTGGTGCCGCATCGGTCGACCGAGAACTTCAGCGATCGCATCCGCTGGAGCGTCGACCTGCGTTGGCAGCGCCCGGATCAGCCCACCGGCATGGATACCATCGCACCGCCAGTGCGCATGCGGGTTGGAGGAGCCCCGGTAAAGATCGATTGGGACGCCTACCTCGGGCACAACCGCAGCGAAAAGCTCGGCGGCTTTAACATCGATGATCCGGCCAAGGCTGCCGGTGCCATCAGCGGGCCATGGATCGAACGCTGGACACGTCCGGCCTGAACCGACTGGACCGACGGCGGAGGTCATCGAGTTGCATGCCGAGAAGTCTGCCTCAGCGCCACCAGCCGCGGAAACGCTGACGATACTCCAGCGATGGGCAGCCGGCGAAGTGCTTGAACCGGCGGCTGAAGTGGAAGGCGTCGCAGAACTCGGTGCGCCTGGCGAGGTCAGCCAACGGCAGGTCCTCGATCAGCAGCCATTCGCCAGCGCGTTCCAAGGCAGCCGCTCCAGCAACCGGGCCGGGGTCTGGCCCGTGGCCTGGTGCACCAGCACCGATCAGCGCCGTCAGCCGGGTCTTGACGCGTGGCAGTCTAATAGGCAGATATTAGTCTTGGAAAAGTTGCCACTATCCCATCTAGGAGGACGCATCCATGCGATCCAGCCGAATTCAATGTCAGGCCGCGCCGAGCCTGATCTTCGCCTCCGCCGCCGGGGCCGCCAGCCTCGACGCGTGCCGTATCGTCTGGGACTCGCCGTCCCTGGACTCGCTGGATTCGATGCCGCTGTCGGGGCGCATGGGGGCGGGCGCCAACGTCTGGGTGCAGGACGGCTCGATCTGGTTGTACCTCGCGCACAACGGCGCCTACGACGAGCAGGGCCGGCTGCTCAAGCTCGGCTGCGTCCGCATCACGCCGGCGAACCTCAAACTGGGTGATGCCGGATTCCGACAGGATCTCGATCTTGCCGACGGGAGCATCCGCATCCAACAGGGCGGGTTCACGGCGTCGCTCTGGTTCGCCGGGGAAACGCTCCTGTTCGAATCCAACTCTGGCCAGTCCGGCGCAATCGACGTCGCGTTTGGCACCTGGCGCGACCGGGATCGCGACGGCATCTGCTGCGACATGATGGGCGCGAAAGGGTGCTTCACGAAGGACCACGTCGAAGCCGACGCCGGCGGCTTCGTCTGGCATCATCGGAACAGCGACAAGCCGTCGGACGTGCCCGGCATGGCGCGGAAGCAGGGGATTCCGCCGGAGGCGGTGCACGACGCCACCACGAAGCGGGTCTTCGGCGGGGCGATCGCGGTGGCCGGCGGATTGTCCGTCCCGGCAGAATCGTCCGTGCGCTGGCAGTTCTGGGATGGCAAGGCCTGGGCCGGGCGGGCCCCAGCCGGCTGCACCCACGCGATCGCCATGCGCTTGGGGGCAGGAATCGGCGTGGATCCTGCCTCCTGGCGCGCGGAGGCGAAGGCCCTGCTGGAGCCGGCGGCGCGCCGGACGGCAAAGGACGGCGAGGTGAAGCGCTGGCGCGAGTTCTGGTCGCGCTCGCACGTCTTCATCAACCCAACTGCGCCGCCCGACGATCCCGGCCGGCTCGTTGGGCGGAACTACCAGCTCTTCCGCTACATGCTGGCCTGCAACCGCGGCGGGGAACTCCCTCTGCTGTTCAACGGCGGCATCTTCACCACCGACAACAAGCCCGGCCGCATCACCGGCAACAACAACAACGAGCTGCCTATTTCCGAGGGTGAGCCGATCACGCCCGACTTCCGGCGGTGGATGGGTTGCCACTTCATGTCGCAGAACCAGCGCTGGCTGGGCTGGCCCACGCTGGCCAACGGCGACGCCGACCTGCTCGCGCCGTCGCTCGCGTTCTACCGGGACCGCGCCGCCACCGCCGCCGCGCGGGCGAAAGCCAACGGCGCGGAGGGCGTCGTGTACCCCGAGCCGCTCGATGTCTGGGGCCTCTGCTGTGTGGCCAGCCGTACGGACGGTCTCTGCGGCGCGGACCATCTCACCTACCATTTCTCGATGATGCTCGAGCACGCGTGGATGGCGCTGCAGGCGCACGATGCGCTGGGCATCTCCTTGCAAGACGACCTGCCGTGGATGGAAGGAGCCGTGAGGTTCTATGCCACTTTTTACAAGGTCGGACCCGACGGCAAGTTCGTCATCTATCCGAGCAACGGCCTCGAATACGCCTGCGATGCAACCGATCCCATCGAGGTCGTGGCCGGACTGACACGCATCACCGCCGGGCTGCTGGCATTGCCGGAGTTCCCGGCCGCGTCCCGAGCGTGGGTGCGCGAGTTCCAGGGGAAATTGCCGGCCCTTCCGAGCGGTCGCCGGCAGGGACGGCTGTCTTTGCTGCCGGCCCGGAAGTTCACGCGTGAGTACAACAAATGGGAGCCGATAGAAATGTTCGCCTGCTGGCCATACCGGCTGGTCGGCATCGTGAAGCCGGAGACCCTTCAACTCGCCCGCGACACTTGGGAGACCGTGCCGGCCGATCGCGCGCGCCTGTGCAAGCAGGACTATTCGTGGATGGCCAACGTGGTCAACATGGCCGCCCTAGCCTGGCCGGATAAGGCAAAGGAGCGCGCGATCTATAAACTGGCCAACAACACGGCGCCGCAGGCGCGTTTCCCGGCCTTCTTCGGCCCCGGCCACGACTGGCTGCCCGATCACAACTGGGGCGGCAGCGGCCTGACCGGCCTCCAGGAGATGCTGCTCGCGCCGGAACCGGGGCCGCAGGGGAAACTGAACTTGTTCCCGGCGTGGCCGGCGGAGTGGGATGTGGACTTCAAGCTTCACGCGCCCGGCCCGACCATTGTGGAAGGCGTGCTGCGCGGCGGGAAGCTCGTCTCGCTGGAGGTCACCCCGAAGGCCCGCGCCATGGACATCGTCAACTGGCTGGGCAAGAGCCCCGCCTGCGAGCCCATCTCGCCGCCGCCCGGCCCTTGAACCAGGGCAAGCCGGTGACGGTGTCGAGCCAGATCGACCAGCCCGGATACGACGCGGCGCGCGCGGTGGACGACGACATCGCGACGCGCTGGGCCTCGGATTTCCAGGCCCGGGACGGATGGCTGGCGGTGGACCTTGGCGAAGAGAAGGAGATCGGCCGGGTCTGGATCAGTGAGATCGAGTGGCCGGAGACGCGCGAGTTCGCGCTCGAAGTGAAGCAAGGCAACGCGTGGAAGGAAGTCGCCCGCGGCACGACAATCGGCGCGGACAAAGACATCTCCTTCGCGCCCGTCCGCGCCCGGGAAGTGCGCCTCCACGTCTTCAAGGCCGAACGTCCCATCAACATCAGCGAGTTCCAGGTCTTCAGCCCGGCAAAATGAGCGCCGCACGGAACCGCGCCAGGATGACCAAAAGATGAACGCAAGACCGTCGCCCTGTTTCCGGGAATAGACCTGCCGGCCGACGTCGGAGGCGGATCACCCTTCCGCGTGCCGTTCGAACAACTCCAGATGCTCCGCCTGCCCGTTGATTCGGCCGCTGGCGAGGTCGCTGAAGAACCCATCGACCACCTGGGCGAAGTCGCTACGGCTGGTGATGCGGCAGAACTGGTCCCGGAAGCGGCGCACGCCGGGCAGGCCGTTGCAGTAGAAAAACGTGTATTTCCGCATCACGCGCACGCCTCGGTATTCGCCGTAGAGGCGCAGGATGAGGTCGAAGTGGCGCTCCAGCAGCGTGCGGCGTTCGGCCGGGGTCGGGCGATGCGGTGCGGCGCCAGACAGTTCGGCGATGAGGTTCCTAAAGATCCAGGGATCACCGCAGGCCTTGCGGCCGATCTGGTAGCCGTCGGCGCCGGCTTCGTCTTTGGCGGCGCGGATGGCGGCGGCGGTGTCGAGGCTGCCGTTGGCGATCACCGGGATGCGGTCGCCCCAGCGCGCGGAAATAGCCTGTTTGACCTCGGCCACCCCGGCCAGATCGACCGGCACGCCGTGTTTCGATTCACCGGTGCGGGCGTGGACGAACACCGCGTCGGCGCCGTTTTCGCAGGCGGCGAGGGCGACCTCGACCGCATTGCGTTCGTTCGCGTTGGCGCCAAGGCGGATCTTGGCGGTGACCGGGCGGCTGACGGCGGCGCGCATCGCGGCGATGATGCGGCCGACTTGATCCGGCTCGCGCATCAGGGCGACGCCGCAGCCGGCCTCTTTCGCTTTTCTGACCGGGCAGCCGCAGTTGAGGTCGATGAGGTCCGCACCAGCGCGTTCGAGCGCGGCGGCGGTGCGGGCGCAACGGTCAGGCTCGCGGCCGTAAACCTGCATCGCGAGGGGTTTTTCCTCGGGCAGGTTCTCAGTCAGGACGCGGAAACGTTCAGCTTGGGCCTCGCCCTGCTGATCCTGCGCGATGGCGGCGACCATCTCGGTCGCGACCAGGCCGCAGCCACCGACCTCTTTGGCGATCAGGCGGAAGGCGAGGTTGGTGAAGCCCGCCATCGGCGCGAGGCAGAGGTTGTTGGCTAGGCGCAGGTCGCGGATGCGCAGCGGATGGATGTAGCGGTTGGCCCCCGGCGGGTGGGCCGCTTCGCCATTGGTCACCATACCACGGTCTCGTCGGCGAAAATCTGGCAGGCCGCGACGCCGGCTGCTTGGCCGGTGCCGCTCAGGCCGCAGCCGGCGGCGGGCAGGTCGAGGCGCGCACTGAGCGTGCTGCGGTTGTGGAAGAGCCGGCCATAGCGCAGGCGTCGGGCGAGGTCGAGGAAGCGGTCGCGGTCGGTCGTCCACACCGCCGCCGCCAACCGATGCGGATTGGTTTCCAGCCACGCGACCGCCTGCGCCGCATCGTCGTAGGGCACGACAGCCAGCACCGGTCCGGCGTGCTCGCGGGTCAGCAAGGGATGCCCGGCGGTCGCACCTTGGCGCAGGACGATCAGCAGCGGATCAGTGCCGGCACTGGGTTTTTCCAGGGGTTCTCGTTTACCAGCGACGAGATCCGTGCCCCCAGGTAGGTCTGCCAGACCGGCGAGGAACGCCGTTCGCGCCGCCAGCGACCGCATCGGGCCGACCGCGCCGTCGAGCGCCGGGGTCGGCAGCCAACGTTGGCGCTCGTGGGTGAGTTGTTCCAGCGCCGTGTCCATCTGAGCGCGCGGCACGAACGCCACCCGGCTCGCGGTGCCGTGCTGGCCAGCCAGGCGCCAGGCGCCTTCTGCCACGGCGGTCAGCGCCGCCGGCAAGTCGCCGTCCGGCAGGACGAGCACCGGATTCACCCCGCCCAGGCTGGCGGCGAACACGACCTCGCTGCGCCCGGCAAGCCGGCGCGCGAGCGCCGCGCCCATCGCGCGCGACCCGGTCGCAGCGACGGTGGCGACGCCGGGCTGGTCAACGAGCGCTTCGGCCACCTCGCAGCCGCCCAGCAGCACGGTGCAGACGCCGTCGAGGCCGGCTTCTTTGAGCAGGGCCCGGTAGAGTTCGCCGAGTCCGAGCGCCTCCGGGCTGGGCTTGGCGACCACGGTGCAGCCGACCGCCAGCGCCGGCACGACAAGCTGATGCAGGGCGAGGAGCGGCTGGTTGCCGGGCGCGATCACCACCGCCGGCCCGCGCGGTCGCCAGGGCAGCGCGAGCGCGTGGCCGAACGCCGGCACGCCAGGCGTGCGGCCCAGGCCGGCGCCCAGCGTGGTGTCGATCACCGTTCCCAACTGATCCGCCTCGGCTTCGGCGTCGCCCACGGTTTTTCCAGCTTCGCGCACCAGCAGCGTCACCACCGCCTTGCGATGGTGCAGCACGGCCTCGGCGAAGCGCCGGATTTTGCCGGCCCGGTCGACATCCAGGGCCCAGGTCGGAAGGTCCGCAGCGGCAGCGGCCACGGCGCTGGCGGCCTCAGCGGTGGTGGCGGCTGCGGCGCGCCAGACCGGCGTGCCGTCCCAAGGCGAGATCGAGGTGAGCATGATGGCAGCATCGCCGCTGCATCGGGCGCGTGCCAGTGGCGGGACGGTCGGCTGGCGCAACGGCGGTCGGCCGGCTTGCCCGTACTGGGGCCAGGATCAGACTTTCCCGTCCGCTCGCACGCCATCGCCGGAGTATTCCATGCCGCTCTCCTTTCATCCCCTCTTCCGCGATCATGCCGTGGTCCAGCGCGAAGCGCCGCTGCCGGTCTGGGGCGAGGGTGAGCCGGGGACGACGGTGCGGGTAGAACTCGCCGGCGGCGAGGCGGTCGGCAGCGTTGAGGCTGATGGACGCTGGCTGGTGCGTCTGCCAGCCCTGCCGGCGGGTGGTCCGTATGGCCTGCTGGCGGAATCGTCGACCGGGGAACGCGCCCTCAGCCGCGACATCCTGATCGGGGATGTGTTTTTGTGTTCGGGCCAGAGCAACATGGAATGGCCACTGGCGGACACCACCGAGGCAGCGGCGGCCATCGCCAGTGCCGCCGATGACGGCCTGCGCCTGCTCACGGTGCCCAAGCGCACCGCGCTGTTTCCGCGCCGTGATCTCAATGCGGCCTGGCAGGTCAGCACCCCCGGGACGGCACCCGCATTTTCGGCCGTCGGGTGGCATGCCGGCCGGGCGTTGCGGCAGCGCGATCCCGCCATCCCGGTCGGCCTGATCAACGCGAGCTGGGGCGGCACCGCGATCGAGTCGTGGCTGAGTCCCGAGGAGCTCCAGCATTTTCCGGAATCGAACCAGGCCCGGCAACAGATCGTGGACCTCGATCGGTTGCGGCAGCAGGATCCGGCCGCGCATCAGGCGATGGCGTCCAGCATCTGGGCCGACTTCGAGAGGAATTTCCTCGCCTGGCACCAGGCGATCCTGGCTGCGGATGGTGGCGAGACCGCTGGATTCCATCAGCCGGACCAAGCCCTAGGGGCTTGGCGCGACCACCCCATGCCGGCCTTCTGGCCCAATGCGGTCATGGGCAGCCACGAAGGCGTCGCCTGGTTCGCCTGCGACCTCGACATCCCGGCCGCCTGCGCCGGACGCGACGCCATCCTGCGCCTTGGCTCGGTCGACAACGAGGACACCACCTGGTGGAACGGCCAGTTCGTCGGCGGCATCGATCTGCGCGACGGACCTGACCATTGGAACCTGCAGCGCAACCATGTGGTGCCCGGCGCGGCCATCCGCGCCGGCCGCAACCGGATCGCGGTACGGGTCATCGACTACGGTGGTCGGGGCGGCTTCGGCGGCGGACCGCAAGGGATGTGCCTGGATTTTGGCACAGTGCAGGTGGCGCTGCCAGCGACCTGGCGCTGTCGCATCGGCGCGTCGCTCATCAGTCAGCGACCGGCGCTGCCTTTGGTGCTGAACGGGCCTGATGCGCTCGGTCCCGGCTGCGCGTCCTCGTTGTTCGCGGGCATGATCGCGCCGCTGATCCCGGCGTCATTGGCGGGCATCCTCTGGTATCAGGGGGAAAGCAACGCCGATCGTGCCGAGGCCTACCGGGCGCTGTTCGCCGGCCTGATCCTCGATTGGCGGCGCTGGTTCCGCAGTGAATCCGGCGCAGCGCCGCTGCCGTTCGTCTGGGCGCAACTGACCGCCTGGCGCATGCCGGCCGAGCGGCCCGGCCAGCGTTCGACCTGGGCTGAATTGCGCGAAGCCCAGACCCGCACCCTGCGTCTGCCAGCCACCGGTCAGGCGGTGATCCTCGATTGCGGCGATGCCGAGGACATCCATCCCCGCAACAAGCGCGTGCCCGGCGAGCGTCTCGCCCGGCACCTCAGCCGCCTGGTCCACGGTGACCCGCATCCCGCCAACGGCCCCGTCGTGTCCGGCTGGGAAATCCTTGGTCTTCAGGTGTGCGTGCGCTTCGCGGTGACGGGCGGCCTGGTCACCCGCGACGGCCGCCCGGTGGCGGGTTTCTGGATCACCGGCAGCAACCGGATCTGGAAGATCGCCCAGGCCCGGATCGAGGGTGACACCGTGATCGTCAGCAACCCCGAGATCGGTACGCCAGCCGCCGTGCGCTACGCCTGGGCCGACAATCCGGTCGACGCGAACCTGACCGACGGCACCGGCATCCCGGCGTGTCCGTGGCGCAGCGACGGGTGAGGCGTCACGGCTGATTCCGGAGCAACTCCAGTCCACGATCAGCAATCGCTCGCACCGCAGCGGTGATCTTCACCCGATCGCGAGTACGGAGCAGGTGATAGAGGTCGAGGAGGTCGGCGTCGGACGCCTGCTCCACCCAACGGTCGATCCAGGCTCCGTGCAGTTCAAATGCCGGATTGTTGCCGCAATTGAAGGCGACCGTGCCGCCATAGACATTGTATTCGTCCCCCGAGATGAAGACCCAACGATGCTCGACGCCGCCAGAAAGCAGCCGTTCCAACCGTCGTTCGAACGCGGTGATCTCCTGCCAACGGCCGAAGGTTCCGAACCAGGTGCGGGTATGACCTGAGCGGCTGCCAGTATGCGCGTCCACCTTGGTCACCCGGGTGGAGACCGGCACCTGGATCAGGACTACGCCGATGATCACCAGGAGGACGCATGCGATGATCCAGCGCACCGGCATGCCGGGCATGCTTGTGTTAGTACCCGTGCGGCAACCGGTTTCGCAGTCTGGGGCGCGCAGCCATCTCCGTCACGTCCTGGTCCGGCGGCGCCTTGCGCTGTCCGCGCATCCACCCTGTACTGCGCCGATCATGGCACGTCTCACCGTCTGGTTGGCCGCGACCCGTCCGCGCACCCTGGCTGCCGGGGCGGCGCCGGTGGCGGTGGGTACCGCGTTGGCCGCGACCACGGTGCCGGTGCGCTGGGATGGCGTCGCGGCCTGTCTGATCGGGGCGATCCTGATCCAGATCGGCTGCAATTTCGCCAATGACCTGGGGGACGCGTTGAAGGGAGGCGACACGCCCGACCGCCTCGGGCCGCGCCGGGCAGTGGCGACGGGCGAGATCAGCGCGCGGGCGATGGGTGTGGCGACGGCGATCGTGCTGGCGTTCGCTTTCCTGGTCGGGCTGTGGCTGACCGCGATCGCCGGATGGCCCATCCTGATCTTGGGCGTGGTGTCGATCGTCCTGGCGCTGGCCTACACCACCGGGCCGTTCCCGCTTGCCTACCTGGGTCTGGGCGACCTGTTCGTGCTGCTGTTCTTCGGCTTTGCGGCGGTGCTGGGATCGTGGTGGGTGCAGGTGGCGGCGGCGGGCGTGCCGGGGGTTCCGCCCTGGCCGTGCTGGGCGGTGGCCGGGGCGATCGGATTGCAGGCCACCGCGATCCTCGCGGTGAACAACCTGCGCGACCTGCCGACCGATGGCCGGGTCGGCAAGCGGACTCTGGCGGTGCGCCTGGGGGATCGCCTGAGCCGGGTCTATCTGCTGGCGCTGCACGCTTCGGCCGTGGCATTGTTTGCCGTGGCCGCCATCGCGCTGTCCTGGCTGTGGCCGGCGGTCGGCGTTGCCGCGTTCGGCGCGGTGGTGGCCGGCATTGGCACCGTACGGGCCCAGGGCGCCGCGCTCAATCCCTGGCTGGGACGCACGGCGGCGGTTGAACTGCTGACAGCGGCCACGGTGAGCATCAGCGCCTGTTTCGGCGCCTGGTCCAGTGCCGAGTTCACCACCTGGGTTTCGCGTTTGGTTTGCGGCGTTACGGTGTAACACGCTCAGGGATCCCGAACCGCTTCCGTCTATCCCAAATACAAGCCAACCCGAACCCTGCCGCCGTGCCCGCCATCCTCTCCGTTCGTGACCTGATGTTCGCCCGGCCGGTGCATACCAGCCAGGGCACCATCGGCCTGCGCCGGGTGTGGGTGCTGGCGGTCGGCGACGGCAGCGGCCTGACGGGCTTGGGCGAGGCCGCGCCCTTGCCCTTGTTCGGCGGGGAAAAACCCAAGGACTGCGCCGCGGCGCTGGCCCAGGCGGTGGACCTGCTCGACGACACCTTCATCGCTACCTGGCTTGATCGCGGCCGGCCCGACGCGCCGCTCGGGCCGCTTGAGCGCGTCCTCGCCGCCACGCCCTGCGCCCGTTCGGCGGTGGAAGGCGCCCTGCTCGATCTCCTCGCAAAGCTGCACGGGGTGCCGCTCGCGGAACTGCTCTCGCCCCAGTATTCGCCCTGGATCCCGGTCAACGCGCTGATCAGCGGCAACGACCAGCTCGCTGCCGCCGATGCGGCGGTGCGGGCCGGTTTCCGCACCGTGAAGGTGAAGCTGTCGCCCGACCATCACCTTGCCGCCAAGCAGGTGACATCCTTGCGTACCCGGGTGGCGAAGCGGATCGCCCTGCGCGCCGACGCCAATGGTGCCTGGACCGCCGAGCAGGCCCTGGCCTTCGCCAGCGAGATCGGCCCGGATGCGCTCGAATACCTGGAACAACCCCTGCCGGCGGCGGACCTCGACCGGACCGCGCAACTGCGCCGCCGTGCGGCGGTGAAGATCGCTCTCGACGAATCCGCTCGCGTCCCCGCCGATGTCGGTCGCATCGGCGCCGCCCAGGCCGCCGATGTGGTGGTGCTCAAGCCGATGCTGTTCGGCGGCTGGCGGCCGATCCGCCAGGCGGTGCAGCTCGCCAAGTCGTGCGGCCTGGGGATCGTGCTGTCGTCGACGTTGGATGGAGCGATCGGCCGCGCCCACGCCACCCACATGGCGGCGGCGCTCGCGCTTGACCAGCAGGCGCACGGTCTGGCGACCGGCGATCTGATCGTCGACGATCTCACCACTGAACCCCTGAAGATGAGCGGCGGCGATATCACCATTCACGCCCGGGCCGGGTTGGGCATCGGTGACCTCAAGGATCCGCCGACGTTATGACCCTTGGTTGGCTCAGGCCGACGCGGCGGCCGGATCCCGGCGAGGACGATCCGCCCTGGATATTCCCCGGAGAATCCGCAGCGGCGCGGGCCTTCAGCCGGGCCGGCATCCGCCCGGGCGATCGGGTCGGGTTGGGGTTGGTCAATGACGCGGTGGCGGCAGCGGCGCTCGCCGGCTTGCCTCGACTCGGTGCGACCATGGTGCTCTTCAACCACCGTCTGGCGCACGCTGAATTGCGGGACCAGGTTCTGCGGGCGCACCTCGACTGGTTGCTGGCGGCGCCCGACCATCCGGCCGCAGCGCTGACCGACGAGGAAATTTCCCCGCCAGGCCTCGAACTCCCGGATCCGCGCGAACCCCGATCCGTCCTCAGTCCGCCGACCGGGCCGCGCCGGTTGACCCTGGCGCCGGCACCGGCCTATGACGACGCGCCGGTGCGTTCGTCATCGCTCGCGGATCCGGCCCTGGTGCTGTTCACCTCGGGCACCTCAGGACGCCCCAAGGCGGCCCGCCTGCCGATGCTGGCGGTGAATCGGGCGGCGCAGGCGGCGGTGACGCACCTGGGGCTGACGCCAGAGGACGGCTGGTGCTGTCCGTTGCCGCTCGACCACATCGGTGGCGCGGCGACCGTGCTGCGCGCCGCCTGGAGCGGCTGCGGCCTGTGGATCACCAGCCGTTTCGAGGCCGCCGAGATCAACCACCTGCTCGACGCTGAACCCATCACCGGCATCAGCGTGGTGCCGACCATGCTCGCGCGGCTCATCGATGATCGCGCCGGTCGACCGTGGCCGCGCCGCTTGCGCTGCCTGCTGACCGGCGGCGGGCCGCTCGACGCAGATCTGGCGCGGCGTTCGGCTGATCTCGGCCTGGCACCAAGCCAGACCTATGGTCTGACCGAGGCGTGCAGCCAGGTCGCCACCCTGCTGCCCAGCGAATATACGGCGCATCCCACCAGCGCGGGTCGCCCGTTGCCGGGGGTGCGCCTGCGCATCCGCAACGGCGACCTGCCCGTCGCGAACGGCACGATCGGTCAGATCGAGATCGCCGGGCCGACGTTGTTCGCCGGTTACGAATCCGACGGGGAACTGGGCGAGATCACTGGAGCCTGGTTCGCCACCGGCGACCTGGGGTCGCTTAATGATGACGGATTCGTGACCATCGCCTGTCGCCGCGATGACCTGATCCTGAGCGGCGGCGAGAACATCTACCCGGCCGAGGTCGAAGCCGTCCTGGTGCGTCATCCCGCCATCGCCGCTGCGGCAGTCGTGGGCCTGGCTGATCCGGCCTGGGGCCAGTCGGTGGCGGCGGTGCTGGTGGCGAAAACCGTGATTCCCGACGACGCAGAACTGGCGACCTGGATGCAGGCGAACCTGAGCGGCTACAAGCGGCCACGCCGCTGGTTGTGGGTCGAGGCGTTGCCGACCGGACCTGGCGGCAAGCTGGCCCGCGCCGGTCTGGCCGACCGGTTCGCCGTGCCGACCCGGCCACCGTTGGCGGGCTGGGATCCCGCTGAGATCAAGCGATGAACAGAGTTTATTCGAGGAAACGTGCGAATTGCGCCGAGTCTCCTCGCCCGTCCATGGTGATCCGCCTTCCGCCTCGCGCCTGGTGCGGTGATGTATAACGTTCCGGCCCTACCCCCCAACGCCTCGCGGATCCGACCGTCAAATACTATGGACCACATAGCTGGAACCGCCGCCTTCCGCCCTGGTGCAAACGCAACCGACCCCGTCGAACTGAACCAACTTCTTCCCGCGCTCTGAACCATCCGTCCCGGAGAACCATCCATGATTTCCCGTTTTTGCCTGTTCGGCTGCCTCATGTTTGCCGTCCTGGCTGCGACCCCCACCGCTGCCAGCGAGGCCGACTGGCTGGGTTGGCGCGGTCCGCATCAGAACGGGGTCAGCGATGAGAAGGACCTGCCCGGGTCGTGGACGCCGGGTGGGGCTGGCCAGTTGTGGGAGGTCGCCCTGATGGGCCGCGGCACCCCGGTCATCCGGGGTGAACGCGTCTACGTCCTGGGCTACCAGGGCGAGGGCCAAATGATGCGCGAGGTTCTGCGCTGCCTCGACGCCGCGACCGGCAAGACCGTCTGGGAACAGGGCTTCAGCGATTTCCTGAGCGACATCATCTACAGCCGCTACTCGATTGGTGCGCCGGTCATCGACGGCGACACCGGCAACGTCTACGTCCAGACCTCGGCCGGCATGCTCGCGGCGTTCACGGCCGACGGCAAGGCGCTCTGGCACCGATCGCTGATGGAAGAACTCGGCCGCATGACTTTCCCCAACGGCCGCACCGGACCGCCGTCGATCCACCGCGATCTGGTGATCGTGCACTGCATGACCTCGAACTGGGGCGCCCACGGACCGGTGCAGGACCGCTTCTATGCCTATGATAAACGCACCGGCGACCAGATCTGGTCCTCAAGCCCCGGCATCCGGCCCAAAGATAACTCGATGGGCACGCCGGTGTTCGGAAAGCTTGGCAAACGCGAAGTATTCTTCTCTGGCACCGGCTGCGGCAACGTAGTGGCGATCGACGCCAACACCGGGGAACCGCAGTGGCGATTCCCGCTGTCCTATGGCGGCATCAACAGTTCCGTGCTTCTTCTGGGCGACGATCGCCTGGTCGCCATCCACGCCAAGGAAAACGTCGACACCAGCGAAAGCGGCCGGCTGGTCGCCATCGACCTGAAGGTCAAGGCCGGTCCGGCCGATATCGAGGTCAGTCAGACCCCGATCCTGCCGCGCTCGGCAGAGGTCTGGCGCAACCCCGGCTTGGCTGCCTGGTCGAGTTCGCCCATCGTGGTCGGTGACCGGATCTACCTGACCACCGAAACCGCCGAACTGGTCGCGGTCGATGCCAAGACCGGCAAGCAGCTCTGGCATGAAAAATTCGGCATCGATCAGCTTCATTCGTCCATCGCCTACGGCGACGGCAAACTCTATGTGCCGATCAAGGATGGCACTTTCTTGATCGTCCGGCCCACGGACACCAAGGCAGAGGTCCTGTCGTCGGTCAAGCTGGCGGGCGAAAACAATGGCGCCCCCGCGATCGCCCACGGCCGCGTCTACATCCACAGCACTGAGAAACTCTATTGCTTCGGCACCGTGCGCGCCTCCCCCACCCCGGCACCGGTGGCCACGCTGCCCAAGTCCACCGCTGCGCCGGTCAAACTGCAGCCCATTCCCGCCGAGGTCATCCTGCGCACCGGTGAAAATCGGGCGGTCAAGATGGGTGCGGTCGACGCCGATGGTCTGCCGGTCGACTACCACGCCAGCGCGCCCGTGACCTGGGAAAAATTCATTCCGCCCACCGCCCGCATCCAGAGCCTGCTCGACGCCTCGTGGACCGATCCCGGCACCATCATCGCCGAGGTGAAGCCACGCCCGTCGGCCGGCATGTTCAAGGCCACCGCCGGCAACCTCACCGGCTACCTGCGCGGCCGCATCCTCAACAACCTGCCGATCAAAGAGGACTTCTCGCAATACGAACTCAGCGACACCCACATGTTCGACAAGAAACCGGTGAAGTTCGACCATGTCTTCGCCTACCCGCCCCTGCCGTGGATCGGCGCGCGCCTCAAGTGGGAGGTCACCGAGGTCGACGGCAACAAGGTGTTCACCAAGACCATCGACAACCGTCTCTTCCAGCGTGCGACGGTGTTCATCGGCTTGGCCGACCAGTCCGACTACACCATCCAGGCCGACATGAAGACGGATGGCAACCGCCGCAAGATGAGCGAGGTCGGCCTGATCAACCAGCGCTACATGATCATCCTCAAGGGCAATGCCCAGGAACTTGAGATCAATTCCAACCTCGAACGCATCCGCGCCTCGGTGCCGTTCACGGTCACCCCCGGAGTGTGGTATCGCATGACCGCCCGGGTGGATCTCAACCCCGACGGCAGCGGGGTCGTCCGCGCCAAGGCCTGGAAACGCGACGAAGCCGAACCGGCGGCCTGGACCATCGAAACTACGCACCAGGTCGCCCATCGCCAGGGATCCCCCGGCTTGTTCGGCTTCAGCCCGACCGAACAGCGCGTCTACCTCGACAATATCTCGGTCACCCCGAACGCTTCCGCGAAGAAGGCCCCATGAACGCCATCGCCCGCATCCTTACATCCCTGGTCTGCGCCGCCCCCGTCCTGATCAGCATGGCGGCCTGCGCTGACACGCCCCGCCCGGCGGCCCTGGCCGAGGTCGGAGCCGACTGGCCCCAGTGGGGCGGCAATCCGAGCCGCAACATGTACCACCCCGGTGCCAAGGGCGTGCCGGCGACCTTCGAGCCGGGCAAGCCATTTCCCGGCAAAGAGGACATCGATCCCGCCACCACCAAGGGCCTGCGCTGGGTCGCCAAGCTGGGATCCCAGTCCTTTGGCACCCCGACCGTCTCTGGTGGGCGGATCTTCGTCGGCACCAACAACGAGGCCCCGCGCGATCCCAAGTTCAAGGGCGACAAGAACTGCCTCTACTGCCTGGACGAGAAGACCGGCAAGCTGCTGTGGCAGCTCGCGACCCCGAAACTCGAAAGCGGCAAGGTCAACGACTGGGAATTCGTCGGCATGACCTGCTCGCCCACGGTCGAGGGCAACTACGTCTACGTCGTCACCCCGCGCTGCGAGGTGCTCTGCCTGACCGTCAAGGGTCTGGCCGGCGGCAACGAGGGTTTCCAGGACGAGGCCAAGTACCTTGGTGGCGTTGGCGCCAACGCGAGCCCGATCCCGACCGGCCCGACCGATGCCGACATCGTCTGGCGCTTTGACATGATGGAAGAACTCGGCGTCTTCCATCACAACGCGGCGAACTCGTCTCCGCTCATCATTGGTGACACCATCTACGTCGTGACCTCCAACGGCCAGGACTGGTCCCACGTCAACGTGCCCGCGCCCAAGGCGCCATCGCTCATCGCCCTGGACAAGAAGACCGGCAAGTTCATCGCCGAGGACGATCTGCAGCAGGGCCCGCGCATCCTGCATGGGCTCTGGTCGTCGCTGTCCTACGGCAGCTTCGACGGCAAGAACCAGCTCGTCTACGGTGGCGGCGACGGCTGGTGCTATGGCATCGAGCCCGTCCCGACGAAGATCGGTGACGTCGACACCCTGAAAAAGATCTGGTGGTACGATTGCAATCCCGCCGACCGCAAGAGCCGCAACGGCAAGGCGATCAAGTATCCCGCCTATGACGGCGTCAGCGAACTCATCGCCAGCCCGGTGCTGTACAAGGGCAAGGTCTACGCCCAGGTCGGGCAGGATCCCGAACATGGCGAAGGCCTTGGCCTCCTGCACTGCATCGATCCGACCAAGACCGGCGACATCACCACCAGCGGCAAGGTGTGGTCGTACGACGCCATCCGTCGTTCGATCTCGACCATGTCGATCGTCGATGACCTGATCTATGTCGCCGACTTCTCCGGCACCGTCCATTGCGTCGACGCCCTGACCGGCAAGGCGTATTGGACCCACGATCTCAAGGAAAAAGTCTGGTCCTCGACCTATGCGTTGGATGGCAAGGTCTTCATCGGCGACGAAAAAGGCAACTTCACCTGCCTCGCCCTGGGCAAGACCAAGCAGGTCCTGGGCGTCACCGCCCTGCCTGCCTCGGTCATCGCCTCGCCGATCTACGCCAATCGGACGTTGTTCGTCACCACCAACACCCATCTGTACGCCGTCGCGGCTGAAGGTTCCAAGTGAAATACCTCGTCACCGCCTGGGTGGTGCTGCTGATCGCCTTGCACCAGGATTTCTGGAACTGGCCTGACCGGTCCCTGGTCGGCGGCCTGATTCCGATCGGCCTGTTCTATCACGCCTGCTACGCTGTGGCGGCCTCGCTGACCATGCTGCTGCTGGTCAAGACGATGTGGCCGAAGCACCTCGATGAAGACGAAGCAAAAGAAGCTGCCGCCGCCGCTAAAAACAAAGGAGCCGGCAAGTGATTCCCGCGATCGTCGTCTTCATCTATCTTGCCATCGTCCTCTACATCGGCGTCTTCGCCTTCCGCAAGGGCAAGAATTCGAGCGAGGACTACTTCGTCGCCAGCCGGTCGCTCGGGCAGTGGGTCTTCCTGCTCTCGCTGTTCGGTACCAACATGACCGCGTTCGCCATCCTCGGCAGCTCGGGACTGACCTATTCACGCGGCATCGGCGTGTTCGGCCTGATGGCCTCGGCCTCGGCCATCGTCATCCCGCTGACGATATTTTTCATCGGCACCCGGCTCTGGAGCCTGGGCAAGAAGTTCGGCCACATGACCCAGGTCAGCTACTTCCGCGACCGCTGGGGTTCGTCGTCGCTGGGCACCCTGATCTTCCTGGTCACCGCGGTCATGCTCGTGCCCTACATCATCATCGGGGTGATGGGTGGCGGCGAGGTGATGGAATCGATCAGCGTGGTCACCGGGGCTGACGGCAAGGCGGTCCTGGTCGAGGTCATGCGGAACGGCAAGGCCGTGCAGGAGCACCAGCACTGGATCCCCTATGAACTCGGCGGCGCCCTGGTCGCCCTGGTCGTGATGAGCTACGTGTTCTTCGGCGGCATGCGTGGCACGGCCTGGGTGAACACCTTCCAGACCGTGCTGTTCCTCGGCATGGGCGCCGTCGCGGTGATCATCCTCAGCCACAACATCGGCGGCTTCGACGTGGTGATGGAACGCATCGCCAACAACAAGACCCTCGCCCCACTGCTCGCGCGCGATCGCATCCCTCAGGCCGAGTTCTTCAGCTACATGTTCATCCCGTTGTCGGCGATCATGTTCCCGCATATCGCGATCATGTGCTTCACCGCGGAAAAGGTCAGCCACTTCAAGAAGACCGTGATCTTCTACCCGCTCTGCATCGCCGCGATCTGGCTGCCCTGCGTCTACCTTGGCCTGATCTCGGCCGACCTGCTGCCCGGATTGAAGCCGGGCGAGACCAACGACGTCATTCCCGACCTGCTCACCAAGTACACCAGCGTGTGGATGGCCGGCATCCTCGGGGCCGGCATCATGGCCTGCGTCATGGCGTCGGACAGCCAGATCATGGCCCTGACCACCATGTTCACCCAGGACATATTCGCGCACTACGGCGGCCAGAAGCGCTTTGGCGACAAGGTCCAGATCTGGACCGGCCGCATCTTCATCGTGGTCATCTGCCTCGTCGCCTACCTCATCGCGGTCGCCCTCAAGAAGCAGGAAGGCATCTTCGAACTCGCCATCCGCTTCGCGTTCTCGGGCTTCGCCGCGCTCGCGCCGGTCATGCTCGGCGCGATGTTCTGGAAGCGATCGACCGCCCTTGGCGCCTGGCTCGCGGTGATCTGGGTAGTGATCGCGATGATCGGGGTGTGGTGGCTGCACAACTACAGCGAACCGCTGATCAAGACCCTCAAGCCCGGCGTGCCCTATGTGCCGATCTTCGCTGACCTGGGTGAACTATTCCTGCGCGGCCGTGGCGGGGTGACCATCTATGGCTTCCTGCCGGTCATGCCGATGGTCCTCATCGGAGCCGTCCTGATGGTCGTCGGGTCGCTGATCAGCCGGCCGCCGCCGCAGGCAATCATCGACAAGTACTTCCCCCCCAAGAACGCCAACACCGGAGCTGTCACCCCATGACCTCGTCCGCCAAAACCGCCAAGTCCTCCGCCGCAAAATCTTCAGCAAAGGCCGACGCCGTCGCCGAGGCGAAGAATAAGCTCGACGCGCACGTGCGCGCGATCGTGAAGTGGCACTTCTCGCCGGCGACCGGCAGCCCGTTCTGGCTCGACTGGGCCAAGCAGGCGGGCTGGGATCCGGCGAAGGAGGTCAAAGGCTTCGCCGACATCCTGCGCTTCCCCAACTTCAACGACGAATGGCTGCGCGACGAACAGCCCAAGCGCTGGGTGCCCAAGGCCTACGCCGGCAAGCCGTTCAAGATCTTCGAGACCGGTGGTACCACCGGCATGCCGAAGCAGCGCATCTCGTGGACCGACCACGACCACGACTACTCGGAATTCTCGAACACCATCGAAGAGAAGTACTTCCCCAAGGGTTCCGACTGGCTGATGGCCGGTCCGACCGGCCCGCGCCGGCTGCGCCTGGCGATCGAGCACCTCGCCAACGTGCGCGGCGGCTGCTGCTATCACCTCGACCTCGACCCGCGCTGGGTGAAGCGCTGCATCGGCAAGGGCGACTACGCCCAGGCCGAGGCCTACAAAGAGCACGTCGTCGACCAGGCGATCACCATCCTGCGCCACCGCCAGGGCATCAACTGCCTGTTCACCACCCCGAAGATCCTGGAAGCCATGGCCGAGCGCACCTCGCTGGTCGGCCTCGGCATCAAGGGCGTGTTCTGCGGCGGCACCTCAATGACGCCGCAAGTGGTGCGCTTCCTGGCCGAGGAAGTGCTGGAAGGCAAAGCCCAGTTCGTGCCGACCTATGGCAACACCCTGATGGGTCTGGCCTGTAGCGAGCCAGTCTCGGCCAAGGGCGGCTGGAGCGTGGTCTACCACGCGCCGCAACCGCGCGCCGTGCTGCGCGTGGTCGACCCCGCTGATTCGACCAAGGACGTCGCCGTCGGGGGTTGGGGCCGGGTCGAGCTGTCGACCTTCACCAAGGAGTTCTTCATGCCGCGTCTGTTGGAGCGCGACGAGGCCCAGCGCCGCGAACCCTACGTCTGTTATCCCTGGGATGGTGTCGCCGACGTGCGGCCGTTCGGGGCCCAGAGCGGCAAGATCATCGAAGGCGTGTACTGAATCATGGCTACACACGACACCCCAGAGGGGCCCCGCATTCACATCCCCGCCCTGCGCTTCGGCACTGCTTACCGCAGCCAGGACACCGCGACCACGGCCGGGGCCGTAGTCAGCCAGGTCAACTCCGGCCTGATCCGCCGCGATCTGCTCAATCTGTCGGGCGCCGTCGCGGCCCTGCAGGACATCCCGACGGCGCAGTTGTTCGCCATGTGCCGCAAGGCGGGTGAACTCTACCAGCACGGCACCCTGCCGGTGGGCGACGCCGGCGACCAGCAAGCGCCCGAGGACTACGTGCGTCAGGCCTCGGCCAGCACCGGTCTGCCGCACGCCTTGGTGCGCAACAACATGGGCAAGATCGCCTATGTCCTGAACAACATGGACGAGATCCTGCGCGGCTTGACGCGCGGGTTGGATCCCGCCGTGATCGATGCCGGCCTGGGCACCCAGTCCGGCGTGCCGGTCAGCTATTACCGCACCGCCGACGCCCTGGGCGTGGTGCTGCCGTCGAACTCGCCTGGCGTGAATTCCCTGTGGATCCCCGCGCTCGCCCTCAAGGTGCCGGTGATCCTGAAGCCCGGTCGCGACGATCCGTGGACACCCTGGCGCATCATCCAGGCGCTGATCGCGGGAGGCGTCCCGGCCAAGGCGTTCGGCTATTACCCGACCGGCCACGACGGCGCCCACACCGTGCTCGCCGGCTGCGGTCGCTCGCTGCTGTTCGGCGACGCCAGCATCACCAAGCGCTGGGCCAGCGATCCGCGCGTGGAAGTCCACGGCCCCGGCTACAGCAAGGTGCTTATTGGCGAGACGCACATCGACCGTTGGCAGGAACTGATCCCCGTCCTGGCGGATTCCGTCGCCGCCAATGGCGGACGCTCGTGCGTCAACGCCTCGGCGATCGTGGTCCCGCGCAACGGCGCTGCCATCGCCGCTGCCCTGGCCGAACGTCTGGCGACGATCGTTCCGCGCTCGGCCGACGATGCCGGCGCCGGTCTCGCCGGCTTCGCCAACCCGGCGATGGCGGAATCGATCTCGGCCAGCATCGATCAGGGGCTCAAGGAACCCGGCGCGGTCGACCACAGCGCCAAGCTGCGCGCCGGTCCGCGCCTGGTCGTCCACGACGGCCGCACCTACCTGCTGCCCACCGTGGTCGCTTGTGGAAGCTTCGACCATCCACTCGCCAACCGCGAGTTCCTCTTCCCGTATACGTCTGTGGTGGAGGTGCCGCAGAGCCGCATGCTCGACCTCATCGGGCCTTCGCTGGTGGTCTCGGCCATCGGTGACGATCCCGCCTGGCGCCGCGCGTTGCTGGCCTCGCCGCTCATCCATCGTTTGAATCTCGGCGCGATGCCGACCAGTCACGTCCACTGGGATCAGCCCCATGAAGGCAACCTCTTCGAGTTCCTCTATCGCCGCCGCGCCGTGCAGGTCGCTGGCTGAGGCGGCAGCGTGACTGCCGGGGTGGTCAGCGCGTTCGACTTCGCCGCCCGGCCTCGGATCATCTCTGGCCCCGGGGTGGCCGCGCGATTGGGCGCGCTGGCGCGTGAACTCGGCGCCAGCCGCGTCCTGCTGGTCACCGATCCCGGCATCGTCAGCGCCGGCCATGCGGCCCGGCTGGTCGCCAACCTGCAAGCGGCTGAGATCGCCGTGGAGGTCTTCGACCGCGTGCGCGAGAATCCCGGCACCCGCGAGGTCGACGCCTGCCTGATCGCCGCGCGCGCCTTCGGCCCCGACGCCATCGTCGCCGCCGGTGGCGGCAGTTCGCTCGATACCGCCAAGGGCTGCAATTTCCTGTATTCGAATGGCGGCAAGATGCGCGACTACTGGCACACCGGGGCGGCCAGCAAGCCGTTCCTGCCACTCATCGCGGTGCCGACCACCGCCGGCACCGGCAGCGAATGCCAGTCGTTCGCACTCATCGTCGATGAAGAGAGCCACCAGAAGATGGCCTGCGGCGATCCCAAGGCGCTCGCCCGCATCGCGCTGCTTGATCCCGAGTTGACCCTGACCCAGCCGCGCCGGGTCGCCGCCTTGACCGGCTTCGATGCCCTGGTGCATGCGCTGGAAACGGCGGTCACCACCAAGCGCACGCCGGTGTCGTCGCTGTTCGCCCGCGAGGCCTTCGCCCTCATCCAGGCCAACCTGCCCCGCGTGCTGGAAACCCCGTCCGACCTCGACGCCCGTCAGGCGATCCAGGTCGGCGCGGCCTGGGCCGGCGTCGCGATCGAGCACAGCATGCTGGGTGCCACCCACGCCTGCGCAAATCCGCTCACCATCCGCCACGGCATCCTGCACGGCCAGGCGGTGGGGATGATGCTGCCGAGCGTCCTGCGCTTCAACGCCGGTGATCCAGCCACGGCCGAGATCTATGCCGCGCTGGCGGTGCAGGCTGGACTCAACCCAGGCGGGACTACGGTCGCCGCCGTCGATGCGCTCATCAGTCGGGTCGAAGGGCTTGCCCGTCTCGCCGGACTGCCCTCCGGCTTGGCCGATTGTGGCGTCGCGGAGGCCGACCTTCCCGCCCTGGTGGAATCGGCCACCACTCAATGGACCGGCCGGTTCAATCCGCGGCCGGTCGATCGCGAGGCCTTCCTCGCGCTGTATCGCGCGGCGCTCCACGCCGCCTGAGTTCGAATTCCCCGGCGGTGCCCCACCGCCACCAATAGACAGGACGGCAGCCATGACCACCGAGCCCCAGGCTTCCACGGATCTCGCTGCTGCCACCGGTGCAGGCGGAGACAGTGCGGGCGGAGACAGCGCCGAGCAGACCACGGTCGGCAACTACTTCGTTTCCAACTACCCGCCGTACGCGTACTGGGACACAGCCCGCGTCAACGAAGCCCACGCCGCGATCGCCAAGCCGCCCCGGCCCGGCAATCCGCTCGGGGTGTACCTGCACATCCCGTTCTGCCGCAAGCGCTGCCATTTCTGCTATTTCCGGGTCTACACCGACAAGAAGAACGACGAGATCCAAGGCTATCTCGACGCCGCCCTGGCCGAACTTGCGCTCTATGCCAAGCAGCCCGCGATCGTCGGCCGCAAAGCCCAGTTCGTCTATTTCGGCGGCGGCACCCCGTCGTTCCTCTCGCCGGAACAGCTCGTCGCGCTGACTGATGGCATGAAGCGCGAGGTGTCGTGGGAAGGCGCCGAAGAGGTCACCTTCGAGTGCGAGCCAGGGACGCTCACCGACCGCAAGATCCGCACCATCCGCGATATCGGCGTCACGCGCCTGAGCCTTGGGGTCGAGAACTTCGACGACCACATCCTGGAAAGCAACGGCCGCGCGCATCTGTCGGCCCAGATCCAGCGCGCCTACGACTACGCCCGCTCGTGCGAATTTCCGCAGGTGAACATCGACCTCATCGCCGGGATGATGAACGAAACGGAAGACAACTGGCGCGCCAATATCGTCAAGACCATCGCGATGGCGCCGGATTCGGTGACCATCTACCAGATGGAGGTCCCGTACAATACGACGATCTACAAGCAGATGAAAGCCGAGGGCAAGATCACCGCCCCGGTCGCCGACTGGCAGACCAAGCGACGCTGGGTGGCCGAGGCCTTCGCCGCGCTCGAAGCCGCCGGCTACGCAGTGAAAAGCGCCTACACCGCCGTGCGCAATCCGAGCAAGACCAGCTTCGTCTACCGCGACAGCCTGTGGGCCGGCGCCGATCTGCTCAGCCTCGGCGTGGCTTCGTTCGGGCACTTGAATGGGGTCCATTACCAGAACGAGCACGACTTCGCGCCCTACGTCGACCGGGTGAAGAAGGGCGAGCTGCCCATCCACCGGGCGCTGACCCCGGACAACGATGAACGCTTGATCCGCGAGTTCATCCTGCAGATGAAGCTCGGCCACCTCGACACCTCTTATTTCACCAAGAAGTTCGGCACTGATCCGTTGGTGCGCTTCAAGCCGCAGCTCGATGACCTGGTCAGCCAGAAACTGGCCGAGATCGACGGCGCCCGCCTGACCCTGACCCGCGGCGCGCTGCTCGAAGTCGACCGCCTGCTGCACGCGTTCTTCCTTCCCAAGCACGCTGGGGCCAGATATGCGTGAACTTGAGCTCCAGCCAAAGGCCGCCTGACATGACCACGGCGACCATCCGCCGTCGGGCCCAGCTGGCCCAGGTCGCCACCCGCGACCCTCGCTTCGCGCCGTTGGCTGAAGCCGGGGCCGGCACGCCGTCATCCATCCCGGCAGTGATCGATGGCTCGGCGATGCCCGAGCCGTACCGCACCCTGCTCGTCAATCAGCGCGACATGACGCCCAACCTCATCGCGTTCCACGGCTGTCCGCTGCACATCGTCGTGCTCGATTCGATCCACCACCATCCCGACTACCGCCGCCAGGTGATGCTGCTCGACAGCGGCGACCGTCCGGTGGAATACGGCGCGATCCGCATCCACCTCGACCGCCTGCCCGCCCCGGCCCAGGAGGAGATCCTGCACGGCTGCAAGCCGTTCGGTGGCATCCTGGCGCACTACCAGGTGCCGCATTTCAGCCAGCCGTCGGCATTCTTCCGCGTCGAAACCGACCGCGTTCTGGCTCGGCTGTTCGCGATCTTACCGACTGAACAGCCGACCCTGTACGGCCGTTGCAACACCATCGCGCTGGCAGACGGTCATCCATTAGCCGAGGTGGTCGAGATCCTGCCGCCGGCAGCTCTCTTCCCTCATCTTTCGCATCTTCCCCAAACCCCAACCCAACCGGAGACCCAGCCATGAGCACTCCCGAAGTCATCGTCGTCGGAGCCGGCCCCGCCGGCACCACCGCCGCCACCGTGCTCGCCCAGCACGGGCATAAGGTCACGGTGCTCGACAAGTCCGCCTTCCCGCGCTACCACATCGGCGAATCGCTGATCCCGTACACGTATTTCACCCTCGAACGCATCGGCATGCTCGACAAGATGCGGGCCAGCCATTTTACCAAGAAGTACTCGATCTGCTTCGTCAGCACCGACGGCAAGCAGTCGCAGCCGTTCTTCTTCGACAGCCACTTCGATCATCCCGCGACTCAGACCTGGCAGGTCCGACGCAGCGAATTCGACGCGATGCTGCGCGACAACGCCCGCGAAAAAGGCGCCGAGATCCGCCATGGCTACCAGGCCAAGCGCCTGGTCCTTGAAGATGGCCGCGTGGTCGGCGTCGCCGGCACCGACGCTGCCGGCAAAGAATTCGAGTTGCGCGCACCCATCGTACTCGACGCCTCGGGCCGCGACTGCCTATCCGTCAACCAGTTCAACTGGCGCCGGCCCGACGTGCCGCTCGACCGCTTCGCGATCTGGACCTATTGGAAGGGCGCCACCCGCGATGCCGGCCGGGCCGGGGGGGCCACCACGGTCTGCTATATTCCTGACAAGGGCTGGTTTTGGTACATCCCGCTGCACGACGACGTGATGAGCGTCGGCGTGGTCGCGAAGAAGGAATACCTCTTCCGCGACACCCAGGACCTGTCCGAGATCTACCACCGCGAAGTGCGCGAGAACAAGTGGCTGGTCGAGCACCTTGCTCCGGCGAAGCAGATCGAAGACGTGCAGATTACCAATGAATACAGCTACCGTTCTCAGCACTGTGCCACGGACGGCCTGGTGCTGGCCGGTGACGCTTTCAACTTCCTCGATCCGGTATTCTCGTCCGGCGCGTTCTTCGCGCTGCGCAGCGGTGAACTCGCCGCCGACGCCGTCCACGCGGCGCTGGTCAAGGGCGACACCTCGGCCGCCGCCTTCGCCGGCTACGGCAAGCAGTACTGCAACGGGGTCGAGAACATGCGCCGGCTGGTCTACGCCTTCTACGACCCGTCGACCAACTACGGCAGCTTCATCCGCAAGTACCCGGAACTGAAAGCCGATCTCACCGACTGCATCATCGGCGCGGTCGACAAGGATTTCACCAAGCTCTTCGCCGCATTTGGCGAATTCGCCAAGATCCCGCCCCTGCTCGACTTCGGCACGCCGTACTTCCCGCAGCGCGCGGCGGCGAAGGCCTGACCCCGCCCATGCCCGCCACCTTCACCCACCTGCGCCGGGTCGAGTTCCACGAAACGGACATGGCCGGGATCGTGCATTTCTCGGTCTTCTTCCGCTACATGGAGGCCTGCGAGCACGCCTTCGTGCGTTCGCTCGGCGCCAGCGTCCATCCCGGCGAAGACGCGCCCGAGGGCGTGATCGGCTGGCCGCGCGTGCACGCCGAGTGCGACTACCGCCGCCCGCTGCGCTACGATGACGAGGTGGCGGTGACCTTGAGCGTGTTGGAGAAGAAAGAGCGCGCGATCACCTACGGCTTCACGTTCACCCGTCCCGGCGAGGAAAGCCAACCGCCCCTCGCCACCGGCCGCCTGGTCGTCGTCCCGGTTGGGCGCGTCGATGGGCAGATCCGCTCGCAGCCGTTGCCGGCGTGGGCGGAGCAGTTGACGGTGGCAGGTTGAAGCGGTGATTTCCCCGGATCTGCCTTCCGTAGCGCCGGCTTCAGCCGGCTCGGAGTGTCGACTTCAGTCGCCACAAGTTTGCACCAGCGATCGGTGGGCTGAAGCCCACCGTCCATGCCGGCTGAAGCCGGCGCTACGTGGTGGTGCCGACGTGGGCCGATGCGACGGACTGGTCATCCCATGATCCCTGGCATCTGCGTTGCCATCCATACCAGGAAATTTCACAAGATGCCTGGAGAGGACGAGGAACTGGTCAATCCCGGGATGTATGGACGGGCGATCTGCCAGTACCTTCAGGACAACCTGAGAGAAGCAGACCACGACATCCCCTGGTTTTGCAATGAGGACTGGGGTTGGTGGATTGAGGTCAAGGGCCTGGCGATTCCCCTTGGACTCACCGTGTATTGCCGTCCAGATGAGGCGGGAAATGTGCACGACTATGCTGTCATGTCCTCGGTGACCGAAGATAAGGTCTGGAGTTGGAGAAAACTCACGAAGGTGATTGCGGTTGACCGAGTGGCTTCGGTCAATCGGATTATGTCTGATGTTTTCGCCCTGTTTTCAAAGGACAGGGAAGTCGAGCGTGTATCACGTAACGACGATTTCCCCTTTTGATCGAAGCCTAAAAGGACCCCATGCCCTCCGCCCTCACCAATCCCGCCCTCTGGATCGTCTTCACCCTCACCACCGTGGTGTCGTGGGGTGTCTACGGCATCCTTCTTCACACCGGCCAGCTCGGCATGGCCGATCCCGCGAACGGCCGCATCAAAGCGTTCCTCATCGTCGGCGTAGCCTACTTTCTCACCGCCGTGCTCGCGCCGCTCGCCATCCTGTGGATGAACGGAGCAGACTGGAGCTATCCCGGCAAGGGCCTGTGGTGGTCGCTGGCGGCTGGCATCGTGGGCGCGATCGGCGCCCTTGGCGTGCTGCTCGCCTTCGGAGCGAAAGGCAACCCGGTGGTGGTGATGACTATCGTCTTCGCCGGGGCACCGATCATCAACGCGGTGACCGCGATTATCCTGCATCCGCCCGCCGAGGGACTCGGCGCGATCCGCTGGCAGTTCGTGCTCGGTATCCTGCTCGCCATTGCCGGTGCCTCGCTGGTGTCGCTCTACAAGCCCGCAAATCCACCGCCCAAGAAGCCAGCCGAGGTCGTGAAGGCGCCCGAAGCACCAGTATCCAGCGTTGCGTCGACGCGCTGAGCCATGCCGCGCAGCGTGGAAACCCGCGAATTGATACGTGAGGAGCAGGATCGCCTGCTTGCAGCGTTGTTGCGCGAAATCGACGGCGCGAATCCATTCTGGACGACGAAGCTGTGCCAGGCCGGATTGACGACCGCGACCTGCGATCGTGCTGTTTTCCACGCACGTTTCCCATTCACCACCAAGGCGGAACTGGTTGCGGATCAACGCGCCCATCCTCCGTTCGGCAGCAACCTCACCTACGACCTCGGCCGCTACTCGCGCTTTTGCCAGACCAGCGGTTCGACCGGGGTGCCACTGCGCTGGCTCGACACCGCCTCCAGTTGGGAATGGATGCTCGGCAACTGGGTGCGCTTCCTGCACTTTGTGGGAATCGGCCGGAATGACCGGGTTTTCGCAGCATTTTCGTTCGGGCCTTTCCTCGGCTTCTGGACCGCCTTCGAAGCCGCCGCTCGCCTGGGCTGTTGCTGTCTGCCCGGCGGTGGCCTGAGTTCCCGCGCCCGGTTGGAACTCATGCGCGATGCCGGCGTCACGGTGCTGCTCGCAACCCCGACCTATGCAATTCGACTGGGCGAGACGGCGCAGGCCGAGGGCATCGCGGTGCCGACCCTGCGCCGCCTGTTTGTCGCCGGTGAACCCGGCGGAAGCATTCCCGAGACCCGCGCCATCCTGAACCGTCTTTGGCCAGGCGCGGTGGTCGTCGACCACCACGGCATGACCGAGATCGGCCCGGTGTCGTGGCAGAACGTGGAACATCCACGATTCCTCCACATCCTGGAAACGTCCTACATCGCCGAAATCATCGATCCCGCGACCCTGGCGCCGGTGCCAGCCGGCGCGATTGGCGAACTGGTGCTCACCAACCTCGGCCGTCTCGGCTCGCCGCTCTTGCGCTACCGCACCGGTGATCTGGTGCGCGCGGCCACTGAACCGCCGGAGGGCGTGGCGCATCTTGCGCTCGACGGCGGCATTCTTGGCCGCAGCGACGACATGGTGGTGATTCGCGGCATCAACGTTTGGCCCGCCGCTATCGAATCGGTGGCGCGGCGATTCGGTGAACTCGCCGAGTTCCGCTGCCTGCTCGCCAGCGAGCGCGGCATGCTCGAACTCACCGTCGAATCTGAACCGCAGCCGGGCGCCGACGGCGACCAGCTCGCCCAGCGCCTGCACGAGGAACTGCGCGCCGCGCTGTCGCTGCGCATCCCGGTGCGATCGGTTTCGCCGGGCACCCTGCCGCGACCGGAGCTGAAGTCCAAACGCTGGATCCGGCTATGAATCCGCGGGAGATGGATTGGCCACAAAGGGCACAAAGTTCACAAAGGGTTGTGGATGACGGCATTCATACCGCTCCCCATTCGGTTGCCATCTCCCTGTCCTGCGTTCACTGCGCCTGTTTCTTTTCCCCCCCTTTGTGACCTTTGTGCTCTTTGTGGCTATCTCCTCCCGCTTCCTTCCACATCCCTCCTATCTTTGAGGAATCTCCCATGCGCCCATCTCTTCCCATCCTCACCCTCGCCTGCTGCGCCGCACTGTCGGTCTGCGGCCTCCGCGCCGGTGACGCCGCACCGCTCTATGCCGAGAACTTCGACAAGCTCGAGGCCGTGCCCGACGACCTCATGTGCAGCGGCGAGTACACCCTGGTCGCGGACGGCGCCGGCAAGGCCTTGGCATTGACGCCGACCCCGCTCGACACCTACAGCGTGCTTTTCGGACCGCAGCGCAAGGACGCCGCCACCGCACGGTTGAAGATCAAGGCCGAGAAGAAAGGCCGCCAGTCGCCGACGTTCGGGATCGGCCTCAACGGCGTCAGCGGCGCCACCGTGCGCCTGGCGACCGCCAAGGACGCGGTCGAAATCGCCCAGGGCGACACCGTGCTCGCCACCGTCCCCTACCCCACCTGGGCCACGGCGACCTGGACCCGCTTCGCCATCACCACCCGTTCCATTTCCAATGGCGGCGTCACCGTCGAGGGAAAAGTCTGGGCCGACGGCCAGCCCGAACCTGCCACCGCGACCATCACCGCCACCCTCGACAAACCCCTGCCCGCCGGCCGCGCCGTCGCCTGGGGCATCCCGGTCGGTGGCAAGCCGATCCTGTTCGACGATCTGGTGGTCGAGGCGCGCTGACTCTAAAAATCGCAATTGCACCCCACCTGCTGCGTTGGTCGTCAGTTGTCATTGTCAGGACGGGTGATTGTCGCCGCCACCGAACGAGGGTTGACGTCAGGTCTTCCTTCTGGGCCAGGAAGCCGTATGGCCTCACCCGTCCCGACGCGGCGCTGCCCAACTCCTTCCTCCCGCCTTGCATCTGGGGCGCACTTGCGATTTTTGCTGGATTTTTTGGCGCATCGGTCTGGACGATGATCGGTGTGGCCCGCGTTCAAGGCGGGGAAGGCCGATCCGATCTCCTCACCCGATTGGTGCCCGCGGGAAATTCACCAACCCTATTACCCGTGCCAACTTGCTGAAAAATGCGAGGCTCGTTTGCGAATTTTAGGCTGATTTTTACCTGGCCCGGTTCGACCCGACCTTGCCCGGGAATCGCTGAACTGCACACTCCGAGTGTACACCGGAGCACTGTCATGCAGGCCACCATCCTCGATCTCCGCCGCCGCATGCCGGAAGTGCTGCGCGCCCTCGATCGCCAGGGGCAGGTGACCATCCTCCATCGCGGCAAGGAACGGGCCATCCTGGTCGCGGCCGGCGGCAGCAAGATCGGCGGGAAGTCCGGAAAAGCCCGGCGCAGCGTCAGCGATCATCCCGCCTTCGGCATGTGGGCGGATCGTGCCGATGCTGCCGATGTCCCGGCCCAGGTCCGCGCCCTGCGCCGGGGACGCGGGCATGCTCTTTGACACTGATGTCTTGATCTGGTGTTTCCGGGGGGTCGCCAAGGCGGCCCGGGCGATCGAGAGCGACGCGACCCCGACCATCAGCGTGATCACCTACATGGAACTGGTGCAAGGAGCGCGCGACAAAAAGGAACTCACGGTGATCGCCGCGTTCCTGACCGACCTGGGCATTCCCGTGCTGCCCCTGAGCGAGAACATCGGCCACCGCGCGGCCATCTACCTGGAGGAACACGCGATCAAGGACGGCATGACCATGGCCGATGCCCTGATCGCGGCGACGGCGGTCGAACGTGGAATCGTGCTCAGCACGGGGAACGCCAAGCATTTTCGCGTCATCAATGATCTGGAATTGGACATTTTCCGGATCTGACCAATTCCTGGAACCCAAGCCATCACCGCATCAGGATCTTGTCCTTCGCAAACGCCCACGCCAATTCCTTGCGCCCGTGCCGTTCGAAGCGCACGACCAGGGTGCGGTTGCCGGATGATCCGGTCAGGCGTTCGATGCGGCCCTGGCCGAACATATCGTGGACGATGCGGTCGCCGGGGCGGAAAGGATCATCGGTGAAGATCACCGGTTCGTCGTCGGGATCGTGCTGGGCATCGGGCGGATCATCGCCCACCGGTTCGCGCAAGTCGCTGCGCGGATCGCCGCCGCGCTGGCGGCCGGCGGGCACGGCATCGCGCACATAGGCGCCGCGGCCCTGGCTGCCGCGCTGCCAGCGTTTGGGTGGCGGTGGCGGACGGTTGGTGCTGGCGTCCTTGTCGGTGAAGCAGTCGGCGGGGATCTCGATCAGGAACTGGCTGTCCTCGGTCTGGTTGGTCTCGCCCCACTGGCGGCGCTGGCGCGCGCGGCTGAGATACAGTTCCTCCATCGCGCGGGTGATGCCGACGTACATCAGCCGGCGCTCCTCTTCCAGGTCGGCGATCTGGCCGCCGCGCATGAGCGGGAAGATGCCCTGTTCGCAGGCGACGATGAAGACGACGGGGAATTCCAGGCCTTTGGCGGCGTGCAGGGTCATCAGGCGGACCTGGTCGGCGGTGTCGTCGTCCTGGTCGACGCTGGTCACCAGGGCGACGTGTTCGAGGAAGCCGTTCAGGCCACCGTCGGGGTGCGCCTCGCGGTAGCCGGCGGCGGCGTTGCCCATTTCGCGCACGTTGGCGACCTTTTCGGTGCCGCTTTCCGCCGCCTCGCCGGCCTTGCGCTTCGCTCCGGGCAAGGCCTCCGCCGATTCATCCTCGTTGTCGTCGCGCTGGTAGTGCTCTTCGATGTTGGTGAAGCCGAGCACCGCGCGGACGCAGGCGACCGGGTCGCCCTTGGGCACCACGCGCAGCATGCGCCAGATGCGGGCGAAATCGCGGAAGCCGGTGCTGGCGCGGCCGACCGCGATGCGGTCGAGCAGGTCGTCGCGTTCCAGCACTTCCAGCGGACCAACCTGTTCATCGTCGGCGAGGGTGAACAGCTTTTCGATCGTGGCCGGGCCGAGGCCGCGCCGGGGCACGTTGGCGATGCGCGCCAGGCTGGTGCGGTCGGCGGGATTGACCATCAGGCGCAGATAGGCCAGCACGTCCTTGATCTCGGCGCGGTCATAGAAGCGCAGGCCGCCGATGATGCGGTGCGGCAGGTCGCGTCGGCGCAGAGCGTCCTCAAGCGTACGCGAGAGCGAGCTGATGCGGTAGAACACCGCGATGTGGTTAAGCGGCCGGCCGAGGTTGCGCATGCGATCGATCGCGGCGGCGACGGCGAAGGCCTCGGCCGATTCGTCATCGACCGCGAGCAGGCGGATGCGTTCGCCGTCGGCGTTGTTGGTGCGGATGGTCTTGTCCATTCGCCGTTCGTTGTTGGACACCACGCCCTGGGCCGCGCGCAGGATGATCTTGGTCGAACGATAGTTGGTCTCGAGCAGCACGCGCCGGCAGGGCTGGAAATCCTGCTCAAAGGTGAGGATGTTGCCCAGATCCGCCCCGCGCCAGCCGTAGATCGCCTGGTCCGGGTCCCCGGTGGCGCAGACGTTGCGGTGCACCGCGAGCAGCTTGACCAGCCGGTACTGCACCGCGTTGGTGTCCTGGAATTCGTCGATCAGCACATAGGGGAAACGGTCGACCCACTTCGCATGCAGATCCTTGTCGCGCTCCATCAGCTCGACCGGCTTGACCAGCAGGTCGTCGAAGTCGAGCTGGCATTCGGCGCGGCAGATGCGGGCGTAATGTTCCCAGCAGCGCTTGGCCCACATCGCCTCTTCATCATCGGAATTGTAGGTGGCGATGTCCTTGAGTTCGTTCTTCCAGGCGCTGATGCGCGACTGGACCTTCTTCGCGTCGACGATCTTGGGATCCCAGCCGTTTTCCTTGATGATGCGGCGGTAGATGCGGACCTGGTCATCCTGGTCGAGGACGGTGAAGGGATGTTCGAAGCCCAGGCGCTCGGATTCCTGCTTGAGGAACCGCAGTCCGGCGGAATGGAAAGTGGTGATCCACGGCGTCTGCAGGCCGATCAGGCGGTGGACGCGCTCCTTCATCTCGCCGGCGGCCTTGTTGGTGAAGGTGATCGCGAGGATGCGGTCGGGCCGCACTGCCTTGGCCTGGATGATGTGGGCGATGCGGTGGGTGATGACGCGCGTCTTGCCCGAGCCCGCGCCCGCGATTACCAGCAGCGATCCGTCGAGGTGCGCGATCGCTTCGCGCTGTTCCGGGTTCATGTCCTTGAAGACGTCGATCGCCATGAGGAGGGGGACGTTAGTCCCGTGGCCGGTCGGGCAATGGCGGCGAGGTGGCACGCTTCCCGAACACGCGGCCGGCGCTAGTTTCCCCGCCCGTTGCCCGCCCGTTGCCCGCCCGTTGCCCGCCCGTTGCCCGCCCGTTGGAGGATTTCATGGCCCTTGCCGACGATCTGGATCTCGCCCGCGCCGAGGCCGAGGCCGGTTTCGCCGCCGCCGCTGATGCCGCTGCGGTGGAAACCGTGCGCATTGCCTTCCTCGGCCGCCAGGGCCGGTTGAAAGCCCTGCAGGATACCTTCCGCAGCGCCCCGCCCGAGGATAAACGCGTGCTCGGGCCGAAGCTGAACGCAAGCAAAGCCGCGATCGAGGCCGCGCTGCAGGCGGCCCAGACGCGGGTCAGCGCGGTCGAGATCGACGCGCCGATCGATCTCACCGAGCCGAAACCACGCCAGCGTCCGGGTAGCCTGCATCCGCTCAGCGTTCTGGCGCACGAGATCGAAGACGTCTTCCGCTCCATGGGCTTCGCCGTGATCGACGGCCCGCACATCGAACTCGACGACTACAACTTCACCCGCCTCAACATCCCCGAGAACCATCCCGCCCGCGATGCGCAGGACACCTTCTGGCTCGACCATCCCCAGCACGGTGCGAACAGCCGCCTGCTGCGCACCCACACCAGTTCGGTGCAGAGCCGGATCTATCAGCTCGCTGGCTCAGGTCAGCTCCCGAAAGACCAGCCGTTCCGCTACGTCGTGGTCGGCAAGGTGTTCCGCTATGAGGCCATCGACGCCACCCACGACAACACCTTCACCCAGGTCGAAGGCTTTGTGGTCGACCGCGAGATCACCGTCGCGCATCTGGTCGGCGCGATCCGCACCATGCTCGGGGCGGCGCTGAAACGCGACGATGTCGAGGTTCGCCTGCGTCCGGCGTTCTATCCCTTCGTCGAACCGGGCTTCGATGTTGACGTGCGCGCACCCGGCGCCGATCCGTCGGTGCGCTACCACCGCTGGATGGAACTCATGGGCTGCGGCCTCATCCATCCCGACGTGCTCGCGGCCGGCGGCATCGATCCGACCCAGTGGAGCGGCTTTGCTTTCGGCATGGGCCTGGAGCGCCTGGCGATGATCCGCCACGGCATCGCCGACATCCGGGTGATGAACGGCGCCGATTTGCGCTCTCTCAGGCAGTTCGCGGCGGGGTAGACGGGCCCCTACGTCAGTTTGAATCCGACCCGGACCGGTGGCTTGGGGTCGTCCTCGACCATCAGGCGGCGGATGGTCTCGAACACGATGCGGATGTGCTCATCGTGCTCAGCAAGTGTACGTGCGGTCTCGGATGCGGTTTTGCCGAACTCGGCCCGGTGCTGATCCAGTTTTGCCTCGACCACCGCCAGCCGCTTCGCCAGTTCGGCATTGACGGCAATGGCCTGACGCAGCTTCACGAAGGCGCGCATGATCGCGACGTTGGCGGCAATGGCGCGCGGGCTGTTCAGCACGCCAGACAGCATCGCCACACCTTCTTGGGTGAATGCCCACGGCAGGTAGCGGCGGCCACCGTGGGGACTTGAGGTCACAATCTGTGACCTCAAGAGGCCAGTTTCTTCAGGGGTCAATTGGAAGCGGAAGTCCTTGGGGAAACGCTTGCCGTTACGTTTTACCGCCTGGTTGAAAACCTTGGTCGTGACCCCGAAGAGCCGCGCCAGATCCTCATCCAGCATGACTCGCTGACCACGTAGGTGATGGATCGCTTTTTCAGCGGTGAGGATGGGAATGACTGCGCGCGCCATGATCCTTGGATCCTTTGCCATGAAGCACCGGCAGCAAGACCGGAGTGGCAAAACGCAAGGGCTGGTGCGCGACGGGACGCGTCAGCGCCGACGCAACCCGCGTCGTAGGGCGAGCGGCTTGTCGAGCACTTCGCGCAGCACCACCAGTTCGCGCAGGGTCTGTTGCTGCCTGAGCAGCGTGCCGATGCGGACGGCGCCGATCGGGGGCGCGGCGCGAGCGACCTGGGCGTCGCGCCGTTGCACGGTCTGCGCGGCAGTCTGGGCGCGGCGGCTTGCTTCAAGCACCTTGCGCCGGGCCAGCTGCTGCGCCTCCTCGGCGGCGTGCTCGGCGCGGGCACGTTCGGCGAACGCGCGCTGGCGTTCGGCTTCCGCCTGCTGCCGACGCTGCTGATCCTCCTCGTTGGTGTCGATGTCGTCATCGCGGTCGTTGACCAGCACGGGATCCTGCCGGGGCGGGGCCTGCGCCGGGCGTGGGGCGGGCTGCTGCGGCCGGGGCCGCTGACGGCCTTGGGCCTCGTCCGCGGCCTCTTCGATCGTCTTCAGCAGTTCGTCGAGGAATCCCATGGTTTAGGGCCTTTCCTGCTGTCAGGTGGGTGCGACTGGGACAGCGGGCATGCCGGACGCTGCAGGTGCGACGAAGACGCCGGGCGCGGCAGGGTGACGAAAGCGGGTCATCCCGGGGTCTTGTCCTGCGGCTTGATGTTGGAACCGGGAGGCGCGGCGATGGCGGTGCGCATCTCGGTGTCGGACTGGAGGTTCTTGAGCGAGTAGTAGTCCATGATGCCGAGATTTCCTTTCCGGAACGCGTCGGCGATCGCGAGCGGGATCTCGGCTTCGGAGGCCACCACCTTGGCGCGGTTCTCGGCGACCAGGGCGATCATTTCCTGTTCGCGTGCGACGGCCATGGCGCGGCGCTGTTCGGCCTCGGCCTGGGCGATCTTCTTCTGCGCTTCGGCCTGATCGGTCTGCAAGCGCGCGCCGATGTTGTCGCCCACGATGACGTCGGCGATGTCGATCGACAGGATCGAGAACGCGGTCGAGGCATCAAGGCCGCTGTCGAGCACGATTTTCGAGATCAACTTGGGATTTTCCAAGACCTCCATGTGGCTCTTGGCGGCGCCGATGGCGCTGACGATGCCCTGGCCGACGCGGGCGACGATGGTGTTTTCCGCCGCGCCGCCAACCAGGCGGTCGAGGTTGGTGCGCACGGTGACCCGCGCCTTGACCTTGAGCTGGATGCCGTTCTGGGCCACGCCGTCGATGGTGGCGACGCCGCTGGCGGCGTTCGGCACGTCGATGACCTTGGGATTCACCGAGGTCTGCACTGCATCCAGGACATCGCGGCCGGCGAGGTCGATGGCGCAGGCGCGGTCGAACGACAGCTCGATGCCGGCCTTGCTGGAGGCGATCAGGGCGCTGATCACGCGCATGACGTGGCCGCCGGCCATGTAGTGGGCTTCAAGGCGGTCGGAACTGACGTCGATGCCGGCTTTCTTGGCGGTGATGCGGGCGGTGACGATGACCTGGGCGTTCACCTTGCGGAAGCGCATCATGAAAATGTTGAACCACCCCACCGGCGCATTCGAGGTAAGGGCCTGGATCCACAGGCCGAAGACCGACATAAAGACGAAACCCAATGACAGGACAATGAGTAGAACTATCCCAATGCCGATGAGTTCCCAGTTGGATAACCCGGATGCTTCCGGTCCAGCAAACAAGGCTTGGGTGAGGGAGGTGAGGGAGGTGAGAGTGGTCATGGTTCAGGATCCCGATGTGGATGTGGTGGGTTGGACTGGGCTGGGCGAGGTGGTTGAAGCGTCAGAGGAGAGGGAAGCTGCTGTCGCGGTGACCGCTATCACCTGGGCGGTGGCGCCGTCAATGGCGGTCACCCGGATGCGGGCGCCGCGCTTCAGACTGCCACCACCGACCTGGACGTCGGCCTCGACCGCACCTTTCGCCGTAGTGAAGCGGGCGCGACCGCTGGGATAGGCGTCGGTGACCAGTTCCCCTTCGGCGCCGACATGGATGCCCAGGAGGTCGAGGGTGTGCTGATAGCCGGCGTCGGCAGTGATCTCGGCCTGGGGTACCAGGGATGAGCGGCGCATGCGATCGAGGCCGAGGCGGAAGGCGACGGTGCCGATCATCGGCGCCACCACCAGGCTGATCCAGCCCGCCACAGGATGGACGCCGAACGCCAGCCAAATACCGGCGAAAGCAGCGACGCACGCAAGAACGGCGAGCATGCCCATGCTGACCACCAGGAGTTCAGCCACCACCAGGCCGCCGGCAAGCAGCAGCAGGCCGGCGGCGGCGAGCAGATCGGTGAACGGGGTGGCGATGGCGGTCGGTTTGGCGGGCTCGCCAGCGGCGGCGTAGGCGAACCCACAAGCCAGCATCACCAGGGACAGGGTCAAACCTGGGTTTCCTGGTCGGCCGGATGGATTGGACGGCATGCCAGGCTCCAGCCTGGCGGTCCCAGGCGCAAGCGGAGGAGCGGCAGATCTCATGCCCGCACCTGGGGCCGTACCACGACCTCGCCCATGGAAATGGCCACGATCTCGACCGTGGCGCCGGCCTTGACTGCTTCGCCGTTGGCGGCGGTGGCGCTGAGTTCCTTGCCGGCCTGCGGACCGTCGTTCACCACCACGAAACCGCCCGGCATCAGGTCGCTGCGCGCGGTGGCGAGACGGCCGACCAGGGACGTGGTGGCGGCCTCGATCGTGCCGCCGCTGGTGCCGCCGATCTCGGTCTGCACCGCCATCCGCCGCGCGGCGCGCATGCGCGGCAGAGCGCTGATGAACGCGACCAGACCGAACGCGATCAGGACCAACGCGACGGTGGATTGCAGCAGCGCCCGGCCGAGCAGATTGCCCCAGCCTGGGGACGAGAACTGCCATTTGTCGACGTTGGGCATGAACGAGGCGATCAGCCCGCCGACCATGAGCATCGCACCCAGCCCGGCCAACAGTCCGCCGGTGGGCAGCACGAAGAGGTCGACGATGATCAGCGCGACTCCGGCCAGGATGGCGATGATCTCGAGCGCCGAGACGAAGTCCTGGTAGTACTGGCAGAAGATGAACGCTGCACCGGCGACCGCCGCGAGAGTGATGAACAGTCCGCCCGGGATCTTGAACTCCAGGATCAGGAAGAGCACCGCCAGCGCGGCCAGGATCGGCGCCCAGCCCGCCAAGGTGCGGCTGACCCGGTCGTTGGTGGTGGGCTGCAGGTCGACCAGGCTGGCCTTGTCGATGCCGAGTTTGGCATAGAGCGCGTCGAGGTCGGCGACGGTGCCGGTGGCCATGCCTTCGGTGACGGCTTCTTTCGCGGTATAGCTGAGCAGTCGATCCTTGCCGGCGACGAGGATTTTTTCCGGCGCCGGTATGACCGGGTTGGCTTTCTCCCAATCCGCCTTCCACACCGGCCAATTGTCCTCGATCACGTATTCGGTGCGCTCTGGCTTGCCGTTCACGGCGGGCACGTCGATGCGGTACAACTCCTGGTTGCGCGCCGTCATCTTCACCAGCTTGGGTTCGTTCCAGTTGCGGATCTGGGCCAGGCGGCGCAGCATCGCGCGCACCGGCGATTCGATCTTTTCCGGCGCATATTCGATCTTGCCCTCCTGGGTCAGGAAGATCACGCCGATGTCGCCGATGTTTGCGTTCGGTCCCATCCAGACCTCGTCGCAGGCGTAGGAGATCATCGCGCCGGCAGACCAGGCCTTGTTGTCAATCCAGGCGACCAGGCGCGGCCGGTCGGGTTTGACCGCGAGCAGGCGGTTGACCATCAGCGAGGCGGAATCGAGGCGGCCGCCATCGCTGGTCATGTGGATCACCACCACGTCGACGTTTTGCTCCGTCGCCATGGTCAAGGTGCGGGCGAGGTAGCGTTCCTGGATCGGATCGATGGCATCGTCGATGTGGAGGTACGCCGCCCGTTTTCCGCTCTTGGTCGCGGTCGGGGCGCCGGCCGGCGCCGCCTCTGGCGCCTTGGCCGACACCGGCGCGGCATCGGTCGCCGTCGCGGTGCCCAGCGCCAGGACGTACAGCAGCGCCAGGGCCAGGCGGGTGATGGGGGCGGCGGACTTCAGGATGCGTTCGAGCATTGCGGCGGGATCATCGCACGCCCCGACGGGGAGCAACCACAGGATTCCAGACCCGAGGCGGTCAGGGTCTGGCCGCTGCGGGTGCTGGCAGTTCGCCCGGTTTTACCGTCTGTGTCGCCGGCGGCACGGATTCACTGGTGGCCTTCGTGGATCCGGTGGCTGGCTTCACCGATGCCGCGATCGGTTGCTTGAATTCGGCTTCGAGCCAGCCGGCGAGGTCGTTGGCACAAGCGGCGGCCGCGGCGCGCAGGCCGTCGGGTTCGTCGGCGCGGGAGCTTTCGTAGCCAGTGCCGGTGTAGGCGTAGGTGCGGTTGCCCTGGCGACTGGCGATCAGAGCGGAGCCATCGAGGACGATCGACCAGCGGTTGGGGATGTTGCGGTCGCCAGTGCCGACCTGGCGTTTGCGCTCCTGGTTGAGCACCAATTCCAGGCGGGCGGTCCCGGTCGGGCCGACTTTCCAGCCCAGACGTTTGGTGAGGGCGAGCGCAACCTCGTCCTGCAGGTAGGCCTGCGCGCGCGGCAGGCGGCTGGCGTTGCTGACCACGACGACCTGCACCGTTTCGGCCATCGCGGGCGGGCCCTGGACGCGGTAGGGGCAACCGACGGCGGTCAGCAAAACGAGATTGGCGATGGCCAGCGCGGCGATCGTGCTCGCGACCCCACCCAATAACCTCCTGAAAAATCGCAAGAGTGCCCCAGATGCAAGGCGGGAGGAGGGAGTGTGGCAGCGCCAGCAGACCCGCGACCAACGCAGCAGATGGGGTGCAATTGCGATTTTTAGGGTCACTTGCCGACCCCATCCACCGGCAGCGGCGCCAGCGGCGCGAGCTTGCGCACCGGCAGGGCGGCGAGTTCACGTTCGGCGACGCGGCCCTGCGCCGACACCGGATCGCGGCGGATGACCTCACGGTAGTAGTAGCGCGCGCCATCAAGCCAGTCCTTGAGCCCGTCGGGCGTGCCGAACAGGCCTTCCAGGCCGCGCTTGCTGGCATACCAGCGCGCCACCTGAAGGTCGCGGTCCTGGTGCCAGCCACGGATGCGCGCCCGCAGGCGCTGGACGTGTGCGACCTTGGTCTGGTCGCCACGGGCCTCCTGTTCCGCCTGATCGATAATCATGGCGGCAGAGATCAGCGCGCCCACATCATATTCATCACCCTTGTAGACCAGCAGGTGGCTGAGCACCTGCTCGCACAGCACGGCGAACACCAGCGGATGGGTGGGATGGTCGTAGAGCAGCTGGTCGTAGGTGCGACGCGCATCGAAGACCTCGGTGCGGGCGCTGCCGAGCGAACTGCCTGCGGCCAGGATCAGGTAGCTGCGTGCCGTGCCGAGCGCCGCTTGCGGCGCGACGTTTTCGCGATCGCCATAGCGGGCGAGGAAGCGGTAGAGCCGGTTGAGGTCGGTGGCGTAACCGCTGCCGTCGATCCGGATCACCTTCGATGGCTCGCTGGCGTCCAGGTCGACCTTGCTCTCGAAGGCCTGCACCTGGTTCGCCACCTCCAGCGCCTGACGCATGGCCTCGCCCATGCGCGGATGCTCGGGATAGGCGTACCACAAGCGCACCAGCAGACGACGGACCTCGTAGGCCTCGCGCAGGTCGCAGTAGGCTTCCAACGCGAGGTGGATCAGTTCCGGTGCTAGCGATGAAGCCGGGTATTCGTCGACCGCGTCGAGCGCCATCCACGCCGCACGCCGGCGGTCGTCGAACGGGCCGCGCCAGAAGGCGAACGGTTCGAGCGAGGTGTCGGGTTCGGACCCCTTTGCCCCGGCACGCTTCCAGTTCAGCAGATTGCGGGCCTGTCCCAGCCAGCGCACCGCTGCGGCATCGATGGCTGGCGTCGGCGGATGCAGCCGCCGCCACTGATAGATCAGCGCATATTCGACGCGTTCGGTATCTTCCGTTTTCTGGTCGACCTCGACGTCGTCCTCGGCCGGAACCTTCGGCCCGCCGGCCTCGCCGGTCCAGACCGCAGCGACGAGGGCGAATACGAGGACGAGGCGATGCATGGGGCGGCGAGCGTGCTTCCGGTCGCAGCACCAGCAAGGACCAGCGTGGCCGTTGCGTCCCGCAAGCGCCCGCCGCGTCGCTCGGCTGCAACGGTCGCCGGATCCGCGAACGCTGGACTGAATCTTGCGGAAACCTGGCAACGCGCTTATATGCCCGGCCTATGACCAACGCCGCCGCCTCCACCGTCTCCTTCGGCTCCCGCATCCGCGTGGTCGGCATTACCGCCGTCCTCGCCGCCCTGATCGCCTCGGGCTGCACCAGCAGCCGCGATCTGGAGTACAAGCAGGTCGAGGCCGATGCCCTGCGGCAGCAGGTGCAGGATCTGGAAGCGCAGTTGGCGAAGCGGGGCAAAGAGGAGGCCGGCAAGGCGATAGACGCCGTCCCAGCGGCTACCCCGGACATCAAGAAGACTGAGATCGGCGTTGGCGCCAACGTCGGAGTCGGCACCCGCGACAAGGACATCGTCCTCACGATTGAAAGCGGAGTGCTTTTCAAGCCGGGTTCGGCTCGTCTGTCATCCAATGCCCAGACCATTCTGGGTCGCGTTGTCGGCACCATCCAGAAGCAGTACCCCAATCACTACGTCCGCGTCGAAGGCCACACCGACGACCAGAAGATCAGCCGCAGCAAGGACCAGTGGGAGGACAACTGGGATCTCTCCGGCGGTCGCGCCCAAGAGGTGCTGCGTTACCTCGATAAGCACGGCCTTGATTCCAAGAACCTCTCCTTCGCCGGTTACGGCGCCCAGCGCTCGCTCGACAAGGCCACCACCGACGCCGCCCGCGCCAAGAACCGCCGGGTCGAGATCGTCGTCATCTCCAAGTGATTCTCAGCTGACGGCCTGATCCTTCATCTGAATCTGATTCTGACAAAGTGGCCGCACGAACCCAGGACCCCAGCCCCATCGTCACGGTGCTGGGGTTCACCGTTTTCATCTGGGTGGTGTTTGTCCTGGATCTGGCCATCAAAGGGATCTTCCAATACAGCCCATCGCAGCATCTGGGCGTGCGCCCGCATGAACCCTGGGGTCTGGTCGGCATCCTGACCGCGCATTTTTTCCACGCTTGGGCCGGTGGTCCGCCGCACCTGCTTGGGATCTCGTTCGGCCACATCCTGTCCAACACCATCGCCCTGGTGCCGCTGCTCTTCTTCGCCCTGGTCGAATGCCGCAACCTGGCCTGGGTCGCCTTTTTTTACAGCATGCTCGGGGCGGGCACCTGCGCCTGGGTGTTCAGCAGCGGCAACGTCGTCCACATCGGCATCAGCGGCGTGATCTTCGGCCTGATCGGCTTCCTGATCGCGAACGGCATCCTGCGCCGCAGCCTGGGCGCGTTCGTGGTCGCGGTGCTGGTGCTGGTGGTCTTCGGCGGTGCGCTGTGGCTCGTCCTGCCCAGCCCGGAACGCCCGGTGATGAGCTGGCAGATGCACCTCGGTGGCCTGATCGGCGGCTTGATGGCGAGCTGGCATCTGCGCCACGAGAAACCGAAGAAGTGATGTCGGATGGCGCGGGTCGCAGGGCACCTTCCAAAGAACACAGTCGATGGCCACAAAGAACACAAAGGCCACAAATCGCCAGCCTGCCTGTGTGATCCTTGGGCTCTTTGTGGCCATCCCCTGCGTTTCCCAAGGAGCGCGGCAGATTTGTTCAACCCACGCGGCAGATGAGATTTTGGGGCGCCCGGGTGGCGGTCGGCGACCGTCGCTTGCTGCGTCCACATCCCCTGTTCAATGACCCGCGATGGACGAACGATCCCAACTGATCGCGGCGGTGCGCGAACTCATTGAACTCGAACGCGCGAGCGGGGTCGAGTACCTCGGCCGCGCCACCGTGCCGACCGCATCGCCGGTTCCGGCGGTGTCCCGGTCGCTTCCGGTCGCTGCGGTACCGTCAGCCCCCGCGCTGGTCGCCCTTCCACTGGCCGCCCCCACACCGGCGGCTCGCACGGCGGTTTCAGCCACGACCACCGCAGTGCCCCAAGGTTTTTCCGCTTATTCCACTGGCGAGCGCCATCCTGATACCCGCGTGGCAGAGGTCGCATCCCCCGTCGTTGCCCCCGCGCCTGCCGTCCTCGCTGACGATTCCCTCGACCGCATCGCGGCCGAGGTGAAGGCCTGCACCCGCTGCCCGCTCCACGCCATCCGCCGCAACACGGTGCCCGGCGAGGGCAATCCCCAGCCCGAACTCGTCTTCATCGGTGAAGGCCCCGGCGTCGATGAAGACGAAGCGGGTCGCCCCTTCGTCGGCCGCGCCGGTGAACTGCTGACCGCGATGATCTCCGGCATGGGCTTCGCGCGCAGCGACGTCTTCATCTGCAACACCGTGAAATGCCATCCACCCGGCGAAGACACCCCGAACCGAGCGCCGACCCCGGAAGAGGTCGTCTGCTGCATCCCCTTCCTGCACCGGCAACTCGCGCTGCTCAAACCCAAGGTCATCTGCACCCTCGGCAACGTGCCGTTGAAAGCCCTGTTCGGTCCCGACATCGGCGGCATCACCACCGTGCGCGGCCGGCGCCTTGACTGGCGCGGCACGGTGGTGATCCCGACCTACCATCCCGCGTATCTACTGCGCAATCCTACGGCGAAGAAGCCGTGCTGGGATGACCTCAAGACCGTGCTCGGTGTCCTCGGCCGCACGCCGCCGGTGCGGAAATCCTGAATGGGTGCCGTCCTCGAGGCCCGCAGCCTGAGCAAGCACTTCGGCACGTTCGCCGCCCTGCACGACGTGTCGTTCACTCTGAATGCTGGCGAAATCGTGGGATTTCTCGGCCCCAACGGCGCGGGCAAGTCGACCACGATGAAGATCCTCACCGGCTTCCTCGCCCCCGGCGGCGGCTCGGCGACGGTGTGCGGCCACGACCTGGTCGCAGACCCCCTCGCCTGCCGCCGTGCGATCGGCTATCTCCCGGAAGAGCTGCCGCTGTACCTCGATATGCGCGTTGACGCGTATCTCGACCACGTCGCGCGTCTGAAGGGCATCCCGGCCGCCGAACGCCGCCGCGCGGTGCTCGAATCCATCGAGGCCGCGTGGCTGAAAGAACAGGCCACCCGCCACATCCGCAAACTGTCGAAAGGCAACCGCCAGCGCGTCGGCCTCGCCCAGGCGCTCCTCGCGCGCCCGCCGCTCATCATCCTCGACGAACCGACCAACGGCCTCGACCCGACCCAGGTCGCCAACTTCCGCGACCTGCTGCGTTCGCTCGCCGGCCGCCACACCATCCTGCTCTCGACCCACATCCTGGGCGAGGTCGAGGCGGTCTGTTCACGCGTCGTCGTCGTCCATCGCGGCCGCACCATCGCCGACGAACCGGTCGAGGCCCTGCGCGCCCGCGCCGCACGCGCAGGCCGGGTGCGCGTGCGCCTGCGTGCCGGCTCGCCCGAACTCTTCGCCGATCGCCTCGCCGCCGAAGGCTGGGCAGCCGTGCTCGACGGCGACAGCGTCGTGGTCGAGGCCGCGATCGAACGGCGCGCCGACCTCATCGCCGCCGCCGAATCCGCCGGCGGTCTGCGTGAACTGGTCGAGGAACGCCGCAGCTTGGAAGACGTCTTCCGCGATCTCACCAGCGCGGCGACTCCGGTCGGGCCAGGCCCGATCGCCGCTGAATCCGCTACGCCCGGCCAACCCGTCGCCTGAACCGGCGATGTGGTCCGCCGTTCTTGATCTCTTGCTGCCCAGCGTCTGCCCCGGCTGCCACCTCGCCGCCGGGCCCGACCTGTGTCCGGCCTGCTTCGCGTCCCTGCCGGCGATCATCAGTCCATGCGCGTGGTGCGGCGCCCCGCGCAAAGATCCTGAAGCTGACTGTTCCGCCTGCGCTGGACGTGGTTTCACCCACATTGCCGCCATCGCGGTGACCTGGCATTACGCCGGCACGGTGAAGCGCCTGGTCGGCGACGCCAAGGCCGGGGCCCGCCCGGCGGCCGCGCGGGTGCTGGCCGGATTGCTGCCCGGATTAGCTGCATTCTACCAGGACGATGAACCGCCCAACCTGGTGGTTCCGATCCCACCCGCACCGGGCCGCCGACCCGGCCCGCACCTGGCAACCGGACTCGCGCGCCGATTGGCGCGGCGGCACCGCCTGCCCTGCCGACCGGGATTGCTCGTCGCCACCCGCTTCCCGGCCGAGCAGCACGCGCTGTCCGCCACCGACCGCGAGCGCAACGTCGCGGATCTCTTCCGCTGTCGCGAAAGCCTGACCGGAACCGTCGTCCTGGTCGACGATCTCGTCACCAGTGGCGCCACCGCCAGCGCCGCCGCCAAGGCGCTGCGTGCAGCCGGCGCCCTGCAGGTGCTGCTGTGCTGCCTCGCGCGCACGCCGCGCCGGGGCGAACTTGCACTGATTGGCGGTGCGAAACCCACCGCCGCAATCGATGCGGCGGACGATGACTCTGAATCCGAACCGACCGGCCCATCGTTCTTCTGACCCCGACGGGAATCACCAACGCATGAATAACCCCATGAAATTCCGCACCTATTTCATCCCGCGCATCTCGTTGAGCAGCCACATCGTGGTGCTCGTCTTCGCCCTGGTCATCGGGCTCGTCGCGATCGGACTCGGCGTCCACAAATCGGTGCTCAAGGAATCGCTGGTCGGATCAGGTTTCGTCTTCCTGGCCCTGGCGGTCTACTACTTCGTGATGCTCTACCGGGGTGTCCGTTATGACAACGGCGTCGTGCGCTGGAGCTGGAAGGGCGTTTCCTGGCGCGAGACCTGTGAATCCATCGCGGAATCCGGCGTCAATCTGGGACAGATCCCGACGCCCGATTTCGATTTCGGCGATGACCTCATCGGTGGCATCCTGGCATTCCTGCTCGGCATCCTGGTGGCCATCGTCCTCATCTTGCTGGTCATCGGACTGGCCTGGCTGGGCGTGAATCTGCTCGGGTTCACCATGTTCGTGATCTGGGTGCCCTTGTATTTCCTGCTCCGCCAAGGACTGCGCATGGCCCTGGTCAATGTCCGCTATTGCCAAGGGCAGGCGCTGCACGCGCTCTGGATCGCGGTGGTCCACGCCGCCATCGGGGCGATCGCGGTCGGGGTGGTGTTTTTTCTCACGGAATGGCTGATCCGTCGATTGTTCGGCTGAGGTCGGGTTCTTCGATTGCTGCCAATCGGCCGAACTTCACTTTGCTGCCGGTTCAGTCGGCTGCGGCACATCCGCGAAGCGGCTGGCGTCGTAGCCCTGCGCCACGGCCCGCGCGACGATGCCGGCCTTCACCTGGGCGTCGAGCCGACGTTCACGGCAGAGGATCCAGAAGTAGTCACGCGACGGATGCCCGACTGCGAGCCAGCGATAATCCGGGTCGAGGTCGATGATCAGGTAGTCGATCGAGAACGGCCAGAGGAAGCGCACCTTCCAATGCGCATTGGTCTGCGCGTTGTGGACCCAGGCGACGCCGTGCCATTCCTCTTCCGGGGCGTCGAACGTCCCGCGTCGGAAGACGTAGGTGTTGTCCATCCGGCCGTCTTCACGCAGGCGGTAGCGGTCGGCGGTGGCGACCTTGCCTTCTTCCAGCCAATACGAGATGTGGGTGATGACGTACCAGGTGCCCTCCATGCGCTTGAGGTCTACTTTCGGCACCGTGGGCATGGGCCGCGCCGCAGAGCAGCCCGGCATCAGGATGGCGGCGACCACCGCCAATGGCGCGGCCAGGAGCAGGAACCGGCGGAGTTTCATGCCGTGAGCATGCGGCATTCCCCATCAGGTGGAACGCCTGGATGCGCGTCGTTTCACGGCGTCGAAGGTTGCAACATCGGTGGCACCGTCGCCACGCGCGGGTCGATGCGATCAGCCTCAAGGCGGTCGAGCTCGACCCCGGTGCGGCGCAGCAGCCCGGCGAGGTTACGCTGCGCCACAGCGAGATTCGGATCGGCCGGGCCGAGCACCCGCGCAATGATGGCGGCGGATTCCCGGGCGCGGGCGATGGCGCGGATCAGGTCGCCGGCCTGCGCGTGCAGGGCGATGACCCCGTTCAGCACGGCGACGTAGTCCTGGCGATCGGTGCCGCCGCTCAGTGCGAGAATGGCGAGGATGCGCTCGCCATCGGCCGAGGCGCTTGGCCACTGCGCAGCGCTGGCGCACAGGCGCATCCGGCAATCGAGCAGCGGCACCAGGGCCGGGTCAGCCCCGCCCAAGTGCTCTTCCAGGATCGCCACGGCGCGGTCGAGGTGCGTCGGTGGTCGCACCTGTCCGGTCGATCCCAGCGCAGCGGATGCCGCTGCGTGCGACGACGGCGTGGCCGGATCCGCGTGGCGGCTGGTGCAGCCGGTGGCGCAGGTGAGGGAAAGCAGCATGACGATCGCGACGATGGGACGAAGCATGGTGGGACTCACTTGGTGGTGGGTGCAGAGGCGGATTGGTGTGGCAGGACGGCGGCGACGGTGTGCGGACTGGTGTTGGGATTCGTGGATTTTGGCGTGAAATGCGAACGTCCACCTTGGATCAGGCCGTACAGGGCGTAGATCCGGCTGGTGCCGGATTCGTAGTTGCAGAAGCGGCCGAACAGGCCGCCGAGCACGCTCCATTGCAGCGGCGCGTCGGGCCGGCGTTCGTGCGACCACAGTAGTTCGCCGAAGGTCTGCTCGCTCCTGCCCGGCTGCTGCCGGTGATGGTACATGCGCCAGAGCAGATTGAGCTCGCTGCCGTTGTCGGCGGTCTGATAACGGAACGGCACGCACTGGCCGAGGAATGAATCGTCGAGCGTCTTCGCTTCCCGGTACTGGAAGAGCGCAGGCGGCACTACCCGGCTGACGCTGCCGTCGCTGGCGCGGCTTTGGAAATAGAACGGCGCGACCAACGTCTTCCGCTCATCCGCTTTTCCCCAGGCCCAGTAGATCGGGAAGGCGGTCTCCACCTCCGGCGTCTGCACGTAGTTCAGCAGATGCGCGTGCAGCGTCTTCCCCTGCGCGGTCGTGTGATGGAAAAACGGCGTCCACAGCGTGGTTTCGTGGCCCTGGTCGTCGGTCCACTTGCCCGACAGCAGCGGTGGCGCGATCCAGTCCGATTTCCCCTGGAAGTAGAACGGTGCCACCACGCAGTAATCCTTGCCCTGGTAATACAGGGGCAGGACGCCGCGCCTGCGGTCGTTGGCCGGGCCGAAGGCGTAGTAGGGCAGGCAGAACTGGTTGTCGCCGATGCTGACGTAAGGCCCCAGGTGCCAGTCGGTGGTGGCACCAGCGGCATCCGTGCGGTGGTGGAAGAGCGGCGTGACCCAGGTGCTGCGCCCGCCAGCGTGGTTCTGCCATTGGCCGACGAAGGGGATCGGGGCCAGTTTGTAGTCCGGGCCCTGGAAATAGAGTGGCGGCAGCACCGTCAGGTGGCTGCCCTGGGCGGTGTCGTGCTGGTAAAACAGCGGCAGGAAGCCACGGCTCTGGTCGGTGCTGAAGGCCGTCAGCGCATGCCAGTTGGTGATCCGACCCTGGGCGTTGCGATCGTGGTGGTAGAGCGGCGTGACCCAGGTCGAACTGCCGCCATCGTCGCGCTTCCACCAGGCGCTGAGCGCCAGCGGCACCACATCGTAGTCCGGGCCGTGGAACCAGGCCGGCAGGACCTCGAAGCGGGTGCCGTCATTGCCGGTGCGATACCAGACGAGCGGGAAGAGCGTGCCCCAGTCCTTGCCCTGAAACCACGGGAAGGCATGCCAGTTCTCGATATTTCCATGGGCGTCAGCGCTGACGTGGACGAGCGGCGTGACCCAGGTCTGGGTGCCGCCGGTGCGCGTCTGCCAGTGGGCGGTCAAGATTCCCGGAATGCCCCAGCCGCGCGGACCCTGGACCCAAAAGGGCAGCGCGGCGGCGCTGTCTCCGTAGTTCCATGCGAACGGAAACATGAGCCAACCTTCGTTGTCCTTATAGAAGGTCGCGACATGGAATGCGCTGTCGCCATTGGCCTCACGGCGGTGATGGAAGAGCGGCGTCACCCAGGTCGAACGGCTGCCGTCGCGATCCTTCCAACCACCTGACAGCAGCGGCGGTGCGGCCCACCAGTCCGGCCCGTCAAAGTACACCGGCGGCAGGACGTAGGTGTGCTTGCGGCCCGGCGCACCGTTCTGCCAGGCGAGCGGCGCGAGGCACCACCAGTCCTGGCCTTGCAGGTAGTTCAACGCGTGGAGGTCCTCCAGCGTGCCGTTCGCACGGCGATTGGCGTGGAAGAACGGCGTGACCCACCGCGCCGTGCCGCCGCCGTCGCGCTGCCAGGTGCCCGACAGCGCGAGCGGCGCACCGGCGTAGCCCGGCCCCTGCATCCAGAGCGGCAAGAACCAGGTGCTCTTCGCGCCCTCGGGGCCGAAGCGCCACCAGAACGGCATCACCGCGGTCAGGTCGCGGTTGTGCAGGTACGGCCCGACGCCGAACGATCGCGTCTCGCCCTGGGCATCGGTGACCTGATGGTAGAGGTAGAACATGGCCATGGTGCGCTCGCTGCCGTCGTCCTGGTACTCATGCACCAGGAGCGGCCAGGCCGTTGTCTGCGGACCGTCGTGTTCGACGGCCTGGACTTGGGTGGGGGACAGGGCGGGGGACAGCGCGATCAGGGCGCAGGTGGGCAGCAGACGGGTGAGGTGGGTCGACATGGATTCCTCCAGCGGTGCAGGGACAGGTGGTTGGGCGAGATAGTACACGACCGTTTATAAAGTAAATAACTTTCGTTAAGTTAAGAAACGGGCCGGATTTTCGCAATAATAGCTGCATTGCTCCGGCATTGCCTGGCGACGCGCCGGCCCAGCATCCCGCGCCATGGTTCCCGTCACGATCCAGGGTGTGTCGTTCTCGTACGGCGCGACGCCGGTGCTCGACGGCGTCAGCCTCGACATCGCGGCGGGCGAGCTGTTCTTCCTCCTCGGCGCGAGCGGCTGCGGCAAGACCACCCTGCTGCGCCTGGTTGCCGGCTTCGAGCGACCCGACGCGGGCGTCATCCGCTTCGGCGGTGCCGACGTGACGGCGCTGCCGACTGAGCGACGCAACCTCGGCATGGTGTTCCAGAATTACTGCCTGTGGCCGCACCTGGATGTCGCCGGCAACGTCGCCTTTGGCCTGGAGATGCAGCGGGTCGGCGGCAGCGAACGCGCTGCGCGGGTCGACGCAGCGCTCGCGGCGGTCGGCCTGTCGGGTTATGGCGCACGCAAGGTTGGTGAACTGTCCGGCGGTCAGCAGCAGCGCGTCGCCTTGGCGCGCGCGGTGGTGACCCGGCCGCAGGTGCTGCTGCTCGACGAACCACTGTCGAACCTCGACGCGCGGCTGCGCCAGGAAATGCGCGGCGAGATCCGGCGCATCTGCAAGCAGTCCGGCACCACCGCGATCTACGTCACCCACGACCAGGCTGAGGCTCTGGCCACCGCTGACCGGTTGGCGGTGATGGTTGGCGGCCGGGTCGCCCAGGTCGGTACGCCGCGCGAGTGCTATGCCCGCCCAGTCGACGCGGCGGTGGCGCGCTTTCTGGGCGAAGCGAACCTGCTCGACCGCGCTGCGGCAATCCGGTTGACCGGTCGCGCCAACGGTGAGCTGCACTGCCTGCGGCCGGAGAAGATCCGGCTCGCTGGCGCTGGCGCGCCCTCTGTCGGCGTGACCGGCGCACCTGGTGTAGCCGCCGTGCTGATTGATGGCGCCTACCAGGGCGATCGCGCCCAGTGGACGGTCGATGCCAGCGGCCTGCGTTTGACCGTGGTCGAACCGGATCCGCCGGAGCGCAAGGCTGGCGACGCGGTGACCGTGGTGATCGCGCCCGATGATCTGGTGGTGGTGCAACCGTGATCGGCAAGCTGGTGCCGGTCCTGGTGCTGGCCGTCCTCATCGCGCTGCCGCTTGCGCTGCGGGAACGCCAGGCCTCCGCCAGCAAGCCCGCCCCAGCTTCCAGTTCCGCTGAAACACCTCTGAAAAACCAGACGCTGGTGATCATCACCCCGCACGGCGAACCGACCCGGGCCGAGTTCACCCGCGCCTTCACCGCCTGGGCAAAGGCCGAGCGCGGCGTCGCGGTGACGATCGACTGGCGCAGTCCGGGCGGGACGAGCGACATCATCCGCTACCTGGAGGACCGCTACCGTGGGGCCTTCGCCGCGAAGTTCCCGCAGCATGCGGCCAGTGCGGGGTTCATCTTCGGCGACGGCGTGAGCGCGACCGCGCCCGAGGCCGTGCGCACGGCGGCGAACGCCGCCCGAGCAGCCTGGCTCGCGAGCGAGATCAGCAGCGACCTGGATCTGTTCTTCGGTGGCGGCGAGTTCGTCTACGCCAAATCCGCCCAGCGCGGGCTGATCGTCGACGCCGGGCTGATCCAGGCCGAACCGACCTGGTTCACCCCGGACATCATCCCGGCCACGCTCAGCGGCGAGACGATCTACGACGCCAAGGGTCGCTACTACGGCGCCTGCCTCGCGGTGTTCGGCATCGCCACCTCGGTCGATCGCCTGCGCGAGCTTGGCCTGGAACAGCCGACGCGCTGGAGCGACCTCGGCGACGCGCGCTACTTCCGCCAGCTCACCCTCGCCGACCCGACCAAGTCCGGCGCCGTGGTCACCACCCTCGAGCGCATCCTGCAGAGCCACATGCTGCCGCTCGCGGCAGGTAAATCTGGTGACGCCGAGAAGGCCGCCCAGGCGCAGGGCTGGCGTGAGGGCTGGATCCTGATCAAGCGCCTGGTCGCGAACGCGCGCTGGATGACGGATTCAGCCAGCAAACCGACCCGCGACACCGTGCGCGGCGACTGCGCCGCCAGCACCGCGATCGACTATCACGCCCGCAGCGAAGCCGACTGGGCGGCGCGCGAGTCCAATGGCCGCGAACGGCTGCGCTTCATCATCCCCAAGCAGGGCACCTCGGTGTCGGCGGATCCGATTGCCCTGTTGCGCGGCGCGCCGGCAAGGCCGCTCGCCATCGATTTCATCCGCTTCGTCCTGTCGCCGCAGGGCCAACGCCTGTGGGGCATCAAGGTCGGCACGCCCCAGGGGCCGGAACGTTACGCCCTGCGCCGGATGCCGGTGCGGCTGGATTTCTACCGCGATTCGCCACGTGACCAACGCAGCGATCCCGACGACGATCCGGTCGCGTTGTCGCGCGAGTTCACCTACCACGGTGCGTGGACCGGCCCGCTTTATCCGCTGATCGGCCCGATGACCAAGGCGATCGCCATCGACCCGCGCGAGGAACTGCAGGCCGCGTGGGCGGCGATCATCCGCGCCGGCGGGCCGGAGAAGGTCCCGCAGGCGTGGGCCGAGTTCTCCTGGCTGCCGGTGGAATACGCCGGAGCCAAAGACGCCCGCAACGCGGTCGGCGACAAGGATCGTCTCGCCGCGACACGGGTGCTGCGGCGCTGGGTCGAGGAATCCATCGTCCACCTGAACCAGGCGCGTGTGTTGGCGGAGGCCGGCCGATGAACCGTTCGCTGAATCGTTCCTGGCTGGCCTGGACGTTGTTCGCTGCTGTCGCGCTGGTGCTGGTCATCGGCGTCGTGGTGCCGGTGGTCACCGTGGCTGGCGTCGGCCTGTCGCCCGCCTGGATCGGCGAGGTGCTCCGCCATCCGCTCCAGCGTGCCGGCCTGGGCAACAGCTTCGCGATCGCGGTGGTGACGACCCTGATCAGCCTCGCCATCGCACTGCCCCTGGCGCTGATCGGCTGGCGCCTGCGTTTTCGTGGCCAGGGGGTGGCCGAGGCGCTGCTGCTGGCGCCGCTCATCCTGCCGCCGTTCGTCGGGGCGCTCGGGATCTTCCAGCTCCTCGGTGTCCATGGCGTGGTGAACAGCGCCGGGGCGGCGTTCGGCCTGTGGCTGCCAGGCCACGGGCCGGATTGGCTCGGCGATCATCGGTTCGCGGTGGTGTGCGTGGTCGAGGCGCTGCACCTGTATCCGTTTCTGTGGCTCGCCCTGGCCGCCGCCGCCGCGCGCCTCGACCCTGGCCTGATCGAGGCCGCCGCCGCGAGTGGCGCGTCGCGCCTCACCATCCTGCGCCGCATCATCCTGCCGCTCTTGAAACCAGGCCTGTTCGCCGGCGTGACGGTGATCTTCGTCTGGAGCTTCACTGAACTCGGCACCCCGCTGATGCTCGGTTTCGACCGCGTGGTGCCGGTGCAGATATTCAATGGATTGACCGAACTGAATACGAATCCGCAGCCCTTCGCCCTGGTCGTGGTGATGCTGGTCGTGGTCGCGGCCAGCTATGGCCTCGCGCAGCTGATCGCCGGTCGCCAGCCGGATGCGGTGGTGGTGAAGGGCGCCGCACGCAGCGCCGGCCGCCAAGTGCGTGGCTGGCAGGCGGTGCTCGCCTGGACTCCGTATCTGCTGGTCACAGCGCTCGCCATCGCGCCGCATCTGATGGTGCTGGCGCTCGCCTGCGGTCGCGACTGGCATGGGACGCTGCTGCCCGCCGGCGTGACGTTCGACCGCTTCCGCGATGCGCTCGCCCACCCCAACGTGGTGCCGAGCATCAGCAACAGCCTGTTCTACGCCGGTCTGGCCACCCTGATCGCCCTGGTCATCGGCTTCGCGGTGGCCTGGATCACCGCGCGCTGGAAACCGCGTGGCGCAGCGGCGCTCGACGCCCTGGCGATGGCCCCGCTGGCGGTGCCGGGCCTGATCATGGCGTTTGGTTTTCTCGCGATCGGTGTCTGGCTGAGCCAGCAGATCCCGGCCCTGAAGCCGTGGCTCGATCCGTTCGCGAATCCGGGCCCGCTGCTCATATTCGCTTACGCCATCCGCCGCCTGCCCCAGGTGGTGCGCGCCACCCACGCCGGCCTGGCCCAGTCGCCGCCCGCGCTGGAAGAAGCCGCCGCCGCCTGCGGCGCCAACGCCTGGACGCGCCTGCGTCGGATCACCCTACCGCTCATCGCAGCATCCCTCGCCGCCGGCGCGATCCTGTGCTTCAGCTTCTCGATGCTGGAGGTCTCCGACTCGCTCATCCTGGCCCAGAAGCGCGACGCCTGGCCGGTGACCAAGGTGCTCTACGACCTCTCATCCGTCCTCGGCAGCGGCCCCGCCGTCGCCTGCGCCTTCGCGGTGTGGACGATGGCGTTCTTGGCGGCGAGTCTTTGCACCGCAGCGGTCCTGACCGGCCGCAGCCTCACGGGGATGCTGCGGGAGTAAAAAATCGCAATTGCACCCCATCTGCGGCGTTGGTCGTCGGTCATTGGGCGCTGCCCAACTTCCTCCTCCCGCCTTGCATCTGGGGTGCACTTGCGATTTTTATTGGGCGAATCCCGCTGTTCATGTTCAAACTCAGAGATCCTGATCCGTAGGATTCTGCCACGAGCCCCAAGAAGGTCTTCAGCCGTCCCTACGGGACTGTTGCATCTCAATGGACGTGAAACCCGGGGTTGAAACCCCGGGCTACCTTCACCTCGTCCCTACGGGACGGAAACACACTGGAATTTACCGTGAATTTGAGGAGACGCGCGTCCCGTAGGGACGTAGCGAGGTTAGCCCGGGGTTTCAACCCCGGGACGGGTAAGAAGGAGATGGCCAGTCCCGTAGGGACGACTGAAGCTGAGGTAAAGTCTCAAATGTCGATCCCGACGGTAGGGCGGTTGAACGGAAGTTGGAAATTCTGCGATGATCAAACGTCCAGTCTTTTCAGGTGAAAACCTACACAGGCCGCAGATAGTCGTCTGCACAGATCAGGATCTCTGAAACTAAATGATGGCTACATTTACCAAGGTTTGGTCAAGCGCCGTTTCACTTCAGCCCATGTGAAGGTCTTGGAATGACCGGCCTTAATCGCTGCCAGGCGGGTGCGGACATATTCCCGTTCCTCGGCGGATATCCGGATGCAAGTTGAGATTCCCTTTTTCAATCGGCCGACATAGGGATTTGCACGGGCATGTGAAAAATCATAACTCTTTCTCATCATTCGCCTCAGTGTCATTTGGAAGGGAATCAATTCCGAGCAGTTTACACGCCTTTTCAATATTCTTTTCTTCAACCGAAATGGTGGTCAGGCCGAAGCAGGATTTTGCCTGGGGAACGATGGCATTCGTCTCCAGGGTCGTCCTGTCCTTCTGGAACTGGACTGAATCCTGTTTGTCGTCATAGGTTTTTATCACGAACCAATCCTTGAATTTCTCCTGGATCCGCTGATCCGTGAGTTCATCTTCGCGAACATATTCCTTTTTGATTTCTTCCATGTCCTTGACCTGATTTTTATCGGCAAGCCAAGGCCACAGCAGGAATATCAAGATATAAACTAAGCAAAGGCTGGACGTCACGAGCGTGAGTCCATCGACTTTGATGACATAGGCAGCAAGCAGGTTGATGAGAACCAGGGCCAGGTAACCCGTGGCCCAGCCCCAATACGCCATCCCGCGCCGTCGTCCCAACCAGATGAAAAGCGCGATCAGAGCAGCGAGGAAAATCATGGGAAATCAGCGCCGCAGATGGCAGAAATGATCAAGCCGGCGATCGGCCATAGTGCACCAATCGCCGGCTTCATGGGGTCAGGCCTGATCAGACGTACGAGTTGAACACGTTCTCCAGCAACTCCTGCCGCCCACTCGCATTCGGCGCCGCCTCGCCCTTCTTGACGATGTAGGCCTGCAGGCTGCGGAAGTCGGTGCGGCCCTTGTCGATCTCGGCGCCGATGCCCTTGTCGTAGCTGGCGTAGCGGGTCTTGAGGACCTTGGCGAGCTTGCCGTCCTTGATGATCTTCTCTGCGATGCGCAGGCCGCGGGCCCAGGTGTCGATGCCGCAGATGTGGGCGTGGAACATGTCGTCGACGTCGGTCGAGTCGCGGCGCACCTTGGCGTCGTAGTTCAGGCCGCCGCTGCCCAGGCCGCCGTTCTGGTGGATGTACAGCCACGCCTGGGCGGCCTCGCGGAAGTCGGTCGGGAACTGGTCGGTGTCCCAGCCGTTCATGGTGTCGCCACGGTTGGCGTCGAGCGACCCGAGCTTGCCGACGGACGTGGCGAAGGCGATCTCGTGGTTGAAGTCGTGGCCGGCGAGGGTCGCGTGGTTCTGCTCGATGTTGAGCTTGAAGTGGTCGGCCAGGCCGTTGCGTTCAAGGAAGCCGAGCACGGTGGCGGAATCGAAGTCGTACTGGTGCTTGGTCGGCTCGCAGGGCTTGGGCTCGATCAGGAACTGGCCCCGGAACTTGACCGACTTGGCGTAGTCGACGGCCATGCCGAGGAAGGCGGCGAAGTGCCGGCCCTCGCGGCCAAGGTCGGTGTTGAGCAGGCTGTTGTAGCCTTCGCGACCGCCCCAGAAGACGTAGTTTTCACCACCGAGGAACTTGGTGACATCGATCGCCTCTTTTACCGAGTTGGCGCAGTAGGCGAAGACGTCGGCGTTCGGGCTGGTCGAGGCACCCTGGTTGAAGCGCGGATGGCTGAACAGGTTGGCGGTGCCCCAGAGCAGCTTCACGCCGGTCGCGTCCTGCAGTTTCTTGAGCTGCTTGGCGACCGCCCACAGGTTGGCGTTGGTCTCGGTCAGGTTGCCGCCCTCGGGCGCGACATCGCGATCGTGGAAGGCGTAGTATTCGACCCCGAGCTTGGTCAGGAAGTCGAAGACGACCTCGGTGCGGCGCAGGGCCTGGTCGAGCGAATCGGTGCCGTCTTCCCACGGCCGGCAGATGGTGCCGGGGCCGAACGGATCACCGCCCATGCCCCGGAACGTATGCCAATAGCACACCGAGTTGCGCATCCAATCCTTCATCGACTTGCCCAGCACCTTGGCCTTGGCGTCATACCACTTGAAGGCGAAGGGATTGTCGGACTCGACGCCCTCGTAGGCGATGGTGGGGATGTGGTCGAAGAAGGTGGTGAAGGCCATGGTGGTTCCGGACTGGGGTGGCGGGGATGGAGATGCGGGCAACGGCAGGTGGTTGCGGGCGGCGGACTATCCGCGAGCGACCCGAGGGTCAAGCCGGGCCGAGTTCATTGGGCGTCATTCAACGCCATTGCCACCTGCGGAAACGGCCGCAACGCGCGGGCGAAAATGCCCAACGACCAGGCGATGCACATGCCGTAATTGGTGATCGGCACCCCGGCGCGGTCGCAGGCGTGGATGCGGGTCAGCATCGCGCGGCGATTGGTGGCGCAGGAACCGCAGTGCACGACCAGGCGATAGCTGGGAAGATCATCCGGGAAGTCGCGGCCCTGCACGGTGGTGAAGTCGAGTTTGCCGCCGACGTACTGGGTCAGCCAGCGCGGGATCTTGACCCGGCCGATGTCCTCGCCGATCGGGTGGTGGCTGCACGATTCGGCGATCAGCACGCGGTCATTGGGACGCAGGCTGTCGATCGCTGACGCTCCGCGCGCGAAGCTGGCGAGGTCGCCCTTCTGCCGCGCCATGAGTATGCTGAACGAGGTCAGCGGCACAGACTCAGGCACATCGGCGGCAACTTTGAGGAACGCCTGGGAATCGGTGACCACCAGGGCGGGCGGCGAGGCGAGGCGCTTGAGCGCGGTCGCGAGTTCGCGCTCTTTCACCACCAGGGCGATGGCGTCGTGGTCGATGAGGTCGCGGATCGCCTGCACCTGCGGCAGGATCAGGCGGCCCTTGGGCGCCTCGGTGTCGATCGGCACCACCAGCACCACGACCTGGCCCGGGGCGACAAGGTCCGCGAGCAAGGCGGGCGGATCGAGGAATTCATCAGGTGCGGCGGCGATCAGGCGCTCGCGCAGATCAGGCAGTCCCGCACCGGTGGTGGCCGAGACCACGACCGGCGGCATTCCGCGCGTGGTCAGCGCCGCGATCGATGCGGGATCGTGGGCGACCGTGTCCGCCTTGGACAGCACCGGGATGACCGGGATAGAGCGACCAGCGAGTTCAGCGGCGATGGCATCTTCATCCGTGCCCCAGCCCGATTCGGCCGCGAGGACCAACGCGACCTCGCAGCGGTCGAAGGTCTTGCGTGTGGCGGCGACGCGTTGCGCCCCGAGTTCACCCGTGTCATTGAGTCCGGCGGTGTCGATGAACAGCACCGGGCCGAGTGGCAGCAGTTCCATCGCCTTTTCGACCGGATCGGTGGTGGTGCCCGGCACCGGCGAGACGATCGCCACCTGTTGCCGCGCGAGCGCATTGATCAGCGACGACTTGCCGGCATTGCGGCGGCCGTAGAGACCGATGTGCAGGCGCAGGCTTTTGGGGGTCGTGGTCATGTTGGCAGGGATATTGGGCGGAAGGGATGCCGAGCTGGTCGCTGATAGGGGCAGGCAGCGTGGACGGTGGATGCGGCGACATTCGGTTGCCCTGCCATGATGCAATCGGCGGTTGCCGATCCGCCGCATGCATGTTGCCGATGTTCCCGATCCCCGGCATTGCGCCCCCCCCCGTTCGTATGCCTTATTCCCCCACCCCCCCGCAACCATCCCGACCAATCCACCCGAACCGCACTTTTTCCAGGAATCCAGCCCATGAACACGGTCACATTCAACCAAAACGTTTTACGCGACGGGCATCAAAGCCTCGCCGCGACCCGGATGCCGACCTCGGCGATGCTGCCGGTCTGCGGCGAGCTCGACGCCTGCGGCTTCAACGCCCTCGAAACCTGGGGCGGCGCGACCATCGACGCCTGCGTGCGTTACCTGGCTGAAGATCCGTTCGATCGCCTGGGCAAACTCACCGCCGCCGCGCCCAAGACCCCGCACATGATGCTCCTTCGCGGCCAGAACATCGTGCAGTACACGGCGTTTCCCGACGACGTGGTGCAGGCCTTCGTCGCCTGCACGGCAGCGCGCGGGATGACCATCTTCCGCATCTTCGATGCGCTCAACGACCTCAAGAACACCGAAGTCGCGGTGAAGGCCGTGCTCAAGGCGGGCAAGCACCCGCAGGGCGCGATCAGCTACACCATCAGCCCGGTCCATACCGTCGAACTCTTCGTCGCCAATGCGCGCGAGTTCCACCGCCAGGGCTGCCAGTCGATCTGCATCAAGGACATGGCCGGCCTGCTCGCGCCCGGCATGGCGCGCGAACTGGTGACCAAAATCAAGGCGGCGGTACCGCTGCCGCTGGTTCTCCACTCGCACAACACCGCCTGCCTGGCGGTGCCGAGCTACCTCGCCGCGATTGACGCCGGGGTCGACATCGTGGATGTCTCGATCGCACCTTTTGCCAACGGCACCGGCCAGCCTGATCAGGCGCTGATGCAGGCACTGCTGGAAGGCAACCCGCGCAAACCAGCCTATGACCTCGCGGCGTACTACCGCCTGCGCGAGCATTTCACCAAGGTCTACGCCGACCTGTCGGCCTTCACTAGCCCGGCGAATGAGCGCACCGACCTCGACATCCTGCGTTTCCAGGTACCCGGCGGCATGCTGTCGAATTTCCGCAACCAGCTCAAAGAACAGAACATGGCTGATCGGATGCCCGAGGTGCTCGACGAGATCCCGCGCGTGCGCGAGGCGCTGGGCTGGATCCCGCTGGTGACCCCGACCTCGCAGATCGTCGGCACCCAGGCCATGCTCAACGTCCGCTTCGGCCGTTGGAAGAACCTCTCGCAGCAGGCCGCCGAGGTCGCCCTTGGCAAGTACGGCCAGACCCCCGGCACCGTGGATCCCGAAGTGAAAGCCCTGGCGATCAGCAAGTTCGGCCCGCCGGTCGAAGGTCGCGCCGCCGACCAGCTCAAGCCGCGCATGGAGTCGCTTAAGGCCGAGTTGAAGGCCAAGGGCCTGCGCGCCGACGACGAGGCCGCCGTGCTGTACGCGATGTTCCCGAGCCAGACCGAGGCCATCCTGCGCGGCACCGCCCAGCCGGAAAAACCCCCGGCCAAGCCGGCCGCAGCACCCGTCGCAGCCGTCGCCAGTGCAGCCGCCAAGCCGAAACCGTCCGGGGAACGCACCTTCGACTTCACCGTCGACGGCGTCCGGCACCAGGCGGTGGTCGCAGAAGTCGGTTGAAACCAAGGGATTATCGCCGATCCGGGTTGCCAGCCCGGATCGGCGGCCAGTTCCGCTTCCATGCGCGATCCGGCATGGACCCGATCCGGAGGCTGTATCGACCTGCATCCATGCAGAGAATCCCTCGCCCCGGTTCCTTGCCACGGGATAACCCCACCCAGTTGTCCGCTTAAGCGATTCCCAGAGAACAGCCCGACCGACCACGAACAGGAAGCCCGACCATGACCACCCGCCCCTTCCGCGTCCTCATCGGCAAACCCGGCCTCGATGGCCATGATCGCGGCGCGAAGTTCGTCTCGCGCGCGCTGCGCGACGCCGGCTTCGAGGTCGTCTACACCGGCATCCGCCGCACCCCGGAAGAGATCGCCGCCGCCGCCGTGCAGGAAGACGTCGACGCGGTCGGCCTCAGCCTGTTGTCAGGGGCGCACAACGAACTCTTCCCCGCCGTGATCGCCGCCTTGGAAAAAGCCGGTGGCGGCGACATCCCGGTCTTCGGCGGCGGAGTCATCCCGGCCGAGGACATCCCGGGCCTCAAACGCGCCGGCATCCGCTCGGTGTTCACCCCAGGCACACCGGTGAAGGACATCATCGCTTCGGTGACTGCGCTCTGCCAAGCCCAGGCCGCCAAGGTCTGAGCGTGCGCACGCCAGCCGACATCATCGCTGGCATCCTGGCCCGGAATCCCCGGGCCGTCGGCCGCGCTATTTCACTCGTGGAAAACGGCGATCCGCGCGCCGGCGAGATCCTCGCTGCGCTCGAAGATTCGCGCGTCGCGGCAGCGACCATCCTCGGCATCACCGGCCCGGGTGGCGCGGGCAAGTCGACCCTCACCGGCCAGCTCATCGGCCACTACCGCGCACTTGGGCGAAGGATCGGTGTCGTAGCGGTGGATCCGTCGTCGCCGATCTCGGGCGGCGCGCTGTTGGGTGACCGCGTCCGCATGATGGCGCACGCCACGGATGAAAACGTGGTGGTGCGCTCGATGGCGACGCGTGGCCGCATCGGCGGCCTGTGCGCCGCCGCCGGCGCGGCGGTGCGCATCATGGCCCTGGCCGGCTGCGATCCGGTGATCATCGAAACCGTCGGCGTCGGCCAGGCCGAGATCGACGTGGTGCGCCTGGCCGACCTCACCGCCCTGGTCATGGCACCCGGTCTGGGCGATGACATCCAGGCGATGAAGGCCGGCCTTGTCGAACTCGCCGACATCCTGGTGGTTAATAAAGGCGACCATCCCGCAGCCGAGGCGCTGATGCTGGAGATGACCCCGGTCGCGCGCGAACGCGGCCGCGCCCTGGTGCGCACCGTCGCCACCGAGGGCAAGGGCATCGCCGAACTCGCCGACACCGCGACCGCGCTTGCTGCCGCCCAGCGCGCCTCGGGCGAGCAGGCCCGTCGTCGCCAGCGCAACCGCGAGGCCGAGGCCGTCGATTGGGCGGTCGAACTGTTGCGGCCCGCGATCCGTGCCGCCATTCACTCTGCCGGCCCCGGCTGCGATCCGCGCGCCACCGCCCGCGCCGCGCTCGCTGACCTGCTCGGCCGGCCGAGCGAATCTCTGCCGACCCTCAGCGAAGCCGCGTTCAAGCCGATCATCCCCATTTCCCCCATCGTCGAATCGGTCGAGGCAGCCCACGGCTGCTGCTCGGCAACTCACGCCTGACTCCGGAGACATTCCCATGGCCACCCACCCGGCATTGCAAGACTGGCAGGACAAGGTCCTCAAGAAGATGCTCGACAAGGCGCCCGAGATGCGCCCCGAGTTCACCACCCTGTCCGGCCTGCCCGCCGAGCGCGTCGCCCTGCCGACGGTGATCGACGACGCCTACGTCGCCAAGGTCGGTTTCCCCGGCCAGTATCCGTACACCCGTGGCGTGCAGCCGACCATGTACCGCGGCCGCCTCTGGACCATGCGCCAGTACGCCGGCTTCTCGACCGCTGAGGAATCGAACAAGCGTTACCGGTATCTGCTCGACCAGGGCACCACCGGCCTGTCGGTCGCCTTCGACCTGCCGACCCAGATCGGCTACGATTCCGACGACGCGATCGCACGCGGCGAGGTCGGCAAGGTCGGCGTCGCGATCGACTCGCTCGCCGACATGGAGGTGCTCTTCAACAACATCCCGTTGGATAAGGTCAGCACCTCGATGACCATCAACGCGCCGGCGGCCGTGCTGCTGGCGATGTACGTCGCGGTCGGTGAAAAGCAGGGCGTGCCGTCGCAGAAGCTCGAAGGCACGATCCAGAATGACATTCTGAAAGAATACATCGCGCGCGGCACCTACATCTTCCCGCCCCGCCCGTCGATGCGGCTGATCACCGACATCTTCGCCTGGTGCAGCCAGAACACGCCGTCGTTCAACACCATCTCGATCTCGGGCTACCACATCCGTGAGGCCGGTTCGACTGCGGTGCAGGAAGTCGCCTTCACCCTCGCCGACGCCTGCGCCTATGTCGACGCGGCGATCGCCGCCGGGCTGGACGTTGACGTGTTCGCGCCACGCCTGGCGTTCTTCTTCAACGGTTCGTCGGATCTGCTCGAAGAGGTCGCCAAGTTCCGTGCCGCTCGCCGCATGTGGGCGAAGATCATGAAGGAACGCTTCAAGGCCAAGAAGCCGCAGTCGCAGATGCTGCGTTTCCACACCCAGACGGCAGGCTACACCCTGACCGCGCAGCAGATCGACAACAACATCGTGCGCGTCGCAATGCAGAGCCTCGCGGCCGTGCTCGGCGGCACCCAGTCGTTGCACACCAATTCCAAGGACGAAGCCCTGGCCTTGCCGACCGAGGACAGCGTCCGCACCGCGCTGCGCACGCAGCAGATCATCGCCTACGAGTCCGGTATCATCAACTCGGTCGATCCGCTCGCCGGCAGCTACTACGTCGAGGGTCTGACCGACACCATCGAACGCGAAGCCCTCGCCCTGATGTCGCGCATCGACGAACTCGGCGGCGTGATCCCGGCGATCGAAGCCGGCTTCATCCAGCGCCAGATTGAGGACGCGGCGTACACCTACCAGAGCGCGATCGAGACTAATGACCGCATCATCGTCGGGGTCAACAAGTTCCAGGCCAAGGAATCCATCACCCCGCCGGTCTTCCGCGTCGACGCCAGCGTGGGCGCGAACCAGGCGGCCAAGCTGAAATCCCTGCGGGAAAAACGCGACAACGTCAAGGTGGACGCCGCCCTCGCCGCCCTCGCCACCGCCGCCAAGGGCACCGCCAACCTGATGCCGCCGATCCTCGATGCGGTGCGGCTCTACGCCACCTTGGGCGAGATCTGCAACGTGCTGCGCAAGGAATTCGGCACCTATTCGGATCTCAAGTCGCGCTGAATCCGCCTCCATCACCGCAACCGCAAGCCACCTCTCCCCTCGGAGCCAACCATGCTGCAGAAGATCGACCACCTCGGCATCGCCGTGAAATCCCTCGCCGAGGCCGTGCCCTATTATGAAAAAGCTCTTGGCCTGACCTGCGAGAAGATCGAGGAAGTCCCGTCGCAGAAGGTGAAGACCGCGTTCTTCAACGTCGGCGGCGTGCATCTGGAACTGCTGGAGCCGACCGCCGAGGACAGCCCGATCGCCAAGTTCATCGCCGACCGTGGCGAGGGCATCCACCACGTCGCCTTCGCCACCGGTGACATCCTCGGCCAGCTCAAGCAGGCCAAGGACGCCGGCGTGCGGCTGATCCATGAGACGCCTATCCCGGGCGCCGGTGGCAAGCAGGTTGCCTTCCTGCATCCCAAGAGCACGCGCGGCGTGCTCACCGAATTCTGTGCCGGCGGCGATCATGGTCCTGGCGGCGACCACTGATCCGACCGGCATCACCTTACCCCACTTACTCCACCGCCCTCCACCGCCCTCCACCGCCCTCCACCGCCCTCCACCGCCACCGTCCAGACCAATCGCACCCCGCAAGGATCCCCATGCCCATTCCCGCTGAATTCATGGAAACGCTCAGTAAACGCCGCGCCAAGGGCCTTGCCGGTGGCGGCGCCCAGAAGGAAGTCGACCGCAACAAGAAGGGCCTGCTCACCGCGCGTCAGCGCATCGGAGCGTTCTTCGATCCCGGCACCTTCATGGAGTTCGGCCTGTTCGTGCAGCACCACTGCCAGGACTTTGGTATGTCGGGCAAAGACATCCCCTGCGACGGTGTGATCACCGGCGTCGGCCATGTCGCCGGCCATCCGGTCGCGGCCTTCGCCCAGGACTTCACCGTCGCCGGCGGCAGCCTTGGCAAGATGCACGCGCAGAAGATTGTCGATCTGATGGACTACGCGCTCAAGACCGGCATCCCGGTGGTCGGGGTCAACGATTCCGGCGGCGCCCGCATCCAGGAAGGCATCGACTCGCTGTCCGGCTATGGCGCGGTGTTCTACGGCAACGTGCTGCTGTCGGGCGTGGTGCCGCAGATCGCGATCATCGCCGGACCGTGCGCCGGCGGTGGGGCCTATTCGCCGGCGTTGATGGATTTCCTGATCATGACCAAGGCTGCGAACATGTTCATCTGCGGGCCGGAGGTCATCAAAGCGGTCACCGGTCAGACCGTCACCATGGACGAGATCGGTTCGGCCGCAGCCCACGCTTCCATCTCGGGCAACATCCACTTCGTCGCCGAGGACGATCGCCACGCGATCCAGATCAGCCACCGCCTGCTGTCGTTCCTGCCGGCGAACAATCTGAGCGATCCGCCGCACCACCTGAACGTACCGCTCGACACCGCCGTCGATCCGGGCATGGACGCGCTCGTTCCTGAGAACCCCAAGGATCCGATCGACGCGCACGAGGTCATCCGCCGCCTGGTCGATGGTGGCGAATACCTCGAAGTCCAAGCCGACTGGGCCCGCAACATCATCACCTGCTACGCCCGCGTCTGCGGCGTGGTGGTCGGCATCGTCTCGTCGAACCCGATGGTCAAGGCGGGCTCGCTCGACATCGACTCATCCGACAAGTCAGCCCGCTTCATCCGCACCTGCAACGTCTACAACACCCCACTCATATCGCTCGTCGACGTGCCGGGATTCCTGCCCGGCAAGCAGCAGGAACAAGGCGGCATCATCCGCCACGGTGCCAAGATGCTCTTCGCCTGGTCGTCGGCCACGGTGCCCAAGATCACCGTGATCATGCGCAAGGCCTATGGCGGCGCGTACCTGGCAATGTGCTCGAAGTCGATGGGCGCCGATCTGGTGTTCGCCTGGCCGAGCGCCGAGATCGCGGTGATGGGCGCCGATGGCGCGATCAACATCCTCTTCCGCGAGGAGATCAAGAAGGCGGACGATCCCAAGGCCAGGGCCAAGGCGCTGGCGGCCGAATACCGTGACCAGTTCGCTGCGCCCTGGCAGGCGGCCGAAAACAACATGGTTACCGACGTCATTGAACCATCGCGTACTCGCGCGCTGGTGGCGTTGGCGCTGCGCAACACCCTGAACAAGCGCGAGATCCGCCCGGGCAAGAAGCACGGCAACATCGCGCTCTGATCCAATCATCGCCGCACCGTCGCATCGCCGCACCCTTACCACCGCCCATCCTCGGAAGCCCGCTCATGTCTGATATCCGCCTCCTGATCCAGACAGCCATCGCGGCAGCCCAAGCCGCGGCTACCGCTGCCCAGACTGCCGCAACCGCTGCCCAGGCGGCTGCGGCCGCCGCGCAGGCCCTGGCCGCCGCCCAGTTCGACGAGGCACCCGGGACCATCGGCGACCGGGCCGGCGAGGTTCCGCTGACCGTCCTTCTTGCCGCGATCGCGGCGACCATCGATCAGCCGTACCGCGTCATCTCGATCACCTCGACCCAAAAACGCCCGGCGGTGGCTCCGACCATCTCCGTTGCCGGCATCTGGTCGCAGGAAGGCCGCCGGCAGCATTTCACCTCCCACCAGACCCGCTGAAATCCCAGGAAGAACCATGTCCATCAAGAAACTCCGCATCACCGTCGACGGCAAGGCCTATGAGGCCACGGTCGAGGTCCTCGATGGCGTCGCCAGCGCTCCTGCTCCCGCCGTGGCTGCGGTCGCTGCACCAGCCGCGCCGGTGAAATCCGCCCCGGTCGCCGCACCCCCCGGCGCGGGTTCCCCGGCCGCGCGCCCGGCCGTCACGGCCGGTTCCGGCGACATCCTCGCCCCGCTCACCGGTCTGATCGTCGAGGTCAAGGTCACCGTCGGCCAGGATGTTAAGGCCGGCGATCCCGTGCTGGTGCTCGAAGCGATGAAGATGAACACCGTCATCCCCGCGCCCAAGGCCGGGAAAGTCGCCGCGATCAACTGCGCCAAGGGTGAAAATGTGGAAGAGGGCAAGGTCCTCGTCTCCATCGCCTGAACGATCCCATGGCCGCCGCCCCATCCATCTCTGCCGGTCCGCGCAGCCTTCCCGATGCCCCGGGATGGGAGATCCTCCATGCCGCCGTGGTGGATTCGACCAACGACCGTGCCGCCGCCCTGCCGGCGTGGTCGTGCCTGGTCGCCGACCGCCAGCGCGCCGGCCGCGGCCGCACCGGCCGGGCGTGGGTCAGCGATCCCGGCGGTCTGTGGTGCTCGGCGGTGGTGCCCACGCCTGCGCCGGCCTCGGTCTGGACCGCGCTGCCGCTCGTCGCCGGTCTCGCCGTGATTCAGGCGGTGGCCGCGCTCGGGGTGCAGGGCCAGCGTTTACGCTGGCCCAACGACATCATGATCGGCAATCGCAAGCTCGCCGGCATCCTGGTCGAACGCTTCCATGACGACCGCGTCGTGATTGGGATGGGCCTCAACATCAGCAACGATCCGGCGCGCGAAGACCCGACCCTCAGCGGCATCCCGATCCGGCTGGTGGATCTCCTGCGCACGCCGCCCGTCCGCGATCGCCTGCTCGCCGCGATCCTGGGCCAGCTGCGCACCTTGCATGGCCGTTTCCAGGTCGGCGGACTCGCCGCGATCATCGCTGAACTGAACACGCTCTGGGGTGAACCGCGTGAAGTCGTGCTCGATACCCATGATGGCACCCGCTCGGGACGCTTCGCCGGCATCGACCTCACTGGCAGCCTTCTGCTTACCGGCGCAGATGGCACGACTGCCGTCCTTCCGCCCACCGAGGTCCGCCTCCTGCGCGAGACCTGAAGCGCCCGCCCGTCCCAGCCTACTTCTTCCGACCACTCGACCACCCGCACCCCGACCCCTGGACGACCCATGCCCTTTGCCCGCCTCTCTCCCGCCGAAGCTGCTGCCCTGATCGCCCACGGCGACAACGTCGGATTCTCGGGCTTCACTCCCGCCGGCGCGCCCAAGGTGATCCCGCTCGCCCTGGCCGAGCGCGCCAAGGCCGAGCACGCCGCCGGACGCGCGTTCAAGATCGGCGTCCTCACCGGTGCCAGCACCGGCAAGTCGCTCGACGGCGCCCTGGCCAAGGCCGACGCGATCTCGTTCCGTACCCCGTACCAGTCCGATCCCGACATGCGCGCCGCGATCAACGCCGGCCGCATCCGCTTCTTCGACATGCACCTGTCGATGTTTCCGCAGAACGTGCGCTATGGCTTCCTCGGCAAGGTCGACTGGGCGGTGATCGAGGCCTGCGATATCAACGACCACGGCGAGGTGGTGCTGACCACCGGCGTCGGCGCCGCGCCGACCTTCGGCAAGATCGCGCCCAAGGTGCTGATCGAGCTCAACCGCGCCCATCCCGCTGCCCTGCGCGGCTTCCACGACATCTACACGCCCGCCGACCCGCCCCATCGCCAGGCCATTCCGCTCACCCGGGTCAACGACCGCATCGGCTCGCAAGTGCTGAAGATCGACCCCTCGCGCATCATCGGCGTGGTCGAATGCAACCACGACGACGAGACCGGCTCCTTCCGCGACTGCGACGAGGTCACCAAGCGCATCGGCTACAACGTCGCTGAATTCCTGGCGGCTGAGATGAAGGCCGGGCGCATTCCCAAAGAATTCCTACCCATCCAGTCCGGCGTCGGTGAGACCGCCAACGCGGTACTGTTCGCCCTCGGCGACCATCCGGCGATCCCGCCCTTCGAGATGTATACCGAGGTCATCCAGGACGCCGTCATCGACCTCATGCGGCAGGAGAAGGTCAAATTCGCCTCCGGTTCGTCGCTGACCATCAGCGCTGAGCGGCGCAAGGCCGTCTACAAGGACCTCGAATTCTTCCGCCCCCGGATCATCCTCCGCCCGCAGGAGATCACCAACAACCCCGAGATCGTCCGCCGCCTCGGCATCGTCTCGTGCAACACCGCGCTCGAAGTCGACATCAGCGGCAACGTCAACTCGACCCACGTCCTGGGCAAGCAGATGATGAACGGCATCGGCGGCTCGGGCGACTTCACCCGCAACGCCTTCATCTCGATGTTCATCTGTCCGTCGGTCGCCAAGCAAGGCAAGATCTCGACCATCGTCCCGATGGTCTCGCACGCCGACCACAACGAGCATTCGGTGCAGATCATCGTCACCGAGCAAGGCATCGCTGACTTGCGCGGCAAGGCCCCGGCTGAACGCGCCCAGATCATCATCGACCAGTGCGCCCATCCCGACTATCGCGACGAACTGAAGGCCTACGTCGAGCGCTCCGGCGACACCCACACCCCGCAGGCGGTGGCCGACGCGTTCTCGATGCACGAGCAGTTCATCCGCACCGGCGACATGCACGGCGTGGCGTGGTGAACGAAAAACCGCAATTGCACCCCATCTGCGGCGTTGGTCGTCGGTCATTGGGCGCTGCCCAACTCCCTCCTCCCGCCTGGCATCTGGGGCGCACTTGCGGTTTTTCTGTGTAGCAGCTTGGCGAAATGGGGAAACGCAGCACGTCGTTTCTCTCCTCCCACTTTGCACCTGAGGCGCACTTGCGGTTTATCTGTGAGACAACTGGCGGAGTGGGGAAACTCAGCGCGTCGTCCTCCCCGATTTGATTGATTCCTGATTCGTTGTACGGGCGGCCATCGATGGAGCCGTCATGAGCACCGTTACCGTGTCGCCCAAGTTCCAGGTGGTCATTCCGCGTGATGTGCGGGAACAACTGCACGTCGAAGCAGGACAGCAGTTCCAGGTCATCGCCCTGGCTGGACGAATCGAACTGCTGCTGGTGGTTCCACCCCGATCGATCCGCGGTCTCTGCCCTGCGATCCCGACCGAGCTCGAACGGGACGAGCGGGAGTTGCCTTGAACCTGGTCGATTCCTGCGGTTGGCTGGAATACATCAACGATGGTCCCCGTGCCGGGTTGTTCGCACCACCAATCGAGAAACCGAAGGATCTCCGAGCATCGTCCTGATGGAGGTCATCAAGGTGCTTCTGCGCAGCGAGCCACGCGACACGGTGCTGAAGGTCGTCGCGGTGATGCGGCAAGGCCGGGTCGTGGATCTGGACGAGACGCTGGCCGTAGAAGCGGCTTCACTCGCCGTGGCCCAGCGTATGCCGACTGCTGACAGCATCGTCCTGGCCACCGCCCAGCGGCATGCGGCGGTGGTTTGGACCCAGGATGCGGATTTTTCAGGAAAAACCGGGGTAAAGTATTTCCCCAAGACGGCCCAGGCCTGAACAGCCTAAGCGCAGCTATCGGATCACTTCGCGGCGGGTGGGGCCGGCGGCAGGCGCTCGGGCACAGTGTGCTCCAGGCTGTCCTTCCACGCGATCGTGCCGGCGGCGTCGCTGAGGCTGAGGTCGACGGCGACAACCTTGCCGCTGGGAATTTTCTGGGTCGAGGGCGAGATCACGCCGGTCAGGGTGAAGTCGGGTTTCTCGCCGGCGGGGCCGACCTTGCCGCTGGCGAGCAGGGCTTGGCCGAGCGTCTTGGCGAATGCGGCAGTGTCGACCTGGACCTCGCTGCGGTCGCGGATGTCGCCGACCAGAACCTGCGGGATGCGGCCGCTGCGTTCGCGGAAGCTGTTCGCCCAGGGCGTCTTGAGCGAGGCCTCAACCAGGGAGGTGGCGACCGCGCTGCCGTCTTCGGCGGTCCAGGCGGCGACCGGCACGGGCGGCGGCGCGACTTCTTGGCGGGTGCAGCCGCTGACCAGGACGGCACCGGTGACCGACATGGCGAGAATCAAGGAGCGGACAGCGGAGAAAGCGGGGGCGCGCATGCGAAGACTCCAGAAATGACGGGTATGGGGCGGGATCATGGGGGACCGACGTGCGAGCGCAACGCGGCGCGTCCGACCCGCAGACGCACGCCATCGGCCCCGTCGGCGTAGTAGCCGGGCAGCGGCGCGACGAGGGTGAAACCGACCCGGTGGTAGAGCGCCCGTGCGGCCTCGTTGTCGGCGCGGACCTCCAGCGAGATGGCGGTGATGTGCGGCGGCAGGCGAGCTTCGGCGGCCGCGATCAGGTGGCGCGCCAGGCCCCGGCCGCGCGCCGCCGCCGCGACGGCGATGGAATAGATGCGCACCACCTTGGATCCGCGCCGCAACAGCAGGTTGATCGCGCCCAGAAGTGGCAGCGGTTCCGGACCAGTTGCCACCAAGGTGAGCGAGCTTTGGGACTGCGCGGACGCACCGAGCAGCAGGCGCCAGGTCCGGCGCGGGAATCGATCGGCGACCGGGAAGCTGTCAGTGTCGAGTCGGCAGATGGCATTGAGATCATCGGGCGAGGCCAAGCGGATCAGCGGGAGGGGGGCTGGGGCGGGCGCCGGGGATGGCACCAAGGAAGGCGATCGGGTCATGGGTCGCGAGCCAAGCGCCCCGGGCCGGGGGGGCAAGACCGCAGCGTCAGCCGCTTGGCCGGCGTCGCATCCGGGCGAACATCGGCGGCGATGATCTACGCCGACCATGCCGCCTCGACGCCGTGCCTACCCGAGGTAGTCGCGGCGGTGTCGCAGTGCCTGCGCGAGGACTGGGCCAACCCGGGTTCGCGCCAGCATGCACCCGGCCGGCGCGCGCAGGGGCTGGTCGATGCGGCGCGTGCAGAAGTCGCGGCGCTCATCGGGGCCCGCCCCGATGAGGTGGTGTTCACCAGTGGCGCGACGGAAAGCTGCAATCTGGCGTTGTTTGGCGTCGGTGAACGGCTGCTGCCGGAACGCCCGCGCTTTGTCACGATCGCCAGCGAGCACGCAGCGGTGCTCGCGCCCCTGGAACGGCTCGCTGCCGCCGGGGCCGAGGTGATACGCATCGGTGTCGATCGCGAGGGCAGGCTCGACCGCACCGCGTTCGCCGCCGCCTGCGCAGCTTCTTGTGCTGGTCAGGCCGGCCGCACCGCGCTCGTCGCTGTGATGCTGGTCAACAACGAGACCGGCGTGGTGCAGGATCTCGCTGCCGCGGCGGCGACCGCCCACGCTGCCGGGGCGCTCCTGCTGTGCGATGCGACCCAGGGTCTCGGCCGCATGCCGGTTGACGTCACCGCGCTGGGCTGCGACTTGCTGGCCTTGTCGGGACACAAGTTCGGCGCGCCGTCCGGCATCGGAGCACTGTGGCTGCGGCGTGGCCTTGGTCTGTCGGCGCAGATCCACGGCGGGGGCCAGGAACGCGGTCTGCGCTCCGGCACCCCGAACCTGCCCGGCATCGTCGGTCTTGGCGTCGCTGCGCGGCTGGCGCACGAACGCTTGGCCGGCAAGGTCGAGCGATTGACTGCGCTCACGGCCCGGCTGGAAGGCGCGGTGCGGGACGCGCTTCCGGGAGCGCTGGTCGCCGGGGCCGGGGCCGTGCGCGCACCCGGGATCTCGTTCTTCGTCCATCCCGGCCTGGCGGTGGGCTGGCTGGGCCAGCTCGCGACCGTCGCGGCCTCGGCGGGGGCGAGCTGCGCCCTTGCCCGGCGCGAGCCCAGCCACGTCCTGACGGCGATGGGATTCCCCGAGGATCAGGCGGGTAACGCGATTCGGATCAGCCTGGGCTCAACGACGACCGAGGCCGAGGTCGACGCCATCGCCGCCGCCCTGGCGGCCGGTGCGCTGGCGCTGGGTGGCAGGTCCTTGGCGTGACCCTGGCGCCGGCCCGGATCGTGACATAAACTCACCCTGCATGCCCGCCGACCTTTTCCGACGCTTCAAGCAGGGAGGCCAGCCGCGCCCGGTCGCTGAGGGCGATGGTTCCGGGTCGGCGTTCCGCAACCAGGGCCGCAGCCGGGTGGTGGTGCACGAAAGCGAATTCCTGGCCGATGTCGACCGCATCCCGGCCATGCCGGTGGTGGTGATGCGCCTGCTCAAGGAAGTCGGCAACCAGCACGTGTCGAACTCCGGTCTCGAAGATCTCATCAAGCAGGACATGGTCATCGCCGGACGGCTGCTCAAGCTGGTGAACAGCCCCTTCTACGGCCTGTCGAACCCGGTCGCGTCGATCAACATGGCGGTGGCGATCATCGGCCAGGCCAGCTTGCGCAGCCTCGTACTGGCGGCGTCGACCACCAACTTGATGTCCCTCGACCTGTCGTGCTACGGCTTCACTGACGGCGGCCTGTGGAAGAACTCGGTGACCACGGCGGCGGTCACCCGTGGCATCGCCAAGCGCGCAGGCGCGGACCGCGACACCAGCGAGGAATGGTTCGTCGCCGGTTTGCTGCGCGATGTCGGCATGTTGGTCGTAGCGCCGTTCCTCACCCGCAACGGACTGGAACTGCGCCGCGATCCTGAAGGCAACACCGACATCCTGCGCCGCGAACGCGCTTTGCTTGGTTTCGACCATTGCTGGGCCGGCGAGCAGGTGGGAACGCGCTGGGCCCTGCCCGACGACCTCACGGTCGCGATCGGCAAGCACCATCGCATTCCGACCGACGCCTCACCCACTGCGATGCGGCAACTCGCTGCGGTGCGCCTGGCGGAACGCCTCGTTTACGCCGCCGGTGTCGGCGTGGTCGCCGACCATCCCTTCGAGACCCACGTCGATGGCGTGCTGCTGCACGCGTGCGGCCTGGATGGCGCCGGCTTCGCCTCGCTCATGCAGGAAGTGCCCGGCATCATTGCTGATGCGGAGAACATCCTGAAGGGGTGACGCCGGCCCGGTGACCCCTCCTCAGCCAGAAAGCGTTGCTTCCACATAAGATACCGCCGTTCGGGCCTGCGACCCCGCGACTGCCAGCAGATGCCCGGCCAGTTCCCGCACCTGCACCTGGCCAGGCAACGGTCGACCATCGCTCCAGCGCGGCGCATCAAGATGAACCTCGATGTCCAGCGGCGGGGTCGCCAGGCCGGTGCCGAGGAGCTTCAGCACCGCCTCCTTGCGCACCCAGTATTCCAGCAGCATTTTCGCATCGCCTGCGGCGCTGGCGCGTTCGGCCTCGGTGAACACGCTGGCAGCGACCTCTGCCACGCGGCCGGCGTGCGCCAGCGGTTCGATGTCCAGGCCGACCTGCTGATCCAAGGCCACCGCCAATCCCACCAGGTCGCCGCCATGGGCGCAGTTGAAATCCAGACCGCTTGCCGGCCACATCAGCGCGGGCCGGCCATGGGCATTGGTGGTGAAGCGCAACGCCTCCGGCGCGACCGCAACCAGGTCGGAGAGGATCGCCCGCCGCAGCGCCGCCGCCGCCAGGCAGCGCAGCTGGTCGTCAGACTGGAGGTACCGCGCGCTGCGTTCGATCTCGGCCGCACTGCACCAGCGGACCAGGGCTGATCGGGGCGTGGTGCGGATGGAGACGGTGTGGATGGAAATCATGAAGGCTCGAAGGCACGGCTAGAAGGTGCGAATGCCTGGAAAAGCATTTCAATCGGGCAATCGGTCAGAGCAGCCCATAGGCAAGGGAGGGAAGGAGTGTTGCAGCACTGCACCCGGGGCGCCTCAAAAGTCGGCCTTCCTGGGAACGCCGGTGTCTCGCCGGCCGGGAAAGCAGCATCCGCAGGATGCCACCAACCGACTTTTGAGGCGGCCTGGCACTGCACCAGGACAGGTGCGGCCATCCGGTCTCTTGGTCTCAGCGAAGCGATCAGAGGTTCAGCCGTTCGCGGGGTGGAGAACACCGGTCCGGACGCAAAGAGCTGACGACCAACGCCGCAGATGGGCCACCTTTAAGCTATCCCGAGCCGCTTCCCAGGCTCAGACCGGGCGCTTGCCTTCGACGAGGCTGGCTTCGAACAGGTCGCAGGCCTCGCTCAGCCGGTAGGCGTGCTCATCACCCGCCTGCACGTACATCCACAGGTAGTAGCCATCCTTCGACCGCTGCAGCTCGGCCTTGATCATGCACTCATCGTCGCTGTAGCGGAACGTGTAGGTCCCGACGCGCGAAAACCCCAGCTTCGTGAACTGGTCCGCAAACCAGTCGACGTCCTCGGTGAAGTCGACGACTTCATCGGGATCGGGGGAGAGGGCGAACTTGCGGACGGTGACGGTGGCCATTCCGTTGTGCTTATAAGGGTGCTGACCCGCATGAGCAAGTGGGCATTCCCTGAGGAGGCGGCCGACGCATGACGGGCGCCCCACCAGCGGGATCGGCCCAGCACCGCTGGATAGGACCGCGCGATGCTTGCCGGGTCGCTCCTACAGCCGCCCTTTCCACGCCCAAAGCCCCAGGGCGGGGTTGCTGATGTAGTAGATGCGTTCGCCGTCGGGCAGGACGTTCCAGCCGTCTTTCAGCTTCGCCGGGTCGTAGCGCCGGGTCGTCGTGGCGAGGTCCGCGTAACGGTAGCCGACGCCTTCGATCTCGGCCCGGCTGAGGTGGCCGGGGCAGTAGGTGACGGCGAAGCGGCCTTCGCTCGAACCATGGATGAGGTGCGCGGCGGCGGACAGGTTGCCGCCCAGATCCGCATTGGCGGCGACGGCGGCCATGATCTCGGGCGTGGTGCGGTAGCCGTACTTGCGGATGAGCAGGTCGATGCCGGGATCCTCGCCGAAGCCTTTCAGGCCGGGCGCAAGGATGACCAGTTCGCCGCCGGTAGCGATGGCCATGCGGGTGCGGTAGACCGCCTTGTTGCCGAGCCAGGTGGTGTGGAATTCCTCGTGATCCAGGTGCACCACGATCTTTTTCGGTTCCTCATCCAGATGCGTGAAGTTGACCGCGACGGACAGCTTCGCCGCAAGTTCGAAACATTCGGTGCCCGAGCCGATGAACAGCCCGCGCGTCACCAGGCCGTCGGCGTCCGGCGTCTCGCCTGGATTCGGCCGCCCGACCACGGTCAGGACGAACACGATCGGCATATGGTCGCAGAAGCGCGTCAGTGCCTCGTTGAGGATGCGCCGCACCGGCGTGTCCGCGCGTCCCATCATTTTTTCCATGCCGTAGCACGCGCCGATGAAGTGCGACTCGTCGATGCCGGCCTTGCCGCCGCAGCCGACGAACAGGTTTTTGGTGTGGTTGGCGAGCCCGACGACCTCGTGCGGCACCACCTGCCCGATCGACAGGATCAAATCGTGGCCGCCTTCCCAGATCCGGCGGTTGAGCTGCGCCGGCCAGGGCTTGGCATAAATACCCTGGGTCACCTGCTTGACGAAGTCGGACTCCAGCGTGCCGATCGTCACCACCTCGTGGCGCCAATCGTGGACGCGGAAGAGCGACTTCGGCACCCCGGCGTACATGCGCTCGATCTGCCAGTCCGGCATCGGCACATGCGTGCCCAGGGCCGGCAGAACGTCGGTCATCGCCTGCTGGTAATGCTCGTACGAGATCCGGGTCAGGATCCCGGCCCGGCTGTTGGCGCGGGTGAAGTCGGGCGGGATCGCCAGCACCTTCTGCTTGGCGCCAAGCTGGGCGAAGACCCCGTTTAACGCCGCGCGCAAATCAGCGTCGCGCAGGCAGGTGGTGGGCGAACCGTGGGCGAAGTAGGTGGGCATCGGAGGATCAACCGGTGGAGGCAGGAATGGGCGTGGTCGTCGGAACGATCGCAATCGATTCCCGAGGCGCAATGCTCACAGGATGCTGCGCTTGCGGCGCTTGAGTGGTCACGGAACGCTTGGAAAGAAGCTCTCCAGCACCCCCAGGTCGCCCCCTGCCAGACCGGCGGCAAGCCACAGCGCGGCGGCGATGCAGGCCGTTCCCAGGCCGAGGCGCACGAGTCCCAGGCGCGGCACCGGTTCGTCGTCCTTCATGCGGATGAACCCGAACAGATAGAGCGCGAGCACGACCGCGCCAGCGGCCCAAGCGGCGGTGACCGAGGTCCGCCCGAACACGCCCCAGCCCCAATGGTAGTCGCAGATCACCAGGAATTTGAGAGCCGCGGCGAACTCGACGATGCCGCCGATGACTTTGAGTTCGTTCATCCACGCGCCGGCGCGCGGGATCCGGGTCAGCAATCCCGGCACCAGGGCGAGGGCGACGAACGGCACCGCGATCGCGGCGCTGTACACCGCCATGCCCAGCGCTGCTGCGCCCCACGAACCGGTTGCCACCGCCTGCGCCAGCACCGCACCGGCGAACGGGGCGGTGCAGGTGAAGGCGGTCACAGCGAAGGTCAGGCCCATGAGGCCCGCGCCCAGGTAGCCGGCGCGCGCACCGCCGAGGCGATCCTCCCAGCCGCTGGGCAGGCGCAGGAAAAAAGCGCCGAGCAGGCTCAGGCCGAAGACGGCGAACAGCAACGCGACGAGCAGGTTGGTGACCGGATGCCCGGCCAGGCCGGCGAGCGACGCGCCGAAGACGCCGGTGACCAGCAGGCCGAGGCCGACGAAGCAGGCCATGATCCCCGCACCGTAGAAGAGCGCGAGCGGGGCGAGTTTCCGCCCCGCCGCAGCCTGCTTGGCGAAGACGTTGAGGGTGAACGGCACCATCGGATAGGTGCAAGGCATGAGCAGGGTGAACAGGCCGCCGAAGAGCGCGAGCATGAGGAACTCGGACCAGTTTTGGCCGGTGCCGGCATCGGAACCCGCACCGCCATTCAGAAAGGCGAGCATCCGATCGAGCGTGGCACGGTCGGACGCAGCGAAGACCTCGGACCAGCGCGTTTCGGTCGCCGCGCCGGTACCAGAATCTGGGGAGATTGAGAGGTGGACGTACAGCGGCCGGCTCTGCGACTGAAAGCGTTCCTGCTGCCAGGCTGCCAGGTCGGCGTGCGAATCGGTGTCGATCTCGATCGCCACCGCGCGGTTCCAGGCGGCGACGACCTCCGGCAGGCGCAGCACCGTCTTGGCCATGCGCTGGCAGTTCGCGCACGATGGGCCGGTGAAATCGAGGATAGCCGCTTTGCCATCCGCGTGGGCCTGACGGATCAATTGTTCGGCGCTGGCGCGATCGTGCGGTCGCTGCCAACGAATCAGGCGGCCCTGGTCCTGGGCACGGGAGCGTTCCAGTTCCTCGACGACCACGGCGCGCACTTTTTCGCTGACGAGACCAGCATCGAGCGCAGCATCGAGCGAGGAGCGCTTGGCGAGTTCTTCGGCCACCACCGCGCGGATCTCGGCCAATCCCAACCCCGGGGTCGGCGCGGACTCCGCCTTCCGGCTTGGGATGCGGATGCGGATCAGTTCGCCGTTCACCGGGAAGCGGCACGACGTGTCGCACGCCATGTAGCTCAACCGCACCGCTGCATCGACCAGGTTGCCGTCGCCGGGCGGCAGGCGCACTGGCAGGCGCAGCGTCACCGGCCCGTCGGGATAGGTGCGCAGGCCCTCGCGCACGACCACCGCACGGTCGGCGGTCAGGGCGCCGGTGGCGATCAACGGCGGTACCGCGTTGATGCGGGTGGCGACGCCGGCTTCGGCGTCCTTGGGCAGGTCGTGGGTGTACAGGTGCAGGCCGGGTTTGCCGAGCGCGCCGGCCTCGGGCACGAATCGCCCCACCACCACCGCCGTTCCGGCGGTGGGGTCGACCTGGTCGAGGGTCAGGGTCACCGCGACCGCGTGCTTGTTGAACACGGCGAGCGGGGCGGGTTCGCCCGCGACGGTGACGACCAAGACGAGGCAGAGCAGCAGGGTGCGCATGCCGGCCAGGCTAGGCCGCGATCGCCCGCGTGCCATGCGGGTGCTGGTGGGCCTTGGGCCGCCGTCCCGCCCGCTGGCAATCAGAAGCCAGCGCCCAGGAAGCCACGCCTCGGTTCATCGCCCCAACCTGACGGCATGCGGAAATGCCGCCGCCACCCCGGTGGGACTCAGCGGCAGGCGGTGGGTCCGGCCGGCTTGGAAATCATCGACCTGATCTGCGAAGGCGGTGGAGCCGATCCAGCCGTCTTGGCCGCCGCAGAGCACCAGCCACAGGCCGTCGGGATCGGCCAGGTCGCACAACACGCGGGCATTGGCACCGTAGACCACCCGTTCCGGCCCTTCGTCGCCGCTGGATCCGGCTGCGCTGTTGGATCCGGCTGCGCCGGAAGCCGCCTTGTTGATCGTCCCCATCGCGCCATCCGCCGGCAGTTCGCGCACCATCAGACGGCTGCCAAGCAGAGGCAGGTCGGCGAGCCAATGTCCGACCCGCAACCGGTGCAGGTCGCCCCAGGTGGGGTGCTTGGCGATGGTGCGCGCGGCGGCAGCCAGGGCCTCGGCCAGCACCGCATCGCAGGCACCGGCGGCGAGGTCCTCGGCGAGCAGCGCCGGCATCGCCGGGGTGCGCAACAGCGAGGCGGCGACCGCCTCGCCGTAGACCGCGCGGAAGTGGGCCCGGGACAGCGCGCGCACGGTGGCGTGGTAGGCGGCGGCACCCCGGCTGGCGCGCAGGTATTGCCCGTCCCAATCTTGAAGCAGCGCGCGCAGGGCGGGTTGGGTCGCGGCCGTTGGATGCCCGGCGAGGGCGCGGGCCAGAGCCTGGGCGCGCGGGGCGAACACATCGAGCTGGATCCGCGCGAGATCCGCGATCGAGCTGACCCGGCCCGCGAGCAGTTCCCGGAAACGGCTGGCGCGCTCGTCCTCGTAGGCCAGGGGGGCCAGCGGCGGGATGGTGATTGCCGGGGGATTGTTGCTCGACCACAGCACGCCACTGGGCGGATCGACGATCGCCGGCAGCTGCCGGCTGGCCACACCGGGCAGGGGATCGTGGTCGGGCCGAGCCGGATCGCCGAGCCCGGCGCTCAGCGCCCGGCTGGCTCCCGGACTGGCGGTGAAGGCGGCGAGCTGGCCGATGCGGCCATCCGCGCCGGCGCAGATCAGGTTTTGCGCCGAGACCGCATAGGTCGCGAAGGCGGCCTGGAATTCCTCCCACGAGCGCGCCCGGTTGGCGTCCAGGAAGGCGGACAATTCATCGCTGGGCTGGTGCCCGCGCCACCACAGCGCCAGCGGCCGGCTGGTGCGGGTCAGCAGGTCGCCTTCCAGCAGGGCCCCCCGGCTGGTCAGGCGCAGAACCTGGATCTCGTCGAACCAGCCGCGCACGTGCAGCGTCTCGCGGCGTTCCTCGATGATCGGCAGGCTGCTCGCGTCATAGAGCGCCGAGGCGGCACCATACATGTTCGTCCCGCCCCAGGCGAGGTGTTCGTTGCGGCCGAGCAGCACCACCGGCAGGCCGGGGACGGTCAACCCGGCCACCGCCCCGGCGGGCGAACGCCAGCCCAGGGCGAGCCAGGTGCTGGGCAGGCCCAGCCCGAGGTGCGGATCGGTCGCTAGCAGGGCACCCCGGGCGGTTCCTGTGGCCGGGCCGGTCACCGTGGCTGAGCCAGTCACCGTAGCTGGGTCGGCAGCACCTTCGGTCCGCCTCCAGCCCGCCACCGCGAAGGCGTTGCTGCCGGTGCGTCCAATCAGGTTCAGCGGATCGAGCGTCCAGGTGCCGGGGAAGGATGGTGCCACTGCGCCGCCGGCGCGCAGCAGCCGGCCGCGGGCGGCGGCCCAGCGGGGATCGTCGATCAACCGGGCGTGGGCGATGACCGCGAACCAGTTGGGGTCCACCGCCGCCAGACGGCTGATCGCGGCGATGTCCTCGACCGTCCAGGGCTGGTCGGCGATGCCGCCGATGCGCATCTCCCACGGCCGCTCCCCACGCGCCACCACCGTGTTGATTCCCGCCAGATAGCGCTCAACCCAGGCGCGGGTGTCCGGCCGCAGGGCCGCCGCCACCCCGGCCGCCGAACGCGGGATGCCGATGATCCGGATGGCCCGGTCGATCTCGACCGCGAAGGGGCCGCCTGCCTCGCTCAACCGACCCTGGGCGGCGAGGCGGAGCAGCTCCATCTCGCCGCGCCGCAGGTAGGCGTGGACCAGGCCGAGGGTATACGGCACGTCGCGGTCGTCGGACGCCTCGATAAAGGGTACCAGGCGGTCGTCCCAGCGCACCGTGACCGTCCCGTGCAAGTCATGCCCGGTGGCCGGAAAGCCCAAGCGGCGCTGCTGCGCGGGAACGCTGCCGGCGCGAGCCGGGAACATCACGCAGGCGGTCAGGCTGGCTACCACGGCGGCCGCACCGATCAGCCCCGCGAGGCGTCTCCGCCAGCGGCGCGCAGGCCATAGGATCATCCGCTTCCCCAGGAGACGGCCTTTTGCAGGCGCGGGTTGCCGGGGCAAGCCGCCAGCTGCGGGTCCAGGCGGAGCGCCGCAAAAGTCGGCCTCCTGGGGGCGCGAATGTCTCGTCTGCATGGGTAAAGTGCGGGCGCAGCACGCCGGCGCCGCCCCGCGACGCAGACCCTGGGGATTGGCCATTTGCGTCGCCATACTACAAAAATCAACGAAAACGCTTGCGCCTGGGACCGCCGGTTTGCAACCGGCCGTTGGCCACGCGGCGATCCGGCCAAGGCCGGAATGACCATGGAATTGCAGCGAAATCGTGATCGGCCTTGGCTGGATCGCCGGCCCACCCTATACGAATGGCCAATCCCCAGAGGCGTCCCGTAGGGCTGGGGTTGATGCCTGGGTTTATTGGTGCGTGTCGTTCCCGGGGTTGAAACCGGTTGACCGGCGAGCACCACGGTGTGAGGCATCGTGTTCCCTGGATGGTTAACGATTCCATGTCTGGGTTGACATCCCAAGTAGTACTCGCCGGGCTGGGGTCTGGCGGTCGCGAGCTTTCATGCCCGGGTTGACACCCCAAGGGGCCACGGCCAGGCTGGTGCCTGGCGGTCCCAGGCGCAGGCGGGTCGGCGATTCTGGGTTTTGCGGGTGGTAAGGCGTTCCATGCCCGTTCCCCAGTCTGGTAAGACGGCTAGGATGACGCGCATGCCCCTGGCCCTGGACATCGACCAAGCGGCGCTCATCGCCTTCTGCCGGCGCAATCGCGTCGCCAAGTTGGAGTTGTTTGGCTCTCGCGCCAAGGGCACCGCGCGTCCTGATAGCGACGTGGATCTGCTGGTGACCTTTGAGGATGGCTACACGCCGGGCTTGGAGTTCTTCGGCATGGGCGACGAGTTGGAGGTCATCCTGGGTCGGCATGTTGATCTGCTGACCCGGCGGACCGTCGAACGGGACCAGAACCCCTATTTCAAGCACAACGTGCTGTCGGTGGCCGAGGTTCTGTATGCCGCTTGAACTGCGGCATGAACCCGAGGACGTTGGCCGGTTGCGCGACATGATCGACTACGCCCAGGAAGCCATCGTGTTGCTCGGCGCAATGACCGTCGACCAGATGGCCGCTGATCGCCGGACCTTCCTCGCGGTCTCGCGCTGCGTCGAGATCGTCGGGGAGGCGGGTTGGAAGCTTTCGGATGGCCTCAAGCGCGCTCACACGACCATTCCCTGGCCGCTGATCGTTGGGATGCGCCACCGGATGGTTCATGACTACGGACGAGTGGACACCGGCATCGTCCACACGGTTATCACCCAGCACCTGCCGCAGCTCATTGGCCAACTGAAGGTCATCCTCGCCCAGGTCCAGCCGAGCGCGTAAATGGGGGAGATGGCTGAGCACGTGATCCGTGCACGGTCCACGATGCCTAGCGGGGCTTGCGCCCCAGCCCGACTGCGCCGCTGCGCGGCTTGCATGCTCCGCATGTCCCCGCTGCGCGGGGATCGCACTGCGGCGACGGTGGCTGCGCCACCTTCCCGCTACGCGGCAGGAAGCCGCTGCGCGGGACCAAGCCCGTCCCCGCTCGGCTGCGCCTCGGGGGATTGCTCCTCGCGGGGCGCTGCCCAATGCTGTGAAGCTAACGGGGCAACGACCCTCAGCGAACGTTTCCTGGCTTTTCACTGCCGTTTCGTGGACCTGGGCCTGGGAACGCCGAGCACCAGCTCGGCTTCGGATCGATTTCCTCAGGGCAGGTGGCGCCGGGCTACACCTGAATCCATGCGCTTTCTCTTGGTACCGGATTGCTCGGCCGAGCTGGTGCTCGGCGCGCCCGGGGTCGGCGCTCAGTGCGGGCGCAGCACGCCGCCACCCGCCGCCAACCGATTTTTGCGGTGCCCTGTGGGTCCAGGACTCCCGGCCTCGGGGGCTGGCAGATGCAGGTGCAATCGCCGCTTGGCACTGCGTCTCATGGCATTTCGCTGGCTGCAACCTGGGGTTTGCACGGCCCCCCCGCCTGGGTTATGGTTCCGCCATGCACCAAGCGTATGAGCTGAACGCGCGCGTCTGGCGCACGGAGCGTGCTCAGGAGCTGGGTCGCTCAGCCACCTTGGATGACCTGTCCGACGATTTCCTGGATCAGTTGGGCGAAAACGGTTTCACCTGGCTTTACCTGTTCGGCCTCTGGCCGACGGGGCCGCAGTCGTTGGCGGTATCGCGGGCCGACAAGCAGTTGAAGTCCTACTTGTCCAGTGTCCTGCCTGGATTCACCGAAGACGACATCTGCGGTTCACCGTTGGCCGTCAGCGGTTACACGGTCAGCGAGGATCTTGGCGGCGATGCTGCGCTGGCCCGCTTGCGCGATCGCGCCCGTGCTGCCGGATTGTCGCTGATGCTCGACTTCATCCCCAACCACGTCGGCCTGGATCATCCGTGGGCGGTCGAACGGCCGGATTTCTTCGTCCAGGGCAGCGAATCCGCGCTGGCGGCGAAGCCCGAGGCCTGGACCCGCGTCAACGGCCGCATCCTCGCGCACGCCCGCGACCCGTTCTTCCCCGCCTGGCGCAACACGCTCCAGCTCGACTACGCCAATCCGGCCGTGCATGCGGCGGTGGTCGAGGAGGCAGCCTCGGTCTCGGCGCGTTGCGACGGCCTGCGCTGCGATCTTGCGATGCTGCTTCTGCCCGACGTCTTCGCGGCGACCTGGGGCCGCACCGCCCCCGCCTTCTGGAGCGACTGCCTGGCCAAGGTCCGCAGCCGCCATCCCGGCACGGTGTTCATGGCCGAGGTGTACTGGAATCGCGAATACGAACTGCAACAGGCCGGCTTCGATTTCACCTACGACAAGATCCTCTACGACCGTCTGCTGTCGGGCGACGCCGAATCGATCCGCGCCCATCTGCGCGCGTCGATCGACTATCAGCGCCGCTGCGTGCGCTTCCTGGAAAACCACAACGAACAACGGGCAGCCGCGCGCTTCCAGAACCCCGACCACCATCGCGGCGCGCTGTTCGTCACCGGCATGGTTCCCGGCATGCTGCTGTCGCACCACGGCCAGGAGGACGGCCGGGTCATCCACGCCAGCCTGCCCTGCCGCCGGCGCGCAGCGGAACCCGGCTCGCCCGCGCACGTCCAGGCGCACCACGACCTGCTCCTGCTGCTGGGTGAATCCGCACGCCAGCACGGCACCTGGCAGCTGCTCGCTCCGCGCGATGGCGGCGGGGTCATCGCCTGCCTCTGGCAGCAGCCGGCGCACCACAGCCTGCTGGTCACGGTCAACGCCTCGTGGCAACCGTGCAACAGCGTCCTCGACACCGCTCCGCTCGCCGGCCGCGACTGCCAGATCAGCGACTACCTGACCAACGGCACCCCGGTCAATCACAGTTGCGATCAGCTCCAGCGCGAGGGTCTGCGCATCCAACTGCCGCCCTGGGGTACCAAGGTCTTCCGCATCCTGCCGCAGCGCTGAGGAGGCTGTCGGCGGCAGGCAGGAATGGCCACAAAGAGCACAGAGAGCACAGGGGAAGAGGCGACCCCAACTGGGGATGGTCAGTCCATGGATGAAAGTGCGCCTGACCGTTCGGCTTTTGTGTCCTTTGTGCTTTCTGTGGCCATAGCTCCGTGGAGTCCCGCGAGCGTGAACACCGCGCCGCCGCCCACGCGCGGGGCGTAGGTCAGCCGCGCCCCGTGCGCCTCGGCCACGGCGCGGGCGAGGTGCAGGCCGAGGCCGGTGCCTCCTGGTCGATTGCCGGCGAAGGCGTCGAACAGGCGCGGGACCAGGGCGGGATCGACCCCGGGGCCGTCGTCCTCAACCACGAATCCGTCGGGCTGGATGCGGATCGCGACCATCCCGCCGTCGTCGCGCCCGGCGCCCTGCACAGCCTGCACCGCGTTGAGGACGAGGTTGACCAGCAACTGCCGCAGCCGGCGCGGATCGGCCCTGACGATAACGGCCCCAGCCGTCGCCGTGCCGGTCGGCGTCAGTTTGACCCCAGCGTGGCCGGCCTGTCGGCGCAGGAGGCGCACCACGTCGGCGGCCACCACGCCAAGATCGCACGCCACCGGCTCGATCGTCATACCTTTGGAAAATCCGAGCAGTTCATCGACGCTGAGATCCAGGCGTTCGAGTTCCTCCTCGATCATCCGCAGGGCGGGGTCATCACCGTGGCGCTCGGCCAGCATCTGCACGGTGAGGCGCACCGCTGACAGCGGATTGCGGAGTTCGTGCGCGATGGTGGCGGTGAAGGTGCCGACCGTCGCCAGGCGCTCGGCCTGGCGGTTGGCGCGGTCGAGGTCGATCAGCCGGACGCGCATGCGCTCCAGCTCAGCCGCGAGCGCCGCGATCTCACCGCTGCCAACCGCCGGCACCGGCTCGTCCAGGCTGCCCGCCCCGATCTGCCGTGCGGCGAACGCCAGCCGGTCGAGCGGCCGCGCAAACCGGCGCGCCAGCACCACCGCGATGAGCGCGAACACCAGCGCCCCCGCCGCAGCCACCGCGAGTGAACCGAGCACCACGGCGCGTTCGGCAGCACGATACGAGGCGCTGCGGTAGTCGATCTCGATGACCCGTCCGGCGGCGATCACCTGGACCGTGCCCGGACGCACCGGGGTTGGCTGGTCCAGCAGATTGAACTCCGCCCCGGTCAGCCGACGCATGCGCGCCAGCACCTCGGGCGAAGGCGAGAATCCGCCTCCATCGAGCACCCGGCCGACGTTGCGCGCGCTGTCCTCGGCCTGGTGCCGTAACGAGCGGTCGACCAGCCACCAGGCCGTCAATCCGCCCACGGCGCTCAGCGCCAGGTGCGCGGCGATGAAGCTGAGCATCAGGCGGGTGCTGGTGCGTAGGCCGAGGCTCGTCGATAGGGGCATATTCAGACCCTCGTCATCGCCTAAATCAACGGGCTGCGAGGTGTTGCCGGTCGGACTCGGATGATTCGATGGATTCCCAGATAAAAAACCAACTTTCAGGCCAGATCAATTCGTTTTGGCACGATGAGACTAACCGGTATCCCTGGGAAGCGATCAGGTTCAGATGCTGTTCAACCCCATTCGCCACCGTTGCCCCCGAGGACCAACCCGAATAGGTGAAGATGGTGGTCTTGTATTTCATGGTACCTTCAGGACGAGATCGATCGGAGGTTCAATCCCGGCCATCAAGCCAGGCGACGAACTTGCGCAGCGCCTGGCCGCGATGGCTGCGCGCGTGCTTGGCCTCGGCGGTCATCTCGGCGACGGTCAGGCCGAGGTCGGGCACCAGCACGTAGGGATCGTAGCCGAAACCCCCGGCGCCACGGGGTGTGGCGATGTGCTCGCCAGCAAAAATCCCGTCCCAGGTCAGCGCCGGCTGGCCCGGCAGGGCGAGGGCGATGACGCAGCGGTACTGCACGTACTTGTCGGCGTGCGGCGCGAGTTCAGTCACCAACTTCCGGTTGTTCGCCTCGTCATCGCACGGTTCGCCGGCGTAGCGCGCGCTGATCACACCCGGCCGCCAACCCAGGGCGCGGGCCTCGATGCCGGAATCATCCGCCAGGGTCGGCAGGCCGGTGGCGGCAAGCCCGGCGGCGGCCTTCTTGATCGCATTGGCGGCGAAGGTGTCGCCGTCTTCGTCCACGTCCGGCGCATAGCCGATCTCGGCCGGACTGACCACCGAAATGGGAAACTGCGCGAGGATCTCGCGCAGTTCCTTGAGTTTCTTCGGGTTTCCGGTGGCGAGCAGCAGCCGCCCGCCCGCAATGGCGCGGCCCAGAGTCACTTCTTGGGGACGGGAACGATCAGGTTGGTGCCGGCGACGAGTTTGCCGATGCGCTCGGGGCCGAGGTCATTGCGCTGGATCAGCCATTCGAGGGTGGTGCCGTTCTTCTTGGCGACCTCAGCCAACTTATTCTGCTCGCCGTCTTTGAGCGGGTAGTAGGCCTCGCCAGGACCGGCGACCAGGACGTAGGCTCCGCCACCGACCGAGGGCGGACCGACCTGCAGGGCGGCGCCCTGGCGATCCGGAACGACGTTCACGGTGTCGCGCGAGCGGCAGCCGGCGAACGCGATGAGGGAAACCACAGCGAAGGCGAGGAGGAGGTTGCGCATGGGCGGCAGACTAGGCTCACGAACGTTGTGACGCAAGCGCGGGCGGAGGGGATTCCGGTTGCGGGCGAGGGTCACCAGGGCGGGTCTGCAACGGTGCCGCGCTCAGGGTCTTGCCGCGTCCTTGAGTGCCGCCCGCATGCGTTCCTGCGCCGGGCCGGTCGGATAGGTGGTGAACAGACCCTCCGCGACCCGGTTGGCGCTGGCGGCGGGGCCGGCCGCGCGCTCCAGGTCGACCACGTCCCAATCGTAGGCGATGGCCGCGCGCTGCAGGATCTCGCGGCGTTCGCGCTGGCGCTCGGCCAGGCGTTCCTCGACCGGTTGCGGTGGCAGGGCGAGCACCAGGCGCGGCCGCGCGCCCTGGGCGGTGAAGCGGTTGCGCAGCGCGCTCGCCACGCGGTCTTCCTCTTCGGTCCAGGCGCCACCGATGATCGCCTGGTTGCCTGGACACCAGATCACCGTGCGCGGCAGCGGATCCGGCAGCGTCGCCAACGCCACCAGCACCGCGTGGTGCGGATAGCGCTGGTCGAGCGCGGGGCGGCGTTCGGCCTCGATGCCGGTCCAGGCGTTGGATCCCAGGGATTCGAGCGGATCCCCGACCAGAATCACCGGGCCGGTCGGACGCGGCAGTTCGCGCACCAGCAGGCTCCAGCGGCGCTTTTCCGTCGGATCCAGGCGCCGGTCGACCAGTACCACCGGGACATCGTCGCCATCGACCGGAAAACCGTTGCGCAGGGCCCGCATCGGCCAGGTACCGCCAACGGCGGCCACCGTCACCGGCAGATCGGTGTCGGCCTCGGCCAGCTTCACCTGAGCGAGCAACCGGCCGGGCTGGATCGGCTGGCCCGCCACCAGCGGCAGCGGCAGCAATCCGCTGATCGATTCCGCACCCGACGGCAGGGTGAACGGCAAGGCCGCCAGACCCTGCCAGCCGATCGTGCCGGTCACCCCGGCGCGGCGCACCGGTAGCGAAAAAGCAAGGTTGCGGGTCTCGTCCGCGAAGGCGACTGCCGGCCAGTGGCTGAACGCCGGCTTGGGCCAGATGCGGATGCCCGGCGCGGTGGAGGGCGATGGCGGGATGGCCGGAGCGGTGACCGGCGTCGCGTCGCCGGCCGCCAGGGTTGCGATCGCGGCACAGATGAGGGCAGAACGGATCACCATGGGCACAGGCTAAAGGATACGCAGTACCGCAACCAGCGTTGACCCATCCCTGGCAACGGGCAGTCTCCGATGGAGCGTCGATGTCCACATCGACGGATGGATTCGACAACAACGGCGATGTGGACATCGCCGCTCCTCGAATGGCAGCGCGAATGGAGCGTCGATGTCCACATCGACGGGGTCCAGGGCAGTGGGACATGCCGAGACCAAGGGAGCGATGTGATTTCGTTCCGCTCGGTCGAATTGAGGCGCGGCGATCCCATGACTCGGCGCGGGTTGCCGGATCGGGTCAGGCCGCTACCGTCCGCGCCCCGCCCAAGGTGCGCCATGACCACGAAAAATCCGGTGTTCAGCAAGGTTCCCGCCAACGTCGACCTGCCGGCGATCGAGCACCGCATTCTTGCGCTGTGGCAGCAACTCGACGCCTTCCCCGAGTCGAACCGGCGGCGCCAGGCGCAAGGCGCGCCCGAATTCGTCTTCTACGACGGCCCGCCCTTCGCCACCGGCACGCCGCACTACGGCCACCTGCTGCAGAGCACGATCAAGGACATCGTGCCGCGCTATTGGACCATGCGCGGCCACCGCGTCGAACGCCGCTTCGGCTGGGACTGCCACGGCCTGCCGATCGAGGCGCTGGCGCAGAAGGCGCTGAACGTCAGCGGCGCCGCCGCCATCCGCGACCTCGGCGTCGACCGCTTCAACGAACAGTGCCGATCCATGGTGCTGACCTACGTGTCGGAGTGGCGCAAGACCATCACCCGTCTGGGTCGCTGGGTCGACTTCGACCACGACTACAAGACCATGGACCGCGACTTCATGGAGTCGGTGTGGTGGGTGTTCAAGCGCCTGTGGGATACCGGGCGTATCTACAAGTCGCACCGCATCATGCCGTACTCGCCGAAACTGGCGACGCCGCTGTCGAAGTTCGAGGTCAAGGACGACAACTACAAGGTGGTTCAGGATCCGGCGGTGACGGTGAAGTTCACCATGCGTACTGACGGGAGTTCTCTTGAAGATCGGCAGGGATATTTGATCCGTGGTTTGGCAAGTGGTGACGGGAATCTTGCCTCTTTGTGTGCAAGCGCGTTGGCTGATGTTAGCAAGTTGCACCCTATTTTGCATAACCAAACCGTCTCTGTTTTGGCCTGGACCACCACGCCCTGGACCTTGCCGGAGAACCTTGCGCTCTGCGTTGGTCCAGACATTGCCTACAGCATCGTGCGCGAACTGAAGTCCCACGCCGTGTTCGTGGTTGCCACCCAGCGCCTCGCGGCGGTTTTCGGAAAACCTGAGAACTACACGGTGTTGGGGGAAGTCCCTGGGACGAACCTGATCGGGTTCTCCTACGAACCGCTCTTCCCCTATTTCTCAGCAACGCCCAACGCCTTCCGCGTCGTCGCCGACGACTTTGTCACCACCGGCGACGGCACCGGCATCGTCCACATGGCCCCGGCGTATGGAGAAGATGACCTTCGGGTTTGCAGGGCAAACAGGATCATCTTGCATTCTGGACAATGGACTCGTGATGAGAGCGATGTGTGGAGAGGCAATGAATGGCCTAACAACTTACCGGATCCCCTCGATGAAGAATGTCGATTTTCAGAGATTGTTACAGCAGATGACTGGTATCGCACAGAATGTCTTAACAAGTTCTGCAAAGACGCCGACAAGGCGATCATCGCCCGCCTGAAGGCAGAGGGGAAACTGTTCCACCAGGCCACCATCGACCACCCGTACCCGTTCTGCGACCGTACCGACGCACCGCTCATCTACCGCGCCATCGACGCCTGGTACGTGAAGGTCGAGGACCTGCGCGGGCGGCTTGGCGCCAACAACGACCAGATCCGTTGGGTGCCGGAAGCGATCGGCACGAATCGCTTCGGCAATTGGGTGAAGAACGCCAATGACTGGAACATCTCACGCAACCGCTTCTGGGGGTCGTGCCTGCCGGTGTGGGTCAACGTGGCCGATGCCAGCGACACGATCTGCGTCGGCTCGGTGGCGGACCTGCTGGCGCTCGGGCCGGTCGATGCCGCGACGGGCGCACCCGTCACCGACATCCCCGACCTGCACAAGCACTGCCTCGACCGCCTGGAGATCCGCCGCGACGGCACGGTCTACCGTCGCACGCCGGAGGTGCTCGACTGCTGGTTCGAATCCGGGGCGATGCCCTACGCCAGCGTGCATTGGATGGGCGGGGCTGATGGCAGGCAGGCGCCGCCGGTCTATCCGGCAGAATTCATCGCCGAAGGCCTCGACCAGACGCGTGGCTGGTTCTACACCCTGCTGGTGGAATCGACCGCGCTCTTCGACCGGCCCGCGTTCAAGAACGTGGTGGTGACTGGCCTCGTCCTGGCCGAGGACGGCCAGAAGATGTCGAAATCCAAGAACAACTTTCCCGATCCCAATCTGATCATGGAACAGATCGGTGCGGATTCGATCCGCGCCTACCTGATCAACTCGCCGCTGGTGCGAGGCGAACCGATGCGCTTCAGCGAGGCCGGGCTGAAAGAGATCGTGCGCACGGTGGTGCTGCCGTATTGGAACGCACTTTCGTTCTTCACCACCTACGCCAGCGTCGACGGCTTCGATCCGCGCGCGGCGGAATGGCCGGCGCGGCCGCTCGACCAGCGCCACGTGCTCGACCGCTGGCTGCGCCAGTCGCTCGACGCGTTGGTCAGCGACGTGAACACGGAAATGGAGAGCTACCGCCTCTACGCCGTGGTGCCGCGCCTGGTCCAGTTCATCGACGACCTGACCAACTGGTACCTGCGCCTGTCGCGCCGGCGCTTCTGGAAATCCGTCGATCGCGCCGCCCAGGCCGACGCCTACCACACCCTGTACGGCGTGCTGGTCGAGTTCGCCCAGGTGCTGGCGCCGTTCATGCCGTTCCTCACCGAAGAGGTCTGGCAGCGGTTGGTGGTGCCGGTCGATCCGCAAGCGGCGCAGAGCATCCATTGGAGCGACTTCCCAATTGCAAAACCTCCTACCCAGATCTTACGACCAGGATTTGCGGCACGAACAGCAGTGGCTTTTTCTCCGACATTAACAGTTAACATGTCCTGGGCCCAACGCGCCGTCGCGCTCGGCCGCAAACTGCGCGAAGAGCAGAAGCTCAAGACCCGGCAGCCGCTCGCGGCGATCACCTTCGTCCACCGTGACGCCGAGGTGCGTGCTGCGCTGACCAGGTTGTCGGCGCTGATCAGCGAGGAATTGAACGTCAAATCCGTGCTGACCCAGGCTGACGAAGCCGCCTTCGCCCAAGTCACGGTGAAGCCGAACTTCGCCACGCTGCGCAAGCGCTGCGGCCCGAAGCTGAAAGAGATCGGTGCCGCGCTCGCCGCCTGGAGCCACACTGAAGTCACCCGGCTCGAATCGGGCGAGGCCGTCGCCTGCTGCGGCGAGACCCTGACCAAGGACGACGTGCTGCTGCAACGCACCGCCAAGCCGGGCGCGGCGGTCGCCACCGACGGCGTGCTGACGGCGGTGCTCGACACTGCGCTCACCCCGGAACTGGTGGCCGAGGGCCTGGCGCGCGAATTCGTCAGCGCCATCCAGGACGCACGCAAGCAAGCCGGCCTGGAAGTCAGCGATCGCATTCGCCTGACCTGGCACAGCGCAGATCCCGTGCTGGTCGCCGCCATCGCCGCGCATCGCACCTGGATCGCCGACGAGGTGCTGGCCGTCACTTTCGACGCCAGTGCTGAACCGCAGGCGCAGACGGAACACCTCAACGGCCACGCGGTCAGTTTCACCGTTGCCAAAACCTGACCCTGCCGCCGGTCGCCGGTCGCGTCGCGGGACCGGCGGATGACAGATCGTCGTTCCGTCAGGGCGACTTGGGCGGGCCAGCAACGGGACTCGGTTTTTTCACCGCGTCATCCAGGCGACGAAACACGATTCTATCGAGCTGCATTCCAGTTTTCTTGGGCGTTATGACGATAGGCAGCTCTTTCATGTCTTTGTCTTCCGTCACCCGCACCACCACTCTTTCGCGATCGCTGACATAAACCCCTGCACTCATGAATTCCTTCATCGGCATCCGCTTGTGATCGGGAAAGGATTTGAGTTTTCCTTCCCACTGACTGTCCTTGCCGGCATCTCCGATCACCACCCATACCGCATCCTGCTTCAGACTTGGGGCCAAAGTCCAGATAACCACACTGTAATTTCCCGCAGGCAGCTTGATGGACGACACCGCTTTACTTGATTCCTTCGCGATCAACACGGCTTTTCCACCACAGGCGAGAGTGGTCGTTACCACCTCACAATCAGTGAGAGTGAAGTCTTCGAGTTCAATCTGGAAGCTTCGATTGGGCTCACCCCCCTTGGCCTCGCCCGCTTCAAGATGCAGCCCTTCGGCATGGATGAGAAAAGCAAGGAGCAGGAAAACTGGAGTGGCGTAGGTGCGGGTCATGTGATCCCTGGGTTGGTAGGTGCTGCGAGCGTGTCTCGGGTCGTATACGGCTGATGCACGGAAACGTTTCCTGATAATTCTGATGCCGTTGGGATGGTGCTGAGAATTGGATGCTGGTCCCGTTGGCGTTTCAGGAGATTGCGGCTAAGCATACCAGTGATATGCATGTATGCATGCGCACCACTTTCGATCTCCCCGATCAGCTCCTCGACCGCGCCCGTCGAGTAGCCCAGGAAGCCGGTTCGTCGATGCGCGACCTGGTCATCGAAGGACTGACCGAGGTCATCGCCCGGCGCTCACGCTTGAAGGACCAGCCCTACCGATTGCAGGACTGCGCGGTGCAGGGCGAGGGTCTGCAACCTGGTGTGACTGATCTGCGCGCAGAAGGCATCCGGGATCTGATCCATGACGAAGCCGCGCGTTTCCGCCCGTGATCGCGCTCGACACCAACATCCTGGTCTACGCCCACCGCCGCGATTCGGTCTTCCATGCGGCGGCGGCCGAGGCGGTGCGCTCGCTGGCCGAGGGGATCGTGCCGTGGGCCATCCCCTGGCCGGTGGTCTTCGAGTTCTGGAACATCGTCACCCACCCCCGCATCTACAACCCGCCATCGACCCCGACCCAGGCCCGACGGCAATTGGAGGCGTGGTTCCAGTCGCCGGTCTGCCACGTGATTGGCGATCAACCCGAGATGCTCGCCGCTCTGCCCGACCTGGCGCAGGCTGAAATCCGCGATGGCCAGATCCACGACGCCCGCATCGCTCTGCTCTGCCGCGCGAACGGGATTACTGAACTTTGGTCAGTCGATCGCGATTTCAGCCGTTTTCCTTGGGTTCAGACGCGGAATCCGTTGATTACAGCCCAATGACCCTGCGCCAGGGTGAACGGGTCATGGCCAGAGCCGGATCGTGGCTGCCTCAGCGCGCCCGGGTCGGCACCCCGATCGGGTAGACGGTCAAGCCGTAGCCGGCCGCGCGCACGTCGTCGTACTGATTCCGGCCGTCGAAGATGGTCTTGGCGCGTAATTGCTGCGCGAGGCGGCGGAAATCGGGGCGACGGAACGGACGCCATTCGGTCATCAGGCAGAGCAGATCGGCGCCCTCGGTGGCTGCATACGGTTCGTCGACGTAGGTCACCCCGGGCAGCGGGCCGAGCGCGCGCTGGGTCTCGTGGATGGCCTTGGGATCGTGCGCGCGCACCTGCGCGCCGGCGGCGCTGAGGTCGCGCAACAGGTCGAGGCTGGGCGCTTCGCGCACGTCGTCGGTGTTGGGCTTGAAGCTCAGGCCCCAGACCGCGACGGTGAGGTCCTTCAGCTTCCGGCCGGTGAGGTCGCACCACGCCCGCAGCTTCGCCTGGATGACCAGCTTCTGGCGCAGGTTGATGGCGTCGACGGCATGGAGCAGTTCGGCGTGGTAGCCGCCGCCCTCTGCGGTTTCAGCGGTGCGGATCAGGGCGCGCACGTCCTTCGGGAAGCACGAGCCGCCGTAGCCGACGCCGGGGTGGAGGAACTGCAGGCCGATGCGCGAGTCGCTGCCGACGCCCAGGCGCACCTGGCGCACGTCGGCACCGAGGCGTTCGCAGATGTTGGCGATCTCGTTGATGAAGCTGATCTTGGTCGCGAGCATCGCGTTGGCGGCGTACTTGGTCATCTCGGCTGAACGGATGTCCATGGTGTAGAAACGCAGGCCGTTGCGGATGAACGGCGCGTAGAGGTCGCGCAGGATCGCCTCGGCGCGCGGACTGTCGACGCCGACCACCACCCGGTCGGGCTTCATGAAGTCCTCGACCGCTGACCCTTCCTTGAGGAATTCCGGGTTCGAGGCGACATCGAACACGACCTGCGCCCCGCGCCGATCGAGTTCGGCCTTCACCCAGCCACGGACCTTGTCAGCGGTGCCCACCGGCACCGTGCTCTTGTCGACCACCACCAGCGCATCCGACGCGTGACGGCCGATGTCACGCGCGGCGGCCTCGACGTAGCGCAGGTCGGCCTCGCCGGAGGCTGACATCGGCGTGCCGACGCAGATGAACGCGGCCTCGGCCCCGACCAGCGCACTGGCGGCATCGGTGGTGAACGCCAGGCGATGACCGTGGCGGTTGTCCTCGACCAGCTCGGTCAGGCCCGCCTCGTAGATCGGCACCTCGCCCCGATTCAGCCGCTCGACCTTGCCCGCATCGACATCGACGCAGGTGACGGTGTTGCCCATCTCGGCGAAACAGGTGCCGGTGACCAGGCCAACGTAACCGGTACCGAAGATGGCGACGCGCATGCGAACCTCCGAGACGCGCAAGGCTAGGTGGACCGGCGCAGCGGCAAGGCGTCTCGCAGCGCTTTCATCTGCTCAGCGGGATCAGCAGCGCGGCGCGATCACCAGCGTCCGAAAGCGCGCAGGACCAGGAGCGCGTCCAGGGTCAGCATGCCGCTCCAGACACGCTCCGATCGCTGCCACGCCTCGGGGAAACGCCCGCCCCAATTCCAGGTTGGACGCCAGGCACCGTCATCGCCCTGACGGGTGATCAACCAGTCGAGGTTGGCCGCGATGGCGGCTTCACCGAGGACGGTGGCGAGGGGCGAATCCGGGGATTTCACAACGGACAGCGGCGTCAGGCCGTATTTTTCCCAGGCAGCGGGGTCCCGGCTGACGCCGGTATCGACGAGCGGAGCCAGGCGCTGCACCACGCGCGTGCGGGTTGCCGGATCCAAACCGGGACTTTGCGCCAAGCGCACCCAGCAGAGGAGATCGTGCATTTCCAACTGGGAACCCGGAACGGGATCGGGCCAACCGAAGGCGGCCAGGACGCGGTCGATGAACGCCGGTGCGACCGCTGCGCGCCAGTGCAGCAGGTGGCCAATGACCTCGGCGCGGGGATTGTGACGGAAACCGCTCCACCGCAGGGCGAACGTGACCGAATCGTCGGCGCCATCCCACCACGGGGCGTGCGGCGCGGCGACCACGGCCGGCGGTACGATGGGCCAGACGCCGGTCGCTGCGTCGAAGGTGGCTTCCAAGAAGCGCACTCCGTCGCGCACCAGGGGCTCTTCCGCCCCGACGCCGAGCCGGGCCAGGATCTGGAATGCCACCGTGGTTCCGAGCACGGAACTCACCGGACTCTGCACATCCGGTTCCAAACTGAATCCGCCATCGGGATTGCGGACCGCCGCAAGTTCGGCCAGCACGGTCGCGACCGAGGCGTGGTCGAAATGATGGTGGAACAGCGCGCGCTCCAGAGGGCGGGCGGAGTGTTCCAGGAAGGTGCGGGCGTTGGCGCTGGCGGAAGGGGAGAGATGCATGGGCTCTCAGGGTGTTGAGTTGGTGCGGCGCGGTGTGGGATACCGGATCGCACGGACGAGGGAATGCATGGTGGTCACGATCCGGGTGGATGACCCGCGCCGGAGTGCGACGCTGCCGGCATGACCGCCGACGCTGCTCCTGGTTTCCGCCGCACCGCCGAGGCCATCCGCTTCCTGCGCGCGCACGCGACCGATCCGCCCTCGCTGGCGCACCTGGCCGCGCACCTCGGCGTGGCCCCGGCGGTGGCGCAGCGCGAGTTCCGTCGGCTGGTCGGGATCAGCCCCAAGCGATTCCAGCAGGATCTCGCGGTGCAGCGCGCGGTGGGCCTGTTGGATCGCGGGGCGGATGTGTTGGAGGCCAGCCTAGAGGCAGGACTGAGCGGGCCGGGGCGGTTGCACGACCACCTGATTCGGGTTGAGGCGGTCAGTCCGGGCGAGTGGAAATCGCAGGGCCAGGCCCTGGTGCTGGTCCATGGCTGCGGCACCAGCCGATTTGGTCTGGTGTGGGTGGTGCTGACCGCGCGCGGCGTTCATCGCCTGGTGTTCGTCACCTCGCCGGCGGAAGGCGACGTACTGCTCGCTGCCACGCAGGCGCGCTTCCCACGCGCCACGTTCCGCCCGGATCCGCAGGCGGCGCAGGTGGCGATCAACCGGATCTTCGCCCTTGGCGTGGAAAACCTCACGCTCCAGGTCGTGGCGACGCCGTTTCAGCTCGCGGTGTGGAAGGCGATCCTCGCCCTGCCGGCCGGCGCGACGACGACCTATGGCCGCGTCGCGACCGCGATCGGCAGGGACTCGGCCCAGCGCGCGGTGGCGCAGGCGTTGGCGGCCAATCCGGTCGCGGTGCTCATTCCCTGCCATCGCGTCCTGCGCGAAGACGGCGCGTTGTCGGGGTATCGCTGGGGCTGCGCGCTGAAACTCGGGCTCTTGGCGGCCGAGGAACCGGGGTCGGCCGGGCCTGCACCAAGCGCCTGAAAACGAAACAGGGCGGCGACTCGTCGAGTCGTCGCCCTGAACGGTGGCCATCGAGAGATGGCTCAGGCGGTTGGGAGGTTCAAGCCTTGGGGGCTTCGGCGGCCGGAGCTGCTGCTGCAGCGGCCTTTTCCGCAGCCTTGGCGGCGGCGCCTTCGGCGAGCTTGGCCTTCCACACGACCTTCTTGGCGGCGGCGTGGCGCAGGCGGGCACGGCGGGTCGGCTTCGTCCAGACGGTGCCCTTCTTGGCGGGGGCCTTGCTGGCGGCGCGCTTGGTCTTCGCCGCGTGGCTGGTGACCGGCACGGTGTAGCCGTGGTGCTGGAGCAACCGGACCAGCGGCAGGCTGATCAGAGCACCCTTGGCGACCCAGGCCGCGACGGCCTCAATGTCGACCTCAATGCACTTGTCCTTCTTGAGCGGATCGTAGGTGCCCAGGATCTCGTTCGCCTCGCCTTCGCGCGGAGCGCGGCCGTCGATGGCGATGATGCGGAAGAACGGCCGGTGGAGACGGCCATAACGGGACAGGCGGATGCGGACAGCCATGCGGAAGCGACCCTTGGGTTCGTAGGAGGGGCGGAATCTAAGGGCGTTTCGCGTAACGCAAGGGGGACGGCGCCCGGTTCGCGGTGGCGCATCCGCCACGCCACCGCAGGGCCACGGCCAGTCACTGGCGCAGGAAGACCTCGTCGACGAACTTGGTCGTGACCTCGTTGTTGACGAAACGCACGTCCCGCAACAGGCGCTGGTGGAAACCGATGGTCGTCTTCACGCCTTCAATGATGTATTCGTCGAGCGCCTGGTCGAGGAAGCGCAGGGCCTCTTCGCGGGTTTCGCCATGGACGATGAGCTTGGCGATCATCGAGTCGTAGTTGGGCGGGATGACGTAGCCGGCGTAGCAGTGGCTGTCGACCCGCACACCCTTGCCAGACGGCGCGACGTACATGCCGATCTTCCCCGGATTCGGCGCGAAGCCCTTTTCCCAGTCCTCGGCGTTGATGCGGACCTCGATCGCGTGGCCTTCCGGGCGGATGTCCTGCTGCTTGAACGGCAGTTTTTCACCGGCGGCGACCAGGATCTGGTGCTTCACGATGTCGAGCCCGGTGACCATTTCGGTGACCGGGTGCTCGACCTGGATGCGGGTGTTCATCTCCAGGAAGTAGTACGCCTTGCGATCGATGTCGTAGATGAATTCCACCGTGCCGGCGTTGTAGTAGCCGGCCGCCTTGGCCAGCTTCACCGCGTCGTCCATCATCCGCTGGCGCATCGCCTGGGTGATCACCGGACTGGGCGATTCCTCGACCAGCTTCTGATGCCGGCGCTGGGTCGAGCAGTCGCGTTCACCGAGCGCAACCACGCTGCCGTGCTGGTCGCCGATGATCTGGATCTCGATGTGGCGGGCGCGTTGGACGTAGGCCTCGATCAGGCAGTCGCCGTTGCCGAAGGCGGCTTCGGCTTCGCGTTTGGCGCTGATCAGGCCGGCGACCAGGCTGGCATCGTTGTGGGCGATGCGCATGCCGCGCCCGCCGCCGCCCGAGGTCGCCTTGATCATCACCGGGTAGCCGATCGAACGCGCGATCTGCAGGGCCTCGTCCTGGTCTTTCACTGGGCCGGTCGAACCGGGAATGGTCGGGACGCCGGCTTCCTTGGCTAGGACCTTGGCCTTCGACTTGTTTCCAAGCGCGTCCATCGACGCGCTGGTCGGCCCGATGAACTCGATCTTGCAGTCGCGCACCACCTGCGCGAAGTGGCTGTTTTCCGAGAGGAATCCGAAGCCGGGATGGATCGCGTCGACGTCGGCGAGTTCGCCGGCGGCGATGATGTTGTTGATGTTGAGGTAGCTCTGCTTGGCGGCCGGCGGCCCGATGCAGATGGAGACGTCGGCCATGCGAACCGGCAGGCTTTCACGGTCGACGGTCGAATGCACGACCACCGTCTCGATGCCCATGCGCCGGCAGGTGCGGATGATCCGCATGGCGATCTCGCCACGGTTCGCGATCAGGATGCGTTTGAACATCGGGTCGGTTCAGTTCGGGGTAGACGGTGGGCGACGGGCGGTCAGGGCGGAGGACCCGCCCTGGCGCTGCCGGATCGGCGGGGACTCAGCCAACGAGGAACAGCACGGTGCCGTATTCGACCGGCTGGCCTTCGCTGACGCAGATGCGCTTGATCTGGCCTTTGACGCCGGCATCGGCCTTGATCTCGTTGAAGACCTTCATGGCCTCGACCAGGCAGAGGACCTTGCCCTCTTCAACCGTGCTGCCGACGGACACGAAGTTCGCCGAATCGGGGTTGGGCTTCAGGTACACCGTGCCCGGGATGGGCGAGATCACCTTCGTCCAGCCAGCGCTTTCATCGACCGGGACGGCCGCAGGCGCGGAGGGTGCGGCGACCGGCGCGGGCGCCGGGGCCATCGCTGCCGGGGCGGGCGCCGCCACGGTCACGGTGGCGCCGGCTGCGGTCGCCTTCTTCAACTTGATCTTGAGGTCCTTCGATTCGATCTCGACCTCGACCAGATCGTTGTCGCGCATCAGCTTGGTGATTTCTTTGAGGGCCTTGATGTCCATGCGGGAAACGCTCCGGGTGAAGTGGCCGGCGAAAGGCCGGAAAAGGTTCAGGGTTTTCAGGGAAGGCGAAGGCTAGAAACGGTCGGGCGGAGTGTCAATTCGCCAAAGGTGAAGCCTGACCATGGCGAGATTTCCACCGGAATCCAGGCACGGGGGTGTTTCAACCAGCCCAGACGTCGTCGACGGGCCAGCGACCGCGACGCCCCACCGATCCCGTCTCCGCCCCCGGTTGTGCCGTTGCGGCCTGCATCTACGTTCCGCGTCCCGCTTCCAACCTGGGGCGGCTGAAGGGCTTCCGATGGGATTCGTCGATACCGTCACCGTCATCGCCAAGCGCGTGCTCGGCACCACCAACGACGCCGAACTGCGCAAGATCTGGCCTGCCGTGCACAAGGTGAGGGCCCTGGAGCCCGGCCTGCAGGCCCTCGATGACGCCGCTTTGCGCGAGCGTTCGACCGCGCTGCGCAAACGCGTGCGCGAAGACGGTGCCAGCCTTGAAAGCGTCCTCACCGAAGCGCTCGCGCTTGCCCGCGAAGCTGCCGACCGCCGCCTGGGCATGTGGAATGCGCTCGATGTTCGCAAGGGCTTCCCCGAGGCCGCCTGGGGCGAGGCCCTGCGCGAGGTCACTGCCCTGCGCGAAGCATTGGAAGCCAACTCCCGGCTGCCCGAAGAGGAGCGCAAACCCACCTGGGATTTCGACGCCACCGCCGCCGTCTACGCCGCCATCCGCAAGCATTCGCCCGATTCGGTGCCGCCCTTCCGCATGCGCGCGCATGACGTGCAGGTGCTCGGTGCGATCGTTTTGCACCAGGGCCGCATCGCCGAAATGCGCACGGGTGAAGGCAAGACCCTGGTCGCGTCGTTGACCGCGTATTTGAATTCGCTTTCGGGCAAGGGCGTGCACATCGTCACGGTCAACGACTACCTGGCCTCGCGCGACGCGGCCTGGAACGCGCCCACGCTGCGCTTCCTGGGCTGCACCATTGGCGCCATCCAGTCGCAAATGTCGCCGTGGCTTCGCAAGGGGATTTACGACAGCGATGTCACCTATGGCACCAACAACGAATTCGGCTTCGACTACCTGCGCGACAACTTGGCCAAGTCGAAGGACGAGCAGGTCCAGACCCGGCGCACCTTCGCCATCGTCGACGAGGTCGATTCGGTGCTGGTCGACGAGGCGCGCACGCCGCTGATCATCAGCGGCCCCGCCACGGGGCGGCAGAAGTTTTACGAGCAGGCGCGTGACGTGGTGGCGAAATTGGAAAGCGGCCCGCACTACGAGGTCGACATCAAGGACCGCCATGTGACCCTGACCGAGGCCGGCATGGACGCCGCCGCCAAGGGTTTCGGGGTCGAGAACATGTACGCGGCCGAGGCGATGCACCTGCCGCACTTCCTCGACAATGCGCTCAAGGCGAAGGAACTCTACATCCGCGACCGCGAATACCTGGTGGTCGGCGACCAGATCAAGATCGTCGACGAGCACACTGGCCGCATCATGGAGGGTCGCCGCTGGTCCGACGGCCTGCACCAGGCGATCGAGTGCAAGGAAAGCGTCTCCATCCAGGAAGAGAACCAGACCTACGCCACGATCACCCTGCAGAACTTCTTCCGCCTCTACGACAAGCTCGCCGGCATGACCGGCACCGCGATGACCGAGGCGGCGGAGTTCCACGCCATCTACAAGCTCGACGTGGTGGCGGTGCCGCCCAACCGCACCGTGATCCGCAACGACCTGCCGGATCTCATCTATGGCAGCGAAAAGGAGAAGTTCGACGCCATCGTGCGCGAGGTCGAGGAACTGCACGCGATCGGCCAGCCCATCCTGGTCGGCACCGTCGCGGTCGAGACCAGTGAACGCCTGAGCGAGGCCTTCACCCGCAAGGGCATTCCGCACAACGTGCTGAATGCGAAGCAGCACGCGCGCGAGGCCGAGATCGTCCTCCACGCCGGCCAGTTCAGCGCGGTCACCATCGCCACCAACATGGCCGGTCGCGGCACCGACATCGTGCTCGGCCGCATCGACGCCAAGGCCGCGTTCAAGCACTGGAAGGACCGTGGTTTCATCCCCAGCCGCTTGTCGCCCGACAGCAAGGACATCGAACTGGAGGAAGCCTGCCTGGATCTGTGGATCAAGCGCACCTTCAGCGAGCCGGGCGATGAGAAGGAACTGGCCAAGGCGCAGGCCCTGGTTGGCGAAGCGAAACTCAAGGCGATCAACCGTCGCCGCGCCATGATGGGCTGGCACCCGCTGCCCCTGCCGTCGATCTTCAAAACCGGCGTCGACGTGCGCCAGATCGGCGGTCTGCGCATCCTCGGCACCGAACGCCACGACGCGCGCCGCATCGACAACCAGTTGCGCGGCCGTTCCGGCCGTCAGGGCGATCCCGGCAGCAGCCGGTTCTACCTGTCGCTGGAAGATCCTTTGATGAAGCGTTTCGCCGGCCCGATGATGTCGGGGCTGATGCGCCGCATGGGCCTGAAAGACGGCGTACCCATCGAGTCGCCGATGGTGTCGCGCGCCGTGGAAAAAGCCCAGAAGCGGGTCGAAGAGTACTACTTCGGCTTCCGCAAGAACCTGCTCGAATACGACCAGGTGATGAACCAGCAGCGCACCATCGTCTACAAGCAGCGTCAGGCGATCATCGAGGGCCAGGGACTCGAAGAATCGCTCCTCAAGTACTACCGCGACGGCATCGACGACCTGGTGCAGAAGGCCGCCGCTGATGGCACGCGCGGGCCCGAACTCGCGAAGCACATCGCGGATTCCTTCGGCGCCGAGATCGGCCTGCCCGCCCCGACCCCGGACGAGATCCCGGTCAAGGACGGCGGCGACGCCTGCCGCGAGGTCCTGCTGAAGGTCGTCGAGGCCAACCTCGCGACCCGCAAGACCGAGTTCGGAGAAATGTTCCCCAAGATCGCCCAGTTCGTCCTGCTCGAAGCCATCGACCACCGCTGGAAGGACCACATCGACGCGATGGATCACCTGCGGCATTCGATCGGCCTCGAAGCCTACGCCCAGAAGGACCCACGCCTGCGCTACAAGGAGGAGGGCTACCGCCGCTTCGCCCTGGTCAACGAACTCATCCGTGGCGATGTCGCCCGCCTGTATTTCCGCGTCCAGGTCCGCCAGGAAGAGGCGCCACCGTCACCCGCCGCCGCGCTCGCCGCCGGCGGCTTCACCCCGGTGACCCCAGCGAATGCCGCCGACACGCCGCGTGCCGGCGCCCACGATCCCTGCCCGTGCGGCAGCGGACGGAAGTACAAGAACTGCCACGGGCGGTGAGGTCACCGCGTAGCCAGCCAGCATCTTATTTGCTGACGAGTTCGCCTGCCGCCTTGAGCGCGGCGTCGTAATCGGGTTCCTGGGCCAGGTTGGGCACGATCTGCTGCCAGCGCACGATGCCGGCGGCGTCGAGCACCACCACCGCGCGGGCCAGGAGGCCGGTCTCCTTGATCGACAGGCCCCAGGCGCGACCGAGCGCGGCCTGGTCGAAATCAGTGAGCAGGGTCAGGTTCTCGATCTTGTTGGCGGCGCACGACCTCTTTTGCGCGAAGGGCAGGTCGCGCGAGACCAGCACCACGCTTATGTCCTTCAGCCCGGCGATCTTCTGGCTGAAGGCCTGGGCCTCACGGGTGCATACCGGCGTGTCGAGGCTGGGCACGGTGATGACGATGCGCACGCCCTTGCTGGCGGCGGCGAGCGTCGTCGGGGTCAGGCTGCCGTCGCGCAGGGTGGCCTCGGGCGCGGGACTGCCGACCACCAGGGCCGGGCCGACCAGGGTCAGCGGCTTGTCGCGCAGGGTGATCACGCCGGTGCGTTCGGGCAGGTCGGCGGCGGCGCAGCTTAGGCTGAGCGTGGCCAGGATGATGGGCAGGATGCAGCGCATGGGCGGTTTCTCCGTGGCCGGGAAGATGCCAGTCCCTGTCGCTTCGGCACGATCCACCTGCCCAAGGCATTACCGCCGTCTGCCGGCGGCGCTTGCGCCTGGATCAGTCCGGGGCAAACCACCCCGCCATGCCGGTCGCCCTGCCCGAAACCGAAACTGAGACCAAGGCCGAGCCCGGGTCTGAGACCCGCAACCGGATCGCGCCGCGCTGGCAGGTCGTCCTGCTCAATGACGACGACCACACCTACGACTACGTGATCGAGATGCTGATGAAGCTGTTTTCCCACACGCCGGAACGAGCCCTGCGCTGCGCGGTCGAGGTCGACGCCACCGGGCGCACCATCGTCGACACCACCAGCAAGGAGCGCGCGGAACTCAAGCGCGACCAGATCCACGCCTACGGCCCGGATTGGCGCCTGCCGCGCTGCAAGGGCTCGATGTCGGCGGAAATCGAACCGGCCGAGTGACCTGGCAGATTTAGCCTAGAAATCGCATCCGAAACTCAAATTCGCACGCAGGTGGACACAGGAAAGCGTCGTGGTCAATCCAACGCCCGCACCCACAACGTCGTGATAGGTACGAAACGTCGAATCCGGTTTCGACCCTCCACGGGATCATCTGAAAAAATCGCAAGAGTGCCCCAGATGCAAGGCGGAAGGAAGGAGTGTGGCAGCGCCACATGACTGACGACCAACGCAGCAGCTGGGGCGCTATTGCGATTTTTGGCTCACGCCTCCATCATCATCGAGCGTAGCTCGGCTTCGCAGCAAACCTGGCCGTCGACGGTGATCTGGGCCTGGCAGGCGCTCATCTGGGCGCGCAGACGCAGCACTGCGACGTCGATGCGCAATTGGTCGCCAGGGCGGACGGGGCGGCGGAACTTGACGCGTTCCATGCTCATCAGCACCGGGATCTTGCGGCCGTGGGTGGAACCCTGGCCGAAATCGGTACCCAAGGCGGCGATCAGCAAGAGGGCCCCGGTCTGAGCCATGGATTCAAGCTGCAGGACGCCGGGCATCACCGGTGCCCCGGGGAAGTGGCCTTGGAAGAAGGGCTCATTGATGCTGACATTCTTCAGCCCGACGATGCGCTTGCCGGGCTCGTGGGCGATGATGCGGTCGACCAGCAGGAACGGGTAGCGGTGCGGCAGCATCGCCATGATCCGCTGGATGTCGAAGGTGACGGTCGGGCGCTCGGCGGCTTCGATGCGGCGGTTCAGCTCCTGCACCAGGAGCATGTTCTCGCGGTGCCCGGTGCGCACCGCGATGATGTGGGCGTTGAGCTTGCGCGAGCAGTGCGCGAGATCGCCGATGAGATCGAGGATCTTGTGGCGGCAGGCCTCGTCCTTGAAGCGCAGTTCGGTGCCGATGACCGTGGTGCCGTCGTAGACGCAGGTGTTCTGGTAGTTTGCGCCCTTGCCCAGGCCGATGGCGCGCAGCATTTCCACCTCTTTGGCGAGGCAGAAGGTGCGCGCTGGCGCGATCTGGGTGGTGAAGGTTTCGTCGGTGAGGTCGATCTCCACCACCTGCGCGCCGCCGAGGGCGCCGCCGTGGTCATCCAGGGTGTAGGTGATCTTCAGGCCGCGGCTGTACGGCAGGGCGACGATGGAGCTTTTGCCGTCGCTGACCGAGACCGCTTCTTTCACGTCCCAGTAGCGGCGCGGCGCGGCCTGTTCGACGACGCCGGCGGCGCGCAGGGCGTCGCTGAAATCCTTGGCGGATCCGTCAAGACCGGGCAGTTCGACCGCGTCGAGTTCAACCCGCAAATTGTCGATGCCCAGGCCCTGGCAGGCGGCGAGCAGGTGCTCGGTGGTGTGGACTTCGACCTCGACCCCGTCGACGGCGGCGGCGATCGCGGTGCGGCGCATGCGCTGGCAGAGCCGCGACGGATGCGCGGTGATCGCGGGCGATCCCGGCAGATCGGTGCGGACGAACACCATCCCGGTGTCGGGCTGGGCCGGGTGGAAGACCAGGCGGCAGGGTTCGCCGGAATGCAGGCCGACGCCGCTGACCGTGGCCTCGCGGGCGATCGTGCGCTGTTGCGAGCTCACGGCTTGCCGCCCTGTGCCTCGATTGCGGAAAGCCTGGCTTCGAGCTGGGCCAGGCGTTCCTGCAGGCGCGCGACTTGGTCCTGGGTGCCGCGCAGACGGCGCACGGCCACGTCCTGGGCGCGCGAAACGTCGACCTGCTGGGCCGGGCTGCCACGCATGACGGCCTTGGGAGGTACCGTTTTCCCAACCCCGGACTGGGCGGTGACCATGGCGAAATCGCCGATCTGGATGTGGCCGATGATGCCGCACTGGCCGCCGAGCATGACGTGGTGACCGAGCCGGGTCGAACCCGCGATGCCGGCCTGGGCGACGACGATGCAGTGCTCGCCGATCTCGACATTATGCGCGATCTGGACGAGGTTGTCGATCTTGGTACCGCGGCCGATGCGGGTCTTGCCGATGCGGGCGCGGTCGATCGCGGTGTTGGAACCGATCTCGACGTCGTCCTCGATGACCACGATGCCGATCTGGGGATTCTTGTAGTGGACGCCGTCGATGGTGGCGTAGCCGAAACCATCAGAGCCGACCACCACCCCGGGATGCAGGATGACCCGGTCGCCCAGGCGGCAGGCCTCGCGCACCACCACCTGGGGGAAGAGCACGCAACCGGAGCCGATCACCGCGTCCTCGCAGACCGCGACCTGGGCGTGGATCACCGAACCGTCGCCGATCGTGACGCGGTCGCCGATGACCGCGTGTGGCCCGATGGCCACGAATTGGCCCAGGTGCACGCCTTCGCCGATCACTGCCGTCGGATGGATGCCCGGCTTGAGCTGGGTCGGCTTCGGCCCGTAGAACATCATCACCTGGGCAAAGGCGAAGTCGGGACTACCGACCACGATCTGCACCATCTTGCTGGCTTCCGGCATTTGCGCCGCGACCAGCACCACCGAGGCCTTGGTGGTGGCCAGCGCTGGAACGTACTTGGGATTGGCGAGGAAACTGATGTCGCCGGGCTGGGCCTCGTTGAGGCTGTTGATCCCGGTCACCTCCACCGCGCCATCGCCGACGACCGAGCCGTTCAGGGCGGTGGCGATCTCCGCTGCCGTGACGCGCATGCTATTTCCCAGCAGGGGCAGGGTTCCCAGCGGGGGCCGGGCTTGCGGTCGGCGCGGGCGTTGGAACCGGAACGGGCGCCGGCACGGGAGCCGGAGTCGGCGCCTTGGCGTCGGTGGCACGCTCGTTGACATAGCGCACGAAATCCTCGGTGATGTCGAGCTTCGCGTCCCAATAGATCGCGGTCTGCAGGCCGAGCTGGAGCTGGATGCCCTGCATGCCCTGCTGGTTCAGGTCGGGTTCGGGTGCCTGCAGGAGCAGCATGATGCCGCGTTCCTGGCAGTAGGACTTGAACTGCAGGCGCAGAAACGCCCAGGTGTCGCGAATGCCCTGGGTGCGACGGCGTTCGTTTTCGGCGTCGGCCTGCTTTTCCGCCTGTTCGAGGCGGAAGCGGGCGAGGTTGAACTTGCCGACGATTTCCAGGTATTTCTCGTTGTCCGGGTTGAGCGCCCGGATCGCCCCGTCGAGCTGCTTCGCCTCGCCGGAGATCTCCTCCAGCTTCTTGCGCGCCGCCGCGACCGCGACCTTGTCGGTTTCGACCGCCGCGAGGTAGACCTTGCTCGCGCGGAAGGCGTCGCCCAGGCGCAGGACCGCGATCTGGGAGCCGGTTGGACGGGCGTCGCCCGGTTCGCCAGCACTGAGGGAGAGGGCGGCCAGGAGGATCAGGAGCGCGCGCATGGGGTTTCCTTGCAGGGCGCGGACGGTATTGGCCGCCCCGGGTCCGTCACGCATAAAGTCCCGAACCGGCGGGAGGGAAGGCGATTGACGTTATCTGGTCGGCAGCCAACTCGCACGGCGCACCACCGCGCCCCGGAAGCGGAAGGCGAGACCGCGATCGACGAGGTTGGCGATGATCTGGTCGGAGGTCGACCCGGGCGGAATACTCATCCGGCGACGGAACCAGGATTCCGTCATGTTGAAGCCCGCTTTGTTGGGATCGGCGTTGTCATGGGCGACCGATTCGCTGATCGAGACCGGCACCACCACCAATTCGAAATGGAGGGTGGTGCTCAGGCTGTTGTCATCTTTGCCCAGGAGATCCGTACAGGATCGCACGCAGTACCAGATGCCCGGCATCGCGGTGTAGAGATACAGGCGTTCGGCCGAACCCAGAGTGCCGGGAGCCGGCATCGGGGCGAAGCCGGTACCAATATATTCCCTCGGTTCCCGGGGCATTCCCCCATTAGCGTCCAACCCGGTATCCAGCCGAAATTCATCCAGCAACGACGACGCCGCCAATGACGCCTTGGTCAGATTGTCGGCCTGCTGCCGGAACCACATGCCCTTGAGGAATAGGGTGAACACCGCAGTGAAGCCAAGCGCAAAGACGCCGGTGGCGACCAGCAGTTCGACCAGGGTGAATCCGCGACGGACGCGAGCCATGCGCGGGAGGTTAGGCCGCACGGCAGTCACGCGCCAGTGGCGGATGCTGCCACGGATCGCGCTGTGCCGCTGTCTGCGTCGGTACCGCAAAACGCTGGGGCCGAGGCTCGGGGCGCCCTGTAGCTCGCCCCGTCTCGACATGGACGCGGGTGGCAGGGCGGTCATGCTGCGATCATCATGCACCGCACCCACCGTCCCACGGCAGCCCTGGTTCGCCTCACCTCCCTTGCCCGCCTCACCGCCCTGGTTTGCGGCTGCACCCTCGCGGCGGCGCTGTCTGCCGGCGAGGGATCGCCGTTGATGGAGATCAAAGTCGCCGATGGCGCGCAGCTGGTGGCGCATGCCAAGGCCAGCATCTACGGCCAGCTCTGGAACGATCCGGTCATGGCCAAGGTCCGCGCCGAGGTCGACACGAAGATGGCGGAGTTGAAAGAGGACATCCTGGTCGATCCGTTCGTCGTCCTGCCGCAGGCGACCGGGATCCGGGCGCGCTTCCTCGGCATGACCGAAAAAGATGGCAAGCCCATGCCGCGCATCGTCGTCCAGGCCGATCTCGGCGATCAGGCGGCGACGGTGCTGGCAGCAGTGCGCAAGCACGGCAAGGAAACCACCGTTGCCGGAGCCGACGAGGCCGTGCTTGGGCCGAAGGGCGAACTGGTCGTCGCCCGCTTCAAGAACGTGGTCGTCCTCAGCGTCGGTGAGGCCGCGCCTGCGCCGCTGCCCGTTGGCGCCGCGCCGCTGCACGATGTGACCTTCGACATCGCCATGGCCCGCCTCATTGAGGCGATCGAACCTGCGATGGTCAAGCTCGATACCGAGGGCTACTTATCGCTCGCGAAGCCGCTTCTGGCCAAACTGGGAAGCAAAAACACGGGATACTTCGATCTGATCGCCACCGGAGTGCGCGATCACAGCGAATCCGACGCGCAGATCCCCTGGCTGGTCGCGGTCGATCAGGCCATCCTGGCCCGCCAGGGCGCCGGCACGCTGCACGCCACGGCGGTGGGCATTGATGGCAAACTGCTGTGGCAGGATCTCGCCCCGCACGTGCTCGCCCTGGTCGCGAACGGGCAGAAGAGGGACGGCACCGCACCGTCTGCCCAGCAGATCGAACTCATGGGCAACCTCGTCCTCACCACGATCGGGGTGACAGCTCCGATGTCCGAGGTCATCGGCGATCTGCGCGGCACCATCCTGCTGTCGCTCGGTCAGAGCATGCCATTCCCGACCATCACCCTGTCGATCCCGAGCGGCCCGGCGCTCGATCAGCTCATCACCGTCGGCCTCAAGCAGGTCAAGCTGCCGATCCCGGAAATCGGCAAATCGGAGATCCTGCCCATCCCCAACCTGCCGGCGGTGGTGACCCTGATCCGCGAGGCTAAGCGTTGGACGGTGACCTCGGATCCGTCGCTCGCCTCGACCTGGACCACGGATCAGCCGGGCGGCTTCAGCGGCAGTCCATTGGCGAAACTCATCACGCCCGCCGGTGGCGCGCAGGCGTGCCTGGTGTCGGTCACCGACCTGCCGGCGATCGTGCGGTTGATTCAAGCCATGGCCGGATTCCTGCTCAGTGACCTGTCCAAGGCCGGCATCGAACCCGCCCAGGTGGCGGCGGCGATGGCCAAGTTCAGCCGCACCGCCGTCCCGAGCTGGCAGATCGTGGTCAACGACGGCAAGCGCCTCGTCTCCGACGGCCAGTGGCTGACGCCGTACGAGAACGGTGGCGCCCTGGTGCCGATCATCGCCGCGATCGCCATTCCGAACCTGCTCGAGAAGCGGATCACCGCGAACGAACCGATGGCGGCAGCAACGCTGAGGTCGGGGATCTTTCCGGCCGAAGTCCAATTCCAGGCCGGAACCTACGTCGACGCTGACGGCAACGGCGTCGGCGAATACGGATACCTCAATGAACTCACTGGACTTCGGGTTACCAGTCAGGTCGGAGAACATGCCGAAGGTAGTCTCCAGTTGTTGCCGAAATCCATGGATAACGGTGGGCCGAACAGCAGCTACCGCTACGCCATCTTCCTCCCCGACGGCCAGGGTGGCGCCCTCAGCGAACCCGACGGCAACGCCAAGCGACCGGTGGTCGCGGCGGCGGCGAGGGACCAGGAGAAATACTTCATCGCCTATGCCTGGCCCGAGAGCCGGGACCAGGGCCGCCGCATGTTCGCGATCACTCAGAACGGCGTCGTGCTGTCAGCACCGTTCGACGGCACCGCCCCGGCCTGGAACGCTGCCCTGGAAGACGGCACGACCTGGAAGGATCAGAAATTCCAGTGGAAACCGGTGCGCAAATGAGCCTAAAAATCGCAATTGCACCCCACCTGCTGCGTTGGTCGTCAGTCATTGGGCGCTGCCCAACTCCTTCTTCCCGCCTTGCATCTGGGGCGCACTTGCGATTTTTCCAGAAAATTGTTGGTGGAGCGGTTTCGATGATGGTCGGTGTGGCCAGCGTTCGAAGCGGGAAGGCCGATCCGATGTCCTCACCCGATTGGTGCCGGCGGAAAATTCACCAATCCTTTTACTCGTGCCAGTTTACTGAAAAATGCGCGGCTTTTTTGCGAGTTTTAGGATGAGTGCGCGCTCGGGGTTTGCCGTCAGCGGTTTGACCGTGCTGGCGCTGGCCGCGCTGGTCCTGTCAGGCTGCGGCGAACCGCGCCGGCACGGTGACGTGGATGGTCAGCCGGTCGCGTTCCAGGTCCGCCTCGAACCCGCGTTCTTGGCGACGATGGTCGATCACTCTGCACGTTCAGGCGTCATGGTCGGGTCGGGGCCGGGCGGTGGCATTGCCCTGGGCGTGGCGGTGGCCGACACCGAGGTCTACCTGCTCGGCGACGATCGGCCCAGGAAGGAGCGGGTTTTCCGTCAGAAGCTGGTTTGGGGAAACAATGACTTCGCCATCCCGCTCAAGCCGGGGCGGACGCTCAGCCTCACCGTCGAGGCCACCGGATCGCGCCAGGGCTGGGACGCGATCGGCACCCTGACCGTCCCTGATCCGCTGGGTGGGAAGATCGGCATCCGGCTCGACGAACGCGGCACGACCTGGACGGCGGAGATCAAACCGCCGGATCGGTCCAAGCGTTGACGATGGTTTGCGGATGGGCTAGGTGCTATCGACCGACAGGATCGGTGGGCTGAAGCCCGCCGCCCGTGCCGGCTGAAGCCGGCGCTACAGGACATCGGAACCCATGGTCTCACCCGGCATGCGCCGCTACCGCACCCGCACCGCCGACCAGGCCAGCCTGGTTGGGCCGGAGGGCACCGACCAGATCGACCTCGCGGCGCTGTTCGGCACCGACGCGCCACCGCAGATCCGGCTCGAAATCGGCTTCGGCCACGGTGAATTCCTGTCCGATCTCGCCGCCGTGCATCCCGACGAGCATTTCGTCGGAGTCGAATACGACCGTCTGCGGGTGACCAAGACTGCACACAAATGCTTGAAGAGCCACGCGACCAACGTGCGTCTGTTCGCGGACGAGGCCTATCGCTTCGTCGCCAGGCGACTGCCGGACGCGTGTTGCCGGCGCATCTACATCCTTTTTCCTGATCCCTGGCCGAAGCTCGCGCACCGCCGCCGCCGTCTGGTAAACCTGGCCTTCTTGCGCGAAATCAGCCGCATCGCCGCGCCGGGCTGCCGCTTCGGGTTCTCCTCCGACACCCACGGCTATGCCTGCCAGGTCGCGACCAACCTGTCGCTGCTGCCCGGGCTCTGGCGCTCGCTCTGGCCCGAACTCCTTCGGATCGACGTGCCCAATCGCTTTCCCACCGTCTTCGAGCGGCACAAGCGCGAGGAGGGCTGCACCATCGCCCAGTTGCGCCTGGAGCGTACCGCGCTGCCGTTGCCGCCCAGGATCGAGCCTCCGGCGGTTGCCGACTTGCCGGACGACGGCGACGCCTAGCCTGCGCGACCCATGCAGCACGCGGTGGCACGGAGGGTGATCGCGAGCGCCATGGAAGGCACCGGCTTCGCCGACCACGCCATCGCCATGGTCGCCGCCGGCATACTCGCCGACCTGCCTGGCATCCCCGACGACGCGCGTTCCGCGCTGCTGCAGCAGGCCTGCGTCCTTGGCCCCGATGCGGCTGAGTCGACCTCGGGACCGATCTGCCAGGCGCCGGTGCCGTCCGATGCCGGTGGTCTGTGCCGTCAGTTTGCACCCTTTCTGACCGAGCACCCCAGCGACGTCGCGAGCAACCTGTGCTCGCTCTGGGCCTTGGCGCAGCTCTGGCCGCACGTCACCACCAGCGAACGCCCGATCCTGCGTCAGCACCTGCATGCCAGCGTGAGCAAGCGCCAGGCGCCGGCCGGCAGTTTCGCCACCACCAGCGATTTGCGGATGTGGCAGCGCGACCTGCCCACGTCGTTTGAGATCCTGGGTGCGAACCTGGCGACGCTCAAGGCGATCCTCGTCCAGCCGACCGCCAAGAGCGCCTACCAGGTGCTGGCCGAGCACCTGGGCATGCACATGGATCTCAAGACCCTGAGTTGGGTCATGGGCAGCCTGGTCGCCCAGATCGGCCTGATGTGCGAGGATCCCGGCCAGCGCACCAGCCGCCTGGCGCTTGCGGCGATCGCCAGCGAGGCGCTCGCCGCCGAGATCCGCCCCGAGATCCATGCCACCCTGCTGTCCCAGTTTGCGCTCCAGATCTGGTGGTGCCGGCGCCAGGCGCGGCCGCGCTCCGGCATCCTTGCCACGGAGGGCACCGTGGTTCCGCTCGAACTCGCGATCTCCTCGGGCGATCCCATGGTGGCCCAGCGCTCGGCGCGTTCGACCGCCACCAACCCGGACCACTTCTGGCATGTGCTCTGGACGCTGGCGGTGCGGCGTGCCGTCGAACGCGAAACCGGCTGGCCCTGCCTGCTGGAAGCATCCCTGGCGACCCGCCTGCGCGCCGGCACCCAGGCGGTCCCGCCTGATGACGCCGCCGCGCTTGCCACAGTTTACGCGGTAGGACGCTGCCTGGCGGTGTAAACGCCTGGCGCTGGCATGGCCGCCGGCAACGCCACACTCGCCGCCCAGTGGAACCGCACATGAGCGACACCTTCCCGCCCGTCTGCCTCTCGATCGGCGCTTCGGACTGCACCGGGGCGGCTGGCGTTCAGGCCGATTGCAAGACTTTCATCTCGCTGGGCTGCTATGGCACCTCGGTGGTGACGGTGCTGTCCGCGCGCGGCCTTGCCGGGGTGCAGGAACTGCACCAGGTGCCGGAAAAATTCATCCGCCAGCAGCTCGACGCCATCGCCGGCAGCCTGCCCATCGCGGCGGTGAAGGTCGGCTTCATGACCAGCGCGTCAGCGATCCGCTGCGTCGGCCGCTGGCTGCGCGAACGCCAGCGCTTGCCGGTCGTGGTCGATCCGGTCGCCACCGACAGCCGGGGCATCGCCCTGCTGCAACCTGAGGCGCTCCAGGCCATGCACGATGAACTGCTGCCGCGCGCGGCGGTGATCACGCCCAACCGCTTTGAAGCGGCCTTGCTGACCCAGGTTGAGGAATGCCTGTCGGTCGAGGACATGCAGGAGGCCGCGCGATCGCTGCATCGTCGGCATGGTTGCTCGACCCTGGTCACCGGCGGGATCCTCGATGGCCGCAGTCTTGATGTCCTGGCCGGCATCGACGGGATCAACCGCTACGACGCCGAGTGGTGCCCGCGCGGCAAGGTGCACGGGGTCGGCAGCGCCCACAGCGCCGCCATCGCCGCCGGGCTCGCCCGTGGCGACAGCCTGCGCGAGGCGGTGCTGCACGCGAAACTGTACATCAGCAGCGCGATCACCGCGGCGCCGTGCCTGGATGACGGCGCTGGCATCATCTGGCACGGCGCCGGCGGCGGCCCCGACTGGGCCCGGCCGAAGACCGACCGGTTCCTGGCGCGGAAATAGGCTCGGTCGCCGGTTCCCATGACGGTGGCGGAATACCTGCTCCTGGGGAACATCCTGGCCGCATTGGGGGTGTGCTTGCTGCGCCAGATCGTGCTCGTCAACCTGTTCGGCGTTAGCGCACTCTTCTTGTTCATCGCCTGCCAGATCGCCATGCCGCCGGCCATGAACATCCGGCTCGACCTGTTTCTGACCGTCCCGCTCATGCTGATCGCTGTCGTGGTACTGGTGCAGCGGAATGGGCCGAAACCGGTGCGGAAGACCAGGAATTCCCAGGGCGGGTCTGGCCCAGGCTGAAACCCGAGGGCACTGTACCCGCTCGCGCTGCCATTTCGCTCACGCTGCCATTTCGCTCACGCCGCCATTCCCGCTCGCGTTGTGATTCCCCTTGGCACTGCCGTTGCGTACTGGTCCGGACGAGCGCATCCGTACCCGGATCGCGCCGCGAAGGGCCAGCCATGCGTGCGTTCCCACCACATCTCCGCCTGACGCAGGCTCTTGTCGTGCTGGGCTGGCTGGTTCTGTGCGCCGCCCCGGCCTACGCCGAAAGCCTCTTCAAGGCCGAGACCCTGGCCGACGGTACCCTGTATTCGGATCAGGTGGCGCGGCGCAAAGGAGACCTGATCACCATCATGGTGCAGGAAACCACTACCATCACGGACAACCAGAAGACCGCCTTGAAGCGTGAAAACGACATCAGCGCCCACGTGAACCTGGTGCCGGGCATGAAGGAGACACCAGCCAGCGCCGGCACATCCGCCGCCGGAAAATTGCCAGGTCTGGAAATCACCAGCGCCAAGGACTTCAAGGGCGATGGATCCTATTCTGCCACCGGCAACGTGCAGACCGCGATCACCGGCCGGGTCATCGACGTGCTCGACAATGGCAACCTGGTCGTCGAAGGCCGGCGCCAGCTCAAGATCGGCAACGACACCAAGACCATCCTGGTGACTGGGATCATCCGCTCCGCCGACATCAGCGCGCAGAACCAGGTTTACTCGCAGAAGATGCACAACTTCGAAGTGTCGATCATGGGTGAAGGCCCGCTCTCGCGCACGCAGCAAGAGGGGTGGATCTCCCGTCTCCTGGATGTCGTATGGCCGTTCTGATCCACGTTCGCCTGATCGGATTGATCCTGGCGTTGGCCCTGGCCGCCGCCGAGGAGGCCCGGTCACAGCCCGCCCCGCAGCCGACGCGCCTGGCCGTGGAGTCGGCCACGCCAGGACTATCCGCCAGCGACGACGGCGTGCGGCTGAAAGACCTCTGCGACATCTACGGCGTGCGCGACAACCAGCTGCACGGCGTCGGCATCGTGGTCGGCCTGTCCGGCACCGGCGACAAGGCGGCGGCGACGGTACGCATGCTGCGCCAGATGCTGGCGACGAAGAACCTGAGTTTTTCCACCTCGGACCTCGAATCCAAGAACGTGGCCATGGTCTCGATCACCGCCGACCTGCCGGCCTTCGCCCGCAACGGTTCGCGCCTGCCGACTCAGATCGCCTGCATCGGCGACGCCAGCAGCCTGAAGGGCGGCGTGCTGCTCCAAACCCCGCTGGTCGCCGCCGACGGGATCATCTACGCCGTCGCCCAGGGACCGGTGTCGATCGGTGGCTATGGCGCGGCCGGGCCGAATGGATCTGGTGGCGGCACCGATCACAAGAACCTTGAGACAGTGGGAACATCGACGCCGGGCGCCCTGGTCGAACGCGAGGTGCCGGTGAAGCTGCTGATGGGCGACCGCCTGCGCCTGGTGTTGCGTGATTCAGACTTCACTACCGCAAGCCGGGTCGCGGCCGCGCTCGCCGATGCCTTCGGACGCGAACGCGTCGCAGCCCAGGACGCCAGCACCCTGGTGCTGTCCTTTGTCAAAAGCCCGAGCGAGACCGAACTGGTCGACGCGATCGCTAAATTGCAGCAATTGCGCGTCGCCCCCGACCGCAAGGCGCGGGTGGTCATCAACGGCCGCACCGGCACCGTGGTCGCCGGTTCCGAGGTCCGTATCTCGGCGGTCGCCGTCTCGCACGCCGGACTCAGCCTGCGCGTGCAGCCAAAGATGCAGCGCATCCCGGATCCGGCGAACCCGAAGCAGCTCATCGACCAGATCGGTTGGCTCGATCCGTTGACCAACTTGCGCAGTCCCAATCCGCCCGCCGGAACCCTACCGCCCGTCGTGCCAGGAACGTTCTCGATCCTGCGCGGCTCGACCGTCGACGACATCGCCACCGCGCTTAACGCGCTCGGCGCCCGGCCGCGCGACCTCGTCGCGATCTTCGAGGCGATCCAGCGTGCCGGGGCGCTGCACGCCGAACTCGTGGTGATGTAGCCATGGACGACCTTGCGATCACCGCCGCCGGATCGCTGCAGGATGCTGATCCGCGCAAGCGGCTGCACCGCGCTGCGAACCAGCTGGAAACCCTCTTCATCAACCAGCTCATGAAAGTGGCCGACGAGGCCAAACTCGACGACGATCCCCTGCTGGGCGATGATTCCGCCGGTGAAACCTGGAAATCGATGCTGCACGGCGCGTTCGCCGAACGCGCCGCCGGGCGTTTCGGGATCGGCGAGGCGGTTGAACGGCAACTCGCCCTGCATGCCGGATTCAAACCGGCCAGCCCGGCTACCGCTCCTGGCGGTCAGCTGGTGCCGCTGACGAAGCCGGTGCCACCGCCGCAAACCAAGGAGACCGGGCCATGATCGATCCCCGCCTGATCACCCAATTGCACGCGCTGATCGAGGCCGAGATCGGCACCCAGCGCACGCTTCTGACCATCGCCGAGGCGCGCGGTCGCGAGATCATCGCCGGCAACATCCCCGCCTTCACCGCGCTGGAAACCAGAGAGCAGCAGCCCCAGGCCGACGCCGCGCGTCTGCGCCAGGCGCGCGAACGCCTGCTGCGCGCCATCGCCGCTGCGGGCAACCTCAAGCCGGAAGAACTCTGCGTCAGCCGCATCGCCAATCACGCTCCGGCCGATCGGCGTGAACCGCTCATCGCCCGCGCTGCTGAATTGCGCAAGATCCTGGAGCGCTTGCAGCAGGTGCACGAACGCAACGCGCTCCTCATGCGCCACAGTCTTGGCTTGGTGCGCGAGATCCTGCACGAGATCGCCGGGCCGACCTCGCCCGCCGCGCATCCCTACGACCACCGCGGCGGCATCGGCGCGACCACGGTGACCCGGGGCGGGCTGCTTAACCTGCGCGGGTGAGCTTCGCCCCTGGACTGGGCCTTCCCATGGGCGCACCCGCTTCCGTTCCAGCCTAAGATCCGATGCTGCGCCGCCATGCCCTACATCATCCCAGTGGGCGGCATCCAGCCGCAGATCCCGCGCTTTCTCGCCCCCAACGCGACCTTGGTCGGCGACGTGCGCTTCGGCCAGCGCTGCTCGGTCTGGTTCGGGGTGGTGATCCGCGCCGACATCAACCACATCGCCTTGGGCGATGATTCCAACGTGCAGGACAACAGCGTCCTGCACGTATCGAAGAAGTTCCCCTGCGTCATCGGGGCACGCGTCAGCATCGGGCATCTCGCGGTCTGCCACGCCTGCACGATCGGCGATGGCACCCTGGTCGGCATGGGTGCCAAGATCCTCGACGGTGCCCGCATCGGCCGCGACTGCGTCATCGCCGCCGGCGCGGTGGTGGCCGAAGGCCTGGAGGTCCCCGACGGCATGATCGTCGCCGGTGTTCCGGCCAAGATCATCAAGCCGGTCACCCCCGAGACGCTGGCGCGCTTTCGCACCACGACAGCCAACTACGCCGGGGAGTACCAGGAACTGTTTCCGGGGATCTTGGCGCAGACGCAGGATCTCTCGGGACAGCAATGCTGAATCTTCCATGGCGGCTTTGATCAGGCAGGTACGGGATCCAGCCGCTATTGCGGTTCTTCATGCTGCCGCATTGGCCGAGCAAGGACGTTCGTATCCGATTGAGATCATCGTTGAGAAATGGAGTCAGGTGCAGGACGCCCATTTCCTGGTCGCCGACGTCGCAGATCCAGTTGCCTTCCTTGCCTATCAGACCAGCGCTCCCGAAACCTGTTACATCAGCGACCTGTATGTGGTGCCCGCCTACCGTCGTCGCGGTCTCGCACGTGATCTCATCGCCTGGATGACCGGGCATTTCTCTACGCTCAGTCTTCACGTCGATCCTGACAATCAGGGGGCATTGCACCTCTATCGTGAAGCAGGATTCTTGCAGACTGGCGTGAACACCGGTGATGGGCGGATTCGCATGGAACTTCGTCCTGGCAATTGAGATCCCGGTTTCGGATCACCCGAACGCCACCCGCATCTTGTCGCAGTACCGCTGCACCAGCGCCCATTCCGCATCAGGCGCGATGCGGTGGTCGGGGCAGGGGATGAAGCCGCCGAGGGCGACGAGCGGCTTCAGGCGTTCGACCTCGGCGTCGATCGCGGCGGCGTCCTTGGCGAAGACGGTCTTGTCCATGCCGCCGACGCCGCGTAGCGAGCGGCCCAGGCGGTCGCGCCACGGCGCGATGCTCGCGCGCCAGGTGCCGACCTCGATCGGGAACATGGTGTTGATGCCGTGTTCGAGCCAGATCGGGACGAGGGTGTCGATGCAGCCGTCGCAGTCGACCGAGACGATGTCGATGCCGTGGCGACCAAGCAGGTCGGCGATGCGCCGGTAGTGCGGCGCCACGACCGTGCGGAAGAAGCGTGGCGAGACGAGCGGCCCGTTCTTGTAGCAGACGTCCTCCCAGAAATGGCCGAAGTCGAAGCGCGCCCCGGTCGCCAGGGCGCGTTCGACGGCGCGATAGCAGACGTCGGCGTTGATCCCGACGATTTCGGTCAACAGGTCCGGATCATCGGCCGAGAGGTAGCTCAGGCGTTCGACGCCGATCACGCTGCGGATCGAGCCGATGAGGCTGCCGCAGTGGATGCCGTAATGGAATTCGCGGGTGTCGGCGGCCAGGAAGGCGGCGCCGCCCTGGTCGAACCGCTTCCAGACGTTGCCGCCCAGACGCACCTGGGCGTGGTCGACGCGGTCGTCATCCCATTGCCAGCGGTGGCGGTAGTGCTGATCAAAGCTGGCGCGGTCGCTGAGCAGGTGCTCGATCTCGGCCGGGATCGAGCCAGCTTCGGCGCGTTGCAGTTCCACCACCCCATCGCTGTTGCGGACGTGGCGCGACCCATCGGGCAGCTCGCGCACGACCTCTCGCGCGAAACCTGGACGCAGGTGGGTCTGCATGTGGAAGCAGGCGTACCAGTTGGTGTCGAAACCCAGGCGACGGCCGATCTCGGCGTCAGCGTCGTTGCCGTCACCCCAGGAGCGCGCGAGTTCGCGGCTGATGTGATTCTGATCTGCCCACTTCGCCAGGGTTTCACCCCAGAATCCGAAATGGACCAGGGGCACGCGGGCATCCTGGTAGCGCAGCACGGCAAGCGCGCGTTGGCGGACGGTGGTGGGTGCGGTCATGCCAGCAGCATACGCAACCAGGGGGTTAGCCATGGACGGGGCTGCGCCGGTGCTGGATGGAAGTAAGGTGGCGGCATGCGGACGCTCTCCGGCGACGACCTCGAACCGACCCTGAGCATCGCCAACTGGCACGAACCCTTGCCCGGGATCCGGTGGGGTCCACGCACCATCGATGATCTGGAACTGGTCCTCGTCCATGCCGGCCGCTACCGCTACCGCGTCATCGGCGGACCGTGGCAGGCGGTGGTCGAGCGCGAGGTGCTGTTCATCCCGCCCGGGGTCGAGCATGAGTTGGAAGTCGACATGCGTTCTGGCAGATCCGGCATCTCGTGCTGGCATGGCGAACTGCTGTCACAGGGCACCTGGCTCGCGGGCGACTACCGCCTGGCGATCGAACCGCCCACGGTGACCGCGATCGGCAACCAGCCCTTCATCGTCGCCTGCTTCCGTCGCCTGGCCGAACTCTACCACGACCATGGCGCCAAGCGCCCGGTGCCCGCCCGCGATCTAGTACGGATGATCTGGGTCCACCTCATGGACCTGTGGACCTCGGAGCAGGGCCCGGCCCCTCGCACCCGCCTGGATCCGATGGTGGCCTGGGTGCGCGAACGCCTGCATCTGCCGCTTGGGCGCAACCAGATCGCGCACGCTTTCGGTCTGACACCGCAGCATGTCAATGCGTTGTTCAAGCACGGCCTGGGCACCACGCCGGGCGCCTTCGTCCGGCGCGAACGCGTCCTGCGCGCCTGGCACGATCTGCACGCCGGCGGCCTGAGCGTGGCCGAGACGGCGCAGCGTTGGGGCTTCACCGATCCGTTTCATTTTTCCCGCGTTTTCCGCAAGGAGATGGGGTTTCCGCCAAGCCGGGCGAGATAGGCGGCGTGGCAGGATCCTCTGCTCGTTAGGAGCAGCTTTTCTTGCCACAGCCGCAACCGTGTTCCGCGGATTCCTCGCCTTCCGGCACCAATTCCAGGCCATAGCGGGCAGCAGCGTCGCGCCAGTAGTCGGGCGCGGTGCCGAGGGTGGTGAGGTAGTTGCCAACCATGATCGCATTGATGCCGGCGCGGAAGACCTCGTGGATGCGCTCGCCCAGGACGACCTCTTTGCCGCCGGCGGCCATGATGCTGAGGGTCGGCCACATCAGGCGGAAGACGGCGAGGGTGGTCAGGGCCTCGTCGGCGGGGAGAGGGGCGAGATGACCCAGCGGCGTGCCGGGGACGGGATTGAGGAAGTTGATCGGCACCATGTCGGGGGCGATGAAGCGGACCTGTTCCGCGAATTCGATGCGCTGGTCCTTGGTCTCGCCCATGCCGATGATGCCGCCTGAACACAGGCCCATGCCGGCCTTGCGGATGTAGCCGATGGTCTTGAGGCGTTCATCGAAGCTGTGGGTGGTGCAGACGTTGTCGAAGTGCGAGCGCGCGGTTTCCAGGTTGTGGCCGTAGACCTTGGCGCCGGCCTGAGCGATGCGATCCGCGCAGTGCTGGCTCGCGAGGATGCCCAGATTCACGTCCGCGCGCACGCCGCCTTGTTCGGCCAGTTTTTCGATGGCGTTGCAGACCATGTCGAGCTGGGTGCCTTCCTTCACGCCCTTCCAGGCGGCAACCAGGCCGAGCGCCTTGGCGCCGTTGGCCGAGGCCGAACTGGCGGCGTTGACGATGTCGGCGTCGGGCAGCCAGCCGGTCTTGTCGTAGCCGGTCGCGCTGCTGCCCGAGGCCTGGGCGCAGTACGTGCAGTTTTCCGAGCAGTTGCCCGCCTTCACGTTGAGGATCGAACAGCACGACAGGCGGTGGCCGAGGAAATGCGCGCGCACCTTTTGCGCGGCGGCGAACAGGGCCTCCTGAGCTGCTGAACCCGGCGCCACATCCAGCAAGGCGCGCGCCTGGGCAGCGGACAACTCCACGCCAGCGCAGATATCGGAGGCGAGCGCTGCGATGGCCTGCGGATCGGTGGGATCCAGAGCAGCGGCGGGTGGAGCGGAAAGGACGGTCGTGGGCATGACGGGAAGCATTGCAGGCCTTGGTCCGTGCCAATGCCGGAAGTGCGCACCTTTGACTTAGATGCATGCAACTGATGGATGGGCTTTGGGCGGCCTGGCAACGAGGAAGTAACCGCCTCAACCTCGGCGCAGGCCCGTCAACAGGCCGAGCGGACGAATTCCATCACCACCGCCGGCGGCACGTTGAGCCAGATCCGGCGGGTGCGGCCACGCTGCAAGCCATCGATGGCGAATCTCCGCCAGGCCCGACGCGAATAGGTGAACTGGATGAGCCTGCCGCCGGGCGGCAGGATATCGGTGATCGAGGCGAGGATCGCGCGCGGCAAATCGCCCGGCAGGCTGAGGAGCGGCAGGCCGCTGATCACGGCCCCGACCCGCCCTGGTTCGATGTGCAGTTCGGCGAGGTGATTTCTGAGACGCGAGGCGCAGCCGGCGACCACGTTGACCGCAGGATGCCGACCGCGCAGCCGGCCGGCGAAGTCGTGGTTGGCTTCGACCGCGACGATCGGGTGGCCCGGCAGGCGGCGGGCGAGTTCGCGCGTGAACACTCCGGTGCCGGGGCCGAGTTCGACCACCACCTGCCCGGGGGCCAGTGGTCCGATCGCGTCCACCATCGCCCGCGCCAGGCGCGGACTGCTGGGCAGGATTGCGCCGGTCCGGCGCCAGCCGCCCATGAGCTGCGAGAAGAAGAACGCCGACTCCCCGAGGATGGGCATGGCCAAGGTCTTCCGCTCGGCTGGCGACCGAGTCAAGGCCGGGTGTCGCTGCGTCCGCGTCGGTGGGTGCGTGATTTCCGGCTGGAACTGCCGTGCACCCGGCTTGCGCCCTGGATCGTTGGGCCGACCATCGTGCCGCCCCAAGGAGGCCCTGGCATGCGCATCTGCCCAATCGGACTCGTCGGCTGGGGCACGGTCGGCGACGGCGTGGTATCGATCCTGCGCCAGGACGCGGCGGTGCTGCGCGAGCGGGTTGGCCTCGACCTGCGCCTGAAGCGCATCGTCACCCGCACCCCGGGCCGGGCGCGTTCGGGCGATGCCCTGGGCGCGGTGGTTAGCGACCGGATCGAGGACCTCACGGCGGACGCCGAAATCACCACGGTCATCCACCTCGCCAACGGCCCGGCCGCGAAGCCGCTCATGGTGGCCTTGCTGACCGCCGGCAAGCGGGTGGTCACCGGCAACAAGGCGCTGATCGCCGAGCACGGCGACGAACTGTTCGCCCTGGCGCAGAAACACGGTGGCTCGCTCGCCTTCGAGGCCGCAGTCGCCGGCGGCATCCCGGTCATCGCCGCCCTGCGCGACGGACTGGTCGCGAATCGGATCAACGCCATCCACGCGATCCTCAACGGCACCTGCAACTTCATCCTGACCATGATGGAAACCAAGGGCTGGGATTACGCGGTGGCCCTGGTCGAGGCCCAGCGTTTGGGCTATGCCGAACTCGATCCGACCCTGGATGTCGACGGCACCGATACCGCGCACAAGCTCGCCATCCTGACCCGCATCGCCTTCGCCTGCCGAGTGCCGCTCACTTCCATCCGCACCGAGGGCATCCAGCACCTGAACGCCGACGACATCGCCTCGGCGCGCACCATGGGCTGCCGCATCAAGCTCATCGCCACTGCGGCGCAGACCCCGGCCGGGCTTGATCTGCACGTCGCGCCGACCCTGGTGCCGCTCGACCATCCGCTCGCGGCGGTGATGCGCAATTTCAACGGCATCTATATCAATGGATCGAACTCCGGGCCGCAACTGTTCACCGGCCAGGGCGCCGGCGCAGCCCCTACCGCCAGCGCCATCCTGGCCGACGTGGTCGACACCCTGATCGGCCGGGCCGAACAGACGGCGGCCCAGTTCGCCTTCGTCCATCCGGCTGAACCGCCTGCGCTGGCCGGCGAGGCCGACGAGGTCACCGGCAGTTGGGCGCGCTTCCACGTCCACGACCGGCCGGGCGTGCTGGCCGGCATCACCGAACGCCTGTCGCGCCACGGCATCAGCGTGCTGTCGATCCACCAGGGACTGCCGACTTCGGCCGGGGCGGCCACGGTCGAGATCAGCACCCATCCCGGTCGTGGCGGGGCGTTCCTGCTCGCGGTCGCCGAGATCGACCGCGCCGGCTTCACCACCCGCCCGACGACCTGTCTGCGGCGTTTGTAAACGCCTGGCGTCAGTCACGCCGCCAAGCCTGTGCGCCTGGTCGGCTTGCGGGTCGTTGCGTTCCGATCCATGCTTGGTTCCAGGACATATGCCCATGCTCTTGCGTCTTCGGCATCAGCGACCTGACGGCGAACTCGACACCTACCACCTGAAATCCGGGCGCAGGTATCACATCGGCCGGGGGTCGACCTGTGAGGTGCGCATCCTCGATCTCAAGCTCAGCCGGCAGCACGCGGCAATCGAATACAAGCAGGGTGAATGGCGGGTGCTCGACCTCGGCAGCACCAACGGATTGAAGGTCGACGGCGACCACATGGCGGGTTCGGCGATCCTCAAGACCGGCACCACCATCGAGGCCGGCCACACCGCGCTCACGGTCGAACGCATTCTTGGCGACGACGAGGACGACAGTGAGGTCGACATCCCCGTGCAGGCACCGGCGGCCCCAATGGCATTGATTTAATTTCTAATAATTTTACAGGGTTCTTGCATACGGATGCAGCGGCTTTCGCCGGTAGCATCGTCCCAGTCTTTGCTTCAGCATCCATCGGATGACGGAGATGATCGCGGCATTCGCTCGTCGGATAAGC
>CAMCMZ010000001.1 GCA_945876185.1 Candidatus Kuenenia stuttgartensis | reverse complement strand
GCTTATCCGACGAGCGAATGCCGCGATCATCTCCGTCATCCGATGGATGCTGAAGCAAAGACTGGGACGATGCTACCGGCGAAAGCCGCTGCATCCGTATGCAAGAACCCTGTAAAATTATTAGAAATTAAATCAATGCCATTGCCCATCGCCCCTCATTCGGCGGTGGTGGATCTGGCTTTAATCCTGCGCTCGTCCATAATCCTTCGACCTCTATCAGAGGTGGCAATCGATGGCCGGCGATGTCATGATTATGGCCAAGCCGCTCAATGGTCACCCAACCGTTTTTTTCGTGTTTCATTGCATCACCAATTCATTGGCAGTCACGATGAGTGGTCACTCACCGGTCGCCGCGATGCGTTGAAGCGAAATGCTCAAGCACCGCGTTGATCCGTCGCTGGTACCCACGGGGATTGCTGCCCTTGAAGAAGGCCAGCACCTCCGGTCGGACCCGCAGGGTGAGGGGCACTTTGTTGGCCTCCGTCCCAGGCTGGAATCCAGCCCATTCCGCGTCGGTGATCTCGGGAATGTCGGAAGTGTCCACCGGACGGGCCGTGGCGGCTTCCAACCGGGCCAGGTCGGCAGGGGTGAAGTCCCCCAGTTCCTGAGCGGTGACGGTGACGAGGTTGCGACGCGGGGTGCGGCGACGGTCAGTGGTGGCGATGGTCATAGCGGCGGTGCTCCGTGGGGGTGGCGTGGCGGGCGCTGATGATGCGGATGATCTCGTTGCGATCGGTGTGGACGATCACCAGCAGGAGGTGTGGGCCGACCGGGGCGAGGGTGATCGTCCGTTCCTCGCCATAGGGCCGGGCATCGGTGCGACTCCACAGGCGCAGGGGATCGCCCAGGAGGGCGCGGGCCGCGTCGGTGAAGCGCACCCCATGTCGGCGCTCGTTGCTGGCGGCCTTGGCAGGATCCCAGGCGAAGCGTTGCGCGGTCATGCTGTATGTACGTTTGTAGTGGCGTGGGTGCGATTGGCAACTCCTGGTCCCGCAGCGGTACCACCAAGGGCAGCGACGATGCGCGCGGCCTCGGCCGGATCGCGCAGGCGGAAGACCCCTTGCCAGGGGGCGAGCTTGGCGCGCCACAGCATCGCGGCGCTGGCGTAGTGGGCGGTCATCACAGCCCCCCCGTGGCCAACGCTCAGACGCAAGTGCATGTCGGGCACGCCGCAGGCAACCGACAGCGCAATGTGCGAATGGCGCAAGGTGTGAATGTGGCGGCCATCCACCGGGATCTTGAGTTTTAGCAGGTGGGCGCGGAATGCCTCGGTCGTTCCGCTGCCCTGGGATCGACATGCGGAATTGAAAACGAAGTCACCCAGGCGAGGCCATTCGGCCATCACAGCCGTAAGTTCAGCCGGCAGGCTGACGGTTCGGGCCTTCCCGCGTTTCACGGCTTCGCCTTGCTCCTTTTCCATGTCTGTTGGCGGCAGCACGGCGAAGGTACGCGCCTCCAGGTTCACCCGTTCCCAGCGCGCGAAGAATCCCTCTCGCAGGCGGCAGCCGCTCGCGAGCAGGAAATAAAACAGCCGCCCCCACTCGGTGGCCAGGGCCTCATCACTGGCCAGCCGGAACAGTTCGGGCAGGGTGAACATTGCTGGCGGGGGGATGGCGCCGCTGCCTGCCTCCAGGGCTCGGAAGGGGTCCCGGGGCAGGTCGTCCCACTTTTTGGCAGCGGCCCGGCCGATGGCGCGGACGTGCATGCCATAGCGATGCCGGGTCAGGTCGGAGCAGGTTTGCTCCCGGATCCACTTCTCTGCGATCGCGCAGGCGCGCGGGTCGGCCAGGTCCTTGAGTCCGGCGGCGATCAGGGTCTCACCGATGCGGGCGCGCTCAGCGGTGTGGCGGGCGGCTCTGCCCAGGGTCGCCATCCGGGCCAGGACGTGATCGAGCACGTCCCTGAGTGGGACCTTGCCGCCTCTGGCCTGGGCGCGCGCGGCCTTCTTCTCTGCGTTGGGATCGACCCCATGAACCAGCTTTGTCAGGGCCTCGCGGGCCAATCCCCGGGCGACCTCCACGCTGATGGCGGGCCAAGAACCCAGGGCGACGTTGTGCTGCTTGCCGACCGCCCAGCGAGAGCAGTACCAGCGACGGGAGTCCGGTCGCAGGCGCAACACCAGGCCGGGCTGGTCGTCATCGTAGACCCGCGCCTCCCCAGTCTTGGGCAAGGGGAGGTCACGGACCCGTTTTTCGGTGAGGGTGATGCGCTCTGGCATGGCGGTTTTCTCCCCTACCCATGCCCTACCCACGATGCCCTGGGTAGGGCATGGGTAGGGTTGGGAGTTGCTTTCCATGGTAGAGCATCGCCGTTGATCGACATAATACAACGGTATTTTCCTGTATTATCAGATTTACATTGCTTTCCATTGTTCTCGGTTAGTCATTCCGTCGCGGTTTCCTAAACCGCAGGTCCTTGGTTCAAGTCCAAGCGGGGTCGATTGAAATTCGCAACATGGCAATGGTCCCCCGGGATGACCAAGGCTGCAACCTGGCGAAGCTGACGGCGGCGTTTACCGGCCGCCGCGATGCGTTGTGGCGAAATGCTCCAGCACCGCGTTGATCCGCCGCTGGTACCCCCTCGGGTTGCTGCCCTTGAAGAAGGCCAGCACCTCGGGGCGGACCCGCAGGGTCAGAGAAACCTTGTTGGTTTCCTTCCCGGGCTGGAATCCGGCCCATTCCGCGTCGGTGATTTCGGGAATGTCGGCGGTGTCCGCCAGACGGGCAGAGGAGGCTTGCAACCGGGCGAGGTCGTCATGGGTGAAGTCGCCCAGTTCCTCGGCAGTCACGGTAACGAGCTTGCGACGCGGAGAGCTACGACGGTCAACGGTGGCGGTGGGCATAGTGGCGGTGTTCCGTAGGGGTGGCGTGGCGGGCGCTGATGATGCGGACGATCCCGTTGCGATCGGTATGGACGATCACCAACAGAAGGTGCGGGCCGACCGGGGCGAGGGTGATCGTCCGCTCTTCGCCATAGGGCCGGGCATCGGTGCGACTCCATAGTCGCAAGGGATCGCCTAGAAGGGCGCGGGCGGCGTCGGTGAAGCGCACTCCATGACGGCGTTCATTGCTGGCGGCCTTGGCAGGATCCCAGGCGAAGCGTTGAGCGGTCATGTTGTATGTACGTTCGTAGTGACGTCGGCTGGATTGGCAACCCCAGATCCCGCAGCGTCACCGCCCAGGTCGGCGTGCGAAGGGGTTGGACGCGAACCCTGGGGAACGTGCTCGCGGCACGCTGCCACCGTGGCCGGTGGCGACTCTTGGCACAGGCGGATTTCCCGTGGTAGACTCCCGGGTCCTCCCGAACCCAGGAAACCGCCATGCGCGTCATCACCCCGTCCTCCGCCCTTCTCACCGCTGCCGCCCTCGCCCTGGGTTTCGCCTCGGCTCCGGCCGCCGACAGCCTGGCGATGCGTGTCTCGCAATCGGTGAAACAGCCCATCGAGGCCACCGCCAAAGCGTTCGCCGCCAGCCATCCCGGGTTTGAGTTCTCCGTGAACCCCTGCGGCACTGCGGCCAGCGTCAAGGCGGTCGGAACCGGCGATGCCGCATTGGGGGCGGCCGTGCGGCCGCTCAAAGAGGACGAGAAGACCACCTACCCCGACCTGGTCCTGAAGCCGTATTGCTTCGATGCCGTGGTGCTGGTGGTGCACGCCGAAAACCCGGTTGCCAATCTGAGCACCAAGCAGGTCCAGGACCTCTGCACCGGCAAGGTCGCAAACTGGAAAGAGGTCGGCGGCAAGGACGAGGCGGTGGTCGGCATCAGCCGCACCGAGGCCAACGCCATCGTCGAATTCTTCGAAACGAAGTTCGGTCTGGAGCACCATGTCGAGGGAGCCGGCAAGGCCCAGACCATGGAGTTCCATGCCAAGGGGTCCAAGGATTCCGGCACCGCGAAGATGGCAGTCACCGGTACGCACAAGGACGCCCTGGCCCAGGTGATCGCCAATCCCGGAGCTTTCTCGTACGTCCCGCTCGGTGATGCCTCGGTCATGCAGGCGAAGGGCACGGTCAAGATCGTCAGTCTGGATGGGGTCGCCGTGACCGAAGCCAATATCCGCAACAAGTCCTATCCCCTCGCCCGCACGGTCTTCCTGGTGACCAAGGGCGAGCCGCAGGGCGTGCTCGGCGAATTCGTGGCCATGCTCCTGGGCCCGGAAGGCCAGAAGCTGACCGTCGCTGGCGGCAACGTCGCGCTCGCCCCATAACTCCAACCTTCCGGGATCCCCGCCATGGCCATGGCCATCCGTTCCAGTCTGCGCCGCCGCCTGATCTGGACCCTCACCCTGGGGGTGGGCATCCTCTTGGCGATCCTCGCCACCCTCACCGTGTGCAATCAGGCCCGGGCGACGACGGCGTCCAAGGCTGGACTGCAGGCCGCGGCGACCTCCTTCACCACGCATCAGCGCGAGGATTTCGCGGCCCTTGGTAACGACATCAAGCAACGGGCGAAAGCCGCGCTGGAACTCAAACTCACCGCCCTCGCCCGCCTGATGGCCGGGCTGGCTGCCACCCCGATCCTGACCAACAGCGAGTCCGAACTGGATGCGTTCTGCCTCGCCGCCGATTCCGACCCCGACGTGCGCTGGGTGTGCATCACCGATGCCAAAGACCGTCCGCTGAGCACCCACCTCACGCCGGCAGCGCGCCAGGTCGCCAGCGCTGAGGGCGTGGCCGGGTCCGGGTCCGGGCCGGCGATGGGCGTGGCGGAGCTGGTCAAGGCCTTGCCCCTGCTTAAAAAAGTCATCGTCCTGCGCCAGGATGTGCTCGCCGGCAAGAAGGTGGTCGGCCGGGTGATCGTGGTCGCGGGTCTCGAGGCGTTGGCCAAGCAGGAGCAGGAGATCGCCGCCCAGTTCAAAGTCCTGGACACCTCCAGCGCCGACGCCTTCGTCGCCGTGCAGAAAACGGTGATCGACGGCATCAGCACCTCGGCTCGCGAAACTCTGGTCATCTTCCTGGTCATTTCCGGTTTCGGCCTGTTCGTGACCATGCTCGCGGTGGCCGCCTTCGCGCGCTCGATCACCCGCCCCATCGACCAGGTCGGCTCCGTCGTCGATGCCCTCGCCACCGGCGACCTCACCCGCAAGGCCGCCCTGAAACGCAGCGATGAGATTGGCGCCATGGCGGATGGGCTTGATCGCACCATCGACTCGCTGCGCAGCTCGGTCGGCACCATCGAACACGGCACCCAGGGCCTGACCACGGCGGCGGGAACGCTGACCGGCATCAGCACAGGGCTCGACGCCAGCGCCACCGGCCTGGCGGATCAGGCCAGCACGGCCTCGGCCGGATCGCAGCAGGTCTCGCAGCATGTCAGCGTGATCGCCGCCGGGATCGAGGAACTCGGGGCCAGCGTGTCCGAGATCGCCCAGAGCGCGCAGCAGGCGGCCCAGGTCGCCGGCGAGGCGGTCGGCCTGGCGGATGCGACCAGCGCCACCATGGGCCGCCTGGATGCGTCGACCACCGAGATCGGCTCGATCGTCAAGCTGATCAGCTCGATCGCAGGGCAGACCAACCTGCTCGCGCTGAACGCCACCATCGAGGCCGCCCGTGCCGGCGAGGCGGGGCGCGGCTTCGCGGTCGTCGCCAACGAGGTCAAGGCCCTGGCGCGCAAGACCGGCGAGGCCACCGCCGAGATTGGCGCCAAGACCGCCGCGATCACCGCCACCGCCCAGGAGGCGACCGCAGCGATCCAGCGCATCCTGGCGATCATCCGCACCATCAACGAGCTGCAGCAATCGATCGCCTCGGCGGTCGAAGAGCAGTCGGTGACCACGCGCGAACTCGCCGGCAACATCAGCGAGGTCGTGAAGGGCAGCAACGAGATCTCAGCAACCATCAGCCAGGTCGCCCAGACCGCGCAGCAGACCCGGGGCAACGCCGGCGAGACCCTGCGCGCCGCCGAGGAGATGGGCCGCCTCGCCGCTGAACTCAAGGTCGCGATCGCGCGCTTCCGCCTCTGACGCCACCGAATCCGCCTCGACGATGAGCGCGATGGACAGCGCCGACCCTGCACGGATCCTGTCGGCATCGCGGCAACCGCCACCTCGGGCCAACGCCGCCCAATCCAGGAGAACCGCATGGCCTTCGAAGCCGAACTCGCCGACGCCAAATCCAAGTTGGAGAAGGCCCTCGCCGCCCTCGCCAACGACTTCAAGCACCTGCGCACCGGCCAGGCCACCCCGGCCCTGATCGAGCACGTCCAGGTCGAGGCCTACGGCAGCCGCATGCCCATCGTCCAGGTCGCGTCGATCACCGTGCCCGAACCGGCGATGCTCCTGGTCAAGCCCTTCGACAAGTCGACCATCAAGGCGATCGAAAAGGCGCTCAGCGAAGCCCAGCTCGGAATGACCCCGCAGAGTGACGGCAGCGTCATCCGCCTGAGCCTGCCACCCCTGTCGACCGAACGCCGCAAACAGCTTTCAGTCCAGGCCAAGGAAGAGACCGAGAAACACAAGGTCGCGATGCGCGGCAACCGGCGCGACGCGATCAAGGACATCGAGACCAAGGCCAAGGCGCAGAAGGTGTCGGAAGACGTGATCAAGAAGACCACCGAGAAGGTCACTGAAATGCTCAAGCAGTACGAGGCCAAGGCCGAGGCCGCGCTGAAGGACAAAGTCGAATCGATCATGAAGTTCTGAACAAAAATCGCAATTGCGCCCCATCTGCGGCGTTGGTCGTCGGTCATGTGGCGCTGCCAAACTCCCTCCTCCCGCCTTGCATCTGGGGCGCACTTGCGATTTTTACTGGAAATCTGAGAAAAAAAACACCCTGTCTGCGGCATTCGGTGGTCATTGCACAGGACGGGTGTTTCCCACTGCCCAAGAACGATGGTGGGTTCAAGCCTACCCTCGGTGGCTAAGCAACCGTGCGTCTACACCCGTCCTGACGCGGCGCGGCCCAACTCCTCTATTTTGCCTTGCATCTGGGGCGCACTTGCGATTTTTCAGCGAATCTCCGGCTGCTCACTTAATTGGGTCCGCGTTTGTATCGCCTTACCGTGCGATTGAACGGTAAGGCTGCGGCGCTAGGTTTGGCCTGACCACCACCGGAGCCCTCCCATGTCCACGATGACGTTGACGGCGAAACGCCAGGCGACGCTGCCACGGGAATTGTGCGACGAACTCGGCGTCCATCCCGGCGACCGGTTGGATGTCGAGCGTGCGGTGGTCGGGGGTCAGGCGGTGTGGATCCTCAAGCCGCATCGCATCGACTGGTCCTGGATCGGCAGCGTGCAGGTCGGGCCGGACTATTCCCATGACCTGGACGACATCCGCGCCTCGATCGGTCGCGCAGTGGCTGAGAACCGAGCCGGTACCGAAGACCGCGCATGAACCTCGGGCTCGACACCTCGGTCGTGCTGCGCTTGCTGACGGGGCAGCCTGCCGCTCTGGCCCTTGCCGCGCGCCAACGACTGGAACAGGCGCATGCCGATGATGATGCGGTGATCGTGACCGATCTGGTCCTGGCCGAGTCCTATTACGCCCTGGTGCACCACTACCACCTCGACAAGGACGCGGCGCGTGCGGCGCTTCAGGGCATGGCGGCCTCAGGCGCGGTGACCGTCGATCCACCTGAGGCGCTGGCGGCGCTCAACCCGGCGCCCGGAGCGGGACTGGTCGATCGCCTGATCCTGAATCGGCACCGTTCAATGCAGGCCAGCACACTGACCTTCGATCGCGCCTTGGGCGCGGCCGGGGCGGTGCGGCTCGAACCGGCGGTCACGCCGCCGGGCTGACCAGCTTGCCCGGGCCAGCACGCCACGGGATCGGGCGGCCGGCGCATTCCCAGGCCAACACCAGCAGCACCGGCAGGTGGGCGGCAAAACTGACCCACGGCAGAGAGGCACCCGGTTCGGTGCCGGCGAGACGGTGTAGCCAATAGAGCGGCGCGAGCACGGTCAGCAGCACCAGGCCCCACGAGCGGGTGAATGGCAGCAGCACGACCAGCGGCGCCAGGTACCACGGATGCAGGCTGGGCAGGCAGATCAGCACCACGGCGATGAGCTTGGCGGTGAGATCCGCGCCGGCGGCACCTTCCAGATCGCGATGCGTGCGCAGGACCAGCCAGATGCCGGCGGCGGCGAAGCCGGCGAGAATCGAGACCACGACCTTGCTCGCGAGCGCAGCGGGAATGAGGGCAGGAGCGCAGTCGACGAGCAGGCGCACGAAGGGCTCCAGCACCCCGTGATGGTGCTCGCCGGCGAACTGGCTCAGGCCGACCAGCAGGCCGGTCCCGGCGGAGATGAACGGCAACAGGCAGATGGTGGCCACCACCAGCGGGAGCAACAGCCAGCGCCAACTCTTGCCACGTAGCAGCGGCAGCAAGGCGATCGCTGCGATCGGCTTGGCCAGCGCCGCGAGGCTGGCGGCGACCAGGGCGCGACCGGCGTGACGGCCCGCCGCGAGGTAGGCCGACAAGGCCAGCAGCAGCATGCAGAGAGCATCGAGGTGGCCTTCGCCACTCAAGAACAGCGGCCCGACCGGATTCCAGGCGGCCACCAACAGCGCGCTGGTGGGCAGGCCGGCGCGGGCCAGCAAGGCCAGCACCAGGACGAGCGCGGCCGCCTCGACGATAAGCGCCGCGATCTTGATCGCCTTGGGGTCGGATGAGAACGCCGTGACCAGCCCCTGGAACGCCAGCGACAGTGGCGGGGTCGCGGCGGTGACCTGGCCGCTGTCGGCGATGACCTTGTTGAGCACGTCGCGGCTGACGCCGTGCCGCACCAGGGTGGTCACCTTTTCGGTCGCGGGATCGCCGGGCGCCACGGCATACGGATTGATCTGGACCGCGAGCTGGCGTCCCTCGACCACCGCGCGTGCGGCGTCCGGCGACGGCACCATGCCCATGGTGACGATGCGCATGGCGAGGGCGATCACCGCGATCCAGACCAGCACGCCACCACGGCCAGGACGCAGCCGCACCACCGCGACGGCGGCGATGTAGAGCGCGCCCATCAGCAATCCCAGCACAGCGAACGTGCGCGGATGCTGCCACCAGGAATCCGGCCACCAGCCGATGGTGGCGGCAAGGGCGAGCATCCCCAGGCCGAGCGGGATGAGCCAGGGCAGGGCGCTGGGTCGGCCGAGGGCGGGCTCGACCCGGGAATCGCTGTCCGCCAGGTTGGCGCCCGCATGCGCCAGTTGCGCTGATCTCCGCTCGCGGATGCACGCCACCGCCATCCACGCGAATCCACTCAGATACAACGCGAGCAGCGGGGTTATCCAGGTGTGATTGCCGGTCAGACCGAGGCCCAGGCCGAGCGCGGCCCAGGTGGCGCAGAACAATTCCGCCATGCCGCTCGCCTGGCTCGGCTTGTAGCTGCCTGCGCCGGCGCCCTGCTTGGGCGTGCGCACGAATTCGCTTTGGCGGCCCATCACCGCCTGCCAGACCGCGCTGGTATTCGACACGGCGATGCCGGTGCCGAAGGCGGCCAGCGCCGGCAGGCTGGCCAGGCGGCGCCAACCCTGACGGCCCTCCAGCACGAACTGGCTTGCGACATAGACCAGGATCGGCGACATCGCGCCGACCAGGAAAGACACCACGCCCGCGCCCAGCACCCAATGCGGCACGCGGTCGAGAACCACCAGCGCGAACGGCGCGGTGAACAGGCTGACCAGCATCAGCGGATGGATGAGGTAATGCGTCATGTGCACGGTCGCGGCGACCTTCACATGCAGATTAAATTTTGGCGCCCGCCACACTCGGGGCAGCAACTTGAGCGCGGTCTGGATCGAGCCCTTGGCCCAGCGGAACTGCTGCGACCGCCAGGCGCCGACCGACGCCGGGATCTCGCCCGGCACCATCAGGCCGATGCGGTAGGTGCAGCGCCAGCCCGCCATCTGCGAGCGGTAGCTGAGATCCATGTCCTCGGTCAGGGTGTCGTGCTCCCAGCCGCCGCCGGCGATGATCGCCTCGCGCCGCCACAAGCCGCAGGTGCCGTTGAAATTCATCGCCAGGCCGGACCAGGCGCGCGCGCCCTGTTCGATCGCGAAATGCCCGTCGATGCCTAGCGCCTGGGCCTTGGTCAGGAAGTTGGCGTCGCGGTTGAGATGCCCCCAGCGCCCCTGCACCAGTCCCAAACCGGGATCCGCCAGCAACGGCCGGATCGCGATTTTGAGGAAATCCGCGTGGGGCACGAAGTCCGCATCGAAGATCGCGATGAACGGCGCGTCGTCCTGCTGCATGCCCTTGTCGAGCGCCCCGGCCTTGTAGCCGGTGCGGTCCGTGCGGTGCAGGCTGACCGCGTTCAGCCCCTGCCCGCGCAGACGGGCGCAGGCGGCGCGGCCGATCTCGACCGAGTCGTCGGTGGAATCATCGAGCAACTGGATGTGCAGCTTGTCCGCCGGCCAATCCAGCCGGCCGATCGCATCGACCAGCCGGGTCACCACATCGCGTTCGTTGAACACCGGCAATTGCACCAGCACGCACGGTAACTGGTCGTCCGGTGGCAGCGGCGTCGCCGCCTCGCGCGCCGCCACGGCCAAAGCAGCCCTGCGCTGGCTCAGGAACAGCACCAGCAGCCACAGGCTGTGCAGGCCGTAAAAAGCCAAGAGGATGACCACCACAGCGTAGATCACCGCTGCGACAGTCGCGATCGAAGCGAACGTTTCCATGAAGGGGCGGGAGTGTCGGAAGGATCGGACGCCGGTCAATCGACGCGTTCAGCTTGGATCCCTTGGGTAATTCCAATTCCAGCTGCGTTTTCGTGGCGCGTTTCTTGCTATGATCCGTCCTCAACGTCCAGCCCGGTGGCGCCCACAACGCAAGACGGCATCGTGCGTATCTCCTGCGGAGACTCCTCATGCCCTCTTTGCCCTTCCCCTCCGTCGTTCTCGTCTTCATCGCCCTTGCCGGCAACACCTTGCGCGCTGGCGATGCGGCGCCTCCCAGCCCACCTGCGGTCGTTCCAGTGACGACGGTAGTTTCGACCGCGGTAGCCGTGCCCGACGAACTCGACGCGCTGCTCGCCGAGGTCAAGCCGCCGGCGCGGTTCGGCAGCCACAAGCCGCGCCTGAGCGTGGTCGAGGCCGAGCACACCTTCGCTGGCAAGGACGGCCCCGAGGTCTGGCAGTTCTTCTTCATCAAGGATGGCGACCGCTACATCGGCTACATGCCCAAGACCGGTTTCCATGGCGGCACCATCTATCTGCTCAGCCACGATCCGGCCGAGGCGGTGACCGCGGTGCCGCTGCCGAGCGAACGCTTCCACATCGACACCGCCCGAGGCGCGGCTTTCCGCACCGATCATTTCCTCCCTGACGACAACGGCTCAAAACTGTGGAACGCCAAGGACCAATCGGCGTGGACGGTCGAAGCCGACGGCGCTGAACTGCTGCTGACCCGGAAGTTCACTGGCAAGCACGTGTTTAGAAAATGGGAGCATTCCAGCCCCCGGGGCGACAAGGAGGGCATCTCGGTCGACCACGTCAGCACCTTCCGGCTGCGCTGCCATCCGCAGTTGGGCTACCTCATCGAAGCCGAGTGGAAGACCGGGCTCAAACCGGTGATCACCGGGCAGTACGTCAGCCTGATGCCGCCGTCGCTGTCCAATCCCTGGGAAGGCGACCGCCTGCATCAGCGGGTGGCGATCTGTTCCGACAAAGTGCCCGGCTGGATCGGCCATCCCAACAACCATGCCGCCATCGCCAGAAGCAATGGCGCTGATTGGATTCTGCGCGATGGTGGCTTCGCCACCTATCTTGATCGGCAACGCGGCTGGAGCTGGACCCAGACCCTGTCCGGCGGACCGGCACCGCTGGCGGTGTGCAATGTCCATGCCGACCAGGATCTGTGCGTCGGGTGGCCCAAGAACCTGGTGCCGGCCGCCAACGGCCTGACCTACCACACGGTCCGGGTGCGGCAGATGCGCATACCGCCCGAACTGACCAATCGGGTGTGGGACAACATGAGCCTGCGCCTCGACAAATTACCCATGGTCGTGCTCCCGCTCGGCAAAGTCTGCGATTTCGAGGACCAGCCGCTGACCTCGGCCACCCCTATCATCGGCGTGACATTTACGGGCATGCCGACCATCTCGACCACCATCGGCCACTCCGGCACCCGCTCGATGGTGGTCAAAGGTCTGGCGTGGCCGAACCTGCCGCAGGTGGTGCTGAAACCCAAGGTGCGCTACCGGATTGAGGGCTGGTACAAGGTTGAAGCCGCCAGCGCCGCTGAGATCGAGGCGATGAAGACCGGATTCGTGCAAAAGATCGAACGCGACCGCAAGGCCCACGCCGCCAAGGTCGCCAAGGCCGAAAAAGAGGGCAAGCCGGCCCCGGCGCCATGGCAAGAACCGGTCTGGCAGGAACCCGGACCAGCCGCCGCCAGCATCAGCGCCGACCTGTACACCTGGACGCCGCACAACGCCGGCGACTTCGTCCTGCGCCAGAGTACCGGAGAGGCCCTCGCCGGCGCCGGCAGCGCCGACCAAGGCTGGCAAAAAGTGTGGATCGAATTCGACAACCCGGCCTGGGGCCCGTTCGTCGACGTACGCTTCTCCTGCAGCAACGGCGGCACCGCGTATCTCGACGACTTCTGCCTGCGCGAACTCGGCCCGGCAACCGGCGCACCCACCGCTTTCGGCCCCGCCGCAGCGGCCGCAAAACCAGAAAAAACCAAGGAGTGAACCCGCCGACCATCCGCTGGGCGATCATCGGGCCCGGAAGCATCGCCCGGACGTTTGCCGCCGCACTCCCCATGGTCGCCGGAGCAGAACTGGTGGCGGTCGCGTCGCGTGACCTGGCTCGCGCCCAGGCATTCGCCAGCAAACACCAGGCAAGACTCGCGGTCGACTCGATCGCCGCCGTGGCCGAGGCGGACGACATCGACGCGGTGTATGTCGCCACCCCGCACCCGCACCACTGCGCCCCGGCCCTGACCTGTCTCGCCGCCGGCAAGGCGGTGCTGGTCGAAAAGCCGCTCGCCCTCAACGCCGCTCAGGTCGGATCGCTCATCGCCGCCTCGCACCGGCACCGGGCATTTCTGATGGAGGCGATGTGGACGCGCTTCCTGCCGGCGTGGCGCACAGCGGCAGAATGGATCCACACCGGCCGCATCGGCGAACCGCGTCTGGTCAGCGCCGACTTCGGTTTCCGCTGCGGCTGGGATCCCCACAGCCGGTTGCTCGACCCGGCCCTGGCCGGTGGCGCGCTGCTCGATGTCGGCGTCTACACCCTCGCCGCCGCCAACGCCGTCTTCCCCGGGCCGCCCCTGGGCGTCGCCGGCTTCGCCCACCTCGGCGCAACCGGTGTCGATGAACAGTCCGTCGCCGTGCTGTCCTGGCCTGGTGGCAGACTTGCCCGCCTGGCCGCTGCCGTCCGCACCGCCACCGCCGGCGACTGCCGCATCGACGGCACCGAGGGCAGCATCCACCTGCCGCAGTTCTGGCGTGCAACCCGCGCGACTTGGACCAGTGGTGATAAAAGCGAGATTTTTGACGGTCCGCATGAAAGCAATGGATTCGAATACCAGATTCGTGAGGTGCACCGCTGCCTGGCTGATGGTCTGATCGAAAGCCCGGTCATGCCACACGCCGATTCGCTGACCATCGCCGGCGTCATGGATGCGCTACGACGGCAGTGGGGGTTGCGGTACCCGGGGGAGGACGGGACCGCGTCGTCGTAACGTAGCGCCGGCTTCAGCCGGCACCTGGGGATTGGCCATTTGTGCAGGGTGGGCCGGCGATCCGGCCAAGGCCGATTACGATTTCGCTGCAATTCCATGGTCATTCCGGCCTTGGCCGGATAGCCACCTGAGCAACGGCCGGTTGCAAACCGGCGGTCCCAGGCGCAAGCGTTTTATCATCGTTTCCGCGACAATGGGGCCGAATGGCCAATCCTCAGGCGCGGGCTTCATCCGGTACGACCGATCCAGCGAGACGCCGGCTCGGCGTTGGTGCACGCGGCATGACCTCAGAAGAGGGAGTTTTCGTCCTTCACCTGCGGCGGCGGGGCGGCGGCGTCGGGCAGGCCGGCCGCCTTCAATTCCTTGCCTAGGGGCACGGCGATGAGGCGGCGGATTCCGTCGAGACGGGCATTGCGAAGCGCCGGTTCGGCGTTCAGGTCGAAGGCGAACGCCTCGCGTTGCTGCCATAGGTTCAGCTTCCATTGCAGTTGCTGCCCGGCGGTCGCGAAGGCGAGGTCGCACAGGCGCCAGTCCTCCCGCACCGCTTTGGGTTTTGTGATCTTTTCATCATGAAACCAGATCGGGACGGTGCCGGCGAAGATGATCTGGACAGGTTGGCTGGACTTTGAGCCGGCTTCCGCGTCCTTGGACGGTGCCTCTATGGTCACCAAACCCTTGGGCAGGGGGCGCTGGTCGTTGAGCAGGGTCGCCTGCACCGCGAGGCCCATGGCCTGGCCGCGCTTCTGCTCTGCCTGGCGGTTGTCATCATGGACCTGCCGCCGGCGCCGTCCGATGCCGTGACCATCAATCAGGGACGAGAGCCCCTGATCGGAGAAATGTATCTGGCCGCCGTTCTGCAGGAACGCACCGACCAGGCGCTGCACCAGGGGCTGTTCCAGGCTGCCGGCCAGCACGGTCTGGAGCTGCACCAGCCGATCGGCATTGGGACGGCGCATGACCACCGCGAGAACCTGGATGCGGCGCTGGTCCTCCTCGTTCATGCCGTGGAAACGGAAGCGGGATCCGGGCTTGGCGGGGACCTCCGGCTTGGGCTTCTGCGGTGCATCCGGTTTCAACGGAGCTTCTGGCTTCAGCGGAGCTTCTGGCTTGAGCGGAGCTTCCGGCTTCAGCGGAGCTTCCGGTTTCAGCGCAGTCAGCACCTCGCTGAACAGGGCATCCACGTGCGCCGGGCGGCCCTTGCTGTCGTGCCAGGCGGCGAGAATCAGGTGATGCTTGCCCGAAACCGGCCATTTCTCGACGATCGCCGTGATCGCGGGTTCGTCGCCGGCAACGCGCAGCAGCGCCCCGATCGCCACGGAATCCTGCTCGTCGGGCTTGGCCTGGGCGAGGGTGGTGGCTAGGGCGGCGAGCTCCTTGGCCAGGACGGCCTGGTCCGCTTCGTTGGCGATGAGGTCCACCGCGATGTCGAGAGGCAGGCGGGCGATCTCGCCCGCCAGGATCTCTGCCACCGGCTTGCCAGCCAACGGTTTCCACCAGGCGGCGAGGGCGGTGGCGGTGGCGGCGCGTTCGCTGTCGTTCCAGGCGGCGGCAGGATCACGACCGGCCAGCAGCCGTGGATCGACGCCCAGGATGCGGCGGATGGCGCGCAGGGCGTTGTCGCCCACGGTCCGCGCGACCGGGGAACCCTGGTAGCCGCCGCCATCGATCCATCGGGTCGGACGCAGGTCCCCGGCCAGGCCGACCAGGGCATCGAGATCCTTGGCGGTGAAGTCGCTCTTCTTCCGTTCCAGGTAGGCGTCATAGCGCTGGCGCTGCTCGCCACGCAGGTGCTCCAGCATCTTGGGCTGCAGGCTGGCGAAGTGCTGTTCCTCGAAATCATTATCCATGCCCCCGTGATCCCGGTTGCCGGACGGGATGCGCCAGACCGTCAGCCGCGTCGCCACGTCAGCTTCGGCGGCGATGACCTTGGGCAGGGATTTTCCGGCGATGAGGCGGTCGAGATTGGCCTTCTTCCTGGCGTCGCCGTCGGCTGGTTCAACGGCGCGCACGGCAGCGACCAGGCGGTCGAGCGGTATCCCGGCCGACTCGGGATCGGCCAACGCTTCTTGGAACCAGGCGCGCAGGGCCTGGCGCAGGCTCTCGCTCGCGCTGATGAAGCGCATGGTGCCCGGCTTGGGGCCGAAGCCGCCCTCGTCGTCGTCGCCGGCTGCCTGGGCGGATTTCTCCGCTGGGGCCGGCTTGGCCTGGGCTCCCTCCTTCTTGGCCGACGCTGCCCCATTCTTGGCGGATGCCGCCTTCTGGTGCCGTGCGTTGATCGCCCGCCACAACCGCTGCTGGTCCGACTGGTCCAGCACCAGCGGGCGATCCTCGCCGGCGTAGGGACCGGCCATCCGGCTGTACTGATCCGGTTCCTTCCCTGGCACCGGCCCGACGCTGGGCTTGGCATGGTTCGCAGCGGCGTCCGGAACGCCGGCCCGCACCAGCAGCAGGGGGCGGACGCTGGTCGCACCCATGGGGTTCATCACCGCCATCATCTCCTCGGGCTTGGCGAGGAGTTCGCGCGCCCGCGCCTGATCCGCGGGGATGAAGGATTTGACGATCTTTTCCAGCATCTCAGGCGGGAGCATCTGCTTCAGGTCGGCTGCCGAAGGCCGGAAAACATGGCGATCATCTTGGCCCAGTTCGGGATCGGCCAACTGGGCCAGGGTCACCGCCTTGGCGCCCTCGGGGTCGACCGTCAGGGTGTCGCTAGGCACCACCCTTCGCTTGAGGTCGAACCACCACGAACCGTCGACCAGCTTCAGGTGCAGGCCACGCTCGGTCCGTGACGAGCTGCTGGTGCCGGACTTCGTGGTGACCTTCACCGAACCGTTCCAGAACTCGCCGCCCTTCGCGTCCGGCAGGCCGAGCTTCACCGCCTCGTCGGCCAGGGCGGTGATCGCTGCGATCTCGGCCGGGGTCGCGGTCCAGGTCGGTTTGCCTGCTGCATTGGTTGCCGGCGCGGCTGAGGCGGCTGGCGCGACAGTCGTTGGCGGGGCGGCGACCGGCGCGCCTTCGCCGGCCAGGGCGCAGCACGCGCTGGCAAGCAGGATCAGGCTGGCGGAGGGAAGGACGGTACGCATGGGGACCTCAGGGAATGCCGCCGGAGCAGGCCGGTCGGGCGCGCATCCTGCCACAGGCGAACCCGCCGGCAATGCTCGGCTGGGCCGTCTGCCACCTTCTGCCACCATCTGCCGCTCACGTGAGCCGCCGGGCTGCCGAGTGGAATACCGGTGCCCGGCACTGCCCAAGGCAGGCGTTTAGGCCCCGGATTGCCACCAGGGCGAAGCCCGCTACGAACCTCCACGGTCAGACTGCGTTCACCATCGCAAACTCACACTCGGGATCCCCCTATGACTGCCTCCCCGCCCGCATCCGTGCCGGCCTCCCCATCCACCGCTGCGGATCTGACCACCCTGGATCAGCTCGCGGCGGTGCGCGCCCGCCTGGTCAGCGCCATCGCCGGCCGGGTGGTCGGCCAGCAGGCCACGGTCGAGGCGGTGCTGATCAGCATCTTCGCCGGCGGCCACGCCCTGCTCGTCGGTGCCCCCGGCCTGGCCAAGACGCTGCTGGTGTCGACCGTCGCCGAGGCGCTGGGCTGGAGCTTCCACCGCATCCAGTTCACCCCCGATCTCATGCCGTCGGACATCACCGGCACCGAGATCCTGCGCGAGGACCGCGCCACCGGCGCGCGCACCCTGCAGTTCGTCCCCGGCCCGGTGTTCGCCAATCTTGTCCTCGCCGACGAGATCAACCGCACCCCGCCCAAGACCCAGGCGGCGCTGCTGGAAGCCATGCAGGAACGCGCCGTCACCACCAGCGGTCAGACCCGGCCGCTGCCGGCCCCGTTCTTCGTCCTCGCGACCCAGAACCCGATCGAGCAGGAAGGCACCTATCCCCTGCCCGAAGCGCAGCTCGACCGCTTCCTGGTCGCGATCGACGTCGGCTATCCCTCGCACGCTGAAGAAGTCGCGATCGCTCAACTTGACCTGCGCCGCCGCACCCCGATCGCGCCGGTGCTCGCGATCGAGGACTTCCACCGCCTCGCCGACCTGGTCGCCCGCATCCCGGTGCCTGAGGTCGCGGTGCGCCATGCGGTCGACCTCGTCCGCACCAGCCGGCCGAAGCCGGCCTCTGGCGAAAAGGCGGCAGCCGGCGAGCCGATCCATCCCTACGTCGCCGCCAACGTGGCATGGGGTGCCGGCCCGCGCGCCACCCAGGCCCTGGTCGCGGTCGCCCGCGCCCGCGCCGCCCTCGCCGGCCAGCCGGCAGTCGGGGTCGCCGACATCCGCGCCGTCGCGTCGTTGGTCCTCGCCCACCGCCTCGTCCCCAGCTTCCAGGCCGCCGGCGCCGGCACCGACGGCCGCGCCATCGTCGCCAAGCTGCTGGAGATCGTGCAGCCGTGACCCTGGTCGACACCTTCGGATCAGGCTCAACCCAAGACCACGACCCTGGGACCGCCACGTCGGAATCCACCTGATCATGCCCGCCGTCACCTCCATCCCCCGCCTGTCGCACAGCGGCAGCCTTGAACTCGCGGCGCGGCGCGTGGTCGAGGGACTGCATGCCGGGCGGCACCGCTCGCCGTACACCGGGCCGGCGGTCGAGTTCGCCGACCACCGGCCGTACCTGGCCGGCGATGATCTGCGCTCGGTCGACTGGAAAGCCTACGCGCGCACCGACCACCTGCTGGTCCGGCGCTATCGCGAAGAACGCGACCTGCCGCTGGCGCTGCTGCTCGACACCTCGGCCAGCATGGGATTTTCCAGCGCGAGCGCGCTGCCCAGCAAACTCGCCTGGGCTGGGCTGGCGGCGGCGGTGCTGGCGCTGCTCGCCTGCGACCAGGGCGACCGGGTGCGGGTGGTCGGCGGTGCGTCAGAATTGGGCCCGTGGCCGCGCGAACTTGGCGGACCGGCGGGCGCGACGGCGGCCTGCCTGCTGATCGACAGCCTGAGCGCGGGCGGGGCCGGCGATCCGGCCGCACTGGTGCGGGCAGCGGGCACGCGCCTGAGCCGGCGCACGCTGGTGCTGCTGCTGAGCGACCTGCTGCTGGATCCGGCCGCGCTGGGTGCAGCCCTGGCACCGCTCGCCGCGCGCGGGCATGATCTGGCGGTGATCCAGGTTCTCGACCCGAGCGAGCTGGCCCTGCCGGCCGATTGGGAGCGGGTCGCGCTCAGCGATCCCGAGGGCCGGCACCCGGACTTCACCTGCGACGCCGCCGATGCCAAGGCCGGCTTCGACGCGGCGATGGCCCGCCACGTCGCGGCCTGCGCCACCGCCTGCGCCGGCGCGCGCGCCGACCATGTGCTCGCCGACAGCAGCCGCGACGTGGCCGAGGTTGTGGGCGGCTGGCTGCACCGGCGTGGCCACGGACCAGGGACCACGCGATGAGCCTGACCGCGCTCGCCCCGGTTGCGCTCGGCTTCGCCGCCCTCGCGGCGGCCCCGATCGTCGTCCACCTGCTGACCCGGCGGAAAGTCCGGCCCCAGCCTTTTCCCGCCCTGGAATTCCTCGCCAAGTGCGAAACCGGCCGGGCCCAGCGCCGCCGCCTGCGCGACTGGCTGGTGCTCGCGCTGCGCCTCTTGGCGCTGCTTGCAGCCGCAGCCGCGCTCGCCGGTCCGCTCTGGCAAGGCGTCCTGGCCGGCAGCAACCGGACCCCGGCGGTGATCGTGCTCGACGCCTCGGCGTCGATGCAGCAGCGGCTCGCCGGCGCGACCGCCTTCGCCCGCGCCAAGGCCGAGGCGGGGCAACTGCTCGACCGTCTGGCACCCCGGCCGCTGGCGCTGATCCTGGCCGGAGCCGCCCCGCGCCGCTCCGGGCCCGAGGTCAGCCCGACTGCGGGTCCAGCGCGCGCGCTCCTGGCCGAGGCCGAGGCCGGTGCCAGCGACGGTGACCCGGCGGCGGCGATCGCCGACGCCGCACGCCTGCTGCCCAGCGGCGGAGACATCTACTTCGTCACCGACGGTTCGGCCGCGTGCCTGACCGGGGTCGATCCCGCCACCCTGCCCGCCGGTGTCCGCCTGCGGTTGATCGACGCCGGCCCGGGCCGGGATCCGGCTGCCACTCCGGCAAACTGCGGCATCACCGCCATCAGCTGCGAGCCCGGAGTCGCGGTGGCGGGCCGGCCGCTGACCCTCACGGTGCGGGTCTTCAACTGCGGCCAGGTTCCCCGCACCGTTGGACTCGCCACCCGCGTCGGCGCCGTGCGGAGGCTGCACCGCCTGGAAATCCCCGCTGCCGGCAGCGCCACTGCCGCCCACACCCTGGTCCCGGACTCGGCCGGGGCCCTGGCGGTCAGCGCCACCATCGACGGAGGCGATGTGCTGGCCCTTGACGACCAGCGCTCTGCCGTGGTGCCGGTGCTGGGCGCCTTCACTGCGGTGATCGCGGGCGATGGCGACCGCAGCGACCCGCTGCGACCGGTGCGGCCGCTCGTCGCGGCGCTCACCGCCGCCGGCTTCCAGGTTCGCGCCAGCGATGGGGTGGGCCTGGCGGCCCAGCTCGCCCAGCTCGGTCCTGGGGCGCTCGCGGTCACCGCCGGGCTGGCCGATCCCGCGCCAGTGCGCCTGGCGCTCAAACGCCATCTGGAATCCGGCGGGGCCTGGCTGCACGTCGTCGCTAGCGACGCCGACGCCGCGCTGGCCCAGGCGCAGGCCCCGGACGGCATCCAGCCGCCGGTGGTGCTCGATCGCCGCATCGACATCAGCGAACAGGAACGCGGCGCGATGGCGATCGGCCAGGCGCGTCTCGACCACCCCTTGCTAGCGCCATTCGACCAGCGCGTGGGCCTGCTCACCAGCCTCGCCGCGAGCCGCTACCGCCTGACGACGGGCAGCGGCGCCAACGCCGGCCGGGCCCAGGCCGCCGATGCGACCGTGCTGCTGGCCTATGCTGACGGCACCATCGCCCTGGTCGAACGCCCGGTCGGCACCGGCCGCTGGCTGCTCGTCAACCTGTCGCCCGCCGCAATCGATTCCAACCTGGCGTCCGCCGAGGCTTTCCCCCTTCTGATCGCCCGCCTGCCGGCGGCGCTGCTGCCCGCGCGCTCCGACCGGCTGGCCCACGACGTCGGCAACGTGGTCGCGGCCCGGCCCGGTCTGGCCTGGCAGGGCGAGGGCGACGACCGCGCGAGCGCCGCCGGCACGACCGCCGCGATCGAAGCCGACGGCCGCATGCGCCTCGACCGACCCGGCATCTGGCGCGCCGAGGGCGGTCACCTGCTCGCCGCCGCCGTGCCCGATCGCGAAAGCGACCTGCGCCCGGTGGATCCCGCGACCCTGGGCCTGGCGGTGGTCGCCAGCAGCGGTGCCGCCGAGGCCGCCGGCGCGAATCCGCTCTGGCCCTGGCTGCTCGCGCTCGCCGCCGTGGCCTGCGCCGGGGAACTCCTCTTCGCGCGTAGCCTCGGCCTGCGGCGCGATGTCAGCCTGCGGCGCAATTTCGGCCTACGGCGAAACAGCAGCGTGCAGCCATGATCGCCTTCGCCCCCCTCCTTCCCGCCTGGCTGGTCCTGGCGCTCCTCGCGCTGCTGCTGGCGGCGGTCGCCTGGGCCTACCTGCGGCCCGTGCGCGGCACCTGGGCCTCGCCCCCGTGGCTGCTGCTGCTGCCGCGCCTGGTGGCGGTGGCGGTGCTGGCGCTCGTGCTGCTCAATCCGGTCCTGGTGCGACAGGAACCACGCGGCGACCGGCCGCGCCTGGTGCTGGCGCTGGACGCGTCGGGCAGCATGGCGGTGGCTGATGCCGACGCGGCAGGCGCCACCCGATTCCAGGTGGCGAAAAATGGCCTGGAAGCCGTCGCTGCGGCGGTGGGCGAACGCTACCAGATCGAACGCCTCGCCCTGACCACCACCGTCGCCACGGGCTGGCCGACTGCGATGGCAAGTGCGGTGACAAGCGCGGTGACAAGCGCGGTGACAAGCGCGACGACAGCAGGGACCAGCTTCGATCCGCTCGCGACGCTCGCGCGCGGCGAACGTCCGCCGGTGGCGCTGGTGCTGGCTTCCGACGGCTGCGATCGGGGCACCGCCATGCCCGAGGGCGAGCTGGCGGCGGCGCGGGTGGTGGCGTCGTGCCTGGGCGTGGGCTCGACCCGGCCGGCGGCCAACCTGGCCTTGCGCCTGGAAGCCGCCGCCGCCAGCGCCTTCCCGGGCCAGGACCTCGGCCTGACTGCGGTGCTCAACGCCAGCGGCGCGGCGATCGGACGCCAGGTCGAGGTCACCGTCGAAGCTCTGGCCGACGACGGCACGCGCACGACGCTCACCAGCCAGGTCGTCACCGCCGCCGACGAGGTGCGCCTGAACCTGAGCGCCAACGTCGGTGACAAGCCGGGCGAACGCCGCTGGCAGGCCACCGTCGCCAGCTTGCCGGATGAGGCCGCCACCGAGGACAACCGCTCGGCCTGCACCGTGCTGGTGGTCGACCGCACCCTGCGCGTGCTGGTCGTCGAAGGCGAACCCTGGTGGGACACGACCTTCGCCGTGCGCGCCTGGCGCAAAGACCGCCAGCTTGGCGCCCTGACCCTGTGGCGCCTGGGCAGCAAGACGCTGCGCACCGGCGAGGTGAAAAACACCGCGCCGCTCACCCCGGAAGGCCGCCTGGGGCCCGGCTGCTGGGATGGCTACGACCTGGTCGTGATCGGGGCGCAGGCCGAACGGCTGCTTGACCCGGCGGCGGCGCAGGCCCTGGTGGCCAAGGTTGAAGACGCCGGCACCGGCGTGCTGTTTCTCGCCCCGGGCCTGCGCGATGGCGTCCTGGCCGGACTCGATCCGGTGCTGTGGGGCGAGGGTCCGCCGGTGCCGACGCGCATCACGGTCGCGCCGGCGGGTCGCCGCCTCGCCCTGCTGCCTGCCGACGCGACGGCTCTGGCCCCGGTCGGGGCGGCCCGGGTCGCAAGCCTGCGTCCGCTCACCGAGATCCTCGCTGGCGACGGCCAGCGCCCGCTCGCGGTCGCCGCGCGGCGCGGCCTGGGCCGGGTGGCGACGGTGAACGCCGAGGGCCTGTGGCGCTGGAGCCTGACCGGCCAGGGCGCAGTCGCCGAGCGTTTCTGGCGCCAGCTCGCAAAAAGCCTGGTCAAGGATGCCGGGGCCGGACTCGCCGCCGATCGCGAACGCTATCGCGTCGGCCAGACCGCCGTGATCAGTGTGCGCGGCGCAGGGCCGCTCAGCGTGCGTGCGCCAGCAGGGGCCGACGCGGCGACACCGGCGCAGGAAGCCGCCGTCGCCAACGGCACCGCCGCCGTCGCCCTGCCGGTGGCCGGGTTGTGGGAGGTCCGCCGTGGCGACGATCGCCTGACCCTGGTGGTCGATGCCGACGTGCGCGAACGGGTCGAGGTCAGCCGCCGCGACGACCGCCTGGCCCGCTTCGCCGCCGCGACGGGCGGGGAATCACACGACCTGTCCGCCAGCGCCGACGCCGGCCGGCGACTCGGTGAGCGCCTGGCGCGGCGCGCCGACCTGCTCATCGCCGCGCCGCGCCGCGAACCGCTGATCACGAACCCGATCTGGTTCCTGGTGCTGGTCGCCGCCGGCAGCACGGAATGGTGGCTGCGCCGCCGACGCTATGGAGTCGTGTGATGACCGCCGCCCCGCACCATGACCCAGCCGTGGCCACCCCGGACGCGATCGTCGCCACGACCCGCACCACCGTCGCCACCCGGCGGCAGCGCACCTGGATCGCTGCGGCAGCGATGCTGCTGGTCGCCACCGGCCTGGGCCTTTTGGTCGCGGATGCGCTGTTCGCCTGCTCGGCGGGGGTGCGCTGGCTGCTGGGCCACTTCTGGCTCGCCCTGGTTCCGCTTGCCGGCGTGCTGGTCGTCGCCATCCGCAACCGCCTGGCCCCCGCCCACGGCCAGGCCGTACGCCTGGCTGAAACGGCCCTGGCCGACCACGACCGCCGCCTGACCACGGCCATGCAGCTCGCCGTGCTGGGGGAGCAGGGCGACCGCCTGGCCGCCGCCGGGGCGCAGCGCTTCGCGCACGGCCTGGATGCCGTCGCCCTGCCCGCGCGCTTACCCCCTTCGCGCGCCTTTGCCTGGATCACCGCCCTGGCCTTTTTCGTGCTGGCCGCCGCGCTGGTGCATGGGGTGCTGCCCGATCTCTTCCCGACCACCGCCGCGCGGTTTCGCCATCCCGAGGCCGACCTGCCTCCGTTCAGCCTGACCAAGCTGGCCTTCAGCGCAGGCCCGGATCGCGTCCGGGTCGGGGCCGCGGCGCGCTTCGAGGTGACCGTCGCGGGCCGGCCGGCAGCGCAGCTCGTGCTGGTGGCCTGCGCTACCACCGCCGGCCCGCTCGCCGCGCCACCCTGGTCCGGGGCCTTCCGCCCCACGCGCGAGGTGCTCCTGCCCATGTTCCAGGTCGGGCCATCCACCTGGGCGGCCGAGCTGACCGAGATCCGCGCCGGGGCCTGGATCTGCGCCGAAGGCGGCGGCACCCGGACGCGGTACCGTCTTCTGGAGGTCGATCCGGTGCCGGTGCTGGCGGCGGTCGACCTGCGCCTGGAAGCCCCGGCCTATGCCGGGCTTGAACCCGAGCAGCTCCGCCTCGCCCCGGGCGCTCCGGCGACCCTCGCCGCGCTGCCGCGCTCGCGCCTCATCCTGCGACCCAGCGCGAACCGGGAACTCGGCGCGCTGCTGTTGTGGCGCGACGATCTTCCAGCGGATCGCCCGGCTGACCGGCTGGAACTCACCCGCGACGGGACGGCGGAACTGCGAAACCTCGAACCAGGAAGCTACCGCGTCGCCGCCGTGGCCCGGGCCGACGGCCTCGCCAGCGAACCCCTGCCCGGCCTGACCATCACCGCGCGGGTGGACCAGCCGCCGCGCGCCGCGATCTTGCAGCCCTCGCGCGACGCGGTGGCCACCCCGTCGATGCTGGTGCCCTTCGTCGCCGAGGCCGACGACGACCTGGGCCTGATCTCGCTCACCAAGGTGCGCGCGGCCAATGGCCTGGAGGCCCCCGAACTGGTCCAGGCGGTGCACGGTCGAACCGTGCGCTGGAGCCAGCCGCTCGACCTGAGTCAGCTCGGAGTCGTGCCCGGCGACGCGCTGGTTCTCGGCCTGATCGCCCGCGACAGCCGGCCCGAGACCCAGACCTCGGCCCTGGTCCAGCGCACGATCCAGGTGATCTCGGAAGCGACTTTCAACCGCCTGGTGCGCGAACGCCTGCCGCCGGATGCCCTGGCCCAGAAGTACGCCGGAGCGCTGCGCGATCTGCGCAACCTGGAACGCCGCGCCGCCGAACTGCGCCGACTGGCGCCCGAGATGACCAAGGAGCAGGTCGCGGCGCACCTGGCCAAGCTGGCGACCGATGCGCGGGCGCTGGAAAAGCAGATCAATGGCCTGCGCCGCGATCATCCCCTGTTCAAGGTGGAGCCGTTCCTGCAAGACCGCATGGGCGACAAGGCCGCCGCGATCGCCAAGACCGCCGAGGCCGGCGACGTCGACCGCCTGCCCCGCGACGGTCTGGCCGAGGAACTCGCCGCCGATCTTGAAACCGTGGCCCTGGCCACCCGCACCAACCGTCTGCTGGCGCGGCTGCGCCAGATCATCGACGCGCAGCAGAACACCGCCAAGCGGCTCGCCCCGCTCGCCGAGCCGCGCCGCCTGAGCGACACCGACCGGGTGCGCCTGCGCGACCTCGCCGAGCAGGAGGAGCGCATCGCGAGCCAGGTCGGCCTGTGGCTCGCCGACGAGAAGCCCCTGGCCGCCGCGATGCGCCCGGCCTTCGCCGAGGACGCCGACCGGCTCGACGCCATCGCCGCCTACGTGACCGCCGAGGACATCAGCAACCTGCTCGGCCTGGCTGCCGCCGCCGCCCGCACCGGCGATGGTGCCGAGGCGCACCGCCAGGCCACCATCGCCGCCGAGCGCCTGGCGCGGCTGCTCGGCGGCAACGAGGGCAAGGGCAAAGGCAAACCACCGCCCGGCGGCCTGGCCGGCATGCAGAACCAGCTCATCGCCTGGTCGCTGCTGATGCGCGGAGTCGATGCGAACTGCCTGGCCGACGCCATGGGCACCGGCGAAGGCATGGGTTCCGGGATCGGTCAGGGGTCGTGGTCGTATGGCTCCGGCTGGCTGATGCCCGGCTTCCAGGGCGACGACTTCGGGGGCAGCGACCTCACCAACGCGATGGCGATGTTCGGCCCCGAGCAGTTCCAGCAGTGGCAGGGAACCGGCGAGGGCGACCGGCCCGGCCTGGCTGATCTCGCCGCCGGCGGCCAGGCCGACGGGCGGGCCGCAGCCGGATTCCGGCGCGCGCTGCGCAGCGGCACCACCGCCGAACGCAGCCGCCTGTCCGACCCCGAGGCGCGCCTGGTGGGCGACTATTTCCGCGCCGTGCAGGACCGCGCCACGCCGCCCGAGCCGACGCGCCAGGAAGGACCCACCCGGTCACCGGTCCCGCCCGTCGCGCCAACGCCGCCGATACCGCCTTCCACCCCGGCCAGGAATCCGCCATGATCCGCACCTGCACCGCCCTGGCCATCCTCGCCTGCTTCGCCTTGGGGTCCGCCCGGGTGGCGGCCTACGATCCGCCGCCCGAATCGCGGCGGGTGCTGGTCGGCAACCTGATCTATGCCGGCGACAAGAGTTCGGTCTGCTTCAGCGACCGCTTCCTGACCTCGGTCGAGACCGACGCCGGCGTCAAGACCGAGAAGCGCATGCGTTCGCTTCGCCTCGCGCGCGAAGACGAGCTCAGCCAGACCCCATTCGTGATCATGAACGGTCAAGACGCCTTCACCCTGCCCGAGGCCGAACGCAGCATCCTCAAGCGCTACCTGGAGGGTGGCGGCTTCCTGCTCGCCAGCGCCGGCTGTTCCGACCAGGCCTGGTCGCAGAGCTTCACCACCGAGATCAACGCCATCTTCGGGGCCGGCGCCCTGGTCGAGCTGCCCAAGAACCATCCCGTCTTCTCGACCTTGTTCACCCTCACCGACGTCTCGTTGTCGCACGGCGGCACCGCCAAGTTCCATGGCGTCATCCGCGACGGCCGCCTGGTCTGCCTGTTCAGCAAGGAAGGCCTGAACGACACCGCCCACACCCAGGGCTGCTGCTGCTGCGGCGGCAATGAGGTGAAAGCTGCCGAACAGATGGTCGCCAACACCCTGGTCTACGCTTTGGTGGAATGACCATGACCAGCCAGCCCCGCCCTGCCCAATGCTGTGAAGCTAAGGATCGGAGGATTCACTGCGAAATGGTGAGCGCCGACCCCGGGAGCGCCGAGCACCAGCTCGGCCATGCAATCCGATACCAAGAGAAAGCGGATGAATTCAGGTGTAGCCTGGCGCCACCTGCCCTAAGGGAATCGATCCGAAGCCGAGCTGGTGCTCGGCGTTCCCAGGCACAGATCCACGAAACGTTAGTGAAAAGCAAGGAAACGTTCGCTGAGGGTCGCTGCCCTCTTAGCTTCACAGCATTGCGCCCAGCCCCGCTGCTCAGCGCCACCACCACCCAGGCCGGCTGGGCCGGTCAGAGCGTCTGGGGCCGCCAGGCCGGCTGGGCGGTGCAAGCGGCCGGGCTGGTCGTCGCGCTGGCCTGGCTCGCCGCCTGCGGCGGCAGTGGATCGCCCCCGGTGGCCATACCCGGACCTGACCCGGCAACGGCGGTCGCCACGATCGATCCCGCCCTGCCGCCACTGCCACCGTCCGCCGACCAGGCCACCCCCGCCGAACCGGTGGTGGCCTGGTCGGCGCACGCAGGGGCGAAGCTCGAACCCTGCGGCTGCGTCGCCGGCATGCACGGCGGCCTTGCCCGCCGCGCGACCTTGCTTGGGCGCGTTGCTGCGGAACGGCGGATCAGCGTCGAACTCGGCGGCTGGTCCGGCGGGTCGGCCGACTACCAGGTGCTGCGCGCCCAATTCTACCTGGGCGGTGCCGCGCTCGCGGGGATCGATGCGGTCGCGCTGGGCGAGCCCGAGGTGCGCCTGGGCCGCAGCGCGCTCGCCCGCATCCTGGCCCATCCCGGCGTGCCGCCGGTGGTGTGCGCCAATCTGCGCGTGACCGGCGCCCCCCTGGCGGTGCAGCCGGTGCTGCGCCTGCGCCGGGGCGGGGTCGGCTATGCGATCACCGCGGTCGCGCCGGCGCACGCCCAGGGCGAGGGCCTGGTCGCCGACGAGCCGGCCGAGGCGCTCGCCCGCCTGCTGCCGACCCTGGCGGGCGAACGGGTGATCGTGCTCGCTGACCTGGATGAGGCCGGTTGCGAACGCCTGGCGCGGGCGGTGCCGGGCCTCGCCCTGGTGGTCGGCGGGGCGGTGAAGCAGCCGAGCCAGCGCCCGCTGGCGGTCGGCCCGGCACGGGTGGTCTACGCCGCCAACGAAGGCAAGACCATCGGCTGGTGGCGCTGGGGCGCTGCAGATTGCGGTTTCGAGCTGATCGGCGACCGCATCCCCGACCAGCCCCAGGTGCGCGCCCTGATCAGGAAATACCAGGAAAACCTGGGCGCGATGGATCTCGCTGTCGATGAACGCATCGGCGGCCTGACCACGCTCCCTTCCGCCACCACTGCTACCTCCGGCACCGCCGCAGCCGCCACCCGCCGCTACGTCGGCGATGCCGCCTGCACCGCTTGCCATGCTACGGCGGCCAAGGTGCATGCGGCCAGCCGCCACGCGCATGCCCTCGCCAGTCTCAGCGCCAAGGGCTACCAGAATGATCCCGACTGCCTGCGCTGCCACGTCACCGGCCTCGGCCTGCCCGACGGCTACCAGCGGCGCGGCCCGCCCCGGCCGCACACCGCCCTGGTTTCGTGCGAATCCTGCCATGGCCGGGGTTCGGTCCACGCCAGCGAACGCGCGGCGGGCCGCGCCGCGAGCGGTTCGCTCGATCCGATCACGCCCGCGACCTGCGTCCGCTGCCACGATGGCGAGAACAGCCCGAAGTTCGTCTACGACCTCTACTGGAACAAAATCCGCCATGGAAAATAAACGTCACGCCAGCCGCTTCTTCGCCACCGTCACCGCCTGGCTGATCACGGTGCTTGCCGGCGGCGAGGCGCTGGCCGCCGAAGAGGTGCCGGCCCCTGGCGCAGAAGGCCCGGCCCCGCTCTGGCGCTCGGATTTCTCCGCCGCCGTGGCCCAGGCCCGCACCGCCGGAGCGGAACGGCCCCTGGTGCTGCTGTTCTCCGGCGCGAAGTGCTCGTGGTGCCAGGTCCTGAAACAGGATTCGCGCGACAACCAGGATCTGCGCGCGGCCCTGGGCGAGGTGGTCCCGATCGAGATCGACGTCACCCACCGGCCCGACCTGGTGGCGATGTTCGCGGTCCAAGGCCTGCCCACCCTGGCGCTGATCAACCGCAAGCTGGAACTCGTGCGCGTTCTGCGCGGCTACCAGCCGCCGGGCGAACTCGCCACGGCGGTGCGGGTGCTGGTCCTGCATGGCGATAACGAGGGCCAGAAGCCCGTCGCGCTGACCGCCGCTGCCGATCTCGCCGCCCTGGCCAAGGATCCAGACGGCGTGGCCAAGCTGGCCGCCCTGCTGGGCGTCGGGGCGCCGGAGTCGCGGGCGCAGGTGCGGCAACTTCTGGCCGGGATGCCGGCGGCGTCCGCCGCCCTGTGGCCGCTGCTCACCCATGAACGCCTGACCGTGCGCGTCGATGCCGCCGCCGCGCTGGCGCAAACCCTCGCAGGCCCGGTCGCATACGATCCTTTTGCCGCGCCCTCGGAGCGTGCAGCCCAGGCCACCGCCTGGCGCGCGCAGATCCCCGCCCACCCCGAGGTGGTGCCGTGAAACGGTGCTCCGCCGGCTTCGGCCTGATGCTGGTGCTCGTTGGTCTTGGCGCCGGCGAGGACCCCGCCAGCGCAGCCGACCTGCGCGCCGGATCTCCTGCCCTGGCTGCGCTGGCGCAAAGCTGGCAAGCCGACCCGGCCGGCCTGCTGACCCGCCTGGCCGACCCCGATGCCCGGGTGCGCCGGGGCGCGGCCCGCCTCTGCGCCGGGGCCGGCATCGCGCCGGCCGCGCTGCTGCCGGTGCTGCGCTCCAGCACTGACGCCGAGGTCGTGCGCCTGGCCTCGCCGGCTCTGCGGCCGGGCCTCGCCACCCTGGCCATGGCCGACCTGGTCGCGCTTGCCGACGGCAGCGGCGGCACTAGCGGCACCAGCGGTGGCGGCGGCAACAGCGGCAACAGCAACGTCGCGGTGGTGTGCCTGCTGCTGAACGACCATCCTGCGCCCTTGGCCGAGGAAACCCTGCGCCGGCGCCTGGCAGAGTGGCTCGCCGAGCCCGCCAGCGCCGGACCGGCCGCCGTCCTGATCGTCGCCCGGGGCACGGCCGCAGAGCACGGCGCGCTGCTGGTCGAGGTGGTCGCCAGCGCCAAGGACTCCGAGGTCGTCGCCATCGCGCACCATGCGCTTGAACAGCTCACCCGCACCCAGCGCGGCCTGGCTGCCTATGCCGGGCATCATGACCTGCTCGCCAAGGACTGGCGCGATGTGCTCGCCGCCAAGGTCGCGACCGGGACGGCGGGATCCAAGGTCGAGACCGAGATCCAGACCCTGATCGCCGACCTGCCGCGCGCCGAGGCGCTGGCCGGCCTGCTCGCGCTGGGAAGCGGCGCCAAGGCCGATGGCACCGTGGCCGCAGCGCTCCAGGCCGCCGCCGCCGGCGCGCCCAAGGAACGCCGGCGCGAACTCGCCACCGCCGCCCGCCTGGTCGACCGCGCGGTCAGTCCCAGGCTGTGGCAGCAGCTTGGACCAGCCGGCTTCGACCAGATGGACGCGGCGGAACCGGCCAAGCGCCTGGAATGCCTGCGCGCCATCGCCACCGCCGTGACCACCCTGAAGGACGCCGACGGCCCCATGCACCTGCTGCGCTGGGCGGACGACGACGACCCCCGCGTGCGCACCGCCGCGTTCGACCGCCTGGTGCGCCTGAGCGATGATGCAGAGGAATTGAAGGTGAAATGGCGGTTCGACCAGTCCTCCAGCGACGGGCCCCCGGCCTTCCATCAGGCCCGTGCCATCCGGCGCATCCGCACCAGCCTGCGCGAAGGCAGCGTCGAGGAGCAGCTCGCGGCGATGCTCTTCGCCGTCACCCTCAAGGCCAAAGACCTGCGCACCGACGTCGCCCCGTTGCTGCTGTCGACCCAGCCGGCGGTGGTCGACAGCGCCCTGGAATCCCTCGGCCACCTCGGGGTCGAAGCGACCGACACCCCCATCCTGACCCGCCTCGCTGCTGATATGCGCCAGCCGGCGGTCCGCCGGGCCAAGGCCATCGAACGCCTGGCCACGGTGGCGGAACAGCAACGCGGCGAGGAAAACCCCACCAAGAATGGCATCCATAAGGATCTGCTCCGCCTCAGCGCGGATCCTGATCCCTTCGTCGCCCAGGCTGCGGCCAAGGCGGTTATCAACGCCGAGCGCGGGGCCCAGCGCACGGCGCTGCTCCGGCGCATGATCACCGACGGCAAGGCCGGAACGGCGCTCGGCCTGCTGCGCCGTAATTGGCAGGACGGCGATGGCGACCTGGTGCGGCCGCTGGTTCTGGGCAGCGACCAGGCGGTCGCCCGCGTGGCGGCGGAACTCCTGGTCGAACGCCTGGACGCCCGTGGACGCCGGGCCGGCCCGGCGACGGCCGACACCGCCTTCCCTGCGGCCCTCGCCACCGTCGCCACTCACAATGGTCCGGCCCAGGCAGCGCGCACCGCCCTGGCGGTCATGCTCGGCACCCTGCCCCCGGCCAAGGCCGAGGAACTGCTCGCCAGTGCTGGCGAATCCGACCGCACCATCCTCTGGCGGGCGCTGATCCATGCCACGCCGTGGCGGATCGAGGCGGTCACCACCCTGGTGCAGTTGGCCAACACCAAGACCACGGCCGGACAGGCCTTGGACGGATCGACCTGGCAACGATTGCTGCACCGGGCTCGAAGCATGGGTGCGCTTTTCCCGGCCCGGCTTGCGCTCATCGCCGAGCACCAGGACTTGCACGTGCTGCAGGTCCAGGACACCGAAACCAAGCACCGCAACGACGAACGCCACACCACCCTCACCCTGGATGCGCAGACCAAAGTCGAACTGGTCGGTCGCAAACGCAAACGGGCTGATCAGGCAATAGATCCGGACGAAGACGACCGCAATGCAGGCTTGGACTGGTCCGTCGCACCCTGGCCGGGCACCCCCAGCGGCGAAAGCTGCGCCGCCCTGGTCCGCGCCTTGCAGGAGGCCCAAGTGTCGAAGGAAGTGCCGAAGGACCGCAGCAGCGACCTCGCCCTCGCCATCGTGTTCGCCGGCGGTCCCCTTGAAGCCGCCGCCGACCTGTCGCACTGGGACCACGATACCAACGCCTGGGCGTTGGCGATGCGCTTCCTACCAGAGGCGCGCCCGCGCCTGGTGGCCGCGATCAACGCCAAGAAATCTGCAAACTTCTACGAGCTTCGCCGCTTCCTGGTGCCGCAGAACCCGGATCTGCTGCCAGCCCTGGACCAGATGCTGAACCAGGCCTCGCGGGACCTCGACGAATCGGATGCTAAGAAAATCGTGCGTTGGCTGGCCAGCCTTGATCCGAAGGACCGCAGCGCGTTCATCCTCTCCCACGCAAACCATTCGCGACTGATGGCCCAGGCTGGGTTCCTCGACCTGCTGCGCCAGGGTGGACCGCTGCCGCAAGCAGCCGCGCTCGCGCTGCTACGGGCCGGCCTGCTGGGCGAGCAGGATCGGATCGCACCGGTCACGGACGCGGAAACCCTGGGGAAGGATCTCGCCGCCCTAACCGCTGCCGAGGTGGTCCAACGCGCTCCGGCCCTGCGCCAGTTGCGCCTGGCCGGGCCGGCCGCTTTCGATGCCGCCCTCGCCGGCCTCATCGCCAAACGCGACGACGTTGCCGCCGCCTGGCTGCGCACCGGCATCCCGCTCGCCGCCGGCCAACGTCAGGCCTACCTCGATGCCCTGGAATCCCCCAACGGCGAACTCTGGCTGGCCGGCGCGGCGCTCGCCCTCAAGGAAGGTCGGCTCGATGCGGCCGCGTTCCTGGCGCGCTGCGCCACCCTGCCCGCCGGAGCGCAGGGCTTCGCCGCCACCGTCGCCGAACGCTACCTGGCGGGGAAGCTCGCCCCTCACGCCGAGGCCCTCGCCGCCATCGCGCGCACCGCCCCGGTCCGCGTCCTGGTTGCCTGGATGCACCTCATGCCACCGGCCGCGCCGATCGAAGCCGTCCTGGCCGAACGCGTCGCCGATGCCAGCGTCGCCCGCAGCCTCGCCCCCGCCTTCGCCGCCGCCTTGCGCACGGATCGCGACCGTTGGCTGCCGATCCTTCAACGCCTGCTGCCCAAGGCCAACGGCCGGCTGGATTTCCTCCTACCGGCCTCGCAGCGCCTGCCGCCGCAGGAAAAGCCCTGAAGAACGGACTTGCCTGATAGTCGGTGCGCGCATCGCAGATCGATGGCCTGCGACGCGCGGTGATGGTTTCCCGCTGGCGTTCTGGCCCGTCCGAGTCGCCTGCCAGGCTGGAGCCTGGCGGTCCCAGGGCGCAAGCGGATCACGTACGCCAGTGCGAAAATCACCCCGCCGCGAACGGCGGGCGTTGCAGCCAGGACGTCAGCGGTTGCACGCCGGCGAGCAGTTCAGCGTGCAGGGCGGGGCTGGCGGCGGAGACAATCGAGCGCCGGCCGGTCAGGCCGCCGGTGGCGCCGGTGAAGTCGGTGGCGACACCACCGGCGCAGCGCACCAGCAATTCACCGGCAGCGGTGTCCCAGGCGTGGATGCCGATCTCGAAGTAGGCATCGATGCGGCCGACCGCAGTCCACGCGAGATCCAACGCGGCGCTGCCGCTGCGGCGGTGGTCGTCCCAACGGCGCGACAGGCGGCTGATCACGGCGACGGTGTCGTCCATGACCTCGGGGAAGCGATACGGCAGCGCGATCGCGACCAGGGCGCGCGCCATATCAGTCTGGCCCGAGGTCTGCATGCGCTGTTCGTTCAACCACACGCCGACGCCGCGTTCGCCGATGAAGCATTCGTCGCGTGAGGGGTCGTAGACCACGCCGTCGACCGGTTCGCCGCCGACGCAGTAGGCGATCGACACCGTGTACGCCGGCAGGCCGTGGATGAAGTTGCTGGTGCCGTCGATGGGGTCGATGATCCAGAGCGGCCGCTCAGCCGACCATCGATCGGCGTCTTCGTCGTGCTCGCCTTCTTCGCCGAGGATCTGGTGCGACGGATAACGGGCACGGATCCGGGCCGCGATCGCGTCCTGCACCAGGTGGTCGACGTGGCTGACGTAATCGCGCGAACCCTTGGCCCGCACGTCCTTTTCCGCGACATGGCGGAAGTGATCGCGGGCGATCCGCCCGCCGTGCTTGGCTAACTCAACCACGAAGGCGCGCATCTCGGACATGGCGGGATCGTCGCGCTCTGGCTAGGCCGACAAGGGGCGACGCCAGCAAGGAAGGATTCCGGCTAAGAACGGCCGCAGCGGGAACGATCCCTGGACTTCACGCTGCGCACCGGTGTCGTCCCGGCCCATGCCGCGCGTAACCGTGACCATCATCGCCCTGAACGAGGCCGAACGCCTGCCGGCGGCCTTGGCGAGCGTGACCTGGGCGGATGAGGTCGTGGTGCTCGATTCCGGTTCGACCGATGCGACGCCGGATCTTGCCCGCGCCGCCAGGGCGGTGGTCGCGAATGAGCCCTGGCAGGGATTCGGCCCACACAAGAACCGCGCCGCCGCCATCGCCCGCAATGACTGGATCTTCAACCTCGATGCGGATGAACGCGTCGATCCCGCATTGGCCGCAGCCATCGCTGCGCTTGGCGACACGCCGAAAAACTCGGCCTACACCGTACGCCGGCGCAATTACGTCGGCGGCCGCTCGCTCAAGCACTGGCCGTGGGGCTGGGATCTTCAGGTGCGGCTCTACGACCGCCGCTGCGCCCGCTTCAGCCCCGTGAAAGTGCACGAATCCGTGCAGAGCGACGGCCCGGTCGGCCACCTGGACGGCATCCTCGACCACCTGACCTACCGCGACTGGGACGACTGCGCCCGCCGCCACGACCGCTACGCCGCCACCTGGGCCGAGACCGCCCGCGCCGCCGGCAAGCGCGCCGCCGCGTGGAAACCACCAATCGCGGCGATCGGCGCCTTCCTGCGCGAATGGCTGGCACGCGGCTACATCCTCAGCGGCCTCGACGGCTGGCGCTGGAGCCTGGCCTCGGCGCGCTATGCCGCACGGAAATATCGGCTGCTGCGCGCGTAGCGCCGGCTTGAGCCGGCTCGAGGAATCGGCCCTTCGCGTCGATAAGCGACAAAAGCCAACGAGAACGCTTGCGTCTGGGACCGCCGGTTTCCAACCGGCCGCTCGTCCCGAGGCGATCCGGCCATGGCCCGAAAATCGAACTATTGCGGAGTGATCGTGAGCGGCCATGGCCGGATTGCCTGACCACTTCGTACAGATGACCAATCCCCAACGCCGGCTTCAGTCGGCATGGACAAGACGCAGCGAAACGCTGTGCCGGCTGAAGCCGGCGCTACGGGGAAGACTTCCCCTGGTTCGGGGCGGCGAGGTACCAGAGGAAGCGTTTGCGCGTGGATTCCTTGCTCTTGTCGGTTTCCGGAATCAGGCTCATCGGCGGGATGTTGCATTGCTTGGCCATGTCGGCATCGAAACCGATGATCGCGCGGTCGCCGTCGCGGATGTAGGTCAGACCGGGTGGAATGAGGATACCGATTGCCTGGGGGTCGGTTGGGAATTGTCCCTCGCGATGAGCCACCGCTGCGAGAGCCAGGGAAAAACGGCATTGGGTGTTCAGAAGCGTTTCTTTCTGATCTAGGCGCATCACAGAGATCCAACCTGAGGAAAGCGTGCTGGTGACCGGGGTGATGCACATAGGGGATACTGCATTGCCACAGCACAGGTGAGGACCGGACGTGGAGACCGTGGATCCACTCTGAAGACCGGGATTCTCGCCGGACCTGGACCCCGACTCTTGGATCGTCTTCCGGTATTGCATCATCAATCTCAAAAAAGCCGCGTGATCGTGGTAGATCAACGGCTTTCCGAACCAGGAATCACGGACCCACCAGACCGCCTCGTTCCACCAATGTTCAACAGATCCTCCGCCCAAAAAATCCGACATCTTGACGATCCCCGATAGCTTCACCTTGTCGCTCTCAATTTGCTCGAAGGCCCAATCTCCCAAGATAATGCGTTCTCCGTCGCACGCCAAAAGGCGACTCCCACGATCATCGGCTAGAGACAGGACCGACTCGTGTATGTCGTTGGGAATACGCACTAGACGAATCTCCAGGATTCGCTGGAGTTCACCACGTACTCGTCCATCCAGCGCCCTTCCGATCAAGCTGGAGATCAGTTGCGGTTCATTTCGGAAATGCCGCGCTGCGCCTGGCAAAATGACCAAAGTCTGCATTGCTGATTCATCCTGGTTCAGCGCAAACTGGCAACGCGCGCGCCAGATCAGAAGTTTGCCGAGCATCGTCACCTGAGATGTTTCCGGCATGTGGACATAGGCTCCGGTGGTCCAATCCCTGTGAAACCGGCAATACGGCCGGCGCGAGGCCTCTGCGGCCAGGCTCCACAGTTCCGGGACCGCATCCTGACGTGCCAGGAAAAGTGCGGCATCTTCAGGTGACGGCAGGTCCTTTCTCGTCCGCTTGTTAGCTTTTTCAGCGGGTTCGTTAGAATCCTCCAGCATCGCCTCGATTGATTTGGCGGTGGTGATCCGGGCCCGTTTCGCGGTCGAAAACGTCCCCGCCGTCATGATCCCAAACACCTGGTACCAAAGCGGCGCCGCGTCCTCGGCCTCGGGCACGGGCTTGGGGATGATTTCTTCAATCGTGGTCGGAAGCCCGGCGGCCTTGATCTCGGCGCGGACCTGGGCGAGTTCGGCTTGATAGCGGTCCATCAGGATCGAGCGGGTGATGACGGCGGCGATCACCGTGACGAGCAGAATGACGAAGATGGTCCACGCGATGCTGACCACGCTCCAGCGGAAGCGGGCTCGGGGTTGATCGTGATCGATCGGAGCGCGGTCAGCCATGAGCGGATCCTGCCCCTGCCGGAGACGACTCCACCCCAGGCCTGGGTTCCGGTTCCGACCGTTCTGCGGCGTGCATCCACGCCAGCGCGTGCGCCGGCGGGCCGAGGTCGCGCCGATGGGCCAGGCGCGAGGCGAAGGCCTCCAGGCCATTGATCTGGGTGGCCAGGGTGCGGCGGCGGCGCTCAAGTTCAGCGGCGTCGGGTTCGGCCTCGGGCAGCAGGTACGGTTCGCCGTAGCACAGCGCGACGTGGGCGCGCGGCAGGGGCAGGCGGAAGCGATCCCACGAACGCTTGAAGCAGAGTTCGCGCGTGGCGCGGGCGGCGACCGGCAGGATCGGCAGGCGGTGGCGGCGGGCGAGTTCGAGCGGACCGGTCTTGGCTTCCTTCCACGGGCCACGCGGGCCGTCGAGGGCGATCGCGAGCAGCCAGCCCTCGTCGATCGCCTGCATGAGTTCCTTGGCCGCGCGCGCGCCGCCACGCGCCGATGAACCCCGGATCGGGCGGATGCCGATGCGTTTGAGGTAGTCCGCGATGATCGCGCCGTCGCCGGACAGGCTGGCGAGCGCAGCGACGCGGATGCCGCGCCGGTTCATGGCGTCGTTGCCGCCGATCGCGGCGAAGAGGCTCTGATGCCACAGGCACGCCACGATCGAACCCGTGGGCGACATCGCCGCCGCGCGGCGCAGGTTGGCGACGCCGTAGGTATGGAAGGTGAGCGAGCGGGTCAGACCCCAGGCGATCGCATGCACCAGGCCGCCGGGCGGTTTCAGGCGCATGGTCGCCCCGGGTCGGATGACCGCTGTCGCCTCGGGTCGGATGACCTCCGCCGCCCCGTCGCGAAAGACATCCGCTTGATCAGCATGGAAGTGACCCTAGCTTCCGCGCCTCGCCGTCCAGCCCGGGTGGCGGAATTGGCAGACGCACTAGGTTCAGGTCCTAGCGCCCTCAAAAGCGTGCAGGTTCGAGTCCTGTCCCGGGCACGACGCAAACGACAAAACGCACGGTAATGCCGTGCGTTTTGTCGTTTGGCTTTGATCTCCAAGGGTCGGGTGGGCTGGCACGCCCACGGCCCGAACGTCAGACGAGGGCGGCGAACAGACAAAAGCTGGCCAGGGCGACGCCGGCCCCGGCGAGGCGGACGATGCTGGTGCTCCAAGCGCGGGCGATGCACCAGCCGGCAAGGACGCCACCGGCGTGGAGCAGGCCTGTGGTGGCCAGGAAGCCGCCCATGTAGGCCAGGACACTGGTGTCGCCCATCTCGGCGATGTGGGCGTGGCCATGCAGGAGGGCGAACGCCCCCGCGACCAGGCAGGCGACCCAGGTGCGCGGTGCGGTGCCGAGCGCGACAATCACGCCGAACACCAGCACCGACAGCGCGATGCCCCATTCGACGCCCGGCATCGGCACACCGGCGAGCGCGAGACCCGATCCGGCCGCCATTGCGGCCATGAATGTGGCCGGTACCAGCCAGAGCGCATGCCGGTTTCCCATCGGCCCGGTGGCGCAGCGCACGCCCATCAGGCCGACCGCGATCATCGCCAGGATGTGGTCGAGACCGTGGAGCGGATGCATCGCGCCGGCGGCGACGCCGCTCTCGCCATGGCCAGGATGACCGAGAAGCACGGGCGTGGTGGCGAGCAGGACGGCGACGGGGGCGAGGATTTTGTTCATGGCCGGCAGGCTAGCTGCGGCCCCGGCACGGCAATGCTGCGAAGCACAGCGGTTCGACTCTGCCATTGCGGATCAGACCGTAGCGGCAGGCAGAATGACCTGCGGCCGCCAGAGCGGATCCGCCTGCTGGCGGAGCTGGATGGCGAGGATCTCACGCCAGGTGGCGACCAGACCAACCGGGCAGGCGGGCAGATCTGAACGGATCAGGCGGTGGAGCCGGCCGAGGTGGTAGCAGGGCACGGCGGCGAACATGTGGTGCTCGATGTGGTAGTTCATGTGCCAGTAAAGGAATTGCAGCGCCGGATTGAGGAGGATGGTGCGGCAGCAGCGGCGAGCGTCGGGGACGCGATCCTCCATGCCGGCATGCTGGGGATTGTTGCAGAGCCATTGCAGCCAACCGCCCCACATGTTCGGGAAGCTCACGACCAGCGGCAGCAGCAGCCAGGCCAGGTGGTGGAACCAGGCCAGCGCGACGGCGGCGGCAAGGATCAGCAGGTGGCCGGCGATCAGGCACCGCGCCCAGCGCACCACCGGAACGCGATCGTCGGGCTTGTCGGAAGGGAAGATCGTCGCGTTCCACGGCCCGATGAAGCCGCCGCGCGCGTAACGCAGCGCCTTGCTGAACTCCTCCCACGGGTGCTTGGCATCAAACACGGCGATGCGCAGGAAATCAGCCAGGGTCAGACGGATGGGCACGACCACCTCAAGATCATCGGGTTGGTGCAGCGTGTAGCGGTGGTGCCGGGAATGGCTGGCGTCGAAGTGAAGATGGTTGATCCAGCCCGGGAAGGCGAAGAGCGCAGCGAAGAAGCGGTTGAGCCACCGGCTCGAGAACACGGTCTCATGGCCGAGTTCGTGCACGGCGTTGATGAGGAAATGCGTGCAGGTGCCATGCACCAGCAACAGCAACGGCACCGCCCACCACACCCCTGTGAATCCCGCCGCCAGAACCGCCCCACCGGTGAAGACCATGAGCAGCAGAAAGCCCAGGGTCTGGGCCCAGGCCAGGCGATTGTCGCGGCGCAGGAGGTCGCGCAGGTCCTCGCGCGATACCGGGCTGTGGTACCAGCGGATGGCGGTTGGCGCGGAAGCAGGCGCGGACATAGCGGCGGTCATGACGGGTCCCCGGTCTGAAGATGCGCGCAGCACCCTAGGCGGTACGCCCGGATTTCCATGTCCAGAATGCGCAGGTTCGCACAAATGGGAGCTGCGTGCCCCCCTCGCATCAGTCCAGAAACCCGACAGGGGCGCACCCGCGACGCCTCCTGAACGTCCCGACCACCGTGCTCCCGACACCACCCGGTGCGGGGATCGCTTGCCGGATGACTTGCGGGCAGGATCGGCCATGCTCCGGCATCGCGATCTCTTGGGAGAGGAGCCGTCATGACCGACCAGCAGCACCATGAAGAACTCGCCCAGTCCGAACGCCGCTTGGGTCTGCTCATCCTGGAGCAGAAGACCGGCGCCGCGCTTGCCGCCGGCGTGCCGCATTTCCGCGCCGCCGCCGAAGGCTTTGAAAAGGCCGGCTGGCCGACCCGGCGCGCTGAATGCCTGATGGATCTCGGCCGGCTGCACGCCAAGGCGGGCAACCACGCCGATGCGGGCCAGGTCTTCGGCGACGCCCTGCGCGTCTTCGAAGCCGCCCGCGACGCCAAGAATGCGGGCGAGGCCGCCGGCCTGGCCGGCGCCGCCTGGGTCGAACAGAGCGATTTCGACCAGGCCCTGCGCCTGCTGAAGCGCGCGGTCGAACTGGCCGAGGAGCGCAACGACCACGTCCAGATCGCGCTGTGCCTTGTCGACCTCGCTCGCTGCCTGATCGCCCGACGCGAGGCCGAACCGGCGCTGGCGGCGCTCACCCGCGCGCTCGCGATCTTCACCGCCTTCAAGAAGGGCATCCAACGCGCCCTGGTGCACGAACTGATGGGCGCGGCGCATGCGATCGCCGATCGACCGCAGCAGGCGGGCGAAAACTATGAGACCTCGGCCGCGATTTCGCAGGAACTCGGCCGTGGCTTCGAAGCCGGCGAGACCTTGGCGCGCTACGCCGACATGCAGCGCGATCGTGGCGACCATGTCGCCGCCATCGCCTTGCACGAACGCTGTCTGACCCTGCATCACCAGGCCGGCAACGCGATGCTGGAAGCCCAGACCCTGCGCCGGGTCGGCATGGTCGAGGTCAAGCGCGGCCAGCTCGACCAGGCGATCGAACGCTACCAGCGCGCGCTTGACCTCTGCCGCTCGGTCGACGACCACGACGGCGTCTCGCGCACGCTCTACCTGATCGGCGCCGCCAATGCCCGCGCCGGCCGCGCCGGACCCGCGCGCGCCGCCTTCGAACAGTCGCTCGCCGCCGCCGAGGCGCACAACAACCCCGCCCACATGGAGCAGGCATTGTCGGCGCTCGCCAACCTGCATCGCTCGCTCGGCGAACCGGAACAGGCGCTCGCGATCATGCAGCGCTGGGTCGAGATTTTGAAAGTGCTCGGCGACCGCAGCGATCAGCTCAAGGTGCTGGGCACCATGGCCGAGATCCAGCAGGAGCGCGGCGCCCTGGGCGAGGCCGAGGCGCACCTACGCCGGCTGATCAGCGTCTGCACCCGACCTGAAGACCGCAGCGAACGCATCCGCGCCCAGCATTCATTGGGCGTGCTGCTGGCCAAGCGTGGGCAGTTCCACGAGGCGATTGAGTTCCTGGGCAGCGCCCTGACGGGACTCGGTGACCGCCAGCCCGACGACCGGGCGAAACTGCGCTACCAGATCGGTTCGTGCCATCTCGCGCTGCGCGAAGGCGAGGCCGCCCTGACCCAGTTCGAAACCGCGCTCAAGGATCTCGACCTGGAACCGGAAGAAAAAATCCACGCCAAGGTCCTGGTCGGCATCGGCAACGCGCACGGTCTGCTCGGCCGGCGCGACTCCGCCAAGCAGTTCTTCGACCAGGCGGCGGCGCTCTGCGAAAAACAAGGCGACGTGCGCGCGACGACGATCATCCGCAAGGCGACGCGCGATCTGGGCTGACTGAAAAATCGCAATTGCACCCCATCTGCGGCGTTAGTCGTCGGCTTCCGTCGTCCGGACAGGTGTTTCTCTGCGCCTGCGAACGCCTTCGACAAATTCAGTTACGTCAGAGCCCCCAAGCGACCGTGCGGCCACACCTGTCCGGACGCAGCGCTGCCACACTCCTTCCTCCCGCCTTGCAGCTGGGGTACACTTGCGATTTTTCCAACTATTCCCGCAAAAAAATAATCGCGACGGTGACTGTCCTTCTTGCGGTCAGCCCAGCGACTGCCCGAAACACACCCGGCGGATGCGGCCGGCAGCGTAAACGAAGTCGGCCCAGGGGACATCGGGCGGGATGAGGTGGTCGAACATCGGCAGGTAGCGGCCGCGTTCGCACATCCGGGCACAGCGTTCAACCTCGACGTCGATGGCGGAACGGCCAAGGGCGAGGGCGCGCTTGTCGAGGCCGCCCCATAGGCCGAGATCCGGGTACTGGTCGCGGTAGCGTTCGATGTCGCAGCCGGCCTGGACCTCAAAGGGGAAGAACGCGTTGATGCCGTGCGAGCGCATGATCGGCACGAGCTGCTTCACATCGCCATCGCTGTCGACCGAGATCACCCGCACGCCGTGACTGCGGGCGAAGGCCACGATGCGGTCGTAGCACGGCATCATGAATTTCTCGACCATGCGCGGCGAGATCAGCGAGCCCTGGCGGCCAGACATGTCCTCCCAGATGTGGATGTGGTCGATCTGCACCTCAGCGGCGACGCTTTCCCACAGACCGATCCACAGGCTGGTGAGGGTGTCCATCATGTCGTGAAGCAGTTCCGGCCGGTCGCAGAAGTCGACCAGCAGGTTTTCGACCCCAAGGAAATCGCGCGGGGTGCCAAAGATGCCCCAGGGGAAGACCCCGACCTGCACCGCCTCGCCGGTCTGCGCCAGGCGGGCGCGGAAGGCGGGCCAGTCCTCGCTGATGCGGCCAGACGTGGCCAGATCGAGGCGCTCGCGCTTGAAGCGTTCCCAGTCCGCCTCGGTCTTCACCGGACAGGCGAGGAACTCCGGCATGTTCCCGCTGTTCTTCAGTTCGCGTCGGGTGATGCCCCGGCCATCGCGCATGGTGCGGTAGTTCGCGTCTTCCTCCAGGACCTGAACCGGAAACAACGGGAAGACGCCGGGTTCGATGCGCGGCAGGGCGAAACCAGTGTCGTAGCCAAGTTCGCGCGCCAGATTGAGTTTCTCCAGGCCGGACTCGCGCTGCCAGCGTGCCATGGTCTCGCCCCAGGGACGCCAGCCCAGCCCGATGCCAAAGGGGATGCGGTCGAGGGTGCCGCCCGCCAGGCAGCACACCACGCGTTCACCGGGGGTCAAACCACCGGCGGGCTGCTGGCTGACGCTCGCTGCCTGGTGCAGGTGGACGGTCTCTTCGCTGACGATGGTCATGGATTCGCTTTCCCCAGTGATGCCCGGTGAGGACGAAGGCGCGGCGGCGAAGGAGACGCTCAACCCAAGATCAGATCGTCCTCAAGAATCGGCAGCGGGCTATAATCAGGATGGAACCCGCCGCTGACTAAGGGCGAGTTCGAGCGTGCGTTGTAGGTCATGATCAGCGACCAGCGTGAATGGTCCGAGGTGTTGGCCTCGGATCCATGCAGCAGGTTGCCGTGGAAGAAAATCACGTCGCCTGGTTCGGCCTCGAAATGGACGAGTTCGCAGCGTACCCGCGCCGCCGCGACCCGGACGGGATCGGCTCCGACCTGATCGCCGAACTTGCCGTGGTCGATGCGGCCAAAGTGGTGGCTGCCGCGCAGGACCTGAAGACAACCGTTGGCCTTGGTCGCGCGATCGACCGCGACCATGCAACTGACCAACTGCGGCGAGAGGCATTTGTCCTGGTACCAGTAACCATAGTCCTGGTGCCATTCCCAGGCGCCGCCGATCTTGGGTTCCTTGAGCATCATCTTGGCGTGCCAGTGGTAGACCTCCTCGCCGAGAAGTTGCGCCGCCGCGCCGGCCACCCGCCGGCAACGCGAAAAGCGCGCATACAGATCGTCGCTCAACGTGGTCCAGAGATTGAGCCGGCTGGCGCGGCCGGCGGCATCCTTCATCACCCTCGCCCCCTGCTGCAATGGCGCGTCATTGCGCGCATAGGACAGCAGGGCGTCCATCTCGGCCCGGCTGAAATAGCCGCGCCGCAGGAGCATCCCGTCACGGGCGAAGTCGACGCACGCGGATGGTTCCAGGCGGCCGGCCGTAGGCACGGCAAGAAGGGGGCCGGACGTAGGTCCGGCGAGAAGAGGAGCCGTCTGGCATGGATCGATGGGTGCATTCATGATGGTTGGCAGTATATGCCTATCCAGCCAAGTATTCCATGCACACTTCGATTCCAGGCTTGCACGGATCGCCAATCCGGTTCCTCGCTGGCGGCGGCTTCACCGCCCCGCCCCGGCGCGACACTCCGCCGCACCGGCATACCGCCTGGGAACTGGTGTATTACCGGCGCGGCCGGCCGCGCTTCGTCGTCGACGGGGTGGCGACGCAGGCCAGACCCGGCGTCGTCTGGCTGACCCCGCCCGGTCTCGTGCACGCTGAAATCGCCGGCAACGGCTTCATGAACTGGTACATCTGCTTCGATGCGCCGCCCGACCAACCCTGGCCGACCCAGACCCAGGACGATGCGGCGGGATCGATCGAACGGCTGTGCGCGGCGATCGTCAGTGAACTGGCCAGCACCGGGACGGATCGCGACGCCATGCTCGCCTTCCTGGCTGGCGAATTGGACCTGCGCCTGCGCCGCGCAGCGACCCGGGGAAGCGCCAACCCGGGCCTGGCGCTGGTGACCGAGGCCGAGGCGCTCTCTGATCAGGGCCACGATGCCCCACTGCGGCTCACCGCCCTCGCCAAACGCCTGGGCGTGGCCGCATCCACCCTGCGCGTGGCCTTCAATCAGCACCGGGGCGAACCACCGGCCATCGCCCTGCGCCGCCGGCGGATCCGCCGTGCTGTCGATCTGCTGACCCGCACCGACCTCACCCTGGACGCGATCGCCGACCAGTGCGGCTTCGATTCGGCCAGCCACCTCAGCCGCTGGATCCGCCTGGAACATGGGTGCCCGCCGGGATCGTTGCGCCAAGAAAATCAGGGCAAATTATGACCCGGTTTGGGTCACTTTGGCTTCTTCTTGGAGTCCCCGGCATTGGTGGCGGCGGCACCGCCAATGATGCCCTGGCAACTGACACGGATGTCGATTTCTTTGCTGGCGAGATCCCCTTTCAGACCGAGCTGGCTGCCCTTCACGGTGGCGTAGGCATTGATCTGGAGCTTCTCCATGGTTTTTTTCTCGACGACCAGCCCCTGGGCAAAGGTGGCCTGGAAGGTGATCTTGTGAGATTGCGTGCCCAGGCCAAGGGTTGCCTCCAAGGTTTGCGAGGTCACTTCTCGTTCGCTATTGCGACCCTTGTCATCAACGTGGGTGATCTTGTCGGTCTTGCGCGGACCTACTGAAGTTACCGTGAAGGTCAGCTCCGGCCCTTTCTCATCCGTGAAAAGATCGCCCAGAACGCGTCGATCCTGCTTGCCCTTGGACTGGGCCCAACGAGCCATCTTCAACGTAAAGGCGCCCTTGGCACCATCCGCCGACCAATCCAGGCTACCCGATTGCGGCCGACCAACCGCAAAGTTGGGCCAGTGGGAACCATCAGCGACCCGGAATTCCGCGTCAGCACTGTTCCAGCGTGGTACGGAATCGCTGAACGCATAGGTGGCAGGGGTAGGGGCGACGTATTCGCCCGGCCTCGGTGGCCTGGGTTTCTGGCCGACCGGATGCGCATCGCGGGCAAGGTTCAGGCGCGGAGGGGGATCCTTTTTCGGTTGCGGCTTGGTCACTGGCGCCGATAGGTCGAGCATGACCACGTAGCCGTCACTTTGGCCGCCGCCAAAGGTGGATTGCAGCGCATTCACCGTCGGCGTCCGGGTGACCAGGCCGTAGACGTCCTCCTCGGCCTTGGCCCCGCACAGGAAGAGAGCGCGCTGCTTGCCCTCCACCGACCCGCTGCCAATGGCCCAGTTGTTCGATGCACCCGCGACCACAGCGGCACTTGCACCAGGCACGCACGAGGAGTAGCGTACGCCACAGAGATCCGGAGTCAGCACCGTGATGTAACTCCCCCCGGGTTCGCCGTTCGCCAATTTGTTGCTGGTCTGGACCAAGCCCCAGGCGGATCCGCCGGCGAAGAGAAAAGAGCCGTCGTCAGACTGACAGATGGTAGAGACGCCGGCGCCGTTGCCCTTGCCGTTATAGCGACTGCACCACATCGTCCAGCCGAGCACCTGGTAATCGACCGGATCCAGCTTCACCAGGTAGGCAAAGCTGGTGGCCCCGGCTCCGGCAGCGTTCAGGCCGGTGCCCTGGGTGCCAACGCTCCGACGGATGTCGGTTGGCAGGGTGGTTGCGACGCTGTTGCCGCCGTCCGACCACATGACCACGAAAATATTCCCATCGCGATCCGTGGTGACCAAGCGTACTGCCGTGTCCGAGACCTGGCGGCAATTGTCAAGTACGACGTAGTTCGACGGCCATTCGTACAGCTGATAACGCAGCTTTCCATCGGGTTCAAGCACGTTGAGCACTGGGCAGCGCCAGGGTTCACGACCCGTACCGGTGTTGTATTCGCCGCCCTTGATGAAGGTGCCATCCTTGGGATTGACCGCGAGCAGGTGTGAAGCTGCGCCCGGAATGTCCGCTACGCTCAGAGTTTTACCTGCGGCGGAGACGATCCGCATGTCCTGGCCCACGAAGTACACGTTGCCGTCGCTCTTCAGCGAAACACTGGGGCTTTCGCTGGGACCTTTGGCGGTGAACAGCCATTCCACCTTTCCCGCGTCCTTGCTGAGCTTGGCCACGAAGGTAGCCGTGCACTGCGGTTCCTTCTTGGTCGGTTCCGCAGCGACTTCCAGCACGCCCTGAGTACCGCCGAGAGCGGCCACAGCGTCACCGGGCCGTCCAGCGAGATAGATCTCACCGTCCTTGCCGATGGCCATGCTGGTGATCGCCCCTGCCAACCAGGGGAAACGCACAACCTTCTTGATTTGCTTGAGATCAGGACTGGTGAAGACCAGGAAACCGGTGGTGTCCGGGCGTCGCCAGCTCGGTTTTTCTGCGGCCGTCTTAGCGGTAGCCGGCAGGAATGTTGCCGTCGGTGGCCGGGCACCATCGCTGCCCAGCACCGATTCAGCCACGCCCAGGCCGAACTCACCGCCATTGACGTTTCCGGCAAGGACGATGGTCCCATCAGCCTGGAAGCCACCCGCACACAGCCATTCAGATCCCTTGCCGCCGATGAAGGTTGCCGTCATGACCTTGGCCATGTCCGGCCGGTCGCCCCAATAGGGAAGCTTTCCCCCCTTCGTCGCCTTGATTCCACGGGTCTGTCCCGCAGGAATATCTGGGTACTCTGGAGGTTTGCCGCCGCTATCGACGGCAAGCAGGGTGGGACAGAAAAGGGCCAGCAGGCCCAAAATTGAATTCAGATGGTTCATGATGCTTAGTCCCTTGGGTAGCGAGAAGTGCGAGCTGAGAGGTGGCTGGCGAGACACCAAGGCAGCTTGAATTGGTGTGTGATTTCTAGGAATCGAGTCCGCGACTCGGGGCTATCGCCATCAGACCATTGTATTCCGGCCGTGGCTACAACCCGACCCAGACCGGCAAAACGTGAGCAGCATCCCCTGATCTGATGCGGCATGTTGGTGTTCCTGTTGTTCCTGTAATGGTTACGAATCATCAGCGGCAGCGTTGACCTGACCCAAACCTGCCAATCCTTGCAGCGTGAGACACAGACCCCCGCCCCAGTTTCCCCGAACATTTATGGGCCTGGCCGGACTCGAACCGACAACCGAGTGATTATGAGTCACCTGCTCTAACCATTGAGCTACAGGCCCTTGACGGGCGGAAGTCTAAAGCGGTTTTACGTCCTCCAAACCCGTTCTGACGCCATGGCAGACGCGGTGATTGACCAAGTAATCAGTTCGGACTGGGATCGTGCAGCCCCACGCTGCGACCCTCGGCGAGCTGCTGCCAGAGATTGGGCGAGGGTCGCGGATCGAAGAGCTGCCCCGGGCGACCGCTGCGCACGATCCAACCGCCTTCGTCGATCTCGTTGTCGAGCTGGCCGGGCGACCAACCGCTGTGACCGAGAAACAGGCGAGGGCCCTGTTGATCCGGGCCAGAACGGAAGCGTTCCGCCAACGCCTCGATGCTGCCGCCGACGCAGATGCCCTTGCCCATGGTGCCGGCCCCGTCGAGGTCGGCGCAGGCATGCAGAAGGAGACCCTTATCGGGTTCGACCGGACCGCCCTGGGCCGCCGTGCGGGCCTGGGCCAGGCCCTCAGGCACTTCGCTCCAGATGTCGGCCAGCGGCATGTCGATCGGGCGGTTGATGATCACGCCCAGCGTCCCCTGGGCGGAATGCTCGATCAGGTAGATCACGCTGCGGACGAAGTTGGCATCGGTGAGCGCGGGGCTCGCGACCAGCAGCCGGCCAGGGGCGGGATCCATGCCCGGCACGGTAATCCGGCCATCAGCGGGACAACTGCATACCCGTGGCTGATTCCTGCGCTGTCACGCGCCCACGGTGCTCCGGCTGGAACCAAGACACCGGCCCAGGATCATCCCAGCATGATCCGCAGCCTGCTCGTCCTGACCGCAGCGCTGATGCTCTGCGCCACCCTGACCGCCAGCGACGATCGGGTCGACGTCGGGGCGAATCCCAGCGCTGCTGCGTTCTTCCGCAACCGCATCGAACCCGTGCTGCGCGAGCATTGCTGGCGCTGCCACGGCGCGACAAAGCAGAAGGCCGGCCTGCGCCTGGATTCGCTCGCCGCCACCCTGGCTGGCGGCGAAAATGGACCCGCGCTCATCCCTGGCGACTCGGATCACAGCCGGCTGGTGACCAGCGTGCGGCGAACGCAGGAACCGCACATGCCGCCAGATGACTCGCTGCCGGCGCAGGTGGTGGCCGACCTCGCCCGCTGGGTCGAGATCGGCGCGCCCTGGCCAATGAGCCGAGCCGAGTCGACGCCAGTCGCGAACGTTCCGGTTGCGAAAGCAGGCCCTCCGCTCGCCGGGCGGATGCATCCGCTCATCGTCCACTTCCCGATCGCCTTGACCCTGATCGTGCTGCCGTTCGCCCTCATCGCACGGCGGCGTGGTGGCACCTGGGACACCGCGCTTGCCCTGCTCGTCTACGCCGGGGCCGCGTCGGCGGTGGCGGCGGTAGCGAGCGGCCTCTTCTTCGCCGGCCATCAGGATCCACAGATGTTGGCCCGCCACGAACTGGTCGGCTGGATCGCCGCGTCGGGCACGGTCGTCTGCGCCCTGCTCGCCGCCCTGCACCAGCGCGATCCCTCACGGCGCTGGATCCTGGAACTTGCCCTCGTCGCCACCGCGCTCGCGGTCGGCCTCGCTGGGCACTTCGGCGGCGAGATGGTGCACGGCGTTGGCTTCCCATTTCGCTGACGCGCTGCAGCGGCAGCGATCACAACACAGGTCGCCTCAAAAGTCGGTTGGTGGCATCGTGCGGATGCTGCTTTTTTGGCCGGCGAGACGCCGGCGCTCCCAGGAGGGCCGACTTTTGAGGCACCCCGAGCCGCACTCGGGGCCAACGGTTGCACCTGCCGCACCCCGCCAACGATCCGCCGCCCTATGACCGTCCGCGTCCGCATCGCCCCGTCCCCCACCGGTGATCCCCATGTCGGCACCGCCTACATCGGCCTGATCAACTGGTGCTTCGCCCGCCGCCATGGCGGGAAGTTCATCCTGCGCATCGAAGACACCGATCGCGGCCGATGCAGCGACGCCAGCGCGCAGGCGATCTACGCCTCGCTCAAGTGGCTCGGCCTGAGCTATGACGAAGGTCCCGACGTCGGCGGCGATCACGGCCCGTACGTGCAAAGCGAGCGCGTCGCGCTCGGGATCTACCGGAAATACGCAGATCAGTTGCTCGCCCAGAATGACGCCTACCGCTGCTTCTGCACGGCAGACGACCTGAGCGGCATGCGCGAGCGCCAGCTCGCGGCCAAGCAGCCGGTGATGTACGACCGCCGCTGCCGCGCCTTATCTGCCACCGAATCCGCCAAGCGCGCCGAGGCTGGAGAGACCCACGTCGTGCGCATGAAGGCCCCGACCGAGGGCGCTTCCACCTACAATGATCGCCTGCGCCGCCAGCCGGTGGTGAAGCAATGGGCCGAGATCGACGATCAGGTGCTGCTCAAATCCGACGGCTGGCCGACCTACCACCTCGCGGCGGTGGTCGACGACCACCTGATGGGCATCACCCACGTCATTCGCGCCGAGGAATGGCTGAATTCGCTGCCCAAGCATTTGTGGCTTAACCAGCACCTGGGTTTCACCGCGCCGGAATACGTCCACGTCGGCCTGCTGCGCAACGCCGACAAGTCGAAGATCAGCAAGCGCAAGAATCCCACCAGCCTGCTCTGGTACCGCCGCCAGGGCTACCTGCCCGACGCGCTGCTCAACTTCCTCGCCCTGCTCGGCCACAGCCATCCCGATGGCCGGGAAAAGTTCACCGCCGCCGAACTCGCCCCAGTGTTCGACCTCGACCGCATCAACGTCGCCGGACCGGTGTTCGACCTCGCGAAGCTGAAACACCTGCAAGGCCTGTGGTTTCGCGAACTCGGGCCGGACCAACTCAAGGCCGAGATCCACCGCGCTGTCGACGCGCGGGTTGATGAGCTTCTGCCGCTCTTACGCGAACGCATGGTCTTCGGCGGCGACTACCTACTGCAATCAGCGCCGTTCTATGCCGAAACGGTCGAGCCGCACCTGGACGACCTGGTGCCCAAGGGCCTCGATCGGCCGCAGGCGAAGCTGATCCTGGAAAAGCTCGTCCGCGTGCTGAAAGACCACGCCGGCGCGAACGGCACCTGGGATGCGAAAGCCCTGGAAACCTTGATCGGCGGGGCGATCGACGAACGCGCAGTGGAAAAACCGGAGGCGACGCCGGCGCAACTCGCCGAGGCCAGGCTTTGGAACCGCAAGACGGTGTTCATGCTCCTGCGCGTCGCCGCCAGCGGCCGCAAGGAATCGCCCCCGCTGTTCGAGACCCTGGCCGCGATCGGCCAGGTGCGGGTGATTGAACGCCTTGCGGCCGCTGCCCAGCGCCTGGGCGTGCTGGTCAAATAGCGTCCGGCTTCGGTCGGCTCAGGTCGGCTCAGGTCGGCTCAGGTCGGCTTAGCTCCGCGCACCCGGCGCACCAACCGGTCCATGAGGACATAGAACGCCGGCACCACGACCAGGCTGAGCGCAGTCGACAGCACCACGCCGCCGAGCACCGCCAGACCCATCGGTGCGCGCACTTCGCTGCCCGCGCCCAGGCCGAGGTACTGGCTAAGCGCGATCGGCACCGCCGCCATCGCGGTGGCGGCGCTAGTCATCAGAATCGGGCGCAGGCGCAGCGGCCCGGCGCGCAGCATGGCGGCCTCGGCCGACGTTTTCGCCTCATCGAGCTGGATCTGGCGCGCCACGTCGACCAGGATGATCGAGTTCTTCTTGGCGATGCCCATCAACAGCAGCACGCCGATGACGCTCAGGGTGTTGAGGCTGCTGCCGCCGAGCCACAGCGCGATCGCCGCGCCGGCCACCGCCATGGGCAGGATGCAGAGGATGGTGATGGGATGAACGAACGAGTTGAACTGCGCGCCCAGCACCATGTAGGCGGCAAGAATCCCGCCGGCGAGAGCGAACAGCAGGCCCCACATCGCCGTCTGCGTGGCGGTCGCGGATTCGCCCGGGATCGCGCGCACGCCGGCAGGCAGGTCGACGGCATGGGCCAGCGCCGCCGCCTGGGCGGCGGCCTGGGGGACGCCAGGGGGCAGGCCGGCGGAAATGCTTATCGCACGATCGCGATCCTTGCGGGTGATCCGGGACAGGGCGGGGCGCTCCTCGAAACGCACCAGGCCTGACAACGGCACCGGCGTGCCGGAACGGGTGCGGACGAGCAGACGGCCAAGGTCGTCGGCGACGGTGCGCTGATCGGCGCGCACCCGCACCAGCACGTCCTGACGCCGGCCGCCCAGGCTGAAGGTGCCGGCGCGCTGGCCGCCAACCAGGATGCCGACCGTGCTTGCCACCGCCTCGATCGGCACGTCGAGTTCGGCGCAGCGGTCGCGGTCGGGGATGACCTGCAATTCCGGGGCGCCCAGGCGGTAGTCGCTGATGACGTCGGCGAGATTGGCGGTATCGGAGCGCAGCCGGAGCATCAGCGCATCGTGGGCGGTGATGAGGGCGCCCCATTCCGGGCCACGCAGGCTGAGATCGACCGCCTTGGTCCCGGACGAGGTCTGGACGAGCGGGGGCGAAGCATCGTCGACCTTGAGGTTGTAGATCCCGGGGATGCGGCCGAGTTCGCGCCGGACCTCGTCGCGGATGCGTTCCACCCCAGCACGCTCCTGGCGCGGGGCCAGGACCACCCGGATGCGCGCCTCGCTGTTGCCGTCGGAACCGACGTTGGTGAACAGGCGGGCGAAGTCGGCCCGGCGCGACAGCAGCGCCTCGACCCGGCGCGTCAGCGTGTCGGTCTCCTCGATCTCGCTACCGGTCGCGGAGGAAAACCGGATGTCCATCATGCCCGCGTCCTGCGGCGGCAGGAACTCGCGCGGCAGCAGGATGGCGAGCCAGGCCCCGAGCAGGGTCACCGCAAGACCGAGCCCCAGCACCGGCCAGGGATGGCGCACCACCGGCCCCAGGATCCGGCCATAGAGCGCCGAGAGACGGGCGAGACCGCGTTCGATCCAACGGCCGAAGCGGCCCGGTTCGAGCGACCCGCCCAGGTGCGCCAGGCGGGCCGGGGCGAGGGTGACGGCCTCGATGTAGGACAGCATCACCGCCACGCACAAAGCCACGCCAAGATGCAGAAACGAACGTCCGATCTCGCCCCCCATGAACAGCACTGGCGAGAACACCGCCACCACCGCCAGGCTGGCGGCCAAGGCGGCGAAGGCGATCTCGCGCGTGCCCTTGCGCGCCGCCGGGATCGGCGCCAGGCCCAGGGCGCGATGCCGCATGATGTTTTCTTGCACCATGATCGCGTCATCGACCACCAGCCCGATCGCCAGGGCGAGCCCGAGCAGGGTGAAGGTGTTGAGCGTCATGCCGCAGGCGTAGAGCACCGCCATGGTGCCGAGCATCGACATCGGGATGGCGAGCAGGATGTTGGCGGCGGCGGTGAGCGAACCGAGGAACAGCCAGCACACGAGCGCGGTCAGCACGATGGCGGTGAGAAGTTCATGCTGCATCCCCTGCACGCTGGCGCTGATGAACCGGGTCGAGTCCACGTTGACCATCAGGCGCATCTGCGGTGGCAACGTGCGCTGGATCTCGGCCAGACGGGCGCGCACGGCGGCGGCGACCTGGACCGCGTTCGCCCCGCGCACCTTGCGCACGCCCAGGCCCTGGGCGGTCTCGCCGTCGCGGCGGATGATGCGCTGGTCGTCGGCGAAGCCGTCTTCAACCATTGCCACATCGCGCAGGCGGACCACCGCCGGCGGCCCGCCGGGTTGGGGGCGCACCGCGACTGCGAGTTCGCGGAAGGCCTCGATGCCGCCGGCCTCGCCCAGCACGCGCACGTCGATCTCGCGCCCGCCGGCCTGGATGCGGCCGGCCGGTTGTTCGAGGTGGTTGCGCCCGATCGCCGCCAGAACCTCGGCCGCGGTCAGTCCCTGGGCCGCCAGGCGCTGGACGTCGAGCCAGACCCGCAGGTTGCGGTTCATGCTGCCGCCGATGCTGATCTCACCGACGCCGGGGATGGTGGCCAGCCGGTCCGCCACCTGATAGCGCGCCGCATCGGCCAGCACCTGGCGGCTGAACGGGCCACCGACGGTGATCCACAGGATGGGATCGTCTTCGGGATTGGACTTGTTGACGATCGGTGGGTCGAGGTCGCGCGGCAGTCCGCGCGTGCCCATGACCTTGTTCTGCACGTCCTGCAGGGCGGAATCGATGTCGCGCGCCAGGTCGAAGGTGAGGACCAGGTACGCCGAGCCGCGCCGGCAAAACGCGCTGAGCTGGGTGACGCCCTCGATCTGGGCCAGGCGTTCTTCCAACGGTTCGACGACGTCACGCTCCATCACCTCGGGCGCGGCGCCAAGCAGCGACAGCGCGATTGTCACCTGCGGCTTGTCGATGTCCGGGTACTGGCTCACGCCCAGGCGCCACCAGGACAGTCCGCCGATGGTCAGCACCGCGAACATCAGCATCCACGCCATGACCGGCTTGCGGATGCAGGCTTCGGTCAAACGCATGGGAGTTTCCTGGCCGCTCGGTGGTCCCTGAAAGAACCGCGCGGTTTCATCGTCCGCCCGGCGATTTGGCGTCGGTGATCACGCGCACCACCTGGCCCTCGCGCAGTTGTTCGGCTCCGCGCACGATCAGCGATTCGCCCACGGCCAGGCCAGAGGATACTTCGACCAGACCATCGCTGGTGCGCAGGCCAAGTTCGAGCACCCGCCGGCGGGCCACGAAGGCGTCGCCGGCACCTTCGACGATGAAGGCCAGGAAACCGGCTTCGCTGGGTCGTATCGCCATCTGCGGCACCACCGGGGCGGTGCGGCTGGCCACGGTCAAGGCGACCTGGGCGAAGCTGCCCGGCACCAGATCGGCGGCATCGGCCGGAACGACGGTGGCCACGGCCTCGACCATGCGCGAGGTCGCGTCCGCACTGGCGCCCAGGTGGACAACGGCCGCCGCGCGTTCGCGCGCGAGACCGGGCACGGTGAAACGCGCCGTCATGCCCAGGCTCAGCCGCGCTGCCTCGGCAACCGGCACGCGGAAACGCAAGAGCAGTGGATCGCGGCGGACCAGGGTGGCGATGGTCGTGCCGGGCTGGACCCAGGCGCCGGTCGCGACGCTGCGGCTCTGCACCACGCCGGCAGCGGGCGCCGTGACCTTGGCATCACGCAGGTCGAGTTCCGCCCGCGCCGCTGCTGCTGCCAGACGATCGACCGTGGCCTGGGCGCCGGCGGTCTTGGCGCGCCAGGCGTCCATCTCGTCCGCGCGCACGTATTCGCCAGCGGCGTTGGCGGATTCGCGCCGCTTCAGGCCACTCAGGGCCTCGGCCTGGGCGGCCTTCGCCTCGGCCACCGCCGCCGTGGCGGCGTCCCGCACCAGACGGTAGCGATCCACGTCGACCTCGATCAGGGTGGTGCCGGCGGTGATCTGGTCCCCCTCGCGGAACGAAACCCGTTCGACCGTTCCGGCGACCCGTGCCGTGACCGCGATGGTCTCATAGGCCTCCACCTGACCGGTCGCCCAGACGTTGAACTGCACCGCGCGCGCCGCGACGGCCTGCACCTCGACCGGCGGCTTCGGCGGGCCGCCGGACTTCCCCGATCCCGCCGGTTTGGCGCCCTCGCCACCGCAGCCACAGAGGAGGGTCAGCAAGGCGAGGGCGCAGGCGACCGGCATGGACTGACGCATGCTGCGCGAGTCTGGCCCGGCCTCGGTGGCCACAAGCACAAGCGGCCGACCGCGCGCTACGCTGCAAACCTGCCAACGTTGCGTGATATTCCGATACCGCTGTTTTCCTGGCCGGCGGGACGCCGGCGTTCCCAGAAGGTCGACCGGACGATGGGCTGGTTCAGCCCTGCTGCGCCAGAGCCTGGTCGAGATGACCACCACAGGCGGCGAGAATAGCCTCGGCGCGGGCGCGATCGCAACCGAGCCGCTGCATCACCACCGCCGTCTTGACCGATTCGCCGGCCTGGTCGAGCAGGGCAAAGCAGGCCTCGCGTGGTTCGCCGGTCAGAAGCCCGACGATGCGCGCGGCGCGGTCTCGCAACTTGAGATTCGAGGCGCGCAGATCGACCATCAGGTTGCCGTACACCTTGCCGGCGCGGACCATGAGTGCGGTCGAGATGGTATTGAGCGCGAGTTTCGTCGCCGTGCCCGCCTTCATCCGGGTCGAACCGGTGAGGACTTCAGCCCCGACCGCGAGCACCACCAGGTGGTCGGCGAAAGCTGGGCGGTCCATCGGTGCGCACGAAATCAACCCGGTCAGCGGTCCACTGCGCGGCGGTTGGGCTGAGGGCTGGGTAGCGCGCAACCTGGCTGAGATCGCTGCGGTGGACGACGTGGTCGACGCGTGCTGCTGACCCTGGGCATGGTGGCCGTGGAGTTGCTGGCCATGGCCATGCTGGCGTTGGTGCCGATGCTTGAAGGTCCATTCCAACGCACCGAGCACATACGGCGTGGTGCCGCCGGCGGCGATGCCGACCACCGCGTCATCAGGACTGAGATGGAGTGCCTCCAATTCTGCGACCGCGCCCTCAGGATCATCCTCGCGACCCTCGCTGGAATGGCGCAGGCTGCGGTCGCCACCGGCGATCAATCCGATGACCCGGCCCGGCGGAATCTGGAACGTCGGGCCGACCTCGCTGGCATCGAGCACGCCCAGCCGGCCGCTGGTGCCGGCACCGAGGTAGATCAGCCGGCCGCCAGCGAGAAATCCTGGTTCGATCGCCGCGATCAAGCCGGCCAGCGACGCGCCCGCCGCCGCCATCGCGGCGGGGACGGCGGCGTCCTCGGCCTGGATCGCAGCAACCAGGCCGGCGACGTCGAGTTCGTGCAGGTGCGTGGTGCGGGGATTGCGCTGCTCAGTGAGGATGTGGGCCCGATCGGGAATCATGGCCAGGTCCAGCACCCCGCTACCGGCGCGCGATCTACGCCGGTGATGGCGGGAAGGGTGATCGGCACGCCATCTTGGCACAGCGCGCCCAGCACGGCGAACGCCATCGCTTCGCGCAGGGTGGCCGGCACGCCCAGTTCATTGCTGATCTGCACCGGTACGCCGGCCCGGGCGGTGAGTTCGGCGACCAGGGCGCGATTGCGCGTGCCGCCACCGGCCAGGATCAGCCGGTTCGCCGGCGCCGCCGCCTTGGCGACCACGGCGGCGATCGCGGCGCAGGCGCTGCGCGCGAGGTCTTCCGGCGGCAGATCGGTGAAGCGTTCCAGCCACGAGGACAGTTCATCGCCGGTGCCTAGGCTGCGGCCGGCCATCGCCTGCATGCCCAGGCGTCGGCTGAGATCCGCGACCGCCTTGGGCGAGGCTTGCCCAGCCAGGGCTGCCGCGCCGTTTTCATCATAGGCGCGGTCCAGCACCGTGCGCGCGACCGCATCCAGGACCTGGTTGCAGGCGCACACGTCGCCGCCGGTGATGCGATCAACCCCGCTATCGGCTGGCAGTCGCGTCAGATTCACGAAGCCGCCCAGATTGATCACCGCGCGGGCCTCCACCGCATGGCGGAGCAGGATCCAGTCGGCGAGCGGGGTGATCGGCGCCCCCTGGCCGCCGGCGGCGAGATCCGCCGCGCGCAGGTCGCACACCACCGGGGCGTGCAGGCCCTGCGCGAGCACCGCCGGATTGAAAAGCTGCCACGACAGCGGCGGCGCGTGGAAGACGGTCTGGCCATGGACGCAGACCAGGTCGATGTGCTGGCCTTTGGTCAGTTCGCGGCAGGCGTCGAGATGGATCAGCGCGAGGTCGCGCGCCATCGCGGCGATGTCCCCGGCGGTGCAGGGCTGCTGTTCCGCCAAGGCTCGCAACCGGGGTGCGAGCTTCCCCAGTTCACGGCTGCATTGGTCACGCAGTTCCACCCGCATGCTCAACCCATTGCCGCGGATGCACACCAAAGCGACGTCCAGACCGTCGATCGAGGTGCCGGTCATGCAGCCCAGCACGAGGCGATCGTCACTCGCGCGCCGACCGCTCACCGGTCCGGCCCGGCGACCGTACTTCGGGGGTTCATCGGTGTACGGATCAGTGGCGCGGCGCGGCTCGTCCGCACGGATCGGCGGCAGTCGGCTGGAGGCAGGAACGATTCGGGCGCGCATCAGGCCTCCAGGTCGGTGATTACGGACGTACAAGGAATGACCCGGACGCGCATCATGCCTCCAGGTCAGTGAGAACAGCAGTATAGTACGCCACGCTGCGTTCGAGGCCACCAGGGCGCGAGCGGAGCGCCCACAGGCGGCGGTGCTCGGCGATGAGCTCGCGCAGACGTTCGCCGAGCGCCCGGCGCTGCGCGCTGCGCTCGTCCCCGATGCTGTCGCGGGCAAGGGCACGGCGCACGGCGAAGGCTGCCATTTCCCAGGTGTGGCGCAGTTCATCCTGAACCTGCTCGGAAACCCCGGTCGGCAGGTTCCGCAGCGGCAGCAGGTATTCCCAGGCGTCGCGCCAGGCCTGTTCCGAGCCACGCCGTGGTTCAGCGAATGGCCGATGCAGATCAGTGAACAGCGCGGTCGCATTGCGCAGTGGGCGCGAGCCGCCGTCGGATCCGGGCTTGCCGAACATCAGGCGCAATTCGCGATCGACATCGCCCAGGTCGTCGAACCAGCGCGCGGCCGTCAGGGTCCGATCGCCATGGGCGTGCAGCGACACCGCGCGATGCGGCAATTCGGCGGTGCCGGACCAGGCGCGATGCGCGCCTTCGGCCAGTCCGTGCACGGTCAACGGCCACTGCTGACGATGGCCGAGATCGCCCCAGGCGGTGGTCAGGTAGCCAGTCGCACCGTGTTCAATGCCCTCGCGGGCGGCGGCCAGCAGGTTGGCCCGGCGATCCGCAGTACGACCGGTGATGGAACGCCAGCACGAGGTTCCCGGGCAGACCCAGACCTCGTTGCCGACTTCCCGCACCTGCCGGCACCAACGTGCGAAGGGCGCGTCAGCCTCGTAGCCCCAGGCCAGGGAGACGAGGTCGCGCGGCAGATCGCGCAGGGCCTCGGGATGCTCCAGGGCGATGTCGGCCCAAAATTGCGGGCGTTTGCCATGTCGGCGGGCGATCGCGCACACCGCCCGGACATGGTCGAGGTAGACCGCCGCCCGACCGCGCTGGGCCACGGCCGACGCTGAACGACCCTGACCAACATCGAACGCCTCGTCGCAGCCGATGTTCACCCACGGAGCCGTGAAATTCGGCAGCAACTGACCGAGCAGGTCGTCAACCAAAGCGATCGAACCGGGATCGATCGGACACAGGCTGAATGGCCCGGTCTTGGTCGCGATCCCGGCAAAGTCCCAGGACTGGCCTGGCGGGATCTCAGCCAGCGGCTGGTACCGTGGCTGTTCAAACCAGCGTTCGAGGTGACCCAGGCAATTCTGGTTCGCGGCAAGGGTGATGCCCTGCTGCTGACAACGCGCATCGAGGCGCTGCACCTCGGCGGAAGTCAATGGGCTGGCCTCGGCCCACACCGCTTCGTGGCCCGAATACGCGAAGGTGTGCTCGGTGTAGAATTGCAGGTGGTTGATCTTCCAGCCGGCGAGCGTGTCGATCAGACGCTCCAGTTCCGGCATCGTCGGCACACGGTCGCGCGAAAGGTCGAGCACCACCCCGCGCACCGGAAATGCCGGGGCGTCGGTAATTTCCAGGCAAGGTGGTGAGGTCCCGAATTGGACCAGGATCTGGCGCAGGGTCTGGCAGCCGTGGCGGACCCCGGCGAGGCCTGCCGCCGACAGGTCGGCGTGGTCTGGACGCAGGGCAAGGCGGTAGCCCTCGCCCCCTGGGCCTGTGTCCGCTCCGAGGTGGATGCGCAGCCAGTCCGCCGAAGAATCCGCCTCCAGCACCGGCACGGCCAACCCGGCAAACGCGATCGCACCCAGGATAGTCTGCGCGATGACGGCAATATCAGCAGGCTGGCTGCCCCGGCACCGAAACGTGGCCGGAACCGAGGCGCGTCCACCGGTCAGCACCAGTTGGCGCGGGGCCGGCAGCAGCACAGGCGGCAAGATGCTCGGATCGGGCATGGGCGGCAGGTTGGTCGCGCCGAAGCTGCAGCAAGCCTACAACGCAGGAACGGCACCCAGAAGGTGCCGTTCCTGCGCCGGCAAGGTTTTCCCCTGGACTAATGCCGGCGACGGCGGGCGCCCACCATGGCCAGCAGGGCCGCGAAGCCGATCAGGCCCAGTCCGCCACCCAGACCGCAGCCGCCAGCGTTCGCACCCGGCCCGTTGGTGACATCGATCTTGGTCGTCTGATCACTGGCAACCGTGATCGTGACCGTCGGCCGGGTCAGATTGGTGCCGTCACTGACGCCAATGGTCAGGGTCTCAGTACCGACGAAACTCGCCTTCGGCGTGTAGATGAACGACGGGCCAGTACCAGTCAGCGTCGCGTTCTGGACCTGAGGTCCGACAACAACGCTCCAGATCAGGGGCTGACCCTCCGGGTCGGTCGCACTTATGGTGAAAGCCAGCGGAACGCCGGACTTCGTCGCCAGGATCTGGCTGGTGGCCACCGGGAACAGGTTCTGCGGCGGTGGGATCACCTGATTGACCGTCAGGACGAACGAGGCCAGCACGGTGGTCGCCCCATCGTTGGCGGTCAGAGTGATGGTCGTGGTCCCATGGGCTCCGGGCACAGGCGTGATGGTCAGGCCGGCCGCCGTGACCGTCAACCCACTGTTCGCCACGATCGCCGTATCGCTGGATGTGGCGGTCACTGCCAGATTACCAGGCAGACTGTCCGGATCGGTGACCAACCAGCTGACGGGCACCGTCACGGTGGTGTCCTGATCCATCGCGGTATTGGCGACGGTGAACACAGGCGCCTGGTTCACACCGATCGTCACCGGGAAGGTGGTGGTCGTGGTGAGTACGCCGTCGCTGACGGTCACCGTCACGGTGGACGTACCGTTGCCGCCTGCCGTCGGCGCTACCACAAACTGCCAGTTCTTCCCGCTACCGGTCACCGTGATGGCGGAGTTCGGCAGCAGCGCCTGATCTGATGAGGTTGCCGTGACAACCAGGTTGGCTGGCGGCGTATCCACATCGTTGACCGTGACGGCGATCGGCTTCGTGGCATAGCCAGCGACCGCCGGGATCGACGCGATCGGGGTGATCGTCGGTGCGGTCGGCGTGTTGCCGGTGATGGTCAACGAGGCCGAGCTTGCCGCTCCGATGGTATAAGCGCTCGGATTGGGTTGGATGGTCAAGGTGACGGTCTTGTCGGTCAGAGCGAGCGGATTGAAGAGCGGATTGACGTAGATCTTCGCCGTGGATTGACCTGGGGTCATGGTCACGGTGATCTGGCCGAATCCTCCGAGACTCGCGTAGTCGGTTCCACCCACCGCCGTGCCACCGATCGTGGCGTTGACCGTGATGGTGTTCGAGGTCCAGACCGATCGGGTGATCAGGAAGGATCCTGGCACCAGCAACTTCTGGGCGACATCGACCTCCCTCGCGATGGTGATCTTCCCGATCGATGCGCCAAGCTTGCTGACCACGGACAGCACGAAGGACTTCGATATCTGGACTACACCATCATCAACCAGGATGGTGACGGTCACCGCACCGAAGCGGGTCGCGGCAGGTGACAGCGAGATGGTATAGTCGCCACCATTATGGGCGACCGTGATCCGGTTGGCAGGCAGCAGGGTCAGGTCGCTGGACAGCACGGTGACGCTGAGTGGCTTGGGCAGCGCATCCGGGTCGTTGGCCTTGAAGGCGATGACATCGGTATGGTCGATCAGCACCTCATGATCGGGGAAGGTATCAGGCGACACCACCGGATCGACGTTCACCGCCATCATGACGGGGAAGGTGATGGTGCTGAACAAGGTTCCATCGCTAACCCTGACCGTGACCAGGGTGGTATCCGAAGTATCGGCCGGCGGCTGGATGGTCATCCAACGATTGCCGTCCGTCCCGCCAAAGGCAAACGCTGAATTCGGCAGAATGTCCGGATCCGCCGAGGTGGCGGTCAAGACCAGGGAACTCAGGGCGGAATCGTTGTCATTCACCGTCAGGGTGATCTTCCCGTTGATATAACCCGCCATTGCAATCTGCGGACCGACCGTGTTGACGAACACCGGGGCGGCCGGGGCATCGTCGATAATAAGGGCTGTCGCTGCAACTGGCTTGTTGATCAGGTAGCCAACCGGGCTGGTGTTGCGCAACGTGAGGACCACCGTCTCGTCGCCTTCGGTCGGATTGCTGTCCGCGATCGGCACCACATTGATGATCGCGGTTTTCTTGCCGCCACCGAGGTTGAAGTCCAGGATGCCGCTGTTGGGTGTGACCGCAGCGCCATCGATGGTCAGGGTGTAATCTTCCGGCCATATTGCCGTACCGCTGATGCTCAGCGACACCGGCAGGGGGTTCGCGATCGATCCGCCGGAGCGGGTGACCGTGAGCTTGCCCTGAACCAGGTTTCTTTCCTTGGCATCGTTGTTGGCAACGATGTTGACCAGCATCTGACCCGGCGGGAGCATGGTGACCGATGCCTCGACTGGGTTGCCCGGGACATAGGTACCGGGCAAGGTCGGGGTATCCACATAGAGGGTGAGCGTTCTCGCCGCCGTGGGATCGACATTCTGTTTGACGTCGATGGTGGTGGTCGCGCTGCCGTCGGCAATGTCGACATAACCGATGAGCAGGTCGAAGTCCACGCCCATCACCGCAGTAGATGTATTCTTGACCTTGTAGTTCACCCGCAGAGGGCCATCGGTGGTGCCAACGCGGGTCACCACGAACTGGGTGATCTCGTTCTTGAACATGTAGTCGGCCGGGCTGGCGATAGTGACGAGCACCGGGTTGAGATCGATCACATCCATCCGGGCAGACTTCGGAACACCGCGGTTATAGACGGATCCAGTGCGATCGGCCGTCAGGGTCAGCACCACATTTTGCACCGGTTTCACCCGCTCATTTACCAGAGGCAGGATGGATACCGCCACCGAGGTCTGATTGGCGGGGATCAGTACTGAGGTCCCGACATACTGGTAGTCGACACCCTCAATGGCCGAACCGGTCAGCGCGAAGCGCACGCGCACGGCCGTCGCCAGTTCTGCCGCTGATCCCGTCCGTTCGATGAGGAATTTCCCAGCCGTCGAAGCCGCAGGATAGACATTCTGAGTCGCATTCCGGTTGGCGGGATCGACCCGGACTGTGATACGCGAACGGTCGATGTCGCGGATGATCACCGGATCCGAGGGTTCCGCGCTCAAACGGGCGAAAGCCGGGTTCGCTGCGATGACAACCCGCAAATCCTCATCTCCTTCGGACAAGCCATCGGCTTGGGTCAACAGCGAGAGATCCTTGTACATCTCGTTGGCAGCAAGCGTAACCGTGATCGGATTCGGTGTGGCAACTGCCAGATCCGCAAGCGTGGCCAGGTTCAGTAGGGTACTGCTGGTCGCAACCTGGACCGTGGCCGTCAGCGGCGTTGCCGGTATGCCGCCGAGGCGGCTGACCCGGAACACGGCTGGAGAGGTGCTGCCTTCCACGACTTCGGTGACCAGGGGGGCGATCGCCAGGGTCGGGAAATCGTCATCGATGATGTTGATGGTGGCCGAAGTCTGGGTGGTGCTGACCGTGTAGCCGGTTCCGGCAGCGATTTCGACGGTGACCGTTTCCACGCCCTCGGCTAACGCGTCAGCAATGGGCAGGATCTCGACGATTGCCTCTGCCTGGCCTGGGGCGAACAGCACCTGGGCGGTATCGATCAATTGGTAATCGACTCCGTTCACTGCGGTTCCAGCGAGGGTGTAGTTGACCGTTAGACTATCGACAATGTCCAGGCTGCGCCGGAAATGGAACTTGGCCCCCGACAGGGTCTCGGTTTCATTCACATTGGCTGGATCAGCCCAGACGCGCACCAAGGGCGTGGCCCCATCGTTATCCAGGATGTAGATGCGGGCCAGAGATGGTTCTCCGGCCTGATAGGTGCTGCCATCAGCGTTGATGGCCACATCCAGGGTCCGGGTTCCATTGATGACCAGATCATCGTTCGCGGTAATGTCGAAATCGACATGGTCGCTATTGGCGGGAATGACGGCACTTCCCGGCATTCCGCTGTAGTCCGCTGCAATGGCCGTCCCAAGTAGACCGGCCTTGAGGTTCACGGTCAGGGCGTTGGTCAGATCACCGACGCGGCCGATTCGAACCGTGGCATTATGCCCACCTTCCTTGGCAACCGCATTGACGGCGGTGGCCGAAACGAAGACCGGCGGCTGGGTGTCGACATCGGCGATCGTGACCGATTGTGCGGCCGTGTTCACTTTGCCATCGGTAGCCGAAACCAATGCGATAGTCGCCAGGCGTGGACCGGTGGCGATCAGGTTGCGGATCGGCTTGATGGTAATGGGTTTTTCCAGCTCATCCTGGACAAAGGTCACCATGACGATGGTTTCGCGATCCGCGGTGTTCGCGGGAGCGACCGGCACGACGGTCGGGCTGCTGATCGGCGTGTAATCAGCCCAGGGCGCGGCCTGGCCCTTGAGACTCAGGCTGACCGTAGACGGGGCGAGGGTGAGGCCGGTGCGCTTGATGGTGACCTTGCCGTCTTCGGTCGGCCCAGAGACCACTTCTGAGGCATTCAGCTTGGTGCCTTCCAGGGTATAGGCTGCCGCGTCATCATCCGCGATGGTGACCACGAAGACCGACGCGAAGGCTTCACCGTTCAACTGCCCAGGTAGGCTGCAATTCGACAGATCATTGCCACTGACCATATGGGCTTTGAGGCGGATCAGGAACGTCCGATCCTTGGTGTCCAGGTTGTCGTTGTTGATGGTGAAAGTGACCGGCCAGCGGCGTCTACGCATATCGTGGCCATCATCAGAAGGGTTGGCATAGTCGCCCGGAGGATTGTTGGGTGTTACCAATGGGTCGACATACGCATCAGTATAGCCGCCATCCTGCTTCCACCAGAAGGTCAACGTGCCGGACTTGACCCCGAAGTCGGTGCCCGGAACAGCCGCATTCTTGTTCGGGATGCCAGTGCGGTCATCGGCGACGACCTCGTAGTCGATGCGGATGAGATTCTTCTGCGGCGGAACAAGGTTCGTGTCGACCGTGTTGATAGCGGTCGGCCAGTCGCTCAAAACGACCCAAGCCTTGTATTCTCCGCTTTCCCAGAAACGGCCACCCAGTTTCTCGAAGCGGACCTCGGGTTTGCCGTTCCGCACCGAATTGACCATGATATCAGCGTGGACGAGATTCGGGTCGATGGTGTAGGAAGAGTCCTCCTTGACGAAGATGTATAATTCCTTGTCATCTTTATTGGTGTTGTTGTCGTTAGACGCGGTCACCTCGACATCCTTGAATGTCTCGCTGGCGAGGAGCAACACCTGACCCGCTGTAGGTACATTTTGGGTGAAGCTGTAATCCAGACCATTCTGGGCCTGGCCCGAGGTGTAGAAGTAGATGAACATGGGCGACGTGACATTCTGGCTGCTGTTGCGACTAAACCGTACGGTTGTCTTGCCCTGGGTCGCCTTGGCGATGCTTGCAGGTGCTCCATTTGGGAGTGCGACGCTGACCAATGGCAGATCACCGTCCAGGATGGTCAGATCCGATTGGGAACCAGTGGACAGGATCTGGTAGGTCGTACTGTTCCTGAGCAGTAGGCGGACGTATTCCGGACCTTCGACGGTGGAATCCTTGACCGGAGTGACGGTCACGGTGGCAGAAACCCGGCCCGCCGGGATGATCACCTTGCCATTGCCGCCGACACCGCCATCCAAGGCCGGACTGGAGACGTAATCGGTCAAATAAGTTGCAGTACCAGCAAAGCCGAAATTCACCGTCAGGTTGGAACTGAGATCCCCATGCCGAGTGATGGTGAAGGTACCGGAGCGTGCACCGCCGGTGCCAACCGGTTCCATGGCCGGACCTTGAGTCAATGCGACCGCGATCGACGGCCGGTCATCGTCGCCAATTTCCAACTTCGCGTATCCACTACCATTGTACAAGGTGGGGTTGGCGGTTAGAAAAAGTCTGATGTACTGTTCTCGCCACCGGTCGTCCTCTGCATCATAGGTACGACCCTCCAAAATGCCATCCGCAATGGGCAGAACCGGAAGCACCACTGTACCAACTCCGGCAGGGAAAATGATCGAACGCGGCAACGTCTGATAATCGACTCCTTCGGTTGCTGTTCCCGAGATGGTGAAACCGACCTGGAGGGATTCGCTAATATCGCCGGTACGGGAGAAGGTGAACGCTCCTTTGTTCGAGCCATTTTCGCTTGCCGACATGGTCGCCAGGTTAACGGTCGGGAGCGCTGGTATGGGGCTGGAGTCCACGATGGAAATCACCGCTTCAGTATTTTCGACATAGTAGTCGGGACTGTAGGCGACCATTACTTTTGCCTGTCTCGAGCGAGGACTCCAAATCCCGTCGCTTGGAATTGGAATGTATTGGAGATCGACATAGTCCTTAGTGAAAGTCGTGGTCACGCTGTCATCGCTGGCATGCGCCAAGAAAGTGCCCTGGCGACGAATGATCACATATTGGTCTTCTTCCACTAGGGTTCCGCCTGCACTCGGGGGAGTATTTGGCGAATCACCACCACGGGAGATCAGTGGATAATCCGGTTCGACAATGGCGCCATCGGCCGTCGCTCCACCCGCAACGGCACCGTTCAAATTCCGCGGGGCGTTCAGCGTTGGAAGTCCGGGCGTTGTAATGGCCGTAACCGGGAAGGGACGATAATAGAACCGATTGTCGGGATTTGGTCGGACGAACCGGTCCCACCGGTCGAGTTCGATGAAATTGCCATCACCAAAACCTCCCTCGGTGTAAATTCTTACCACCAAGTCGGTGGTGTCGTTCCAGGAATTGAGGACGTAATCCGTGTCATTGTGCGGGGTCGGCCCGGTGCGAGTAATGCGGAAAATGCCAGGGGATCCACCTTCAGTGATGGTCGGATTCAGGGCTTCGACTTTCACCCACTGGCGATGATGCGCGATGAAATTCACATCCTGGATGTCGTGGTTGGGGATGGAGATCGGTGACGGCAAGGGCTTGGCAACATCCTTGCCGATGAAATGCCAACCCTCCAGTTTTGGTTGGATGACGATGTTGCCGGACACGAGCCCAGACAGGCGGAACATGCCATCGCTGTCGGTCCAGACCCCACGGAAGTCGGCACCACCGACGCGGGTCACCAAGACGCCGGTCATCGGGTTGCCCTGCTGGTCGGTGACCCGACCGGTGGCGATGAACGTCTGGCGACCATTGATATCACTGGAGTCAATACCCGGATAGGCAGGCTGGCCGATGTTGACGACCTTGGAAATCCGGGCGGTACCGCCCTTCATGTCCGTGACGACGCAGGTGACTGTGAACTGGGCCCCACGACGCAGATCGCTGATGCTGGTGGGGAACAGGCGTGGAATAATGCTCTGGGACCATTTATGCGAGACCGTCGAACCGTTACGGACCGAGTTCGGGGTGGAATCACCGAAATCCCACCAATACGCAAGTTCATCGCCATCGGCATCGGTTCCGGTCACGCTGAACGTCACGTCCTTGGTGAAAGCATCGGTGCCATTGTAGGCCACCTGGATCGCCCCTGCCTTGACGACTTGCGGATCCGACGTCACCGCCGGGATGACGACGGTCATGTCGCTAACCTCTGGAGCGTGGTTGCTCGGGAAAGTCCCCAAGTTGACCACGACATCCAGGGATTGCGGCGTGGTTTCGTTTCGATCAGTGACGGTGATGTGAATGCCGGCAGCAAGGTCGGAGTAGGTGCGATTGACCTCGATTCCGGCGTCAGCCAGAGAGCCAGCCTGGATCAAGGCACCATCCTCATCGGTACCACTGGTCGCAGCCGGCGTGCCGGGGGTGGTATCAAGCAGGCAGCTGACCTTTGCACCATCTTCTGGCAGTTGTTCACGTTGGGAATCCCAACCTTCCATCCATAAAAGCAGGCTGGAATGAAGGTATCTCTCACCGGGTTGCTGCTTATAGATCATGTCTGGCAAGTAGCCGCGTAAACCGGCCCAATAGGTCTGCTGCTGATTGCGCTGGATCTTGAGCGCATAGGTCCGGCCATCTTCCAGGTAGGGCTGATTGTAAGAATAGACCTTGTAACGCCCACTTGTGGTAACGGTAACGATGCGGTCGCCGGTCAACCACCCCACGTAACTTTTATAGATTGGATTCCAATGCCCGGTGCCACCGGAGCCCATATTATCCCAGAGATCACCATACGAAACCACTTCCTGCTCATACCTGTAGCCATTGGCGCCAGTCGCGTTAGCGTTGATCACGGTGATGCGGTCGAGGTCCTTGTCGGTCGGACTTCCTGACGCGGCGGTATTATCCCAGCGATCCGCATGGTCCAACCCGATGGCGTGGCCTATCTCATGACACTGTACCGGCACCGAATCGACCTGCAGCCACGTCTTCAAACCACCGCCCAGGCCACCGAAACTCCATATGCGGCGATGGCGCACGGTGACAATATAGGCACCAGCAACGTCGTAACCCGCCGCAGCGGCGACCGCTCTGGCATCATCATGCAATGCGGGGGGTCCGATTGCCGGATCATTGACTTCCATCCCGCGTGCTGGGGAAGTAGGCCACATGGTCAGTTCTGGATAGTATCGCCACGGCCGGGGCATGGTCAGAACTTCGGTGACCGTGGTCGCGATCTGCATCAGTCCGTAAGATGATTCGGCGTACCACGCCGCGACGTCTTCCGACAACGCGTGGGCGGTCGCGTAGGAATCGGGTTCACGCGGATCATCGGGAAAGTTTACTCGGATGAACAGCAAGCGCTTGACATTGTCCTGACTCGTCGGTGTCGTCGGCACCGGATCCTGGGCGAACATCCCGGACATGGACGTTGCGAGGATGAGGGCACAGGTGGCGAAGGCGCGAAGGAGCGAACGGGTCATGGGCTGGCCTTTCGGGCGAAGAAGGCGTGAGGCAAAGAGGGACCGCCGCGGGGCGGCAAGGGGTGTGGCGATTGGCGGGCTTGCTTGGCTGGATCGTAGAAGCCGCAGCGGTAGGGAAGGCGTAGGTCTGGGGGTGTCCTCGTCGTGTCTCAGTGGCTGTGCAATGCGGCTGGACAGGGTTTGAAGGGGTTCTCGGGCGGTTGATACCGCCGGTTCGGCCTTGGTTCGGGTCGATCCTGGCGATGCTGCCGGCGTGCCCGCCGCCCACCGCATCATTGTCGTCATCGGCCCGACTGCGTCGGGAAAAAGCTTGCTGGCCGCGCGTTTGGCGGCCCGGCTGGGGGGCGAGGTCCTCAGCGCCGATGCGATGGCGGTGTACCGGGGAATGGATGTCGGCACCGCCAAGCCCGGTGCGGCCGAGTGCGCCCTGGCGCCGCACCACCTGGTGTCGGTGCTCGACCCCGCCGACCGCTGCGATGTCAGCCGGTGGCTTGACTTGGCGGAGGGGGTTCTTGCGGGGCTGCGAGCGCGCGGCGCCCCGGCCATCGTCGCCGGCGGCAGCCCGCTGTACACCAAGGCGCTCATCGAAGGGTTGTCCGCCGGGCCACCGCGTGACGAGACGGTGCGCGCGGCACTGAACGCGGCATTCATCGCCGATCCGGCTGCGCTGTGGGCGGAACTGCTGCGCGTCGATGCTGTCTATGCCGCCGGGCGCCACCCCAACGACCAGCGCCGGATCGTGCGGGCGTTGGAGGTGTTCCGCCTGACTGGCCGGCCGTATTCGTCGTTTCACACGACTGACCGGCGGCGGCGAACGGATCTCACGGCGCTCCAGATCGGCTTGCAGTGGGACCGCGCGGTGCTGCATGAGCGCATCGCCAAGCGCTGCGAAGCGATGTTCGCGGCCGGCCTGGTGGACGAGGTGCGCGGGTTGAAAGACCGGCTCTGCCCCGAGGCGCGCCAGGCGGTGGGCTACAAGGAAGCGCTGGATTTCCTTGACGGAAAGCACGATCTGGCGACGGCGAGGACGCTGGTCGAACGCAACACCCGGCACCTCGCAAAGCACCAGATGACGTGGTACCGGCGTTTCCCCGACATCGTGTGGCTGGATGGGGCTGCGACGGATCTGCTGGAGCGGGTGGAGGCGTTGGCGCGGAAATTCTTACGCGATGGAAACCCTTCGCCGTAGCGCCGGCTTCAGCCGGCACGGACGGCGGGTTTCAACCCGCCGCCTGGGGATTGGCCATTGGTGCGTGGTCGCCGGGCGGCCCAACTCGGGCATGAGTGGTCATTTGCAGTGAATTACCGGATTTCGCTCCTCACAGTGGCGAGGGCCAGGCTGGTGCCTGGCGCTCCCAGGCGCAAGCGTTTTACCATCGTTTCCGTGACATTGGGGCCGAATGGCCAAGCCCCTTCGTGCCGGCTGAAGCCGGCGCTACTCAACTCGCGAGGTAGTGCTCGGCCTCGAGCGCCGCCATGCAGCCCATGCCGGCGGCGGTGATCGCCTGGCGATAGCGGTGGTCGCGCACGTCGCCGGCGGCGAACAGGCCGGGGACGCCGGTCTGGCAGCCGTGCTCGACCTCCAGGTAGCCGTTTTCGTCGAATTTGAGGCCAGGCACGTTCTTCACGAACGCAGTGTTCGGCGTGTGGCCGATCGCCATGAAGACGCCCTTCACCTCCAACCGGCTGGTCTTCTGGTCGCGCAGGTCGACCAGGGTCACGGCTTCCAGCTTCTGCTTCGCGTCGACGTGGTAACCGCCCAGGGTCTGGTGCCAGACCGGGGTGATCTTGGGGTTGGCGAGCACGCGCGCCTGCATCGGCTTGCTGGCGCGCAGTTCGCCCCGGCGATGCACGAGGTAGACCTTGGATGCGAAGCGGGTGAGGAAGTTGGCTTCCTCGCACGCGGTGTCGCCGCCGCCGACCACCGCCACCGGCACGTTTTTGTAGAACGCGCCGTCGCAGGTCGCGCAGGCGGTCAGGCCGTGCTTGCGGCCGGGCTTGTCGGTCAGGAAGTCGTCTTCGCCGGGTAGGCCGAGGTAACGCGCGCTTGCCCCGGTGGCGATGATGATGGCGCGAAACTGGGCTTTTTCGTCGGTTCCCTGGAAGAGATCGCTCCAGGCGAGGGTGAAGGTGCCGTCAGCCGCGCGGGTGATCGCGGTGACCTCGCAGCCCATCTTCACCACGGTGCCGAACCGGGTCGCTTGTTGCTCCATCCGGGCCATGAGTTCGGGGCCTTGGATGCCCTCGGGGAAACCAGGGAAGTTCTCGACCTCGGTGGTGGTGGTGAGCTGGCCGCCGGCCTGGCGACCGGTGAACAATTGCGGCGCGAGGTTGGCGCGGGCGGCATAGATGGCGGCGGTGTAGCCGGCGGGGCCGGAACCGATGATGGCGAGGTCGGGCATGGGGTGGTCCTCTGGCGGCAGTCGAGTCCTCCCGCATGCGACGTCAAGCCAGCAACGCGCGACCATCTGATGGGAAGCCGGTCCGGAACGGATCGGAAAAATGATCGCTGACTGGTTCGGTAATCTGAGCTGGAAATCTAGGTTTTCTCGTGATTCATGATTGGGTTGGACACCTCGTGTTCACGGCCAGGCTGGAGCCTGGCGGTCCCAGGCGCAAGCGTCGGCAAGCATTTCCGAGGAATTGTTGCCACAGACCCAAGGCGCAGGACCCAGGTCGGGGCGGGCTGGATGGTTTCGCGCACGGCGCGTCTACGCTTCGCCCATGCGCGCCCCGCCCGAAATCATCCAACTGAGCGAGCAGGTCGCGAACCAGATCGCCGCTGGCGAGGTGGTCGAACGCCCGGCGGCGGTGGTGAAGGAACTCGGCGAAAACAGCCTGGATGCCGGCGCGACGCGGATCCAGATCGAGATCGAGGACGGCGGTCGCCGCCTGATCGAGGTCAGCGACGACGGCCACGGCATGCGTCCGGCTGATTTACGCCGCGCGATCAGCCGCCATGCGACGTCCAAGCTGTCAAGTTCCGACGACCTGTTCCGCATCGCGACCTTGGGTTTCCGCGGTGAGGCCCTGCCGTCGATCGCGGCGGTGAGCGAGATGGAACTGGCCTCGCGCCCGCACGACGCCATCGCGGGGCAGCTGGTCCGCCTGACCGGCGGCAATGAGACCACCTACCAGCCGTGCGCCATGTCGCCGGGCACGCGGATCAGCGTGCGCAACCTGTTCTGGAACGTGCCGGCGCGGCTGAAATTCCTCAAAAGCGAGGCGTCGGAAACTGGCCACGTCCACGACCAGGTGGTGCGCCTGGCGCTGTCGCATCCCAAGGTCGGCTTCCGGCTAAAAGTCGGCGGCCGCACCGATATCGACCTGCCACCGGCATCGACGCTGGAGGCACGCATCGCCGCGCTGTTCGGCCCCGAGGTCGCCGGCAGCCTGATCGCGGTGGCAGAGCAGGCGAACGCGATGCAGGTCAGCGGTTTCGTCGCGCACCCGCGCGAGGCGCGGCCGACCGCGAAGCGGCAGTACCTCTTTCTCAACGGCCGCTTCGTCAAGGACCGCATCCTGATCGTGGCGGTGCGCGAGGGCTACAAGGGATTCCTTGAACCGCGCCTGCACGGCACGGTGTTTCTCCACCTCGACCTCGATCCGTCGCAGGTCGACGTCAACGTGCACCCGACCAAGTCCGAGGTGCGCTTCCGCCGCGAAGGTGATGTGTTTTCCTTGGTTTCCAAAGCGATCAACGCGGCGGTGGCCAAGCACGCGGGCGGCTTCACGTTGCTCACGCCCGCCGACCGGCCGCAGCCGGCGGCCCCGGCCGCGCCAGCGCCAACCGCCGACTCTCCGATCCTGTCGCGCACGGTGGTGAAGGCAGCGGCGCCAGTGTATCAGGAGCGCTTCCTGCCAGCGACGCCGGTGGTGACGCCCGAGGTCACGCGGCCGGTTCCCGCCGCCGACCACATCGCCGGCTTTGATGTGCCGGATCGGCCGCTGAAAACGCAGGAACCTGCGATCGCGTATCAGGCGGGACCATTTCCGACCCCCTCCGCGCTGCTCTCCTCCGCGCCACTCCCTTCTGCTCCGCCAGCCACCGATGCCGCGGCCACGCCGGTGCCAACGGGACCAGCGGCACCTGCGCCCGACGCCGCCCGCGTCGCGGCGACGCAGCATCTGCCTTCAGTCCGGCGCGTCGTGCAGCTCAACCGGATGTTTCTGCTGATCGAAACCGAGCACGGCATCCGTCTCGTCGATCAACACGCGCTGCATGAAAAAGCCCTGTTCAATTCCCTGGCTGGCGACGCGGATCCGTTCGCGGGCGGACGCCAGGAACTGCTGGTGCCGCTGGTCGTCCGCCTGGACGCGGCCGAGGTCGCGGGCCTGCGGCCGCTGGTCAACGAACTCGCCAACCTGGGCATCGACCTGGAAGTCGCCGGCGCGACCGAGGTCCACGTCCACGCCCATCCGCAGGCGCTGCGGCGGCTGAACTGGGCTGCCTTCCTGGGAGAGGTCGCCACGGGCGGCGGGATCGACCTGCTGCGCACCCGCCTCGCGCATCGCGCCGCCTGCCATGCGGCGGTCAAGGCTGGGCAGATTCTGAACGCCGATGAACAGCTCGAACTCGTGCGGATGCTGTTCGAGATGGAGCACATGGAGCACTGCCCGCACGGCCGGCCGACCACGCTCGATTTGAGTTGGGAAGAATTGGCCAAGCGGTTTCAGCGATGACACCGGCCCCAGGACAACCGGATCCCGCCATCACCGTGCAAGCCCTCGGCCGCTGGACGCCGGAGCAGGTCTGCTCGCTGTCCGTGCCGAGCGGTTTCCGGCCCACGGCGGCCGACACCACCCGCGTGGAAAATTCCTGGGCCGCCGCCCTGGCCGAGGCGGCGAAGACCGGCAAGCACCTTTTCGACGGGCCGCTCGCCCGGCTGGAAGGCCACCGCGCCAGCGCCGGCCGGCTCGACCTCGCGCTCAGTCCGACGAGTTATCGCTGGTTCTGGGGCACGAACTGCCGCGATCGCACCTTGCCGCGTGAGCGCCGGGCGAATCCGCTCGGGGTCAGCGCCGTCGTCGTCACCGCCGACAACTGGCTGATCCTGGGTCGGCGCAGCCAGCGGGTGGCGCTGTATGCAGGCCGGGTGCATCCTTTCGGCGGCTGCGTCGAACCAGCACGGGCGAACGATGTGGCTGGCGAGATCCGGCGCGAATTGGCCGAAGAGGCCGGACTCGAGGACGATGACCTGCTGCATCTCGACTGCCTCGGCCTGGTCGAGGACGACCAGCTGGTCCAGCCTGAACTGCTGTTCGCCGCCCACGTCGCGCTCGATCGCAGGGCGATCGAAGATCGCCTGGATCCGGAAGAACACGACCGGCCCTGGGTGGTCGCCGCCGAGGCGGTGGCGCTCGCGGCCGCGATCCAGGACGATCCGCAGCCGACGCCGGTCGCGCGCATCCAGCTTTTGGCCTGGGGTCGCGTGCATTTCGGCTCGTCCTGGTTCGAGCACCTGGCGGCGCGCAGCGGGGCCCGCCTTGATGGCGCAACCCTGTCGTAGTTGCAAGTGGTTCTCAATAAGGTAGCGTGCCGCCCATGAGCCTCGCCACCGCCAGCGTCTCTGCCGCCCCTGCCCATACCCCGACCGTGCCGACCCGGCTTGATCTTTTGCCAGCGGGCAGTCGCGCCCGCATCAACAGCGTGGCCGGCGACACCGGCCTGCGCCGTCGGTTGCTGGAGATGGGCCTGACCCGGGGGATCGAGGTGAACGTGGTCCGCCGCGCACCGCTCGGTGATCCGATTGAGCTCAAAGTACGCGGGTACCTTTTGAGTCTGCGCGCGGAACAAGCCGCCCACGTCGCCTGCACCCGGGAGTGATTGTCGTGCCCGGGTGGAGTGGGCCTGGAATAGCTGCCGAATTCCCTCGATTCATCTTGCTAGCGACGCGCCGTGCCACGCTGGAGCGTGGCGGTCCCAGGGCAGGTTCCCGGCATCGACCCTGGGACCGCCAGGCTCCAGCCTGGCCGAGGCGTATCTGCCCAAGTTTGAGCCTGATTCCTTGATGAAAACCGACGCATGACCTCCATCCCCCATCCATCCCCCATCCCCACCGTCGCCCTCGCGGGAAACCCCAACAGCGGCAAAACGACGCTGTTCAACGCGCTGACCGGGCTGCGCCAGCACGTCGCCAACTATCCCGGCGTCACGGTCGAGAAGAAGACCGGCCGCGCGGTGGTAGCAGGGCGACTGATCGACGTAATCGACCTGCCGGGCACCTACAGCCTGGTGCCGGCGTCGCCGGATGAACGCGTCGCGATGGAGGTCCTGCGCGGGCTGCGCGCGGACACCCCGCGTCCGGATGCGCTCATCGCGGTGGTCGATGCGAGCAACCTGGCGCGCAATCTCTTCCTGTTCAGCCAGCTCAGCGAACTCGGCCTGCCACTGGTCGTCGCCCTCAACATGACCGACGTGGCTGAACGCCGCGGCGCCCGCATCGATGCGGCGGCGCTCGCGACCGCGCTTGGCGTTCCGGTGATCCCGGTCGTGGGCAGCCAGGGCACCGGCATCGACACCTTGCGCGCAGCCATCGAGCGCGCTCTGGCCACCGGCCCTGACGCGCTGCCCGCACCGTGGGCGAGCGTCGAAGCGCTAGAGCGCGAAATTGCTCCTTTGTCAGCATTTTGCGGCGCCAGCCCGGTGTCCGCCCGGCGCCTGTTGCTCGACGATCCGTCGCCCGATCTCGATCGCCTGCGCGCGGACCCGGGCGTGAAGCCGCATCTTGAAGCCGCCCGCACCCGCCTGGCGGCCGCGCGCACCGACGCGGTGCAGGCCGACATCGAGGCGCGCTACCGCTGGATCGACGGCGTGGTGGCACGCTGCGTCGTGGCCGGCCCGGCGACGCCGAGCCTGACCGAGCGTGCGGATGCGGTGCTGCTGAATCCCGTGCTCGGTCTCGGCATCTTCGCGCTGATCATGGCGAGCCTGTTCGCGGCTATCTTCCTCATCGCCGCACCGGTGAAGGAGGTGCTCGACGCCGGCATGGACTGGCTCGGCGGCAATCTCACCGCCTGGATCGGACCGGGGCTGCTCACCGATCTGCTGAAAGACGGCGTCATCGCCGGGGTCGGCGGCGTGGTCGGGTTCGTGCCGCAGATCGTGCTGCTCTTCGCTTTCCTCGCGTTGCTAGAGGACTCCGGCTACCTGGCGCGAGCGGCGTTTCTTATGGACCGATTGCTCGCGCGCATCGGCCTGCATGGAAAAAGCTTCATCCCCTTGCTGTCCTCGTTCGCCTGCGCCATCCCGGCGATCCTCGCCACCCGCACCATCGACGGCCGGCGCGAACGCCTGGCCACCATTCTGGTCGCGCCGTTCATGTCGTGCAGCGCCCGCCTGCCGGTCTACGGCCTGATGATCGAGACGTTCTTCGCGCCGTGGGCCTGGTGGCAGAAGGGCCTGCTGCTGATGGGCGCCTATGTCCTGGGCATCCTCGCGGCGGTGTTCACCGCGCTCGCGGTGCGACTGTTCGCACGCATCGGCGCGGCGACGCCGTTCATCCTCGAACTGCCGACCTATCAGGTACCGCAAGCGAAGCAGGTCACGCTCGCAGTCTGGGGCAAGACGCGCGAATTCCTGGTCCGCGCCGGCACCATCATCTTCGCCCTCAGCGTCGTGCTGTGGGCACTCGCGACCTTCCCCGGTCTGCCGGCGGAACGCGAGGCCGCGATCCGCGCCAGCGTCACTGTGGCGGCACCGGCGGCCCCAATTCCGGCCACAGTTCCCGCCCCAGGGCCGCAGAGCACGTTCCCTGATCCGGGGAAACCGGTCGCTGCCGCCGTTGCGCCCGGCCAAGGCACGGACGCCGCGAAAACCGCTGCTGCCGAGGCCGACCGCAAGGTCGCCGCCGCCGCGCTGGAGCACTCCCTCGCCGGCCGCCTCGGCCACGTCATCGAACCAGTCATCGCGCCGCTGGGTTTCGACTGGAAGACCGGCATCGGCCTGGTCGGCGCGTTCGCCGCGCGCGAAGTGTTCGTCTCGACCATGGGCATCGTGCACAGCGTCGGCGACGGCGAGGACACCCAGAACCTCCAGCAGGCTCTGCGCTCTGACCACCATCCCGATGGCAGACCGGTCTGGACCACCCTGACCGCGATTTCGCTCCTGGTGTGGTTCGTCCTCGCGATGCAGTGCGTCAGCACCACCGCCGTGGTGCGGCGCGAAACCGGCGGCTGGGCCTGGCCGCTGGTCCAGATCGGCTACATGAACGCCCTCGCCTGGATCGTCTGCTTCGCGGTGTTCCAGCTCGGCCTGCGCCTGGGTTTCGGCGGCTGACATGCAGACCGCTCAAACTGCTATGGCCCTGATCGTCGTCGGCCTGTGCGCCGCCTGGCTGGGATTCCTGGCCTGGCGCACGTTCCGCAAAGGCGGCCCCGGCTGTGGGTGCGATTCGTGCCCGACCAAGCGGCCGCATCGCGGTGGATCGCCGTGAACGTGCTTTCGATGGATCAGCACCGATAGTTCTCGCGGTCACGGCTCGCGGTTCGTTGTTTTATTCCCGCCGTCCTCAGTCCTGCGGCAGAGCCCCGATCTGATGGTTGAGTTTCTCCAGCAGTTTTTGTTCACGTTCCTGGGCCTGGCGCAGATCCTGGCGGCGGCCATTGCGGTCAAGGGTGCTGGTTCGGGCGGCGGCGAAGGCGCGCTCGGCCTCGGCCACCTGCTGCTGGGCCGTGGCAAAGTTCTGGCGCGCGGACTCCAGGGCGTTGCGGCTTGGAGCCAGGTCGGCATGGGTCGCCGTGACGGTGTCCTCCTGGACGGCCAGCGCATTGGCGAGGATGGCCGTCCGGACGGTCGTCCGGCGCCAGTCGTCGATGAGCGCCTCGCGCATGGGCGAGGCCACCTCGGCTTTCTTGAGATTGGCTACCGGGCGATGGAAGAGTACCCCTGGCGGCAGGGCCTCGGGTTCGCCGCCGGCGGGGATCCAGCCGGCGAGCAGGTGGAATGATCCGGATGTCTGAAAGAAATCGATCTGGATCGGATAGTCTCCGGGTACCAGCCGCAACCGGCTCGCAACCTTGTTGAAGGAATTTCCGCCCTCGAGAACCAAGGTGTGGTTGAGGAGCAAACGCGAACCATCGTCAGAAGAGAGATAGAATGCGTAGACCCCGGCCCGGGCGATGCGCAGGATGCCGGTGAAGCGGACCGCGAAATGCTTGCGCAAGGGGGCAGTCCCCCAATGGGTGGATTGCAGGTCGACGACCGGCATCGCCTGGATCGTGACGCTGGCCTCGGCCCGGCCTTCCGGGGGGAAAAATGCCGCGTTTCCCTTGCAGGCGGCATATTCGGCGACGAGTCCGGGCTGCGCATCCGCAACCGGCTTTCCCGGCGGCAGTTCCAGGCAAGGCGGTTCCTTCGCTGTCACCAGGAATGCGTCGACCGTGGTGCGGTCGGTGGTGGCGACGATGCGGATGGTGTGCCGGTCTTCGCTGGGCCAGGTTTTGGTGAACATCGTCGCTTTATAGACAGGCCCAGGAGTCTTCTGATCGACCGTAGCCTCCTTCTTGCCGTCGATCCAGACTTCGGCGAAGCCGCGATTCGAATCATTCCAGGTGACCCAGCGCACGCCGCTGCCGGTGAAGGTGAGGGTGCTGGTGAATTTACTGGCGGCGGTCCCGTACTGCCCATCCCTGCTCATCAGGTTGGCATCCAGGGCCCGGGTGGCGCCGGTGGAGACGATGCAAGGATCGCTGCCCCGGATCAGGTGTTCCGCCGCTCCATCATCGCGAGAAGTCGTCCGGGGTGGGTCAGAGGCAGCGACGACAGCCCGATCATCGCCTCCTTGACCTGGGCGGGAAACGGTCGGAGCCGATTGACTGGTTTTACCGATCGTTGTGGCGGTGGCGGCGGACGTGGAGGTGGTGGCGGTGGTGGCAGAGACGGTTCCGTTGGGCGCACCACGAAGCGGTCGCCACGCCAGTTCAACGGTCACCAATCCGGCGATGAGGGCGAGCACCGCTGCGACCACCTTCCGGCGGCGGGAACGCGGCACCGTCGGAGCCCCAGCGGCAGCACGGGATCCCGACTCCGGTTGAGCGGCGTCCGGCTTGGGCGGTACCTTTGGCCTCAGGCCGGAGTCAGGCTCCGCACCAGAGGCTGGCTCGGCAATTGGGGCTGGCTCGGCATTTGAGGCCGGTTCAGGAATTGGGGATGGAGGAACGGTAGGATCCCGGTGTGGTGTTTCCAGGCGCAGAGAAGCGCCGCATTTCGGACATTTGGCGGTTTTTCCCACCAGGTGCGCAGGAAACTTGATCCGAAGCTGGCAGGCCGGGCATTGGATCTTCAGGTGGTCGGAAGCATCTGGCATGGGGGAACCCAGGGAATGAAGGATCATGGATCAAGTTGGTAACGACCCCCCAGGGTCGCTGGGGCGGATACGATGCCGCAGGCTGCCCACGGGCGGTCTGGTTGCGCCCATCGGTCGCCTGCTCTGCCACAGGATCTACAACCCGGCAAGCCCATGAAGATTCTTTTCAACGCGATCCCCTTCCAAGGGTATGATGAGGCTGACCGTCATCTCGCCCTCACCAGCCATCAGCGAGTGAGTATCCCATGCGCTTCCGTACCGGCCTGCTCGTCGCCAGTCTTTGCGCGTTCGCCGGCAGTCTGGCGGCGGCCGACCAGAATGTCCTGCCGCAGGCCGGCGAACTCATCAAGACCCGCCGCTTCAACGATGCGATCAAGCTGCTGACCGCCGACATCCAGGGCAAATCCGAGGACGCCTGCGGCACCCAGTTCCTCCTGCTGGGCGAAGCCCACTACCGCGCCGGCCAGTATGATCCGGCTCGGACTGCCTTCACCAAGGCGCTGAAGAATCTCAGCTCTGCCACCGACAAGGCCAAAGCGGACTATCGGCTCGCCTGCGCCCTCTACCGGCTCGGTGATTTCACCGCCGCGCTTGAACGCATCGATGGCTACGCGGCCCAGCGCGCGGTCGACGCCCAGGTCGGCACCCTGCTGGTCTATAAGATGAGCATCCTCGCCCCGCGCGGTCGCGGCGTGCAGGCCGAACTCGAAGGGATCCACCAGAAGCTCTACGCCGACAGCGGCAAGATCGCGGCCAACACCCTGACCGAGGCGGACCAGATCCTGTGCAATTTCTTCGCCCAGAACGGGATGGCCGACAAGGCGTTCGATCTCTTCGCCCGGATCCTCAACGGGCTGCGAAAACAGATTCAGCAGGCCGAGTCCCAGCGGGCCCAGGTTCCGGCGGCGGTGGGCGCCGCGCATGATCAGGTCTGCCTCCAGCTCGGGGCCTTGTACCTGGAGCGCAAGAAGATCCCCGAGGCGCGCCAGCACCTGGAAACCGTGCGTTTCGACAGCGCCGTGATGGCCAAGGCGCGACTGCTCCTGGCCAAGCTGGCATATGAGACCGGCGATCATAACGGTGCGCAACAGCAGCTCCTGCGCGATGGCTTCATTGATCTGGTGCCGGCCTCGGGGCTGAAATCCGACATGTTCCTGCTCCTTGGCCTGAGCGAGAAGGCGAAGTCCGATGGCAATCCCGCCAAGGTCGAGAACTGGCTGCGCAAGGTCGGCGCCGATTCCCAGGGCTACGCCCAGGTGCAGAACACCCTGGGCGACCTCTATCGCGAGAAGGCGCTGACCACCCAGGCTGCGCCATGCTATGAAAGGGTGCTGGCGACCGGCAATACCGCCTACGCCGCGAATGCTCTGTTCCACCTCGGGAAGTTCGAACTCGATCAGGGCCTGGATGCCCGCCCGGCCCAGGCGGCGGCGCATTTCGCCAAATCGCGCGAATATTTCGCTCAGCTTTTCACCCGCTTTCCGCTCGCGCCCGAGACCAAGAAGGCGCCCGAGCACATCGCGGTCCTGACCAGCAAGGGCCAGGACACCGCCTTTGCCCGCAGCGCCGACGACCAGCTCAAGCTCTGGGAACGCACCGCCAAGGATCGTCCGGGCAGCAGCGAGGCGGCGGAATCCCTGCTCAGCCTCGCCCGCCATCACGCCAAGACCCTGGTCGAGGAAAAAACCAGGAAAGTGCTCAAGGCCCCCGACTGGATGGCCACCGCAGCGGCCTGTGACCGGCTGCTCGATGAGCGCGCCTTCACCGGTGCCGGCCTCGCTGAGGAATCGTGGGCCGCGCTGCGCGCCGAGGCCGGGCTGCTGCGCGGCAGCGCCGAGATCGCCTCGGTGCAGCCGCCTGAACCCAAGCGCGGCGAGGTGGCACCGGTCTGGCGCAAGGATGCCAAGGCCGAAACTGCGGTCGCGATCCTGCAGAAGGCCCGCGCCACGGTGCCGCCCAAGCGCCTGGAGCTGGTCAAGAGCATCGAACTCGCCCTGCTTGAGGCGATGCTGAAATCGCCGGTGCCGGAGCACCGGATCAAGGCCGAGGCGCGCTATCAGGAACTCGAAGGCGAATACGGCGCCGATCCGCGCTTCCAGAAGCTCGCCCTCGATCTCGGCGACTGGTATCGCGACCAGAGCCGCTTTGCCGAGGCGGGCAAACAATATGCCGGGGTCGCGGATCGCGGCCGCGAACTCGCCGCCGAGGATCTCACCCGCTTGTATTTCACCGCCGGCAGCCTCTACAGCCGGGCCGGCCGCGAGGCGCTGAAGGCACGCGATCTCAGCTCCTATGTCATCCAGATCGGGGCCAAGGCCGGGATCGATCTCGGCGACGAGGTGCGCCGGACCTATGCGCCCCTGAGCAAGCGCGTCGAGTTGACCTGGCCTAATGGCGGCAAGCAGGTGCTGGCCGGCGAGGCGCTGGTGGCGTTGAGCAAGACTGCCGGCATCCCCCTGGTCTGGACTCACTCCAACTCCAACTCCAACTCCAACTCCAAGTCCAATCCAACCGACCCCAAGACCATCGCCGGCTGGCTGGCGACGACCCGGCGCGACCTGGCTGATGGTTCGCAGACCGTGGCCGAGGCGCTCGATCGCATTCTTGATCCTGCCTTCCGGGTCGCCTTTGATGTCGGGCTCAGCGGTGGCAAGCCGACCATCGAGCCGCCCGCCGCCGCCGAGGATGATCCTGACCATGAACGGGTGCGGGTGCTGGAAATCTATGACAGCCACCAGGGCCTCGCCCGCTTCCCCCAGCTCGCGGCGCGGATTGGCCGGATCAACACCCCGGGCCGCGCGCCGATGCTTTATGACATCCTCAAGCAGATCGAGGCCGCGACCCGGCTGCGAGTCACCTGGACCCCGGGGATCGACAAGGAAGGCAAGCTCGCGGCTGAGTTCAAGGATGCGGGGAAAGAGCAGCAGTCCTGTGCCGAGGTGCTCACCACCCTGCTCGCCAGCCAGAGCCTGCAGGCGCAGGTGGTGCGCCAGGATGTCGCCGGCGAATGGTACGAATTCGCCAAGGACTGCTTCAACAAGGTGCGCAAGCTCGACCCCAAGTCGAACTACGGCGAACGCGCTCTGTTCATGGTCGCGATCAACTTCTACAGCCTCAAGGACTACGAGCGCATGCGCGCGATCCTGCGCGAATACCTCAAGGTCTTCGACCAGCCGGCGTATGAATACTGGCACCAGGCCAATTTCTGGATCGGCTGGATCCTGGAAAACGAGAAGAAGTTCAACGAGGCGGTGACCTACTACGCCCGCGCCGCCGAGGAGCGCGTGGTGGTCTACCGGCCCAAACCGGGGCCGGACGCCAAGCCGGCCGCCAGCGCGACGCCTGCCGCAGCAGCGCCCGCCAGCGCGACGCCTGAAACTAAGGTGCCGGACGCTCAGCCGCCGGAAAAGCCCAAGCTCGATCGCGAGGCGGTGCGTGCCTTGATGGCCTACGACACCCAGTTCGTCCTCGGCGAAAAGGTGACGGGTGCGCTCAAGGACGCGGGTCCGGACCAGTTCACCGACTTCATGCGCATCCAGGCGCACGTGAACCTGGTGCTCGACCCGACCGCCCAGACCGGCTTCACCCCGATCAACCGCCCTGCGATCGCGCAGAGCGGCTTCGATCTGCTCTGCGACGTGCTCGAAGAGCAGGGCCTGGCGGTGCGGATAGAGAATCTCGAACCCCCGATCGCCGAACGGGCCTACTTCCGTCTCGCCTCGGCCTACCGCAAGGATGGCCTGATGCCGCAGGCCCTGGAAAACGCCCAGCTCCTGCTTCGGCGCTATCCCGAGACCGAGCGCCGGCGCGAGACCCAGGGCCTGATGCTGGCCGTCTACCGCGGCCTGAAGCGCTTCCCCGAGGTCATCGCCATGCTTGAGACCCTGGCCAAGGAGGCCAAGGATCCAGCCGAGAAGCGCCGGATCGAGATCGAGGTCGCGTGGATCCGCTTCGATATGGCCGACTACGCCGGGGCGGCGGATCGCCTGAAGCCGCTGCTGACCTCGGCCCAGCCTGGTGAGGAACTGCAGCGCCTGCGCGATGCCTATGCCCGCGCCCTGATGCGCGCCGGCCAGGCCAGCGCAGCGGCCGAGCAATATGCGCTGCTGACCAAAGAAGCCGCGCTGCCGTCGGAACGCCGCATCGCCGCCCTGGCGGAATGGGCCTGCAAGCTGAGCGCCGGCAAAGCCAGCGAGCGCGACTTCCCGGCCGAGGAGACCGCTTTCCTGCGCTCCTACCTCGACCTGCCCGACGACCTGCGCAAGGCGCGACCGCGCACCGATCACGCCCGCGCGACCTGGAACTACTGGGCCCTGGCCCAGGCCGACGTGCGCGAGGGGCGCTGGGCCAAGGCGAACGAGCGCCTGCAGGCCTGCGCCTCGGCGCCCGACGATTACCTCGCAGCCGATGCGCTCATCCAGCTCGCCCGCATCGGCATGCGCACCCAGGATTGGGACAAGGCGCGCGAGAACCTGGAATACCTGCTGGTGTTCACCACCACCGCCGAGTCGGCGGTGCGCGGCACCTACCATCTGGGTGAATGTCTCGACCAGCTCGGCCGAAAGGATCTCGCCCGGGAACGCTTGCAGCAGGTCGTCGACCGCTTCCCGCTCTCACCGTATGCAGAACGCGCGCGCGCCCGGCTCGGGCTGCCGCCCGGGATCGGTGCCAAGCCGGTCGGCAATCCGGGGCCTTCTGGCGAATCCGGCGGTGATGCGGCGCCGGTTGCGGTGCCTACGCCGGCCCCCGTGGTCACCCCGACCTCCGTACCCAACGCGCAGCCAAACGCGAAGCCAAACACCAAGAAAGAGAATTGAGCGATGGCCTTCCACCCCAAGGCGGATTCGTTGCGTGCCCGACATCCTCTCGCCGAGCATCGGGGCAGGCACTGGGGCAGCCTCGCAGGCCTGCTCCTCGCCGCCGCCGTCGTGCTGCCGGCGCCGCTCACGGCTGCGACCCCGGAGGAATCCCTGGTCGGGGCCGAGCGCCTGACCAAGGACGGCAACAGCAGCGCGGCTGCCAAGGTCTATGAAGACTTCCTCAAGCGCTATCCCGACCACAGCCAGGCCTTCGAGACGCGTTACCGGCTCGGCCGCTGCTATGAGGACCTCGGCAAGCTGGAAGAGGCGGTGGAGCAGTACACTGCGGTCGCCAACACCCAGGCCAAGTTCCGCGGCCGCGACGAGGCCCTGTTCTCGCTCGGCAAGCTCCAGGCCTCGCTCAAGAACCACAAAGAGGCGGTGGCCATCCTCGAAAAGCTCCTCGCCGGCGGCGGCGGTTTGTACGAGGACGACGCCCTCATGCTGGCGGGGGGCTATTACGCCATCCTGACCAAATGGGACGACGCCGCCGCCAAGTTCAACATCCTGCGCCGGCGCACCTCCCCGCTCGCCCCGGTCGCGGCCTACAAATTGGCCCTGCTGTGGCTGCATGCGGAAAAACTTGACGACGCGGTCCAGGCGATCACTTACCTCGCCGAGAAATGGCCGAGCGACGTCCATCTTCCTGAACTGCTGCTGAAGGTCGCGGCGCTCAACCGCCAGAAAGGCAAGCTCGACGTCGCGGCCGGATTGTGCGAACAGGTACGCACGCGCTTCCCCGGCAGCCAGGAGGCGGTCGCCGCCGAATACCTGCTCGGGGTGATCCTGCACGAACGCAAGGACTTTGCCGGCGCAACTAAGACGCTCGACGCGGTCGGCAAGTACACCCAGCCCTCGCTGCGCGCCTTCGCCGCCGAGGCGCTGGTACTGGCGGCCCAGATCTGGCAGCGTGACCTCAAGGATCAGGACCAGGCCCTGCAGCGCTTTGAGGTGGCGGCCAACCTCGTCCGTGACATCGAAACCGCGCGCAAGACCGAGATCCTGGAACAGTGCTGGTTCAACCTCGCCGAGGCCAACTACCTGAAGAAGAACTGGGCCGTCGCGCTCGATTATTACCTCATGCTGCGTTCGCTCGGCACCAAGATCAACGTGCTCGGCCGGATCATCGCCTGCCAGGACGCCCTGGGCGAGAAGGCGCGACCCGACATCACCCTCGATGATCAATTCTGGAAGGACATCATCGCCAAGCAGCCGGGCACCCTGGCCGCCGCCGAGGCCGCCATCGCCATCCAGGACCAGGCCCTGGGCCGGCTCGACCGCAATCGCAATCCCCGCGACCCCCGCAGCGCCGTCGCGACCGCCGCCCTGGCGGTGGAATACCAGCAGATCCTAAAGACCTATGTGACGGTCCTCACGCCCGACCTGACCGCCTACTGCCACGCCCAGAACGGCTACTGCCTGGGCCATGGCGGCACCAAGGAATCTTGGGCTACCGCCATCGTAGCCTACGAAAAATCCATCTCCATCCTGCCGGCCGACAGCAGCAACCGCTACCGCGTGCCCGGCCTGGAGGCCGTCGCCCGGATCGCCGAGATCGCCGGGAACACCAACCTTGCCCGCAAGAAATACCAGGAGCTGTTCGACATCACCCGCAAACAGGCGCTGGAAGAAAAAGCCGATGTCAAACTCCAGGCCAAGGCTAACGACTACCTCAAGGGAATGATCACCCGGGTCGCCGGCGACGACGCGGTGAAGGACGCCATCGCTGATACCGAAAAACTCATCGCCGACGCCGGGCCGCTGTCGGACGTGGCCCGCAACGCCCGGTTCTACCTCGCCGAGCTGCACTACCTGCGCAAGGATTTCTCCAAGGCGGCAAAGTCCTGGAAGGAATTCATCATCACCTATGGGCCGAAACAGGACGGCGACGGCAACTTCACCGCCGCCTTCGTCCCCGCCGATGACGAAGTGACCAAGCAGATCCAGGATGCCTCCGGCCGCATCGCCCAGGCCTGGTACATGCAGGGCCATGAAAGGAACATGGTCGCCGCCTACCAGTGGCTGGTGAAGAATCTGCCCGAGCGCAACCGCTGGCTGCCCGAGGCGAAGTACTGGCTGGCCCTGGAACTGGGCAAGGGCAAGGCCGGCGAGACCAAAGAGAACCGCAAGGCCCTGGCCGAGGCGCTGTGGACCCAGGTGGTGTGCAAGAGCCTGGTTCCGGCTGAATTCGCCAAGAACTGGCAGCCCTGGGTTGCCGCCAACGATGACAGCGCCGTCCGCTATGTCCGTGCCGCGATGATGCGCGCCGGCCAGATCTGGCTCGAACTCGGCGAGCACGAGCGCGCCGCCGCCGTCTTCCAATGCTTCCTGGATCGTTATCAGCGCGACCCCAGCCGGCTGAGCGAGCCGGAGCGCGTGGCCTATGCACTTGATGACCAGGTCCCCATCGCCCGCTATGCCCTCGGTTCGGCGTACAAGGAGCTCGGCGACCTCACCCGCCTGATCAACGCCTGGAAGCCGTACCTCGACGGCCTGCGCGATCCGAGCAATCAGCGTTTCCGCCTGTCAGCCCTGAAGATCCTCGGGGTCCAGGCCGGTACCGCCGACAACTACCAGATCGCGGTCAACGCCTATGCCGCGCTCCTTGATGAATACGGCGAGAACAAGCTCGACCCCAAGACCAACCAGGCGATCCCGATCCCGGCGCAAGAACGCCTGAACCGGTCCTCACGCTGGGATGGCATCCGCCTGCCGGTGCCCAAGGATCTCGATCAAGGCGAAATCCGCTACAATCTTGGCGTCCTCCATTTCAAGAAGGACGACTTCACCCAGGCTGCGCTGGCGCTGCAGCCCTTCGCCGACGATCCCGCCCTGGCCAAGAACCCCAGCCGCGACCGGGCCTTGTTCATGGCTGGGCAGAGCCAGTTTCGCCGCAGTGATTTCGCCGGTGCCGGCAAGACCCTGGCCATCCTCAAACGCGATCACCCCCGCTTCCCGGCGATTGAGGAAGTCGCGATCTGGACCGGCCGAGCCTGGATCGAGGCCAAGGCCTGGAAGGACTTCGACGCGTGCTTCCAGCAGTTCAACCGCGAATTCCCGCGCAGCGACTGGCGTACCCGCCTCGAGGTGCTGAGCGGCCGCAGCCTGCTCGGCCAGGGCAAGACCGCCGAGGGCCTGGCCGTGCTCAAGAGTCTGGCCAAGGCGGACACCTACGAGGACGTCAAGGCCGACGCCGCCTTCCAGGTGGCGGTCACCGTGCGCAGCGGTCCACCGCCGAACCCCAAGGAGGCGATGACCTGGTTCGAGACCAGCGTCGCCACCTTCGCCCGCGAGACCAGCCTGCTTGAGGCGGCCCGTTGCGCGCAACAGCTCAAAGCCTTTGAGAAATCGCGCGATCTGCTCGAACGCCTGCTGCGCGACTTCCCCAAGGGCGACCGCCAGGCCATCGACGAGGCCCGCGCCCTACTGGTCGCGGTACAGAAGGAACTCGCCAAGAGTCCGGCTAACAAGTGACCATGCCTGCTTTCCCACCCCCACCCGCCTTCCTATCCCCCGCCCGCCTTCCCACCCGCCTTTTCACCCGCCTTTCCACCCGCCTTTCCACCCGCCTTCCCGTCCGCTCCGGAGCCACCATGCGATCCATCCCCTTGTCCCTCATCCTCCTGGCCTTCCTCGCCATTTTCGCAGGCATCGGCGCGCCGGCCTTGCCGGCGGCGGTCGAGGAGAAACCGCTCGATCTCACCAAGGTGATCGTCGACGACGACAAGGCCAAGGCCGAGGCCGAGGACGCCGGAGCCGGTGACAAGAAGGAATTCCCGGTCAACACCGACGAGAACATCACCACCCTGGCGGAAGGCGACATCTACCGCAACGACCAGAAGACCTTCTTCAAGGTGGTGCGGATCAGCTCCAAGGGCCAGAACGGCGGATCGTTCGTGCTCCAGCGCACCAACGGCACCGCCGAACCCGGTCAGCGCTTCCAGCGCGTCCAGGGGGCCGGCCCCGCGACCATCGCCGCCAGTCTGACCCTGCTCGACCTCTACATCCAGGGCGGTCCCGCCCTCCATCCCATCGCCCTGCTCGGGGTGGTGACCCTGGTCATGACCATCAACTGCATCTGGATCTTCCGGCGGCGGCGCCAGATCGACCAGGATCTCGAACAGCGCGGGCTGAAGCTGCTCAAGGCCGGCGACATTGAAGGCTTCACCGATCTCGCCTACGCGCGCAAGGGCCTGTTCGCGGTGGTCTGTCGGGCCATGGTCGCGCACTGGCATTCGTCGAACCTGGAGGACATCAAGGAACGGGTCAGCGTCGCGGCCAGCGCCCAGATCAACCGCCTGCGCTTCCCGGTGCGGCTGCTCAACGTGATCTCGGTGGCGGCCCCGCTGCTCGGCCTGCTCGGCACCATCATCGGCATGGTGATCGTGTTCGAAGGCGTGGCCTCAACCACCGGGGCGGCCAAGGCTTCGATCCTTGCCGCCGGCATCCGGGTCAAGCTGTTCTCGACCGCCTTCGCGCTGTTCGTCGCCATCCCCTCATTGTTTTCCTTCTTCTTCTTCAACAGCTACCTCAACAGCATGATCGCTGAGGTCGAGATCCTGAGCGAACGGTTCATCCACCGCATCGCGACCCTCAAGCGCCGCGAAGCCGTCGGCGAGGGCGCCCAGGACGACGACGAGGAGGACGACGAGGACACCGATGTGGTGGCGACCAGTGCGGAAAAGGAGACGGAGAAGGCGAAAGCCGGGCGCGAGGATGATGACGAGGATCCGCCCGCCCCGCGTCCGGGCAAAGCCGCCCGGCCGAACCGCTGAAGCGCTGGCAAGGAACCTCCCATGGCCCTGAAATTCGACCGCGAACCCTACGAGGCGATGAGCATCGACATGACGCCGATGGTCGACGCCATCTTCGCCATCATCCTCTTCCTGCTGGTGTGCTCCTCGTTCATCGACAGCCTGGAACAGGATCTCACGATCAACCTGCCGACCCAGGGCAAAGAGGTCAAATCGAAGGCCCCGCCTGCCCGCCCGGTGATCGTCAACGTCCGCTTCCAAGGCGGCAGCAAGCCGCCAGTCTACCACATTGAGAACGAGGTCATGAGCGTCCCGCGCATGGTCACCAGCCTGAGTCGGGCCAAGGTCAAGAACCCCGACCAGGAGGTAGTCATCCGTGGCGACCGCAACGTGAAATGGGAGCATGTGGCTGCGGTCATGAGCGCCTGCGCCCAGGCCGGAATCACCAAGGTCTCGGCCACCGTCGAGGTCAAAGATTGAGCCTGCGATTCGCTCTGCTTTTTCGCCATCTGCTTTTTCGCCACGTCTTTTTCGCCACGTCCTGATCGATCGGAACCTGTCATGCCCACCGCCGCCGAGATCCCCGCTGAGAACCGCAAGCGCCGCCGGCGTACGGCTGCGGCCGAGACCATTCTCGACAAGCGCGCCCTGGTGATCGGGCTGGTCTCTGCCGTCGCCTTCGCCGCCGGGGCGCTGGTGTGGCGGATGGGTGGGGTCGGCGACAAGCTGAAAAAACTTGAAGAGTTCCAGTTCTCGGTCGCCGACGTCAAGCCCGAGGAGATGAAGCTCAAGGATCCGGTGCGCGACATCATCAAGGAGCGCCAGGAGGAGATGAAGCCGGAGGAGGTCCTGAAGGAGGAACGTCCCAACATCCAGATGACCACCGATCCCAACCCGGTCGAGAACACCCAGGAGATCGTCAAGTCCAAGAACGTCGACATCACCTCGCCCAAGATCGATGTCACCGCCACCAACGTCGAGGTCCAGGAGGCGCCGGTCGAGATCACCCAGGTTTCCGAAACGGTGACGGTGGCGCTCAACACCATCGCCGCCGACTCGCTCAAGCCGGCCGACATCTTCAAATACAAGGAGCCGCGCCCGAGCGACCTGCCCATGGTCCACCACATCTCGATGGCGCCGCGGCCCGGCAAGCACCTCACCGCCCTGCCCAAGCAGTTCGGCGAGCAAGAAGTCAAGGCCAGCGGCCAACTTGGGCCGATGGACATCAACCTTTTTGGCACCGGCGACTTCATGCGCACCATGGATCGGTCCGGCGGGATCAAGGCGCGCACCGCCGTCGATGCCGCCCTGCACTGGCTCGCCATCCACCAAGAGGCAGATGGCGGATGGAAGGCCGAGCGCTACGAGGGCGAGGCCAGTGCCAGCCTGGCGGTGACCGCCCTATCCTGCCTCGCCTTCATGGGCGGCGGCCATAACACCCGGCGCGGCGAATACCGCCGCAACGTGATCAAGGGCCTCGATTACATCCTGCGGCACCAGGACGCCAACGGCCGTTTCTGGAGCGAATCGCGGGAGAACCTCTACACCCACGCGATCTGCACCATCGCGGTGTGCGAGGCCTTCGGCCGGGCCCACGATGAGAACCTGCAGAGCGCGTCCCAGCGCGCGATCGACTTCAGCGCCAAAGCCGTCAACACCAGCGGCGGCTGGCGCTATGAACCGAATTCCGCCAGCACCGACACCTCGGTCACCGCCTGGTTCATCCAGGCGTTCAAGACCGCCAAGCTCGCCCAGGTCAAATTTGAAAGCCGGGTCTTTTCTCAGGCGCTCAACTACCTCGACAGCGTCACCAACGAGGGCGGCGCGCAGCATTCCAACGGCGAGGTCTATTACGAGAACCAGCAAACGGTGACCCACCTCGGGGTCATGACCTCGGCCAGCATGGTCATCCGCCAATTCAACGGCATGGGCGTGAGCAGCCACCTGCTGGTCAAAGGCGCCAACATCGTCCGCCGCTTCGCGCCGACCTGGCCGCAAAAGGATTTCTACTACTGGTACTACGCCACCTACGCCATGCACAACATGGGTGGCGAGCACCGCATCTGGTGGAACCGCAAGATCCGCGACGTCCTCCTCGAGTTCCAGACCCGTACCGGCGAACACGCCGGCAGCTGGGACCCCAAGGGCGACCGCTGGGGCAAAGCCGCCGGCCGGGTCTACACCACGGCCCTGGGCGCGCTCTGCCTCGAGGTCTACTACCGCTACAGCGAAGCGCTCAACTCGTTCGGCGCCGCGCCCGAACTGGACGAGCTGTTCTTCCAGGGCCTGCAATAGGCGTCCCCCGCTCGACTCTGGGAACGGCTGCGATCGGTAACCCGCCCAGATGGATTCCCCTTCGCCCTGAAAACTGGGCAAATCCCGCTTTCGCCTAACCCGTTCGTAGGGTAATCATTGAGGCGCTGCATCGCGCCTCAAACCCTATGAACATCCGCGCCAAACTCTCGTTCGTTTCCCTCGCCCTGGTTCTGGTGCCGTCGCTGGTGCTGGCCCTGGTGGCCTTGTGGTCGTTCCGGGCGGCCTTGCAGACCACCGCGACCGAGGCCGCCACCAAGATGGAGGAATCCCAGCGTTCCGTTCTGCTTGATGGGGCACGACGCGAACGCGATCAGGTGGCGGCGATCGTTGAGCGGGTCGAATCCGACATCCAGGGCCTGACCCAGTTGGGCAAGTTGCGGCCTTTGTTGACCAACCTTGCCGGGGGAAGCGAGGCCATCGCCCCGACCAAGGCAGAGGTCGAACGCAGTCTGACGGCGACAGCGCGCGAATTCCAGATCCAACGCCAGACCATCGCGAGCCAGTTGCAAGGCAACGTCGCCGTGGCGGAACGGCTGTTGTTGCTGCGCGGCACGCCCAACCTGGGAACGATCACCGCGACGTGGGAGATCACCGACCAGGACTCCCGCAAGACGGCCACGTTCGAACTGCCGCAGATGCTGTTCGATGATCGTCCGTTGCCAAAGATCGCCACTTTCGGCAGCGAGGCCCCGGTGGTCGATGAAGTCACTCGGTTGACCGGCAATCGCTGCACCGTCTTCCAACGCCTTGACGATGCCGGTGCCATGCTGCGCATCGCCACCAGCGTCAAGACCGCCGAGGGCAATCGTGCAGTCGGGACGTTCATTCCCGTACTGCGCACCGATGGCAGTCCGAATCCGGTCATCGCCAGCGTCTTGGCCGGCAAGACCTACGTCGGCGTGGCGAAGGTGGTCGACACCTGGTGCATGACGGCCTACAAGCCCCTGCTCGACAGCGGGGCGAAGGTCGTGGGCATGACGTTCGTCGGCTACGACCTGACTGAGGCCATCGACATCAAACGCCGGATTTTGGCTGCCGAGTTCGGCATCCCGGGTGGTTACGGGGCGGTGATGGACGGGATCGGCCGACTGATCTTCCACCTGAATCCCGAACGCCTGGGCAAGCGGGTGCTCGAAGACCTGAAACTGGAAAGCTTCCGCCCGATCGTGGCCTCGACCCTGCCCGAAGGCCAGGCGGCCTCATTCGATTACGTGATCAACAACGAACCTCGCTTCGCCGCCTATGTCCGCATGCCGAGCTGGGGTTGGACCCTGCTGTACACTGGCCCGGTGGCAGGGGTGGTCGCCGAGGACAGCCGACGCTGCGCCGCGTCCTTGCAAGCCGATCTGATCCGACTCCATGACTCGGCAGTCGTGACTATCGATGGGAAGACTCGGCCGATGTACAGCCAGTTGCGGGTGCTCGACGCCAAGGGCATGGAACAGGTCGCGATCATCGATGGCAAGCCGGCCGCCGAGTTGAAACCCAAGATCCAGTTGGAGTGGTGCAAGGCCGGTCTGGTGGCACCACCCGGCAAGATCTACTTCCACTCAGTGGAACTCTCTGCCAACACCGGTCGGTCGGAACTGCGCGCCGTGGTACCCATTGCCCAGGCCGGCAGAACGTTGGGCCTAGTAACGATCAATCTCGACTGGGCGGTGGTTTCCGCCGCTTTCAAAAGCCATCGCTATGGCCGCACCGGCTATCCGTGGATGATCAATGATCGGGGCGTGCTGATCTCGCACCCGAAGTACACGCTCAAGGACGGCGTGGACCTGAGCGATCCCAAGCGCGGGGTTGAACTGGCCGCGATCGTGCGGGACCGGATCCTGACGGGGCAGGAGGGCACCTCGGCGTATTCCTTCGAAGGCGTGCAGAAGTTCTGCGCCTGGACGCCGCTCACCATCGGATCGCAACGTTTCGGCGTGGCCACCACTCAGCCCGCTGAAGAACTCTTGGAGATCCCGCAGCAGATCAGCCGCGATGCGGTGCAGCGCAGCCTGGGCGTCGCGATCCATCTCGCCCTGGCCGGACTGGCGGTGACGGTGGTTGGTCTGCTCGTCAGCCTGGCCCTGGGCGCGCGCTTCGCCCGCCCGGCGGTGCTGGCCGAACGCGCCTTGGGCACCGTCGCCGATGGCGATCTCACCGCCCGGCTGGACCTCAAGCGCAGCGACGAGTTCGGCCGCATGGCCGGCGCGCTCGACCGCGCCCTTGCCGCGATGGCGGCGGCGGTCCGCACCATCGCCAGCAACGCCAAGGGTCTGGCAGAGCAATCGACCCGCCTGACCGGCATCGGCAGCGGGCTGGGGAGTTCCGCCAGCGAGACCGCACGCCAGGCCCAGTCCGTCGCCAGCACCGCGTCGCAGGTCTCCGCCGCCGTCGCCGCCGTCGCCACCGCGGTGCAGGAACTCGACGCCAGCACGCGCGAGATCGCCCGCACCGCGCAGCAGGCCGCCGGCGCCGCGAAAGATGGCGTGGCGGCGAGCAGCCGCGCCAACGCCGGCATGGCCGCCCTGGCCAAGGTCGGCGATGAGATCGGCTCGATCATCAAGCTGATCAACGACATCGCCGATCAGGTGAATCTGCTCGCGCTCAACGCCACCATCGAGGCCGCGCGCGCCGGAGACGCTGGCAAGGGCTTCGCCGTCGTGGCCGGCGAGGTGAAGGAACTCGCACGCCAGACCCAGAAGGCGAGCGGCGAGGTCGCCACCCGCATCGGCCAGATCCAGCAGGGCCTGCGCACCACCGCCAGCGAACTCGCCGCCGTTGACGGCACCATCCAGCGCATCGACGCCTTGCAGCAGACCGTCGCGTCCGCGGTCGAGGAACAGGCCGCGACCACGAGCGAAATGGGCCGTTCGGTGCAGGAGGCCGCCCAGGGCGCGACCGGCATCGCCGGCGGCATCGCCACCGTCGCCGAGGAATCGCGCCGGACTGACACCGCCGCCGGCGAGGCCGGTGCCGCCGCGCGCGACCTGGCGAAACTGAGTCAGGAACTCAACGCGGCCGTGGCGCGGTTCAAGGTGGGTTGAGCAAATCCGCTGGCGTTTGCTCTGTCCCCGCCCAGGGATTCACCAGGTTTAAGCCGCAGTCGGCAAAGTCGGTCACATTGCGGGTGACCAACGCGAGTCCGCGCACGATGGCAGTCGCGGCCAGCAGGCCATCAATCACCGGCAGAGGTCGGCCCTGGCGTTGCCTGGCTGCGTACAGATCGCCCCAGGCTCGGGCGCCGGCCTCATCGATACCCAGGCAGCGCTCTCCGAAACAGGCGCGCTGACGGCCCAACCATGCCACCAAAGCGCGACGGCGGGGGCTTTCTTCCAGCAGCGCTATTCCGTGCTGGAGTTCGCCCAGCACCAGCACGCTGGTCCAGATCCGATGGGCTGGCAGATGACGCAACCAGTGCTCGACGTTCGCGTCAGGACGCGGCTTCCCGGTCTCGGACACCACACAGGTATCCAGCAGGTAGCCTCCTACCATGGCAACGTGGCCACGGGCGACGCCTCCACCACCCGCTCCGGCACGGGCGGCGGCCCGCCCAATTCTGCCACCACATCATCCCGCAGCAGTTCCCAGGCTGAGGGCGATCCGTCCAACGCGGTCGCCGGGCCGACGGGCACCAGCACCACCACCGGTACCCCATGCCGGGTGATCGTCTGGGGTCCGTGCTCTTTGACCGCGTGAATCATCTCGCTGAGGCGATTCTTCGCCTCGTGCAGTTGCCAGGTGGATGAGTGGGTCATGAAAGGAATCTAGCCAGAATAGCCAGAACTCAAGGGCGCGATAGTCCGTCGCTCAGGAACCGCTGGGCTTTCTGGGGTTATCCAATGGATTGGAATAGACCGGGTGGATGGACTGGCAGACAAGATGCCCCCAGTTCACTCCGGCGCGTAGAACGCCTCGGCCTCAATGCCGAGCGCACGCACGCCAGCGGCGATCGCATCGACCTCGGTCCGGGTCAGCGGGGCGCAGGTATTTTCGGCGGTCGGCCGCGCGGTGGTGTAGACCTGGACCCGGCTGATGCGGCAGCCACCGGAGCGCAAATCGCGCAAGCGGTCGAGGTACGCCACGATCTCGACCGACGACGGCGGCACACCCGCGACGCGCAGGAACAGCGATTGGATCACCAGCGGCCGGCGGCGACCGAGCGCCAGCAGGTTGGCGCAGATCCGGTCGAGCGGAAACCGGCTGCGGTCGACGCGGGCGAAGTGCTCGTCCGTGCCGGCGTCGAGCTTGGCCCAGACCTCGCTCGCGCGGCGGTCGAGCGCGACCAGCGCGTCGGCGACGGCGGGGCGGTCGAACAGGGTCGCGTTGGTGATCACCACCACCTTCACCTGGGAAAGACCGCGCGCATCGAGCGCCCGCACCGCGAGATCCAGCGCGGCGGCGAACTGCGGATAGGCGGTCGGCTCGCCGTCGCCGCTGAAGGCCACGTCGTTCAGGCGCCGCAGCGCCGCTGGCGTCTGGTCGAAAGGCGGCGCGGCAAACAGCGTGCCCGAGGCCGCAGGATCGAGGATCGCTTCCAGTTCTCGCGCGACCACGGCAAGATCGACGTGGCGCACGGTGGGCTCGACGTTCCGGTCGACCGAGCAGTACACGCAGTCGAAGTTGCAGACCTTGTCGGGGTTCAAGTTCACCCCGAGCGACAACCCGCGCGAACGCCGGCTGACCACGGGGTAGACGTACGCGTTGCCCGCCCACAGGCGGGGATGGCTGGCGAAGAGTGCGGTCACGGGTGGGATCAGAGCGGGTCAACGCCGGCGGGCCAGTCACGAACCGCCCCAGCCTGCTCTGAGCGGGTCGCAACGGCGGCGACGGCGGGCACTGGCCAGGCGGCATCCTGCGGATGCTGCTTTCCCGGCCGGCGAGACGCCGGCGCTCCCAGGAAGGCCGACTTTTGAGGCACCCTGGGGCAACGGCGACTCCCGCGCTTGCGCCGGTTGCTCCGCGCAAGTAATCCACCGCCCGCGTGATCACCTCCTGGACTACCACGGACAAGGGCCTCTGCAAAAGTCAGGCGGAAGGCCAGGCGCTGCATCCGGCGGCGGCCTGGATCGACGTGGTCGAGATCACGCCGGAGGAATCGAAACTCCTCGAATCGACCTTCCATCTCGACATGCCGACCAAGGCCGAGATGCAGGAGATCGAAGCGTCGAGCCGGCTCTACCGCGACGGGCACGTGGTCTACATGACCGCGACGATGCTCACCAAGACGGAAACGCCGTCACCACTCACTACCGCCGTGACCTTCATCTTCAGCCGCGAACGTCTGATCACCCTGCGCTACGACGAACCGTGGACCTTCCGGGTCTTTCCCCAGCGCGCGCCGAAGTCGGGCGCGACCAGCGCCGAACTCGCCTTCGTCTGCATCCTCGAGACCACGGTCGAACGCCTGGCCGACATGCTGGAGATCGTCTCGGTCGAGCTGGAGAACCTGTCGAGCAAAGTCTTCCGCCATCATGGCCCACGCGAAGAGGTCGAACCTGACTTGCAGCGCGCCCTCATCAACATCGGCCGCGCCGGCCACATCCTCAGCAAGGTGCGCGAGTCGCTGGTCGACAAGGGCCGCATGGTGACTTTCGCGCGCCAGGCGACCGAGGACTGGATGGGCCCCGAGTCGAAAGCCCGCCTCGCCGCGATCCAGCGCGACATCCAGCAGCTCACCGACCACGCGTCATTCACCGCCAACAAGATGCAGTTCCTGCTCGATGCCTCGATCGGCTTCATCAACTTCGAGCAGAACCGCATCTTCAAGTTCTTCTCGTTGATCACCGTCGCGGTCGCGCCGCTCAACATCCTCGCCGGCATCGGCGGCATGTCGGAATTCTCACGCTTCACCATTGAGAAGTACAACTGCCCCTGGTGGCTGGCCTACACCCTGTTCACCATCGCGATGCTGCTGATCGCCTGGTTCAGCTGGTGGCTGCTCTCGCGCTTCGGGCCGGGCGGGGGCGGGTGGAAGCGTAAGCGGCGTTAGTTGGACAAGCACACTGGCGAGCGGTGCCCGGTTCGCAGGCCTAAGTGACGTGGTTGCAGGCGATCACTCACCGCCGCTCCACTCGAACCCCACCGCCTGCAAAAACGCCCGCGCGATCACCATGTGCCCGACCTGGTTCGGGTGGATGCGGTCCCAGGCGATCGACGACGAATGCTGGTGCTCCAATACACGGTTGAAGGCGGCCTGGGTGTCGATGAACCGGGTCTTCCGTTTGGTCGCGATCTTCTGCACGATGGTACCGTATTCATCCATGCGCGCGCGCATCGCGTCGGCCGGGCTGGATTCGATGATGAACGGGGTCATCAGGATCAGGCTCTTCACCGTGGGCAGGGTCTTGGCGACGAGCTTGTCGAGGGTGGCCTCGTAGGCTTTCGGCAGAACGTGCTGTTCCGGCTGACGCGGCAGGTCGAACTGGCGCCAGACATCGTTGATGCCGATCATCACAACGACGTGGTCGGGCTTGAGGTCGAGGACATCGGTCTGCCAGCGCTGGGCGAGGTGAGTGACCTGATTGCCGCTCGTGCCCATGTTGACCAGCCGCACCTGATGCGCGGGATACGTCACCGACAGCAGCGCATCGACCTGGGTCACCCAGCCCTTGCCGAGCGCCCCGAACAAACCCTCACCGATAGGCTTGGCGCGTTCGGCGTCGGTGACCGAATCACCGATGCAGACGATTTTTTCCTTGGGCTGGAAGAGCAGGGGCATAGTGGAAATCCTTGCGGGTGGTGGCGGATGGTGGACATATCTGGGGAAGGGCTCACGAAAAGACCCGGTATCCAACCGGCAGAAATATTCGACGCATCCCGGTCAAGCAGACTGCTTTTGCTGACCTGCCGGTTGGAAACCGGCGGTCCCAGGCCAAGGCAAGCCCCCTGGTACCGCCGGTTTGTAACCGGCAGATTTCCACGACGCATCCCGGTCAACCAGACTGCTTTTGCTACCCTGCCGGTTGGAAACCGGCGGTCCCAGGCCAAGGCAAGCCCCTGGGACCGCCGGTTTGTAACCGGCAGATTTCCAAGACGCATCCCAGGAAACCAGACTGGTCTTGCTTCCCTGCCGGTTGGAAACCGGCGGTCCCAGGGGGATCAGCCTCGCAGGGCACCGATCCCAGCGCAGGCGGCGACCACGGCCCAAGGTGGCAGGCGCAGCGCGGTCAGGGCGGCGAACGCGGCGATCGCCAGGGCGAGGTCCGCCGGGCGATGGATGGCGCTGGTGAACACCGGGTCGTAGCAGGCCGCGCCGAGGATCCCGACCACGCCGGCTCCGAGACCTGCACCGGCGCCGGCGGCCAGCGGGCGTGACCGCAGCCGGCTCCAGAGCGGTAGAACGGCAAGCGCGATCAGCGCGCCGGGCAGGAAGATCGCCACCAGGGCGAGAATCCCCCCGAATATCGCACCGATTCCAGGGCCATGCAGGGCCGCGCCAAGGAACCCGGCGAAGCTGAACATCGGCCCCGGCATCGCCTGGGCGAGGCCGTAGCCGGCGAGGAACCGGTCGGCCGGCATGAGCCCGCTGTCGACCAGATCCGCGGCCAGGAGCGGCAGCACGACGTGGCCGCCACCGAACACCAGACTGCCGTCGCGGAACAGATCGGCGGCGGTGCGACACCAGGGCGAGGTGCCGGAAAACAACGGCAGAATCAGCAATCCCGCGACAAACAGCGCGGCAGCGATCAGCGCCAGCCCTTTGCCGGGCAGCGGACCCGGATCAACCTGCGCCTCGGCCGATCCACTTTCGCGCACGAGCAGTGCGCCGGCGAGTCCCGCCCCCGCCAGCACCAGCAGCTGCGCCCAGCCGGCCGGCGCCAGCAAGACGGCGACCGCTGCGCCAGCCGCGATGGCGGCGCGACGGGCGTCGGGGCAGAGTTGCCGCGCCATGGTCAGCACGGCGGAACCGACCACGGCCAGCACCGCGCATTGCACCCCGGCGATCCAGCGGCCCTGGGCGAGCGAGGCCAGCGCCACCGCGCCGGCGCCGGCGGCGATCATCAGCACAGCAGACGGCAGCGTGAAACCGCACCAGGCGGCGAGCATCCCGCCGAGTCCCGCCTGGCGCCAGCCGAGCAGCATGCCCACCTGCGAACTCGTCGGGCCGGGCAGGAACTGGCAGAGCACGACCAGGTCGGCATAGGCGGCGTCCGACAGCCAGCCGCGCCGGCCGACGAACTCGTCGCGAAACGTCGCCAGGTGCGCCACCGGCCCACCGAAGCAGCGGCAACCCAGGCCAAGGAAGATCAGGAAGACGCGCCAGGCGGACATGGGCTGGTTCCAAGAGTGCCGTCAAGCTGGTCGGTTCCACCCTCGACCGCGATCCCCTTCGTGCAAGCACCCCGAGTTGAAACCCAGGGCTGATGCCGCCGTATCCACCCTGGGCCGAGGAAGGTTCCACCGCCGCACGCCGCACCGTGGTTGAAATCAGCCAAAAAATCGCAATAGCGCCACACCTGCTGCGTTGGTCGTCAGTCATGTGGCGCTGCCACACTCCTTCCTCCCGCCTTGCATCTGTGGCACTCTTGCCATTTTTGCGGGAAATTGTTGGTGTGGCGGTTTCGATGATGGTCGGTGTGATCAACGTTCAAAGCGAGGAAGGTCGATGCGATCTCCTCACCCGATGGTGCCGGCGGGAAATTTACCAATCCTTTTACCCGTGGCAGCTTGTTGAAAAATGTGGGGCTCATTTGCGAGATTTAGGATCAGCTGGGGCGCGAAACTGCCGCTCCACTCAGCGATTGATCTTCATATTCCACCCGACAATTCCCCCCGGGAGAGCCCCCATGCCTAGCGACCGTCCGACCACCCTGCGCCACCTCAACGTCGCCCTGGCTGGATTCGGCCATCCCCTGTCCAGCCAGGGATTCATCGAGGTCCCGACCGACATGCTCGACGGCTGGCGCCGCCTGCGCCAGGGCAGCGCGATGCAGGCGGCGGTCGACCGGCGCCTCCAGGCGTTCCTCGACGCCCAGCTCGCGGGCTGTGGCGATGCGGCGGCGACCCGCCTGCCGGGTTCCATCCTCGAACTCACCCACGCCGGCATGGCGCGCGAACTCAGCCTGCCGCGCGATGGGCATGAACACCACACGTCCCTTTTGTCGAGCTACCGCGTCAAGCAGGGCGTGCTGCACAACCCCAGGAACGACCGCCGCACCACGGTGGGCGTCTTCCACATCGCCGAGACCGGCCCGGCAGTGCCGGCCGACAAGAAGGCGGTACCGATCAAGGCCTTCGCCGGCCTGCTCGCCGCCGCGCTGCGCCAGCCCACCGAGGCCCTGCGCCTGCCGTTCACCGCCGGCAGCGCCGCCGAGATCCACACCTGGGTCGGCCTGCTGCTGCGCCCGCTGGTCTTCCCGGCGGTGCCCGGCGTCAGCCCGGCGCGCACGATGGAGGTCCGCTTCTTCGCGCCGGCCTCGCTGGTGTCGAACCTCGACTTCGTCGAATCGATCTTCGGTAACGGCGGCGATCCCAGCCTGCCGGAAAACGATGCCGCGCTCGACACCGACCATTGGACCGGCCACACCGGCTGCGTGATCCTCGCTCCGCATCTGGTCGAAACGCGCAAGAAGGACCTCGGCCTGCCGCATTGGGACAGCGCCACCGAACGTCAGCGCGCCGAGGGCATGGCATGGAAGACGCCGGACGAGCGCTACAACGACGGCAGCGCCTTCAAAGTCTGCCTGCGCACGATGGATGGCGTGGTGGTGACCATCATCGCCGACAACTACTTCGGCTACTGCAAAAAAGAGGTGAAGACCCAGATCGGCTTCGCCGCCAACCTGCTCGGCGGCTGCGAAGAAGAACACGCCGGAGGTGCGCTCGCCCGCGCCTCGTTCAACCTTGGCGAGGAATGGAAGGCCGACGCCCGGGTCGAAGAACAAGGCCAGACCTTCGCCGACGTGGTGCGCGACTTCGCCGCCGCGATCGATCTGAAACCGGAAGGCTATGCCGTCGACCGCCAGCACCCCAAGATCATCTACGTTCCCGAGGATTCGCTGTTCAGCGTCAAGGAACAGTCGGTGTCCTGGCAGGGCGCCGCCGGCCGCCAGTCCCTTCGCCTGCGCCCCGGCCACCGCTATCTGCTGCCGCACGGCTACACGGTGCGCTTCGAGCCGCATCCGGCGACGTCGTCCTGGCGCCTGCTCGGCACCGAGGCCGAGGGCGTGCTCTGCCACAAGCCGTGCACGGTGTCGGGCGGCGGCAAGTCGGAGATCAGCAAGCAGGTCGACAACGCCTTCATCTACGGCCCGATCTACGTCGGCGACCTTGAGCACGACTTCGCCCAGGTCGAGGCGCTGATGGCGCGTGACTATTCCGACCGCTTCAAGCCGGAGTTCCGCCCCGCCTACGGCAATCCGACGGTGCGGGTCAGCAAGGGCCAGACCGAGCAGGTCGTGCGGCTGAGCCGGCCGATCCTGTCGCCGCAACGCAGCCTTGGTTCCGTGATCCGGCTTTTCACGCCGTCCAGCACGGAATTCACTGACGCCTACAACGCCTGGCTGAAGAGCCAGTCGCGCCACATCCTCAACCTGCTGTTCGTGGTGAAACGCTTCTACAAGCCGGAATGGGGGACGGACTGGCGCAAGCATTTCAGCGTCGACATCGTCAACGACGATCCCGGCCACGAACTGCGCTGTGATGGCCGCCGCCTGGTCGGCACCTATGTGCGCATCGGTTTCGACGGCGACGGCGCCTGGCGCACCTACAAGCTGCGCGTCGACTTCATCCAGGCCGATAAAGTGCAGTGGGAAGACGACATCACCGCCAGCGCGATCATCCCCGCCGACCGCATCCAGGGCGGCGATCCCGACCTGCCCTTCCCGTCGCAGAAGCTCGCCGCCAACTGCGAGGCGCGCTTGTTCCAGCGCCCGGATGAAGCCATCCACCGGGGTTTCGACAAGCAGACCGAGGCCGACATGGCGGCGCTGCCGCCGGCCGACAGCGTGTTCATCTCGAACTTCGAACCGCTCACCCGCGAACGCCTGGCCGACCTCATCGACGACGCCGCCGGCTTCGCGGCGTTCACCGCGCCGATGCAGACCCTGCTGACCTCGGCGCTCGCGGATCCCGCCTGCCAGTTCGCGGTGTCGAGCGCGCATCCGCGTCTGGTCGACGGGAAACCGAGCAAGAACCCGCGTTACCTGCAGGTGCGGCCGGATCTGAGCGACCCGGTACCGGTCTATGCCGCCGAGATGTCGGCGCGCTTGCAGCGGCGCATCGCGCTCGGCAAGCCGATCTCATGGCCGATCACCGCCATCCTGGCCGGGCGGCGCAACAACCCCGCCGATGCCAAATCCGGGGTGCGCGCGCTGTGCTGCTACAGCCCGATCCACTACCAGGAACTGCCGGAGCTGTTCATGGAATGGATCAGCTCGCTCACCGGCAGGTCGCCCTCGACCACCGGCGCGGGCAGCGAAGGCGCCTTGACGAAAGGCCCGTTCAACTGCCTGCCCACCACCGCCGATCTCAACAATGCCTTCGTCGGCATGGCGCTGACCGGTTACGGCGGCTACACCACCTCGGCCGGGGTGATCGGCCAGCACCGCCGAGTCGACCATGACCTCAGCCTGCTCATCCCCGAGATCTGGTGCCGCCTGCCTGAAACCGCGTGGCGGCCCGAGAACCTCTGCCGGGCCGGCCACCTGGAAAAACTCAACGATTACGACTTTAACGGCCGGCGCGTCCTGGCCAGCCGCCTGGGCTGGCGCATCACGAGCCAGTTCGTCAGTTCCTATTTCGGCCGGGTGTTCTCGAATCCGGGCGCCGTCTTCGACGATGAACTGCTGCGTCCGGAAATACAGGACGCCGAGGCCTACGCCGACTCGATCGACAACATCGTCGAGGCGCAGAAGCACGTCGCCGAGGCCTACTTCGCCGACGGCACCATCGCCCTCGCCTGCCCGCCGATCCAGATCCTCCTCCACATCATGGCGCACGGCCAATGGCAGGGACTGAGCATCGACGCGCCCGAGGTGCGACGCCAATTCACCCGCAGCGCGGTGATCTCGAGCCCTTGGTACCGACGCCGCCTGGAAACCCAGCGCGACCGCGACCAGCGCCTGTGGAAACGCCACGTCGCCAACCTGGAAACCGTCCTCGCCAATCCCGCCCAGGCGGCGGCAGTCGGCGCCGACCTGCCCGAACGCCTGGCCCGCGCCCGCGCGCGCCTGAACGACAGCCAGAAATCCACATACCTGGATTCCCTGGTCGGCTTCCCCGGCGCGGATCCGCTCGCACCCTAAACGCTGCCTCTGGGCACACCTGGCGTCCCACACGCTGGCTCAGCCTCCAGCTGCTGACCTGCACCGTACCCGCAGTTTATACGATTGATTCAACCGGCGAATGGTCAAACGGCGGCTTCCGTCACCAGCGCGCTCACCGGGTCGAGGGCGAGACCGATCAAGGCCGACTTCGACACCCAGGACATGCCTTCCGGCGCCGGGACATCCGCTGCGGCCGTGAGACGGTAGATGAGCAGGAAACAGCGCCGGCATTCGGCGAGGGCGTCCTCGTTGCAGTAGCCGACCAGTTCGATGCGGCAATCGCCGTGCCGCAGCAGCGCTTCGCCCAGGGCCTGTGCGAACCGACGCAGCGCGACCAGCCCCTCGCCGAATTTGGCGGATTCGGGCGGGATGGGCGAGACGTGCAGAAGGATGCCGTCCTCGGACACCAGGTACTGCGACGCGCCTGCGCCGTCTGGCCGACGCATCAGGACCCCGATACGGACCTCTTTGGAATCCGAATCGGCAGCGATGGCTTCAGGCGAGGCGTACCAACCATCCTCGAGGATGCTGGTCAGGATCCCCGGTTCGACCCGTTGGGTGAAACCGTGGATGCGGAACAGTTCGCGGCGTGGCATCGCCAGGACCAGCGGGGTGTCGTCCATGCTGGACGCTAGTCCCGACCACCGGTCGAAGCCACCCCCGGCCGGTGCGGAGGGACGCGGGTGAGTGACGTTTTCCCTGCCCCAGCTCGCCCCACAGCGTGGTTGCCGCAGCTCGGCCGACACCGCATGGTCGATGCATGAGCGCACCGCCGCCCTTCGCGCCGCAGCCCTTTGCGCCGCAGCCCTGCGTGCCGGTTCCGGTCCGCTGGGCGACCGTGGTCACGGCCGCGCTGGTCATGCTTGCCACCCTGCCTGGCCGCACCCAGGGCCTGGGCCTGATCACCGAAGGGCTGATCTCCGATTTGGGCCTGAGCCGGGTCGATTTCGGGGAGATCAACCTGTGGGCGACCGTGATCGGAGCCGCCGCCTGCCTGCCCATGGGCTGGCTCATCGATCGCTTCGGTCTGCGCTGGCCGACCGTGGCCGTCGTACTCATGCTGGCGGCGGTCGTGGCCGCCCTGGGCCAGCTTGCGGCCGGCGTCATGCCGCTTTTTTTCCTCATCCTGGGCACCCGGGCGTTCGGCCAGAGCGCCTTGTCGGTGGCGAGCATCACCGCGGTGGGCCGCTCGGGCGGCGCGAATCCAGGATCAGCGATGGGCATCTACACCGTGCTGCTCACGGTCTGCATGGCGGCGGCCTTCGTAGCGATCGGCGAAGGCATCGCCGCGCATGGGTGGCGCTCCGCCTGGACGTGGGTGGCAGCGGCGCTGGCCTTCAGCATCGCCCCGCTGGTGATCTGGGGATTCGCCGCAACCGCAGCACGTCCGGCCGAATCCGGCAACTCAGACGTGGTGAGGCAGGATGCCGGCCACACCCTGGTCCAGGCCCTGCGCACGTCCGGCTTCTGGGTCTTCGCCGGAGCGACCGCGCTGTTCGGCCTCGCCGCCTCGGGCCTGTCGCTGTGGAACCAGCAGGTGCTGGCCGAGCACGGCTTCGATCAGCGCACCAATGTTTATTTTCTCGCCATCACCACGCTGTTCGCCCTGCTCGGCCAGTTCGCTTGCGGCTGGCTCTTGCCGCGCACTACACCGCCGCGCCTGCTCGCCGGAGCGTTGTTCGCCTATGCCGCTGGGCTGGGGATCCTGGCGCTGACGACCGGCCCGGTACTGCTCTGGACGGCAGCGCTTTGCATCGGTCTCGCCGCCGGGTTCATCATGGTGTTGTTCTTCGCTATCTGGGGCCTCGCTTTCGGTCCACGCCAGCTCGGCCGCATCCAGGGTGCGGCGCAGCTGCTGACCGTGCTCGCCTCGGCGATCGGACCGCTGTTGTTCGCGCACGTCCACGCCGCCTGGGGCGGATTCGGACCGGCCCTGGCCGCACTTGCGGTTGGCGTCGCGGCGGCCGGTGCGGTCGCCTGGCGCACGCGCTTGCCGACCCCGGCCGACCGCAGCGTCAACGCAACAGCATGAGCGCGCCGACGATGGCCAGCCCCAGCACCGCCCGTTCAAACCAGAGCTGCGGAATGTGCCCGACCAGGCGACGGCCGGCATAGGCACCAAGGAACACCGCCGGCAGCAGGCAGGCGTCGGTCAGCAAGGACGCGCCAGTGATCATCCGTGGGCCGCCCCAGCACGGCTGGGCGGCGTAGATCGGCAGCTTGGTCAGGTTGACGACCAGGAAGAACCAAGCCCCGGTGGCGATGAATTCCTCTTTCGGCAGGCGGCGGGCGAGCAGATAGAGGCTCATCACCGGCCCGGCCGCGTTGGCCACCGTGGTCGCGAAACCGGCGGTGGATCCATAGAATCCCGGCCATGGGGCCGCCGATTCCAACCGCGCTCGTACAAACTGGAGCACCACCATGACCAGGATGATCCCGGCCACGAGGCGACGCAGCAACGTGGCGTCGAGCAGCAGCGCCGCCGCGCCGAGCACCATGCCGCACGCCACCCAGGGCAGCAGTTCCCACAGGCTGCGCACCTGGGCGTGGCGGCGGAACCACCAGACGCCAAGTACGTCAGCGAAGCACAGCAGGGGCAGGAGCAAACCGGCAGAGCGTTGCACCTCACCGTGCAGGGCGAGCGCGGCCAGGGTCACGGCCAGGGTGCCCAGCCCGGGGATGCCGGTCTTGGCCAGGCCGGTGAACAGGGCGCAGAGGACCAGCAGTGACCATTGGGCCAGGGTCAGGTCGGGCATGGCGCAACCACGATCAACCCGGGATTCCTGGGGACGACTCCGAATCCTGGGTTCATCCCAGGCAGCCTCAAAAGTCGGTTGGTGGCATCCTGCGGATGCTGCTTTCCCGGCCGGCGAGACGCCGGCGCTCCCAGGAAGGCCGACTTTTTAGGCGCCCCGGGGTTCATCCCGGAAATCCTGCCGGTTGGAAACCGGAGGCCGCGGAAAAAGCCGACGGCCACCGACCGGCAGGGCCGATCGGTGGCCGTCATGGCCTGGCTCCAGGCTGATGGATCAGGGCTTGGCCGGAGTCGGGGTCGCCGGCGCGGTTGGCACCGGGGCGGCTGGTTGGGCGGCCGGAGGAGGCGACGGGGGCATTACGGCCGTAGGCGGCGCGGCGGGTACCGGGGCGGCCGGTGGCGCAGGCGGGGCCGGCGGCGGGGTCAGGATCGACTTGAGGGTGACGTCGAAGATCAGGATCGAGTTAGCCGGGATCTTGGGGTTCTTGGCATCGGAACCGTAGGCGATCTCGGGCGGGATGGCGAACTGGAACTTGTCGCCTTCCTTCATCAGTTGCAGGCCTTCGGTCCACCCTTTGATGACGCCGTTGAGGAAGAACGACATGTCGGCGTTCTCGTCGAAGATCTCGCCCTCGACCAGGGTACCCTTGTAGGCGACCTTGACCTCGTCGGTGGCAGTCGGGTGGCGGCCACCCTCGGGGCCGGCGGCGAGCACCTTGTACTGCAACCCGCTCGGGGTGGTCTTCCAGCCGTCCTTCTTGGCGTTGTCATCCAACCACTGCTTGTTGGTCTTGCCGGTCTTGCCCGCCATCGGCTCGGGCGGCAGATCCTCGAACAGGGTGTCGAGCGCCGGGCGCAGGGACTTGAAGGTCGAATCGCTGATCACGTAGAAGAACGCCTGGAAGCGCTTGGCTGCCTTGGCGGCGCGCTCTTTGCCGGAGCGCTTGGGATCTGGCTTGGGTGCTTTTTCATCCTTTTTTGCAGCTTCGGCGGCGGCCTTGGCGTCCTCGTCGAGCGCCTCGATGTAATTGACGAACACCGAGACGTAGCGGTTGTTGCCGGTCGGCTTGTCGTCCTTCTTCTCGGCGTCTTTCTTCTCGGCTTTCTTGTCGTCCTTTTTCTCGTCCTTCTTGGCATCATCGCCATCTTCAGTCGGGGCGACACCACCGAAGACCAGGCTGTAGCGCAGACCGTCCTTGGTCGCGAAGTCGAGGCGGCCCTCGTTCGAGATCATCGCGGCCTTCTGACCCTGGATGTTGAATACCAGGGCGTCGGGCCGCGCCATCCAGGTCGGATCCCCCGTGAAGAAGATGCCGCACAGCGGGAGACGGTTGCCATCGAACGGCTGCACCCCGGTGAGGGTGATCGAGGTCAGGGTGGACAACAGGCTATCGATCTTGGCCTGGGCCACCTGCTTCTTGGCTGGAACCTGGGCCGAGGCCCACTTGTCTGACCCAGTTGGCTTGGCGATCAGCGTGCGGGCGCGTTCCTGGATCTCGTCCAGCGACAAACGACCCTCGGGCGAAATCTTGCTCTTCACCGAGTAGTCGAGGATCGTCACTTCGCGGATCGCGTCACGCTGGACCTTGAGCGGATCGGTCTCGACGTAATCGGTGAAACGCGTGCTTATCGTATTGGGATTCGGGATCTTGGCGCTGTAGACGTCGTTGGAATCCTGCTCGCGCACGTAGTAGCGGCCCTGGCCCAGCGGCGAGGCGTCGCCGATGATCAGGCGCAGGACGGAGCTGCCGGTGTCGTCTTCGAGCTGGACCAGGCGACCGTAGCCTTCCTTGGCCGTGGTGTCCTTGCCGGTGGGATCGAGCAGCTTGAACTCGGCCAGGCGCCGCGAGTCGCTGAGGACCAGCGCGCCACGCTTGCCACCAAGCATACCGCCAGCGACTTCACCGACGCGGTTCTTCTCCGCCGGGTAGTTGTAGCGGCTGGTGATCACCCACTGGCCATTGTCGCGCTTGACCTCGAACGGTTTGGCCGTCGCGGTGGAGGCGTCCCAGTCGACGATGCGCAGCTTGGTGACGCGCAACGGATCGGCGCCGGCCTTGCCGAGAACGGCGCTGGGATCCTCGGTGATCACCGCTTCGGCGGCTTTCGAGGATGAGAACGTGAACCAGGCCGGGACGCTGGTCGCGACGGCGAGGACGCCGAGGACGATGGGCAGGCTTCTCATGCGTTGCTCCGCTTGCGGGAATTCGGGATGTGGCTGCGTTCACCCGCGAGCCGGTTGATCAGGACGAACACGGCGAGGATGGCGAGGAAGCCCGCCGGGATGGCGACCGCTATGATCTTCAAGGTCGAGCGGTTGCGCTCGATGCGCTCGTCGCGCTCGCTCTTCACCACCGCCATCGCCTGTTCGAAGCGCAGCTTGGCCTCATCCGTCTTGCGGTCGCGGATGTTGATCAAGCCCTGCTCGACCGTCGCCTTGCGCTGCGCCTTGGCGATGTCGTCAAGGCTGGAGTCATCCTCGATGCGCTTGAGTTCGTTCTTGTAATCCTTCTCGGCGTCGTCGTTGGCCTTCTTCATGTCGGCCTGGGCCGACTGGATCTTGCCGCGCACGGCGTTGAGCGATTCCAGGACCACCGCCTCGTCGCGCACCAGCGGCCGGCGCGGTGGCCGGCGGGTACGCACTTCGATGTAGGTCGGGTCATTGGCGAGGGCATCGATCGCGTTGGCGAAGAGCTGCACGTTGCGCAGGTCGAGCAGGAAGCGGAACTTGTCGCGCTGCGCCGCCCCCCCGATCTGACCCTGGTAGATGCCCCACATCTCATTAGCGCAGAAGTCGACGTCGCCGATGACGATGACGTTGACCGGCTTGGCGCTCTTCTGGTCTTTCTTGACCTCGCCGGGCTTGGTGGGATCGGCCTTGTCGTCTTTCTTGGTGTCCTTGGCCTTGTCATCCTTGGTTTCGGGCTCTGGCGCACTGCGCGCATAGACTGAGCGCATGGTGCCACGGATCTGCGCCGCGATCATCGGGGCTAGATCAGGTAGCCCCGAAATCGCCAGGTCTGGACGCTCGATCTGGACGCCGCCCATCATACCCGGCTTGACCATCTCGCTGAGCGCGCTGCGGCCCCACTTGGCCTTGGGTGAAACCTTGATGAGCGGGGTGACGGTGAGGCCTTCCGGCAGCGGATTGGCCTGGACGAAATTGGACGGCGAGGGGAAGAGCGCGGCGCCGATGCCTGCGGTCGCCCAGAGTTGGTTGCCGGCCGCATCCTTGCCGTGGTTGAAGCAATTCTGGTCATCGTAGACCCAGACCAGGTTGAGTTCAGCGAAGTTGCCACGGAACTCGGAGCTTGGATTGAAGTCCGACCAGACCAGTTCCTCGGGCTCGTAGACCAAGCCAAGGGCGCGCATCAGCGGCTTGAAGTCGCCCTTCTTCGGCGTGTTCGGATCCTGCTGACTGTACGGGTTCTGGTTGGGATTGTTGCTTTTCTTCGGCCGGTTCGGGATCAGGTCTTCGCGACCGCTGAAGGCAGAGAACAGCGGCAGGGCGTCTTCGAGCAGCAGGGCTGGCCGGCCATTCCAGATGTAGTCATGCAGGTTTTCCAGCTCGGGCTGGGTCAGCGACGACGGCTGCGGCACGACCAGGACCTCGATCTCGGCGGCGACCGCGCTGCCCAACTGGACCGGGCGGACCTCGTATTGGCGCTTAAGGTCGTCCAGGATCTGCCAGCCGGGGATCTGGCGGTAGGTTCGCATATCGAAATCGCCGAACGGCTTGACGTCGGTCTCGGCGACGCCGATCACGCGTTTCTTGTTCGTGTCGGACACGCCGCGCACGGCGCGGACGAGTTCGTATTCGACCGACAGGCCGGGTTCGAAGTGCTCGATGGTCTGGGTGCGTGGGCCACTGGTCACCACCGCACTGAGGAAGATCTCGTCGAACTCATTGCCGACCGCGTATTCGCGCACCATTTTTCGCGGCTTGAGACCGAATTCCTTCGACGCGGCCAGGCCTTCCTTGTCGACCGCGTTGAGCGGCTTGCGCAGGTTGATCGTCACCTTGCCACCGGACAGGCGCTGCACCGCCGCCAGCTTATCTTCGATCTCCTTGCCTTTGGCCTGAAGATCAGTGGGCAGGTTGCGACTGACGAAGACGGTGATGGTCACCGGATCCTTGAGATTGCCAAGGATCGTGCGGCTGGCGCCACCCAGGCTGGAAAGGCCGTCGGCACTGGTGTCGACATCGACCGCGTGCTTGTTGGCGATCTGGGCGACGTTGACCAGCAGAATGACGCCAAGCACTAGGCTGACGAGCTGCGATACGACTTCGCCGCTTGAGGTCGGGCGCCAACGCCGGCTGGCGAGCACCAGCGCAGCGAGCGACAGCGACGACAGGATCACCGCCAGCCCGCTGAAGATCCGGCTGGACGGCACCAGGCCACGGTTGAAGGGCGAGAACCAGTCCGCGTACCAGGCGCCGACCAGCAGGGTCGCGCTGAAGATGAGGCCGATGACAAAGGCGATCGCCGGCATCGACACCAGGGTCGAGGCGAGCAGGCCGAGCGCGGCGAAACCGCAGCCAGCGATCCACCAGCCGACGTAGACGGCGAAGATCTGGCCCAGATCCGGCTGGCCATACCACGCCAACAAGGCGACGTTGGCGAGCGAGAACCCCAGCGCGATGGTGAAGTAGGTGACCACCGCCAGGTATTTGCCGAGGATCACGTCGGTGATCGACAGCGGCAGGGTGAGCAGCAGTTCCTCGGTGCCGAGCTCGCGCTCCAGCGCCCAGGCGTTCATTGCCAGCACCGGCAGCAGCAGCACCAGCAGTGGCGGCATCACGCCGACGCCCATCACCCCGGTCAACCAGCCCAGGTCGGCGATGTTGCGCGCGTACCAGGAATCGGGCCAGAACAGCAGCGCGGCCGACGCAGCGACGAAGAAGAGGATATAAAAATAGCCGAGCGGATTGCCGAGCATGGTGCCGAGCTGGCGTTTCCACACCGCCGACAAGCCGCCGAAATGGATGATGGACGAGGCGCTCATGCCGCGATTCCTTTGGTCAGTTCCTTGAAGCGGGCTTCGATGGTCGAACCACCCGCGAGTTCCTTGGGCGTGCCGCTGAACTTCAACCGGCCTTCCGACACCAGCACGACGCGGTCGGCGATGGCTTCGACCTCTTGCAGGATATGGGTCGACAGCAGCACGGTCTTGGCCAGGACGCCATCCTGCGGCCGCACCAGGCTGCGGATGAGGTCGCGCACGAGCTGGATCTGGTTCGGATCCAATCCGGCGGTGGGCTCGTCGAGGATCAGCACCTGCGGGTCATGCAGGAGCGCCTGGGCGAGGCCGACGCGCTGGCGGAAACCCTTCGACAGCTTGCGGATCGGCTTGTGCCAGACCTCGTCGATGCGGCAGGACATCGCGACCCGGTCAAGGGCGTTGCGCAGGGCGGCACCGCTGAGATCGCGGATGCTGCCGATGTAGCGCAGGTACGATTGCGGCGTCATGTCGGGGTAAAGCGGGCCGTTTTCCGGCAGGTAGCCAAGGATCTGGCTCGCCGCGATGCGGTCGGTCTCGACATCGAACCCGCCGATGAAGGCGCGGCCTTCGCTGGGGGCGAGGAAGCCGGTCAGGATCTTCATCGTGGTCGACTTGCCGGCGCCGTTGGGGCCGAGGAAGGCGGTCACTGAACCGGCCGGGACGCCGAACGAGACATCGCGGATGGCGGTGAAGTCGCCGTAGAACTTGCTGAGGCTTTCGGCGCGGATCAGGTCCTGGCCGGAAGTCGGGGTCGCAGACGCCATGGGGTGGCCTCGCAGGGGTTTCGGGTCGGCCGGCCGGATGGCCAGCGCCTGACCCTGGGGAACGAGCGCAGAAGACGACCGGCGCGGATGAACCTTACCGTCAAGCCGGTTCGGGAGGAACCGTCGGCAAGACCACCCGGTCGGCGCGGGTGCGCGTGATAAGCCCTGACGGCGGGAAGCGCAACGGCGCATTGCCCTGCCCCATCCGGCTGTTAGACGGAGCCCTCGCTTTTCAGCGTACGCTTTCTTCCGTCCCTTCCTCGCCCCTTTTTCGTCCCTTCCCTGCCCCTTCGTCGCCCCCATCCGTCGGCCAGACCCGACGCAACCCCTGCCCGAAAGATCCCCATGCAGTTCGACGTCAGCCGCGATTTCCTCGATGGCATCATGCTCCAGCAGCCCCAGGTCGGCGAAGGCAACGCCGAGATCCGCGCCGCCGGGCAGCTCCACTTCCTGCCGTCCAGCCCGGATGGCACCATGCACACCGCCATCGTCAGCTTCGCGCTGTTCATCGGCCCCGAAAGCAAGGACGCCAAGCCCTTCGCCCAGGGCGGCTGGCGTTTCCTCTTCACCACCGACGCCAAGTTCGATCCCAAGTCCGACCCCCAGAACCAGTTCTTCGGCAACATCCTGGTCGTCGGCAGCGGCAAGATCATGGCCCTGCTCAACAACCTGTGCCTGCACGCCGGGCTGCCGCTGATTCCGTTCGATCCCAGCCGGATGTTCGTCCAGGGTGGCCAGCAGAATGGCACCGCTGCCGCGCCTGCGCCGCAGCAGGTCATCCAGAAGGCCTGAGTCCCGATCATGACCGAGGCGCCTCCCGCCCATTCCGCTGACGCCGCTCACGCAGGAACGCCGGAACTCATCGGCGTCGGCTCGCCGCTCGTCGATCTGCTCCTGAGCGTCGATGATGACTTCCTGCAACGCCACGTTCCCGGCGCCAAGGGCGGGATGGAGCTGGTCAGCGCGGAAACCATCATCGCCATCGCCGGCCAGGCGACGTCGCCGATCACCCAGGCCGCCGGCGGTGCGGCCTCGAACACCGTGGTCGGCTGCGCCAACCTGGGCATCCGTTCGGCGTTCATCGGCTGCGTCGGGGATGACGACTTCGCAGCGTTCTATCGCGACGCGCTGACCAGCCAGGGCTGCGAACCGCGCCTGATCACCACCCCGGACCAACCGACCGGCCGGGTGCTCAGTCTGATCACGCCCGACGCCCAGCGCACCTTGCGCACCTGCCTGGGCGCGGCGGCGGCCATCACCCCGGCCCAGGTGCAACCGGCGGATTTCCACGGCGTCCGCCTGGTGATGCTGGAAGGCTACGCCCTGTTCAACCAGCCGTTCGCGCGCGCGGTGGCCGAAGCCGCGACCGCCGCCGGGGCGAAGTTGGCGCTCGATCTCGCCTCGTTCGAAGTCGTGCGTGCCAACCGCGAAGTGTTGGCTGAATTGCTCGACCACCACGTCGACATCGTCTTCGCCAACGAGGACGAGGCGAAAGCCTGGAACCCCGCCGGACCAGAAGCCGCGCTTGCCGACCTCGCTGCGCGGGTCGACGTCGCCGTGGTGAAGCTCGGCAAGGACGGCGCGCTCATCGCCAACCAGGGCGCAACGACCCGCGTCGCGGCCGAGGTCGTCGAAGCCGTCGACACCACCGGCGCCGGCGACTGCTTCGCCGCCGGGTTCCTCGCGGGTTGGCTCAAGAACCTGCCGCTGGTGGAATGCGGCCGGCTCGGAGCCATGGCGGGCGCAGCAGTGGTCCAGGTCGTCGGTGCCCAGGTGCCACGGCCGCAGTGGCTCAAGATCAAGGGGTACCTCGATGCCTGGACCTGACCGTCGTTCTTTCCGCGTTGGGGGTGTTCCGGATGGCATCAAGGGCAGACCTGGGCGCCCACCCACTGGCCGACCAGCCTCTGAACGCCCACAAGGAGAGCGCCCACAAGGAGAACGCCCTGAAGGCGGCTCGCGCTGGAAGAACCGCCCACCGATTCCGAACCGGATCCGCCCGGGCCAGAAGATTCCGCTGCCGGTGACTGATCCGGTAACGGACGAGGAACTTCCTCCGATCGCGCCGGTGGAATCCATCGCCAAGCCAATCGCCAAGCCACCGCGTCCGAGCACGAAACCCGCCGGGTCCAAGCCCGGCGAGTCCCCTGCGGCAGAGTCCGCGCCGGTCATCAAGGAACGCCGCCTCGACGGCGAAGGCCGACCCTACATCACCCTGGCGCAACTGATGAAGCGCGAACACATCGTCGAATCCGGCGGCCAGGCCAAGCATTTCGTGCGCTCGACCGCCATCCTGGTCAACGGCGAGGCCGAGAACCGCCCCGGCCGCAAGTTGCACGACGACGATGTGGTCGAGGTCGAAGGCCAACGCCTCATCGTGCGGGTGACTCAGGAATAACGGTCCCGGGACCGCCAGGCTCCAGCCTGGCAAAAGGTCGTTGGACCAACCGAGCTGGGATTGGTTGGAAACCGTTCCCTCAACCTGCCGTGTTCCGCCCACGCCCCGGCCACGCTGGAGCGTGGCGGTCCCAGGGTCATGCTCCTGGCAGGCTGATTGCACGCTGACGTTTATCTTTCTCACCGCGTCTGGGACCAACCCCTGGGACCGCCAGGCTCCAGCCTGGCAAAAGGTCGTTGGACCGACCGAGCTGGGATTGGTTGGAAACCGTTCCCTCAACCTGCCGTGTTCCATCCACGCCCCGGCCACGCTGGAGCGTGGCGGTCCCAGGGTCGTGCTCCTGGCAGGCTGATTGCACGCTGACGTTTATCTTTCTCATAGCGTCTGGGACCAATCCCGGCGACTGGCGCGAACTGGGCACCGGTCTATCGTCCGCGCCCATGTCCAGCGACGCCACCTCTGCCCCGGCCACCGCCAGCGCTCCGCCCAAGAGGAATGAGAAAAAACAGTCCTGGCCGGACGCCAAGGGCCGCTTCGGGCCCTATGGCGGGCGCTATGTCCCTGAGACGCTGATCCCCGCCCTGGATGAACTCACCGCCGGCTGGAAATCGCTCAAGCGCGATCGCGCTTTTCAAAAGGAATTCCAGGGATTGCTGGCGAACTTCATCGGCCGCCCGACGCCGCTGACGTTCGCGACGCGGCTCAGTCAGCGCCTGGGGCGCAAAATCTGGTTGAAGCGCGAAGACCTCTGCCACACCGGCGCGCACAAGATCAACAACGCGCTCGGCCAGGTGCTGCTGGCGCGAAACCTCCGCAAGACCCGGATCATTGCTGAAACCGGGGCGGGCCAGCATGGTGTTGCCACCGCGACCGCCTGCGCCCTGATCGGCCTGAAGTGCCGCATCTACATGGGCACCGAGGACATGCGCCGGCAGGCGCCCAACGTCTTCCGCATGCGCTTGCTGGGGGCCGAGGTCATCGGCATCGACGCGGGCTCGAAGACGCTGAAAGACGCGATCAACGAGGCCCTGCGCGACTGGGTCGCCAACGTGCGCGACACCCATTACTGCCTCGGCACGGTCTACGGCCCGCATCCCTTCCCGGTCATGGTGCGCGACTTCCAGAGCGTCATCGGCCGTGAGGCACGCAAGCAGATCCTGGCTGCCGAAGGCCGCCTGCCCAATGCGCTGCTCGCCTGCGTCGGCGGCGGATCCAACGCGATGGGCCTGTTCCACGCCTTCGTGAAGGACGCTGGCGTCCGCCTGATCGGCGTCGAAGCCGGCGGCAACGGCAACGACTTCGGCCAGCACGCCGCCCGCTTCGACGGCGGCCGCCCCGGCGTCTTCCAGGGCACCGCGACCTGGGTTTTGCAAAACACCGACGGCCAGGTGCAGAACACGCATTCGGTCAGTGCCGGTCTGGACTACGCCGCCGTCGGCCCCGAGCACGCCTGGTTGCGCGACCAGGGCCGGGCCGAATTTCTGCGCTGTTCCGACGCCGAGGCGCTGGCGGGGTTCCATCTCCTTGCCGAAGCCGAAGCGATCATCCCCGCGCTCGAATCGTCGCACGCGATCGGCAAGTTGGCTGAGGTCGCCGCCAGCCTGCCCACCGATGGCGTCCTCATCGCCAACATCAGCGGACGTGGCGACAAGGACGTGGCCGAGATCGCGCGGCTGGAAGGGTTGAAGCTGTGAGCACCAACCGCATCGACGCCCGTTTCACAGTCTTGAAAAAATCCGGGCAGAAGGCGTTCATCGCCTATTTTAGCGCCGGCGATCCCAACCTGGAAGCGACCGTCCGCCTGGTGCCGGCGTTGGCCGAAGCCGGCGTCGACGTGATCGAACTCGGCATCCCCTTTAGCGATCCGATGGCCGATGGCACCGCCAACCAGGCGGCCGCCGAACGTGCCTTGCTAGCCGGAACCACCGTGGCCGGGGTGCTGGATGCGGTGCGCCGCATCCGCGCCGGCGGCTGCCAGGTGCCGATCCTGTTCTATTCCTACCTCAATCCGATCGACTCCTATGGCATCGCCCGCTTCGCCGCCGATGCGGTAGCAGCCGGTGCCGATGGCATCCTGCCGCTCGACCTGCCGCCGGACGAGGATCCCGCGCTCATCGCCACCCTGCGCGCCGCCGGTCTGCACACGGTGTGTCTTGCGGCCCCGACGACCACGCCCGAACGCAAGCGCTTCCTGGCCCGCGAAAGCCGGGGTTTCCTGTATTACGTCTGCCGCCTGGGCGTGACTGGCGAACGCGCCGAACTGCCGCCGGATCTCGGTGAGCAGGTCGCTGCGCTGAAGGCCGTCGCGCGCGCGCCGGTCTGCATCGGCTTCGGCATCAGCACGCCGGAACAGGCGGCCGCCGCTGCCGCACCCGGTGACGGCGTGATCGTCGGCAGTCACCTCGTGCGCCTGATCGCGGATCACGGCAGCGACCCCGACCTGGTCGGCATCGTCGCTCGGCGGGCGCGAGTGCTCGCCGACGCGGTGCACGCCGTGCGTACCTGATCGATTGAGCGATGCCCACCCCCGTCGACCGTCCGATGACCCTGGGCGACCACCTGGGTGAACTGCGGCGAATCCTCATCGTTCCGATCGCGGTGTGGGGCCTGCTGTTCGTGGTGTTCTTCCACTACCAGGCGACGATCAAGGTCTGGTACATCTGGCCGCTGCAACGGGCGCTGATGACATTCAGCGCGGAAGACCTGGCCAAGGTCGGCTGGACCGAACCGATCAACTCGCCGCGTCTGCTGACCGTCATGGATCTGTCGGAAAGCGCGTGGAACAGTGTGCACCTGGTCATGGTGGCGGCGACGCTGGTGGCGGTGCCGGTGTTCCTCTGGGGGCTGTGGCGCTTCGTCTCGGTCGGCCTGCGCGACAGCGAACGCCGCCTTGGCGTCGTCCTGCTGCCGATGGGGGTGTTCTTCTTTCTCGCCGGCGCGGTGCTGGGTTATTTGTGGGGAATCCCGATCTTCATGGCCTGGTTCATCGACTGGACCGTCCACGACCCGATCACGCGGAACCTCGAATTCCGCATGTCAGATTACCAGTCGACGTTCTTCTCATGGACGGTGATGGCTGGCGCGATCATGCTCATCCCGTGGTTCGTGATGGTGCTGATCCGTACCGGCCTGGTGCGCGCGGAAACCCTGGCGCGCTACCGCAAGCTGGTGTTCATGATCGTGACCATCATCGCCGCCCTGGTCGCGCCGCCGGATCCGCTGCCCATGCTGGCCATGATGGGGCCGCTCTATTTGCTGTTCGAGCTGGGCATGATCCTTGGCCGGCTGGTGTTATGGGAGCACAACAAGATCAAGGCGCGCGAGGCCGCCGCTGACGCCCGGCGGGAAGCTGCTGAGGCCGCTGGAGACGCGGACCAGACCCGGCGCAACGCCCTGAAGCATACCCTGGAGGACAAACCCGATGGCTGACCGCATCGTGGTGGTGAAGATCGGCTCCAACTCGCTTGTCGATCGCCAGGGGCGAATCGAACCGGCGTATCTCGCGACCTGCGCGGCGCAGTTCGCTGCGATCGCCGAGGCCGGCTGGCGGCCGGTGCTGGTGACCTCTGGCGCGGTGGCGAGCGGCGTTTCCATCCTGGGTCTGACCGAACGCCCGCCCGGCCTGCCCGAACGCCAGGCCCTGGCCGCGATCGGCCAGGTCGCGCTCGCGCACGCCTGGGAACGCGCCCTCGCGGACGTGAAGCTGACCGCAGCGCAATTGCTGTTGACCTATGACGACTTCACCGTGCGCGGCCGCTACCTGAATCTGCTCGCCACCGTCGAGGCCCTGTTCGCCTGGAAGGCCGTTCCAGTCATCAACGAGAACGATCCCGTCGCAGTGCAGGAACTCACCGTTGGCGACAACGATCGCTTAAGCGCGTTGGTCGCGGCGCAACTCGGCGCCGAACGCCTGGTGCTGCTCACCGACATCGACGGCGTGTACGACGCCGATCCACGCCAGAACCCAGCGGCAAAGCGCCTGGCGTTGATCCCGGCGGTGACCGCGCAGGTGCTCGCCAGCGCCGGCGGCGCCGGCGCGCGCGGACGCGGCGGCATGCGCTCCAAGATCGAAGCCGCCCGTCTCGCCTGCGGCGCCGGCGTCACCACCCACATCGCGCACGCGCGCGAACCGCGCATCATCGAGCGGCTGCTGGCGGATGAACCGGTCGGCACCCGCATCCCCGGCAGCGGCGTCGCGGTCGATTCGCGCCGGCGCTGGCTCGCGGTCGCGCGCAAGCTCAAGGGTCGCCTGCACGTCGACGCCGGCGCCGCCGCCGCCCTGGTCGGCAAGGGCCGCAGCCTGCTGCCCGCGGGCATCGTCAGCGTCGAGGGCACCTTCGCGCGCGGCGACACCATCGGCATCGTCGCCCCCGACGGCGAAGAAATCGCCCGCGGCCTCGCCAGCCTCGATGCGCGCGAACTCGACGCCGTGCGCGGCAAACGCATGGACGCCGCCGCCACCGTGCTCGGTTACGCCCTGCCCAAGGCCGCGGTGCACCGCGACAACTTGCTGGTGCTGGTGCGGGGGTGAGCGGGCCTGACCGCCGCCGTCAAGGCAGGCGCACGTCGGTCAGCGTCAATCCGACTCGTTCGCGTCGTAGCTCCCGGGGACGGGTAAAAGTCACCGAATCCACGGTCTCTGTCCTGGACAGGCTCACTTCACGGCTGAACTTCCCAGCGATCGCATCGCATTTGACAGGAGTCAACAACGGAGGCCAGGTTGGGGAGAGCATCAGCACCAGGGTTTCGATCGACCTGGGTCCCTGCAAAACACCACGACAAGTCAGATTGTTCCGTCCAGCCTCGACCCGCCAACCTTTCAGCACCGCCCCAGGGCAGATCCTCTCCAAAGACGCATCCTGCGTCGTCACCACGTCTATCGAGTCGTAACCGGCACAGGTCAACACCTCAATTGTCGCAGCCACGCGGCTGAACCTCGGACCCCGCGTGCCTGCGCCAACCAGTTTCACCCGGCAGGCAGGGTCCTTAAGGTCTCCCGTGTCTACGATGGTGGCTTCAAGCACCCGGATCCGTTGACCGGTGGCGTCGAACAGTTCGACATCACGAACCAGGATCGACTGCGGCCATTCCGCTACGAAGCGACCAGCGGGTGGTTTAAGCCGCACCATGATCGAGGTCTCGGTGCGGGAAAACCTGCCCTGCCGATCCTTCAAGGTCGCGGCCAGGGCGGAGCGGGGCTCCCCGGGCACGGGGATGATGCGGATGGATTCGCAGCCGACCACATCGAACGTCCAACCTGGATCGGCCGGCCCCGCAGCGAGTTCGGGCATCACGGTCATCCGGCGCCGTTCCTCTGCAACTATCGCTTTTTCTTTCAGTTCTCGCGAACGCAGAGGTGCTTCCGGCAACTTCAGTCCGTTGGCCTCTGCGACCGCTTCCCAGCCGCGGCCCAGTCTGTCCCAGAAGGATGCCGCCGAGGCGCCATCGCGTATCTCCAGCGCGTCGGCAAGGGTGCGCTCATCCACTTGCGGGAACCCGGTCGACTCGACGGTTCCCGGGAAGATGAGGCGCAGGCGCAGCGACATCTTCCCTTGCTCACCCAATCCTGACCCTTGCCGGTCGATCCCGGCGGCGGCGCTTACGCCGATCCGGGAGGGTACGCGGAAGACGAGACGGCCCTTGGCGTCACAGGACAATTCCAGTTCCGGCACGAGATAACCGCACACCTCGGTCGCGTTGGCGACGAGCGCCTCCAGGTTTGGCAGGGTGCCGGAGCAGACGACCTCCAAACCCTCCGGACGCGGATTCGCCGCCGTGACTGCAGCATCGGGAACAAGGCCCAACCAGTGCCAGCCCTTGCAGAAGCGTTCGGGGAAGCCGGGGGCCTCCTCATATCCAAACATCGCCACCATGCGCCGATCCAGCAGCAGTTTCTGCATGACCCGGACGGTTCCGTCAGGGCGGATCTCGACCGTCGCATCGCAGCCGAAGACCGGAGGCGAAGTGGCGCGCCGGGCGCAGGACTCCAGCACGACCGCCAGCATCAGGATCATGCTGGCAACGAGGATGCTCCGCGGCCAGCGGTGCAGGTGTGCGTTCATGGCGTGAGCGTTCATGGCGACGCCTCCGAGGTATCGCTGGCCGGCACCGGAGCCTCCAGCGCCAGGTCGACTGCGGGCGCGCTGGACAGGCGCATCCGCACGGCGAGCGATAGCGGGAACTGCGGTGGTTCGACCACCATCCAGGTGTGGTCATCGACCCGGACCTGAAGCAGCGCCCGTCCCCGCGTGTCGTAGGCCTGCAATTCCTCGACCATGCTTCCTGCATCGATCGCTATGGCGCGAACGATGACCATGCCGGTGTGGCGATCACGCTGGACTCGGATCTGCCGCCCACTCGACGCCAAAGCTGGGCAGGCCACGTCGATCCAGTCCTCGGAACTCCAACTTCCCTCGCTGAGTGTCCTGGGCATGTTCGTTAGCACCTCCGGCATTTTAAGGACAGCCCGGATGTCTGCCGCGCGGATGGTCGTCACCACCCGGAGCTTGCCCTGCAGGGGAATCGCGGGAACCGGTTCCTTCCCGACCTTGAAGGTGGCGTCCACGCGGAAGCGCCACTGCCCATCGCCCCAGTCCTCACCTGGCATGGTCTCGTCCAACTCCAGCATCTCCTGCCGTCGGGTACCACGCAGGGGATTCTCGCCCGATGGGGTGAACAGGATTTCCGCCGGTTCCGGCCGCATCGAACCGCCCCAATTAAAGTATTCCGGCCGCACGTTTGCGGTCCAACCGGCGGGGAGGGCGATCACTGCCCGGAAGCGGAGTTCTCCGGAACGGCCTCCATCCCGGTTGAGATCGATCCGCCGTTCAAGGCGGGAGAGCTGAAGCCGTGCTAGTTGCCGCACCTGAGCGAGATCGGCCACCGGCACCGGATCCTGGCGTTCCTCCACCCGATCGAAGCGCAGGTCTGCCAACCAGGTCTGCGCATCCTTGAGCGCAGCCAGCCCGGGAATCCCCACCGCGATCCTTTTGCGGATGGCCACCAGCATGTCGGCGTCATCGTCGTTGCGCGCCCGATCGAAGACCGTCTCTGCAGATTCGCCAGGGCCGATCAGGCGGAACCTCCAGAACAGACTTTGCAGGGCTTGCCGTTTCAGATCAACTTTGGATTCAGGTGGATCCTTCTGCACTTCGGCGCTGAAGGCGGCAGCACAGGTCATGCCGGCGGAACCTTCAAGGCGTGCGTCCGCACCCCGGCCGCGCACGGTCAGGAGGTGGATTCCGGCGTAGGGGCTGGCCAACAGGGATGCAAGGTCAGGAAATGCGGCCGTGACGCGCAGGCCGTAGTCCTTGCCCGGGATCGCCTCGACCTTGGTCTGGAAACGGTGGGCCGGCAGCAGGTGAAAGGCCGTATCCGGCTGGACCGGTGGATAGAGGAATTGCCGTGCTCTGAGCGAATCCGGTTTTTGGCTGGGAATGACCACCAGAGAGATGGTGCCGGAGCCATCGGTGCGGATGGTCAAGGTGTCCTCGACCTGGACGCAACCGCCCAGCCCCAGCATCGCCAGCAGTACGGTCAGCAGGATCCGTGACCGTGGGGCCAGCCAAGTCGCTGGAGGCGGTGCGCGTCGTGCCATGGTTGATCTCCGACTTACAGGGATGAATGAATGGCGATGCTTGGCGATACCATCCAGAGTCAAGCCTAGTGGAAATCGCGTGAGTTACCCCGCGTCAGCCGGAGCCAAGGCCCCCGTGCGCCACGACAAAATTCTGGTGCGGATGGAGCCCGGAGCGTTGGCCCGCAACTGGGCGCCAGGTTGGATGACGGGGCGCTCGTGGCTCGCTTGCGAGCGGATCGCGCATGACGGACACTCTCACCATGGCGATGCCTGCATTACGCCTGGCGGCGGTCCTCGTCGCGCTCGCCGGCGCCGGCGCGGCCGCGACGGGTCTGGCCGGGGTGCCGGGGCTGGTTGCAGCCGGGTTGGCGCTGGTCCTCGCCGCCACCGCGTGGCCGCTGGTCGGCGTCGCCGCGATTGCCGCGGCCGTGCCGGTGTTGGGACTTCTACCCGGGGCCGGGGTGATCGGCTGGGCGGGATGGACGGCAGCGGCGGTGGCGATCGCCTGGGTGCTGACCTCAGCTACCCTGGGGACTGGTTCGCCGGTCGATGCGGATCCAGCTGCTACCGCACGGCGACGGCGTTGCCAGGAACTGGAACGTCATGCGCGGCGGTATCCACCACTGCTCAATGCGTGCCTGGAAATCTCCTCGGCGCGCGAGGCGGCGCAGTTCGCCCGGGAACTGTGCGTTCGCTGCCGCGCGGTGGTGCCCGAGGCGACCACGGTGGTGGTGTTTCTCGGCACCCCGGAACGCCAGGCCTGCGCCGCCGGACAACATGGCGATGGCACGGCTTGCAGGCGTGAACCCGGCCTGGACGAGCACTACGTCGCGGCCCAGGCGCGGCCGTTGACCCGGCGCGAGGGCGACCTGGTGCACCGGCTGATCCCGCTGCGCGGCGACCGGCGGCGCCAGGATGTCCAGCGCGGGGATCATGGTCAGGGTAGCGAAACCCAGCGCGGGGTGCTGCGCGTGTCGCTGCCCGGTTCGGTCGCGGGCGATCCGCTCCTGGCCGACCTGCTGGCTGCGCTCGGGCGCATCGGCGGGTTGGGGCTCGCCACCGTCGATCTGGTCAACCAGGCGCGCGCTTTGGCGCTGCGCGACGATTTGACCGGCTTGCTGGGGCAGCACGAATTCCTGCGCCGGCTCGACGAGGCCGCCGCGCGGGCGCGCCGCAGCGGCGAGGCCCTGGCGGTGGTGATGTGCGACCTCGACCACCTCAAGCGCTTCAACGATGAGCACGGCCATGCCACCGGCGACGCCGCGCTGAAGGCGGTGGCGGTCGCGCTGGCCGCGATCCTGCCCCGGGCCACGGCGGCTTGCCGCTATGGCGGTGAGGAGTTCGCCTGCTTCCTGCCCGCCACCGATGCTGCCGGCGCCAGGGCGGTGGCCGAGGCGCTACGTGCGGCGATTTCCGGAACCGTGATTGCCGGAACCGGGAACGCCGGAACGGGGATTGCCGGAACCGGGAACGCCGGTGCGGGGATCGCTGGTGCACCAATCGCCGCCGCGACGCCGGGCCTGCGGGTGACCGCGTCGCTCGGAGTCGCGATCCTGCTGGGTGATGAAACCGGCCGCGCCGCCCTCGCCCGCGCCGACGCCGCCTGCTACCGCGCCAAGGCCGCCGGCCGCAATCGGGTCGAGGTCGCGCCATGACGCGCAAAGAAATCACCTCGACCCGGTTGCCGATTCCGCGGATGCGGCGACGGCATTGGACGACGATGCTCCAGCCGCCGGGCCTGCGCCCGATCCCGGAGCGGGTGACCGGAGCACCGTCGCGACCGCCCGGTTTCGCGGGCTGGGGCGTGCTCATCTGGCTGGTCGTATTTTGGGGGGTCATCGCCTTCACCCAGGTGACCTCCGGCGCCGTGCAAATCATCGCCGCTGCAACCAGCGTCTTGGCCATCGCGGCCCTGCTGCTGGCCAGCCGGGCGCGGCAGCACCCAGTCGCGATCCCGGCGTCTGCTGATCCCGACGCGATCGAGGCAGCCCCTGTGGATGCTGAGAGCAGCGCCCTGCACCTGGCCCTGATGGAAGATCTGCTCGAACTCCAACGCGGCGTGTTCGAGGTCAGCGCTGAACTCGTCGGCTGCGTCGACGAGGACGACGCGCGCGCCCGATTCGCCGCCGCGATGCGGCGCTGGTGGGACGCCGACGCAGTCGACCTCATGCTCTGGGAACGCGGTGCCTGGCGCAGCCTGGGTGACGAGGCGCATGGCGCAGCGCCGACGCTGTCGGTGCCGGTGCAGCTCCCGCTGACTGGCGAAGGCGATCTGGTGCTGGACCTCAGCCCGGCGGTCAGCGGTCAAGCCGCCCTCGTCCTGCGCCGGGCCCGGCCGCAACCGACCCTGGATGGGCGCAACGAGGCGGAGCAGCGCTACGTCGCCGAGATCCTGCGCGGCCAGTTCGCCCTCAGCCTGCGCCGGGTCGTATTGTATGGTGAATTGCAGGCTTTGGCGCGCATCGATCCGCTCACCGGCACGCACCGGCGCTGGTACGGTGAGGCGCGCCTGGCCGAGATGGTCGACCACGGCGAGGTCGTCGCGGTGGCGATGGTCGACATCGACTGGTTCAAAAAGGTCAACGACCTGCACGGCCACGCCGCCGGCGACCAGGTGCTGGCGGCGGTCGGCCGCAGCCTGATCAAGACCCTGCGCACCGGCGACCTGGTCTGCCGCTGGGGGGGTGAAGAGTTCCTGGTCATCCTGCCCGGTACCAGCCCGGCCGGGGCCGAGCTGGTCGCCGAACGCCTGCGCGCCGGGGTGGCCGCGCTCGCCGACCTGCCCAGCGCGGTGAGCGTGTCGATCGGGGTCGCCCCGTGCTGGCAGGATGATTCCGCCGAACGCCTGGTCGCGCGAGCCGACGCCGCCCTGTACCAGGCCAAGGACGCCGGCCGCAACCGGGTCGTGGTCACTGGCGAAGAGGGCGTGAAGTTGCGCACGGAACGGGTCGCGAAGCGGACCTGACCCCGGCAGGCGTGACCGATCCATCTGCCTTACGGCCCTCACGTTGGCGGAATTCCCGTGGTGCGCAGCCGCGCCAGCGCCGGAACTGCCGGTTGAAGTGCGCCAGGGACGGGAATCCAATGCGCAGGCTGATCTCCAGGATGGAAGCGGAGGTCTCACGCAGCTGCACACCGGCCTGGTCGATGCGCCAACGGTTGAGGTAGTCGATGAAGCTGTGTCCGGTCATGCGGCGGAAGAAGCGGGTGAAGGTCGGTACGCTGACCCGACAATGCCGCGCCATCTCGGCGAGGGTGATCGCGTGCTGGCTGTTGCGGCGCAGGTGGTCGAGGATCGTTGCCAAGGTGCGGTAGTCCTGCTCGTCGCGCGTCATCACGTACCCGCTGGACACCACCGGTTCGGCACCGGCGATTGCGGCCAGTCGATGAAGGAGGAGGAGAAACCGCAGCAGGCGTCCACCTGCGTCACTCGCATCGCTCAACTGCTGGAATTCAGCGGCGATTCCCGCCAAGGCATCAGACGGGAAGGCAAGACCGCGCCGGGCCCTGGACATCAGACGGTCGATCGCAGCCAATTCCGGGCGGGCGAGCAGTTCCAGTCCCAGGGACTCGCGGGTGAACAACGCGACCGAGCAGGTCGCGTGCGGATTGCCGCGGTCGTTGCCACGATCCGCCGAGATCCAGGCATGCGGCAGGTTTGGCCCGACCAACACGCAGTCGCCGTGCTCATAAGCATGCAGGACATCACCAACCAGGCGCCGGCCCGAAGATCTCTGCACCAAGACCAGCTCGTAGGCCGGATGGAAGTGCAGCGCGATGTGCGGACTCTGATGAAAACGGTCGATGCTGACCCCGACCCCGGCAAACCGGGGAAGCGGGAAGGCGAACGGCACGGTGGGATCGCCAACCATGATCGGATCGTACCGGTCACCGGACCGTAAGAAAGAAGTCCGGAAGCATGCGACCGCTACAAGGCCCGGCATGACTCCACCGAAAACCCACATGGCTGCCTGGGAACAGCTGAATCCCCTATCTCGTAAGCTCTGGGACCAGTCCAGCCGGCTGATCGTCGGCGGGGGGCAGGCCCACAAGCGCCACGTGCGCTACCTGGCGCGGGGCGGACCAGGATTTTTCACCCACGCGAAGGGCGCCTATGTCTACGACGCCGACGGCCGCGAATACATCGACTACCTCCTCGGCTACGGACCGATCGTCCTTGGGCACTGCGACTATGAATTCAATGCCATCGTCGCACGGCAGATGACCCAGTCCGGGGTACAGGGCGGCGAACATCCGCTTGAGATCGAACTGGCTGAACGCCTGACCAAGCTCATCCCGGGCGCCGAGATGCTGATGTACCTGATTGGCGGTTCGGCCAGCACCAGCGCGTCGCTGCGCGTCGCCCGCGCCCACACCGGACGCGAACGGGTGATTCGCTGCGGCTACCACGGGTGGCATGACTGGTGCGTCCCCGCCAGTCCCGGGGTGCCGGCAGATGAACGCGGGCGCATCCTCGACTTCCCCTACAACGATCTCGCCGCCCTCGAACGCCAGCTTGAGACCCATCGCGCAGCGGTGGCGGCGGTGATCATTGAGTCGGTACAGGACGATGGCCCTGCTCCGGGATTCTTCGCCGGGGTGCGGGAACTCTGCGATCGCCACGGCTGCCTGTTCATCCTCGATGAGGTCAAGACCGGCTTCCGCTTCGACCTAGGTGGGGCCCAGAAGCTGTACGGTATCCAGCCGGACCTGTCGACCTTCGGCAAGGCCCTGGGTAACGGATTCCCGTTGTCGGTCCTAGTCGGACGCCGTCACATCCTGGAAAAACGCAGCGATTGCTATTGTTCCGCCACCTTCCACGGCGATCCGATCGCGTGCGCCGCCAGCCTGGCCTGTCTGGATCTGCTTGAACTCCGCGACGGCATCGCGCACCAGCACCGCCTGGGTCGGCGCCTGATCGACGGCTTGAACCGGGTCTTCAAGGATGCCGACTTCCCGCTGCGGATGGAGGGCCATCCCGCCATGCCGAATCCGCGCGAGGGCTATGTCGGCGAGCCTGCTCGTCCGTTGCCGTCCGGCTGGGCCGGGCGTTGCGCCCGCGAGTGGTTCGCCGCCATGCAGCGCAATGGGGTCTTCGTCAACTGGCACGTCTGGTTCCTGTCCACGGCGCACCGCGCAGCCGACATCGAGGCCACCATCAAGATCGCCCGCAAGGCGGTCAAACAGACCTGTGCCGTGATGCAGCGGCCATCGGTCGATTGATTTGCGGCTTGCCCACCCCAGCGGTTCGTCTCGGAGATCCCGGTTACCTGACCCGCACGGTCCCAACCTGTGCAAAAGTTTGACTTCCTGAGTCAAAGTCCCTTCACTCAAGGACCCTAGGAGATTTCTATGAATCATCTGCGCCTCAGATCAATCATTATTCTCATTGTTCTATTGTTCACTGGTCTGACCGGCGCGGTTCAGGCCGCCGACCCGGAGCGGCCGTTTCGGATCTTCGACGGAAAGCCGAAACGCATTCATCTCATCAGTAACTCACATGGTGGGGGTGGAGAACTGCATGCTTACCTGAAACGTATGCCAGGGGCAGAGAAAATTGAGTTCACCGCAGGTGGAGGAGGCGGATTTGTCGGAAGCTGTAAAGCGAATCAGCTACCAGGCTACCTGCCAAAAGAAAAACTGACGGATAGCCGGCCAGTGATCTATGTGGTGTATCACGCCGTGGACACGCTCGGCAGAGGATTCAAACAGCCCGAGAAGTTTATGGAACAGTGGGATGGAGCCTCACTGGACAAGTATATAATGGCAAAGACAGCGGCGACGCGGATGACCGAAGACGAAATCGAAGGGGCATTGGCATCAATGAAGTATCAGGTGGCGTCGGCGACTGCGGCAGGCATTAGTCTGCTGATCATGAGTAACACACATTTCAATACCTATGGACGTGGCGGTGCTTCTGGAATGAACGGTTCAGAGGAAGTCGTACGGCGCTGGAACGCGACAGAACTGGGACAACGGCATCCTGCGGTGGATGTGCGCACGGCGACCGCAAAGGTGTATCCGCTGTGCGTGAATGGCGATCGTTTTCATACTAATACCGCAGCAAAGTCTATCAACGCCTATCACTGGTTTCGTACCATGTGCCAATGGGACGGCATAGAGGTGCCGGCTTGGGCAAAGGAGATGATGGATGCGGCCGTGGCCAAGGAGAAGGCGATCCGGGACGTGATCCAGAACATCCGTCTGAGTCCCCCGGGGCCATATCGGGTAGGCGACCAGGTAACGATCACCTGGGACTGCGATCCTAAGGTAGTGCCAAAGGCAAGTATCGATTTTAGTCCCACGGCTGGCATGTGGGCCGCGCAGACCATTGCGACCAACGTGGAAGGCGGCACCTTCGTGTGGACCATTCCGGAAAAGATCACGACCGAGGACCACAAAAGAAAGTTCGTTTCACAGAATACGGTTTCTGAAACCTGCTATCTGCGCGTCAATGCGCCACCGGGATATTTTCGGTTCACGGAGATTCCCTTTCAGATCAAAACACGAGAAACCAAACCCTAGGAGATTCCTATGAATCATCCGCGCCTCAGATCAATCATTTTCACAACCGTCCTACTGGTTGTCGGCCTACAATCTCATGCCGCCGACTCGCCGCCGGCCACCGGATCTGTCCCCGAAGCCCTGGTGATCTGCTGCCACGACGCAGCTCGTTGGATCAAGATGAATCGGCCCGACCCCAAGAATCCCAGTGCGCCTCTGGTCCGCACGACTGATAAAGATGGCAAACCCATGCCCGAGGTGGTTGAACCCCTGTTTATGTATCTGTCTCTTGACCGCAGTAGTGGCAAGGTGCGCCAGGGGTTCGTCGCTGCTGAGATCATCGGAAATCGTGGAGATAAGCGATCGAACACGGAGAAGGTCCAAGCGGTGGAAGTGCAGGGACTGAACTGGTCTGCCGGGCGTCTGAGTGGCAAACTTTCTGTCACCGTTGGTCCGCATGGATTTTTCTTGAATCAAGCATATCCGGCCGCCTGCACCTTGGAGATCGACGTGACTCCGGGTACCGACGGGAAATATCAAGGGCGATACGGCGACTTTGAGGTCAAAGGTAAGGCCACCAGTGCGACCATGACCACTCCGAACCTGAATAAACCCTGCGAGACTACCATGTATCTCTACGATGCGGTGAGTTACCGCAACATGGGCGGTTTTATTTCCTCATGCGGCGCCCTGGCCGCGTCCTGGAAGGACGGACGGATCACCGCCTGCGCCATGGGTGACTGCTACGGCTATAACATCTGGGATATGGCCATCGTTGATGCCACCGGTTTAACACTGCGTGACGGCAAACTGAGCGGTGTGCTGATCGGGAAAGAGACCAGCACTTACAATCCCGGCCAAGCCGGCGACATCCACTGGACCATTGAGGCCACGGTGATCGGCAACCGCGTTTTAGGCACTGGCCGGGCCATCAAGACGCCGCTCGAGGACAACAAGAAAAAACCAGAGCATCAGTATGACATCGGCATTCATGGTCTGATCGCCAACACCGCCGACCTCCCAGATGTGAAAGCGTGGCGCCTGGACCATGAGATCCGCGCCCGAGCCGAGGCCGGCGATGAACATTACTGGAAGGGTCGCAATCCGAACAAGGTAAAAAACGAACCGAAATCTGCAACAAGTCCGACTACGATGAAACCATGAGGAGATGACTATGATTCTGCGACCACTCTTCGCCGCTGTCGTGTTGGTTGCTATAGTTGACGCCGGGGAAGCGCCACTGCACGGTTCGGCGGACTTCCTGCCGACACCAGAATCTCCTAGTAACTTCCGTGGCGATCCGCGAGGCGGCTATCCGGGCGCGAGCATCCCGACTGAGTTCTCCGCTGAGAAGAACCTGGGATGGAAAGCCGAACCCGGTCAGGGTTGTGGTGCGGTGGTGGTCGTCGGCAAGCGCCTGTTTGTGCAAGCCGCGCCAAACGCTTTAGTTTGCCTCGATGCCGCCTCTGGCAAAGAATTGTGGCGGCGGACCCATCATGCTGAAACGCTCGATCCCAAATCGCAGGAGGCCGTCTTTGATGGTGTGATGGATTCGCTGGGCGAATACCACCGCCTGGGGCAGAAGATGATCAAGTTGCCCAAGGGCGAACGGGGCGAGATCCAGGCGACGATGGACAAGATCATCTTGGGCATGCCGGCTCCTTGGAACACGGTCGGCAAGGGAGAACCGGCCATCGCCAACCAGATCCCCGGCGCCGAAATCGGTGGTTATGGCTTCGGCGGCATCTATCTCATCTGCACCACCCCGGTCAGTGATGGCCAACGAGTTGTGGCACGGTTTCCCACTGGCATCGTGGTCGCCTACGATCTTGACGGCAAACATCTCTGGAGTGCTTGCACCCGGTTGAACATTCCGGCGCCAGAGTCTTTCAAAGGAAAATCCATACGTTGGCCGCCAAAACCAAGTCAATCCGCCTGTCCGCTCCTGACCCCGGAGGGCATCGTAGTCGTATCCACGAGGAATCTGGTGTTCGGATTGGATGCCGCCACCGGCAAGGAACGCTGGCGGGTGCTAGATCCGAATATTCATAACACTTATGCCAGTCCGGTACTTGGTCGGATCGGCAACGAGAACTTCGTGGCAATTGGCGACGGGACCATTGTGCGCGCCCGCGATGGATTTCTCGTACATACGGATGTGAAAGGCACCAGTGCCCCGACCTGCCCAGTCTTCGCTGACGGCGTGTTCTATTGGGTCACCCACGCGGTGCGGGTGGTGGCAGGCAATCCGCCAAGGGCCGAAGTCGTGTGGGACTGGACCTTAGAGCAACTCAAGGCAGTCAGCGGTTGGTTTCCCTACCGCATACCACGTTTAAGTTCTGACCTGGACATGGCCTCGCCAGTATTGGTGGATGGGAAAATCATCTACTATGGCGCATCCATGAAAGGGAAAATGGCCGTCATCGACGCCAAAACTGGTACGGTGTTGTCGCAGGCGCCATACCAGCGGCCGAAGTTCAACCTGCCCGGCGGTCTGGGTAAGGGCGTGACAAAAAACTGGCCCTATTCGGGTATGACCCGGATGGGCGACCGTTTGGTGGTGGGGCACGACAACGGTCTCATTTACATCTATCCGATCAACGACACGTTCACCCCCGCTGTAGTCTGTGGCATACCCGACGATCTCTATGCCCACCCGGTGGCGCACGGTTCACGACTTTATTTACGCAGCCTTAACGCGGTGTGGTGTTTTGAAGAGAAATCTGGACAAACCAAAGACAAAGCACCATGAAAACCCATACTCCAGGGATGCGAGATCCGTCGGCATTGTAGCACTACTCTCGAAAACCTACGGATGGTACGAAGAAGAATAGCCCTTTCGCAGAGAACGCAGAGGCACAAAGAAAATCAGGGTTTTGAGGATGTTTCTCTGCGCAGCTGCGTCTCCGCGTTCTCCGCGAGAGAAACGGATGTCGGATGTTCTTTGGTTCCAGCTTCGCTGGAATGTGATCCTGACGTTATTCGCCTTTTCAAGTCGCAAATTGGCGGAAACACTTTTCACTATGGTCCGTATCCTCTTACACTTCCTGCTGAGAAAGGACCTGCCATGACTTTTACCCTTCCCCCCTCACTTCCCGGAGAAGCCCCCTCCGATGCTGAGATCGCCTGGCTGACTGCCCAAGGCGTTTATGAACGCAACCACGAGAACTTTGCCCTGTGGGAGAGAAACATCGCTCACATCATCGGTGGCGGTCAGGCCCACAAACGTCCAGTGAAATACCTGCTACGCGGCGGACCGGCCTTTACCGCCCGGGCCAAGGGTTCCCGCTTTTGGGATGTTGATGGCCATGAGTTTATTGATTATTTGTTGGGGTATGGCCCCATCGTTTTGGGTCATGCCGATGACGAGATCAACGCGGCTGTCACCGAACAACTGGGACGTGGGACGATTTTCAGTGTTGAATCTCCTCTGGCCATTGATCTTGCCGAGGAACTCTGCCGCATCATCCCCTGCGCTGAACTGGTCACCTTTTGCGTTGGCGGTTCTTCGGCCAACGTCGCCGCCATCCGTTATGCTCGGACCCATACCAAACGTGAAAAAGTCTTGCGCTGTGGCTACCATGGCTGGTTTGACTGGTGTTTCCCTGAAGATCCTGGTGCGCCCCAGTTCTACCGGGATCTGATCACCGCCATTCCCTTTAACGATCTGTCAGCACTCGAAAGCGCCCTAGAGGCCCGCAAAGACCAAGTCGCCGCAGTCATCATTGAAGTCAACCCTGAACAAACCACGCTCCCCGGTTACTTTGCCGGAGTCCGCGCCCTGTGCGATAAACACGGGACGATCTTCATCCTGGATGAAGTCAAAACTGGTTTTCGTTTTGCTCTGGGCGGTGCCCAACAGTTTTATAGCATTGATCCCGACATTGCCGTCTATGGCAAGGCGCTGGGAAATGGCTTTCCGATTTCCGTGGTGGTTGGTAAGCGAAAAATTCTAGAAGCCCGCACTGATACCTTTGTCGGGGCGACCTTCCACGGCGATCCGGTTTCCATGACTGCTGCCCTGACCACCATCAAGGCCCTACGATCACGAAACGGTATTGAACACCTCTGGCGCCTGGGCAATCGACTCATGGACGGCATGAACACCATCGCCCAAGATCTAGGACTGCCTGTGAAAGTCGTCGGTCAGGCACCTATGCCCACCATGCTGCAAAATAGCACCGACGATGCTGTTCGGCCCATGCCGCTCAACTGGAAGGGGAAAGTGTTTGGTGCCTTCTTTGGCGCTCTGCAACGCCGGGGCATTTACATGACTGGTCACTGCTGGTTTTTAAGCGTCGCTCACACCGATGCCGATATCGATGAAACCCTGCGAATTGCCAGAGAATCTGGCATCGAAGCCCTAGAACTTCTTGAACGTTTTGAAGGCAAAGCGCAGGTGAAATCATGATGCGCCTGGGTGTCATCGGCGCTGGGAATATCTCTGGCGCCCACATCAAAGTTGCCCCACTGATTGCCGATCAGGTCAAGATCGTGGCCCTGGCTGATCCCGCGCTGGCTCCACTCGCTCGGCAATCGGCGCGCTTTCACATCGATCGAATCTATTCGAACATTGATGAAATGTTGGCTGCCGATGACATCGACGGTGTTGTCATCTGCACGCCCCACCATACGCACGCAAAACTGGCCATCGCGGCTGCAAAAACCGGCAAGCATGTACTGGTTGAGAAACCGATGGCCTGCTCGGCGGACGAATGCCACGCAATGATCGATGCGGCAGATTGCGCCGGAGTGCGCCTGATGGTCGGTCAATGCCAACGATACGACCCCGCCTATCGCGGGTTACGGCGGGCGGTGCATGCGGGCGAACTTGGTTGCATCCGCGCCGCGCGCATAGAAACCATGCAAAATGCTGCCGCGTTCGTGCCAGCAGGTCACTGGTATCGCGATGGTAGTCTTGCAGGCGGCGGAATTGTTATATCAGTTGCTATCCACAAAATCGATTTGCTGCGATACCTGATTGGCGACGTTGTTCGGGTCAACGCGCAATGTCGGACGATCGATCCGGCCTTTATCAACGGCGCGGAAGATCTCGCCGTGGCAACGCTGGAGTTTGCTAGCGGCGCGATCGGGCAACTTTTTGCCTCCTGGGGCGCATTCCGTCTGCGTTATAGTGAGAACTTGATGATTTTCGGCGACACTGGCGCAGTACATGCGTTGCCAGAGACACCCACACAGATGGGACCGGCATGGATCGCCTCTCGCCAACGGACACCAACAGTGGAACCAGGTTTTGCAGGGCAGTTTGGCGGCTTTGAACTCGTTGCGCCTGACCAAACCGGACTACCAACGGCAGAGTCCTTTGCCAATCAACTCGTGCATTTTGCCGAATGTTGTCGTACAGGCGCGGAACCCCTGAGCAGTGGGCGAGACAATCTGCGAACCATGCAGGTGGTATTCGCCATATATGAATCAGCCCGAACCGGTCAGACGGTGGAACTTCCACAGTAACTTGCAGCAGACAGTAGGTTCAACTCATCCCAACAAAAGGCGTGACGCTATGATCATCGGTATCCCACGAGAAATAAAGAACAACGAATATCGGGTTGGACTCCTGCCGGTCCATGTTGAGGCCTTGCGCGGCGCTGGTCATACCGTTTACGTCCAGGCGAAAGCCGGGGAGGGCAGTGGCGCGAACGATGCGGACTATCGTGGGGCTGGTGCACGCATTGCACAATCTGCAGCAGAAGTGTATCGACGGGCGGAAATGATCGTCAAAGTCAAGGAACCACAACCTGAAGAGGTTCGGCGATTGCGGCGCGGACAGATTATTTTCACGTATTTTCATTTCGCCGCCAACCATGGACTGTTCACGGGAATGCTACAAAGCGGGGCTACGGCCATCGCCTATGAAACGATCAGCGATCGGCACGGGACGCTTCCGCTATTAACACCCATGAGCGAAATTGCCGGTAGAATGGCGATCCATGTTGGCGCCAAACACCTGGAACAACCCTTGCAGGGTCGAGGCATGTTGCTCGCTGGTGTACCGGGTGTGGCCCCAGCCAAGGTCGTCATCCTTGGTGGCGGCGTGGTCGGCGCCAACGCGGCAAAGATGGCTGCCGGCTTGGGCGCAGATGTTGCCATCTTAGATATTGATCTGCCACGTCTGCGGTATCTTGACGATGTAATGCCCCAAAACGTCAAGACTCTCATGAGTAACACAGCCAACATCCGTGACCAGGTGCGGCAAGCCGATTTGCTGATCGGCGCCGTTCTGATACCCGGCGCCAAGGCGCCGCGATTGGTCTCACGGGAGTTGGTCCATCAAATGCAGCGCGGCGCGGTTATCGTGGACGTGGCAATCGACCAGGGCGGTTGCATTGAAACGGCCCGGCCAACCACCCATGAACGGCCTACCTATCTGGTGGATGGTGTCGTTCACTACTGCGTAACCAACATGCCAGGCGCTGTTGCGAGAACCTCGACTCAAGCACTGACCAATGCAACCTTCCCATACGCACTCGCCATCGCCAACAAGGGTTGGCAACGCATGGCGCAAGATGACGCCGGACTGTCTGCGGGTTTGGCATTGGCCGATGGTCAGGTATTCAACAAATCTCTGGCCAAACAGTTCAACAAACCACTTGCTTCTCTGAATACAGGGATCCCCATCACCGCTAAAACCCGTCGTTGAAATAGCAAAATCGCTCCGCTTCCACTGTGTGTGACACGAAACTCAAAAACCTTTCTGCTATAAGGAGTTTTTTAAACAGTCTTTCTAATGGAGGCACGGAGGAAATGCAAAAACTGATTGGAAAAACAGGGAAAGACAGAAGTGTAGATGTTCTCCGAGCAATTGGATTTGGTTTTTCTCTCTTGGCTGTTTCTCCGTGTGAAAGGTTCTTTATTGTTCCTCAGCGTCTCCGCGCTCTCCGCGAGAGAAACGGTTGTTGGATGTTCTTTGGTTCCGGCTTCGCTGGACTGCGTCCCCAGAAAAGTCCGGCGTTTCCCCATCGTTTTCCGGCCATAGACTGGGTCCATGCCATCGCAAAATAACAATGATGATTTCCCCGGTTTTCAGGGGGATCCACCGCCCAAGGCCTCGACGCCAGAGGATCGGGCACCGACCGGTATGCCAGGTCTGGCCCCGGGAATGGCCTTTGGGCGTTACACCGTTGTCAAACTTTTGGGCAAAGGTAGCATGGGCATGGTGTATCTGGCCGAGGATCCGGAACTTCGACGGCAGGTGGCGCCCAAAATCCTGCCCTTTGCCGCCGAGGCCGAGTCGATATTCGGCATCATCCCTTTGTTACGAACTTTGGATAATCCATGATGCTCACAAATAATTCATGCCTTCTGAAGATCATCGACATGGTGCTTTCTGCCCTGACCACGGATTCGCTGGAACATCGCAATCCCGATCATGAGATGATCGTCATTTTACGCGGCGAATACCGCGCCAAATGTGCTGGAAGTGAACTGGTCGCCGGACCCGGCATGGCGGTCTGTTATCCTGCCGGCTTGCCGCATCGCCCCCTAAAGATCTGTCCCCGTCGTACCTGTATTTATTGTCTGGTCTGGGAAGGCCCCTGGCCAGCGTCAAAGGAACCGCTGATCTTGGAAGACACACGCGGACGTATGCTCCAGACGGCAAGTTGGCTTCATGAGGCCTGGATGCGTGGCCCCACTGGTGCTGAACTCGTGTCTCACCTCTTCGCCGCCTTCCTCAATGAAATGCAGCAGATTCTTTCTGCTACGATCAAAAACAACGATCCCATCCGGCAACTGGGTTCTGATATCGCTCAATATCTGCATATGTCTCACAACGTCGAGGACATGGTGCGGATTGCTGGCATGGAACGACGGACTTTTGAACGGCGGTTTTACGAAATATTTGATTGCCCTCCTGGTGAATGGTTGGCAGGTGTCCGCTGCGACCGGGCAAGCACACTCCTATCCACGACCGATCTACCAATTCAGGAAATTGCAAAGGCGGTTGGCCTTTCCAATGCCGATACCCTCAGCCGCCTGCTGCGCCGGCGAGTCGGATTGACCCCGCGTGACATCCGCCGGCAGCGATCCTGACGGTTTTTACCATAAAAAGTCGCAAAAGGCCGGAAACACTTTTTCCCATGGTCCGTATTCCCAACAAGATCTGATATTTTTTCTCATGGATCGTTGATAGGCGTAGCGGTTCCTTTGGATTTCCCACACAGTACAAATGAGTGAAAGATGTCGTGAACATGCGATTGCCTGAGAAGAATCGTTGGGAGCCATAATTGAACGGATTTGTTGCGGAATACCCGCGTTGGTCCTTCGTTTTCAGGCTCAAAACGGAATATGCCCCGCCATCACCCAGGCTATTCACTGCAATCAGGGCTGGTTTCGGCGTTAGGGTAGCGACCCTGGTGATACCTGTGAAATATCCAGCAAAAACGAGATCGCCGACCTGTTCCATCAAATGGCTGGTAGTGAAACTTTCCCAACCAAGATCTCCTTCACTCCGAATACGACCGGTATTACCGACCACATCAAGGGGCTTGCCAGTGTGAGAATCAAGAACACTTCCTTGATCAAGAAAGAGGCGCCCTTTGGTAAACCACCGAAGGGATTCCCGCCTTTGAAGTCCAGGCAATTTCAGCAATCAGTTCTTTCTTACTCGGATCTTTCCAACTCAGGCGATAAGCGATAACCCTTTCATCTGGTAGATTGCGGGCCTTGATGTTTCCCGTAGGCGCACCACCACCGCTTCTGTTGTAATGAAACAGCAAAGGGGGTTCGGCACAGATGGGCATACCTGCCGCAGACCAGCCCAGGCCGCGTACAAGTTCTTTGCCGTCCGAGGCGCGAAGGACACGACCATCAGTTAGGGCGAGAAGCGATACCCCTTACTTGTATGGTTCTGCATTGCTGCCCTTTTCTCTCAAAAAGCGAATAATACTCGACCGCCAACCAAAGAACGTGATGCAATTTGGCGAAACAACACTCGCCGTGTCTTTGAGGCAATCTTTCAAACCTTGCACCTCCTCTTTTCAACAGGGAATCGACATACCGAAATAATTGCCGAACTTGCTCGAAACGCCGACGCAGCCATTGATGCAATGTGCCGGTGGATGCAACGCATACGAAAAGGACGAAGTTATTCACGTATTCCGATGCACCCATTTGCACGAAAAACAGAATTAATCCTAAAAACCGCAGTTGAAAGGCAAAATCGTTCCACGGAGATGCTACCATCGAATCAAGTCCCTCACCGCGCCGAATATTCAGGTTTTTTGCTTCGTGTTCGTATGGCGTTTTTTTGTCTGGATCGTAAGAAAAGGTGTGTTTGAGCGCTATATGACGGTTCTTTGAAAGCTAAGGGGGGGGCTGACGCTCTCCCCCCCTTAGGATCCCCCAAATGCCTCTGGTTGGTGGGTTCTCGCGTTGATTTCGCAACCCTTGACTCCTGCGCGCGCCAGCCTGTCCTCCCTGCGGGCGAAGGGACCATTGGAATCCGAGATCATGGGACGTGAGGCCCCTTCGCCCTTCGGTCAGCCTGGCTGGCGTGCTCGGAGTCAAGGGCGCTGAGTGTGTGGTGTGCTATGGTTGAAGATGCCTCCGGCGGGGGCTCTGCTAACCCTTGGAAATGTTGTTGAGGGTGGATACTGCCTTCGGCGTGCCGTGTTCAATTTCGTTTTTGGGACTTTGATCCCGTGCTTGCGAGTTGAACATGGCCGCCTTTTTTCTGCGCTGCACTTCTTTTCGAGTGATTGGCGCATTGAGGCCCGATGGGGTTTGTACTAGTGGTTTCTGGGGCGCTTGTGGTGGCGTTGAGCGGGCTTTTTGGTTTTCTTGCGCTTTGACACGTCGGGTTTCTTCATGGTTTGCGTTGTAGGGTTTGCCGGTGCGTAGGATGGCAAAGGCTATTCGTAGGAGTTTTGCCATGACCGCGACAAGTGCGTGGCGTTTGTTTTTGCCACGTTGCACAAGACCTTCATAGAAGGTTTTGATGCTGGGGTTGCGTCGTGCCGCTGACATTGCCAGGGGAAACAGAAGACCCCGAACGTAGCCGTTGCCACGATGACTGATGCCACGTTGGTGACATTCGTCGCCACTGATTTCAACGACGGGATCAAGTCCACTCCAGGCGATGATAGCATTTTCATTGGCGAAGCGAGAAACATCACCAATTTCACAGGCCAGGCACAGCGCAGACCAAGAGCCAATCCCAGGAATGCTTTCTAAAAGCGCGACCGATTTGGAGAGTGGTGAATCAGATTTGGATTGGATGATTTGTAATAGTTCTTGTTTCGCGATTGCAATGTCTTCATTCAATCGATTGATATTTCGAATCAACATCCTGATTGCCATCATACTCGCCGCATCTGTTAAACTGGCGACGGATTCTTTTGCGTTCGCAATCAATTCTTTTGCACGATCAGTCGAAATATGTGGTATTGCATCTACAGTTTCCACTCTCGCCCGCGCCAATGCGGCAGCAGTCGGATATTTCTCAAGAAGCGTACACAACCACTGCGGCAGATCCCCTGAACGACAAAATCGCACCAAATCAGGATGTACCGCTACTAAAAGACCCTTCAAACGAATCCGACTGGCAACTTCATCATCACGAAGCGATCGAATCAAACGATAACACACGATGGGACCACTCTCTGGCTCTGGTTGCGAAGCCTTATTTTCGCAATGAGCCAATAAATACCCTGCAATATCTGACGCAGCAGCAGCATCCCCAGGCGCACGATGTAGCTTCACCGTTCGATACGCATGTACCGTCTGCGCATTCAACTGCAGAACACGAAAATCAGCAAACAAATACTTTTCAAGACGAAAAAACTTCAACCAATTCCGTTCAAGTCCACCTGTGGACTCGATTCCAACTAAAAAACGAGCATCGGCAAAACGCTCGCGCAGATCCGCCAACACTTCAGCGAAACGACGATGCTCCGCTGGCGTCTCATCATAGGCACCAGTATGTAAAACTGTCCCGTGATGATTACGAACCTCGACATCGATCCGGCCCTTGCTGCAATCGCAGCCAATGGCGATGATAGATTTTAACACGACAGAACTCCTTCTGTACGGGGTGATTGCCCCCGGGGCTTCTGCGGAATAAGAGGCTATGATCTGACTGGCGAAAAATACGGGGTCGAACCCCAAGATGCCGACTCGACCTTGAACCTCACCGCAGAAGGCACGATCTCCGTGACGGGGTCAAAAGCCCCAAGGCGCGAACGTGCTCTCCGGCTGCGGGTGTCGCTTTTATCAGCGGAATCCGGCGTCCCAAACCCCACTGCTTGACGACGGATTTGGTCATACCAGGGCAGGGAGGAAGTCAGGAGAACAGCGGAGAATTACAAGAGAAAAATCAAAGCGCGAAACTTCCTTTGATCTTTCTGGAGACTCACCTTTTGGGTGAGCAGAAAAATCGCTCCTTTGAGAAAATTCCTGAAGCCCAATTTTCTCTATTTCCCTGTCTTTCTCCGCTGTTCTCCTGAACCCACTCCCTGCCCTCCGTGGAAAGATTGGCTATCTCAACTGTGTTTTTCGATTCATAACGAACAGTGATTGCCATCCCTATTTTGGAGGATTGGCTCTAATGTCGAAAACACAGAGTCCTCCGTAGCGGATAAAAAGTCGTCCGTGGCTTATAACTGGTTCTATGGCGGCGTACCAGGACATGTCCCTGTCACGAGATCCACCAAGATCGTTTTTGGTACGAATGGGGATGGTGAGATTGCCCACTACCTTCATTCCCGTCTCCGTAGGTTGGATCAGGCGCATTCGCAACGGCGGAATTTTTGCTAGGTTTTGCTCTTCCTTTGACAAACTGGGGTCAGGTGGGGAAACGGGGAGGTGATCCTGGACATACACCATACCTTCGGCAGTCACTATATGGCCACCACCACTGACGTCGATATCCAGATGATCCAAACATTTTCCGGTAAGAAGATCCAGGCATAACAAATCACTTTTATTAGTATTACCAGATTTTTTATCAACAGGGTCTGGTGCAACCAGTTGCTTTCCGAGGGCATCGAGCACTGGCGCGATACGCAGACCCTGGGTGTAAATTCGGTCTCCAGAAACGGCGGCGAATCCATAATCACTTTTGTGCGCGAATGGGCGACACCAACGTATGGTATAAGATGTACCATCGGGGGAAAGTTCAAGCAGGGTCAAAGACGACACCTTTTTCCCATCGACATTCGGCATCTTCAGATTGGCTAACAGCCATCCCTTTTCCCGAATATAGAGCGGTGGAAGCCCCTGTGGACCTTCACTGGGAATTTCCCAAAGCATTTTTCCGGTATTGGCATCCAAGGCCACCAGATACCGATAGGTGGGATAGGCCACGATAGCACGACCACGATGTTGAATCACGACACCACTGCCATCAGCGGCTGAGTATTTTTTCGGCTTACCGTCTGGATGTGCTTCCTGGGCCATTTCCCAGACCGTTTTGCCGGTTCGGATGTCAATCGCGACCAGTGGCGGGGTCTCCAAATTTTTACTGGCTGTACTGAATATGACGAGATTCCCATGTTTAGCAGGAGTTTCTGACCACCCCCAGCCCATCGTACCTTTGCCATTACCGAAATTCTTCCAAGCATTCAGGTCCCAGGTTTTCGTCATGGTTGTAAGATCGATCCCGTATAACTGCCCGTTGGGTGTACCACCTGCCGCCATACCGTCCATGATGATTGGTGCGGTGCGCGACCCCGGCCAACCCTTGGCACCGGCCGAACCAAGTTTCACTTCTCCCAAAGTTTTTCCGTCCTCCAGGGCGTGGACAAACAAGGAGGCGGTTGATCCGCCGATCACATAGACCTTATCACCGACAACGGATACATTCCCCCATCCTCTTCCCGGTGAGGCAAACCATGTCCGTTTCGGTCCACCCTCGGGCCAAGTGCGGAGTAATCCAGTCTCGGCGTAAGTGCCACTGCCATCTATGCCTCGATAGGTGGTGACATCGGCGCTCGTGAGGTTTCCCAGCAGGATGCATACTAGAAGGAGGTTGATTGACTTGATCATAACGAGGATCCTTTTTTTCAGGGTTAGGCCGTTGACGTAGATTGATACGTGAAACGGGACCGGCAGCGTTTTATTCGGCTTGTTGTTGTCACTTGCCTGTTTGCGGCAGGAAGACTACCTGGTCGATGAGCATCCCGGTTTCCAATGGTGTGATGATTACGTCCACCTTGCCCGGTGTGTCTTGGACCAGGATTTCCTTCAACCGGCAGGGTGTGAAATCGGTCATCGGATATTTCATCCGTTGGGGCGAGATCGGTACGGCTGGATTGGAGCCGACACCAAGGAAGACAGCGTCTTTGTCACCATCATTGGCCTTGATCAAGATCTCAACCGCGAAACGTCCTTTGGGTAAGTCCACCTTGGTTGTGGCCTGACTGTTCATCCGATCAACGATACGAATAGCCTTGCCGCCGGAGGCCTGTTCATCGTCAACCAGATCGCAGTCTTGGAGTTCAAAGTTTTTTGCCTCTACCACTACCGCGTCCTTTGGCGGGGTTTTTCGAATCGCGAGGATGGGTTTCTTCTGCTCAGACTTGGCACCTTTATCTTTCAGGGGGGGCGGTGGCGCCCAATCCGCAAGTATTGCGGTACCATTCCAGATGCCCAGACGGGGCATTTTTTGGGGACTAGCCATCGTCTTGAAGGTAATCTTCTTGTTGTCAGCGGTGATCTCTTGTTGGCCGATTACAACCTTGTCGCCGTTTGTCGCCGGTTCGGCCGGACTGCCTCCCAATAACAGAATATGAAACGTATTTCCGCCCGCCTCGACATGTTTCGCTCCGCTCATCGGCAAACCCACCGTTACAATCAAAGCATCCGCGCCGCTAGTCTTGCTGAAATCAACCCCCAGCAGTTTCATTCCTACTGTTAGCGTTCCGGATCCGTCTTCAGCAGCCAGAAAATGTGAGGCTTTGCCACTTGCAGCACCGAAAACACGACGCTCTCCCTTACCCCACACCATCAGTTTGTGTGGATCACGGGCGTGCGCTGTTATATCGACGACGATATCGTCTTCGGTACCAGTCCACTGGTTGCGGAAGGTATAAAGTCCGAATCGATTGTCCCAATGCACCTTGGGCATCAATGCTGCGGGATTGACTTCCTTTACACCGATCGGCCAGTTCACCAGCGCCAGCACGGCACGATGTGGGAAGGGCGAAACCGTGTCATAGGTGTATGCAGACGGATCGGGTTCAAGGATATGATTGTACACAAAAAGCGCCGCTGGCTTGAGTTTGTCGGGAATAATGCCGAAGCCTTGAGCAAACTGGCCGGCACGCGACAAACCGTCGCGGTCTGAATTGCTCTTGGTCCCCATGTAACCGGTGCCGTAACTGCTTGCCCCGGCCATCAAATACCACGGTTCACCTTTGACCCGCAACATCTGTTGAACCTTGAGCATAAGAATCGCAGCCGCATTTGGCTGCGGCGATACAAAATCCTGTCCGCCAGCCACACGCCAGGCTTGGATGGCCGGAATAAACGCAGTGTCCGAGCCGATGCCGCCGGGACCCTGGCCTTCGTTGAACATGCCGCCATCGCCGAAGCCTTCGGTCAATTGCCGAACAAAGAGTTTTTTGCTGTCCTCCATGAGCGACTCGATCTTGGTATTATCAACCCCGGCATCCTTCCAGATCGCGAGGATTGCCAGGGCGCCGCCACCGATCTGACAGCCCCAGTGATTGCTGTGCGGACCGTGCCGCAGGCCATGGACGAGGTCGGCGAGAGGAAAGCGGCTCGGACCGGTTTGGATGGCCGCGACCACCTTGGCCCGGAACGCCTCATCCCAACCATCGTAACAGAGATCATAGCCCATCGCCACCGCACCAATCGATGGCCCCGCACGCAATGCACCGTAGTTCTTGTTGGTATTGGCAATGTAACCATAACGGCCATCAATGTCGCCGGTGTCGGTCAGGATATGTTCCATGGCCTGTTTGCCCAGGTCGGCATACAACTTGTCCCCGGTGAGGTGGTAGAGCATGCCATAACCGCACGGATGCCACAGGGTCATGGCTTCACCCATCTTGGAACCGAGCGCACCCACGCCCACTTTTGGCAGAATCTTCGGCAAGGTCTTGCCGTCTTTGCCGTCAAGCAGCAGGCCAAGACGTTTGAGGATTGCCTGTCCCTCGGGCGTTGCGGCCCGTTTCTTGATCTCGGGCAGATCGGCCTTACGGAAAAACAGTCGTGGATGCTCACCCGCCTCTGGCGCTTTCCAACCCGGGACCGGTGCGGGCCAGGGTTGAACCTCGTCTGCGCATACTGCGCCGCTGATAAGGCCTGCGGTCAATAACACTGCAACGGCGATCATCTTCATAGTGTTTTCCTTGGTCATGTTGTTTCACGTTTGGACCAACCTGAGCCGAATCATTTTTGTAGGCACTGTTGGCGTAAATTATCCAAAAATAACGCAGTTGAGATAGCCAATCTTTCCACGGAGGGCATGGGCGACTATCGTTTCTTTGGCAGGCTGAATTCACCTGCATAACCCCAGGTCTCAATGGTTCCTCCTTGTCCGAGCAAAATGGTCCGTGGCATGGTGTAGAGGTCGAGTTCGCGCGCCAAAGGCTCTTTCCAACCACGTCCACTGAAGACGTGGATCCAGTTCTGCATGTCCGGTCGCTGTTTCAGGTATTGTTGAACCGCAACCCGATCCTCGTCAAGATTGACGCCGACCACCACAAGGTCGGGGGACGGGATATAATTCTGTCCCCATTTCAGATTCGGTACCCACGTTGGCGGTGCGGCCACTGTCCAGAAATGCAGCGCAACCATCTTTTGGTCGCTGGACGGCAGACGGAAAATGCCTCCATTGAGGAGGGGCAATTCGGCGGTGATTGGTTTGTCGGCGAGTTTCATTCGCCGAGCGGGTAAGATCATATGGGGATTCATGCGTGCCAAGGCACCATACGCCGTGCTGTTGGCATCCACGTTGATAGCACAGAAGTCGCGGATAAACCCGCGCATTTTCGCACACGGCACGGGGTATCGATCCGGGAGTTCCTTGCACCAAGCGACTCGTGTGGGTTCCTCGGCGCATTCGACGACGAGCAGGATTGCGAGCATGTCGGCAGCCCAGTTCAGGTTGGAATTTGCATAAGTTTTGCGGAAATCGGCTATACGCGCGGGGGCATTGCGATCGTCCTGGGCAAGTTGATCGGAAAGTTGAACGTAGCGGGCCAGCAACGCCGGGCCGTCTGCGGGCCGGGACGCAAGGATGGCCTCCGCTAAAACGCGGGCCTCTTTGGCCGCGACGACATCGCGGCGTTGGTTGGCGAGCCACCTAGCGGCAACCAGCATCCAGTTGCGCACCAGAGGAAGATTCGCGGCGCGCGGGTATGCCTGTTCGATTGCTCGACCTATGGAGAGTGCCTGTTGCAAAGATTCGGCTTTCTTATCCGTTTCTGCGACGGCATTCACCTGCCGAACCGAGCAAACCCACCCAATATTGGTGGCCGAGGGGGTGTAGGTGACCCAGGGCGAGCGGCAAACACGGCTGCGGAGAGATTCAATTTTTTCGGCCGGTACGTCGTTTCCCGTTGGCGAAGAGGTCGGGAAAACAGTTGGTTCATCTAGCAGGAACTCGCCGGATCGGTAATACCGAATGCGCATGGTGATGTCGTAGGTGTTCGCAGCAACGTCGCCAATAACCTTTGCCAATGGTAGCGTATTGTCCATCCAATCAGCACCAACACGATCATAAGCACTGTTGATGAACTGGCGACCATCGGCGCTCAGGCACCAAAATGATGGGATTTTCATCTGCCGTTGATCAAAGATAGGATCGTCCTTGCCTAGGCCATTGTTGGCCTGTCGCCAAGGATATTTCATGGTCTTGAGAGCCTCGTCCATTGTGGCGCGATTGGTGTCCAAGTTCAACCCGATGAACTCGACGCCGTTGGCCTCCAGCGTGGCCAAGGTATCCCACTTGTATTGTTTCTTGGACATTTCGGCAATGGACTGGTGTATTTCAGGCCATGGACTCGGGTTATCCTTCAACCCATCCCGACCTGCGACCCAAAACTGGAGCACGGTGACTCGCCCCAGGATGTCCCGGGGCAGGGTCATCGTGGATCCATCCAGCATTTTCAGCCGGCCTTTGACAGGTTGGGCCCCAAAAGATTGCCGGCCAGCCAAGTCTAACACCGTTAACACGCCCGGCTCCTTGCGATATTGCTTTTCCAAGAGATCGAGCACTTCCTTTTCCAACTGCGACACTTTGCTTGCGCCCACCTTGTCAGCAGGACTGATATTGACCAGTTTGATCAAGTCCACGGCAATCATGAGCGATTTGGCAGCCACAGTGGATTGCGAATAACGGCCAATGAAGGCCTGAATCGCCTCCAACTGGCGGAGCGGTTCGTCCGTGAAGTTGCCGATCTGGTGGCGAGTGAGAATCAGGTCGGCAATCATCTTCAGTTCGACCGGCGCATTGGAATTCAATTGCCGACGTGCAATGGCCTGGAGTTGCTGCTCGGCTTCGTCCGAGGGATTCAACACCGCGATCCCGCGCGCGGCGGCCATCATGTATTCACGGACTTGAAAGAGGTTGGGGGCGCCGGGGTTTTGTCGTTCGGCCCATCCCCCCTCACGCAAGATGGACTGGTAGCGGCGAATCTTGTCGTTCTCCGAGAGATCGGTCGAGGTGTCGTTCTCGGGAATGTATTGCGCGCGTAGTCGGTCAAGAACCGTGATCGGCACGGCGGGGGCAGTGGCCGAAACCGGTTCCTGGGCCATGAGCGGCAAGGCCAGCGCCACTTTCATGACCAAGAGTAGCAAAAACCAGAAGATGTTGTTCATCGTTGGTACGTCGGGACGAAGCCGTAGGGGAAGCCCAAGACTATCAAAGCCACTGAGGTGTCGTATTCCCCGCGCCCGCCAAACGATCCATCGGCGGTCTGTTTGCTGAGCAATATATCACGGATCTGCGGGTACCACCACTGAAAATCCTTGGGATTGCCAATGTACATGGCGCAGGTGGCGTAGTACATCGCATAAGTCCAACTCTCAGTTCCCCCAAGGGCCTTCTTGGCTTCCTTGCGGATATATTCAAAGCCCCGCACAGTCTGGGGCGCATCATGCCGGCCAAGTAACATCAACGAGGTCACAGCCGCACCCGACCGAGCAAACCCTGAAACACCAGGGCCAGGCATGTAGGCAAACCCACCGTCGGTCGGCGAACTGCAAAGGCTGAGGTAGCGGACACCTCGGTTGATCGTATCGTCGGGGACAAAGATCCCGGCTTGGCGAGCCGAAGCCAAGGCCACCACTTGCATGGCAGTGACCGACAGATCATCCCCCGCTGGAACAGGTTTGTAGCGCCAACCGCCAGCGGAATTTTGAGCGTTGAGGATAACCTTGACCGCAGCCTTGAGCACTTCGCGTACCTCGTCATCTTTCTCGGTCTGTCCCCAGACCTCGGAGAGTGCCACGGTACACAGGCCATGCGCGTACATGTTCTTGCCGATGTAGCCAAAGAATTCGCTTTTTGCCTCTTTCAGCAGATAATTGAGTGCGCGAGTCATGGTTTCGCCGTAGGGCTGTTTCTTGTTGGGGAAATGACCGTTGATCATAAAGGCAATCATGGCAAAGGCCGTATAACCTTCGCGGTTCTGATCACTGGCCTTGCCCCAAGCGCCATCGGATTCTTGGATCTTCTTGAGATTGTCCAAGCCTCGCTTGATGGCGGCTTCCGTGCGGCGATCGAGCAGATTGCTCATATCCATCGCATCCAGCGCATCGCCCGGAACGCTCGCAATGGGTTGCAAAGAACCGGGACCATTGTCCGTTAAAGTTTTACCGAGGTCGGGGGGAGGAGTCTTGGGTTCCGGCGCAGTCTGCGCCGATGCAGTAGCGGCCCCCAGCAGGATGGTGAGCGTCAGCAGACGAAACAGCGTGATTTGCATGATGGTATCTCCTCACTTTGGACTATTTGGACAAGGCTTCATAGTAATCTTTCAGCAGTTTCCGGTATTCCAGCGGCAGTTCGCGGGCAAACTTTTCGTCCAGCGGAGCCCGTTCCCGGTTCACCAGTGATTCCCATTCGCCCTTGGTTCCCTTGGGCGGTTTGCCGCCGGGGGCCGACTTACTGAATTCTTTCCACGCCCCCTTGCTGTCCAATATGTAGCCATCACCCATATTCTTCTCTTGCACGGTCGGCGTGGGCGGTCCGTCTGCGGGCGGAATGGGAGGTGTGAGTAACGACACTAAATGCACAACGAGCTTCGCGTAGGCGATCCGCAGTTCTTTCTCGGCCAGTTGCTGTTGTTTGACCGCTGCGTCCTTGGTCTTGGCGTTGAGCGCGGTCAGGGCCGCTGCCATGTATTCCTGCGACTTCAGTAAGTGCGGTTTGACCAAACCACTTGGGCGAAGGGCAAAAATCTCATCCATCCGTTCGCCACGGAATTCCTCCTGTTTCAGGACATGATGCCGGAGCAGGGATTCCGGGGTCCGCACTACGACTTGGCGTAACTCGCCCTGTTCGGTCGCGAGCACCAGGATCGCCGTCAAGACCTGAAACATGGGGGTATAATTGCGGATTATGCTGGTCCCGCCCCCATCCTTCGCCAGCGCAGCCAGCATCATTTTCAGGTATTCATCCAGTGCCTTGAGCCCGATCAGGAGTTGTTCCTCAGCCTTCTTTTGGTGCACCACGGTTTGGGTCCGGTTCTTGACCTTCATCTGTGCGATAGCCGACTTCATTTCAATCGCCGCCTGACCAAATGCAGTGGCAGCAGCCGGCACCATGGACAGATTTGTCAGCACATCTGTTTCAGCAAGTAAAAGATCCTGCTCGCCCTGCAATCGGGAGAAGTCCGACTCGGGAACCTCCTCGGTTGTTTCACGCAGAGTAACCTGGCGCTGCCATAAGTCGAGCGCCTTACCGCTCAATTCTGTGCTAACCTCTATTTCGATCAGCAGCACTTCGATTTGTGATACCACGGTGCCGCCGGTTCTCCGGCTGAGCATGAGCGCTGCCTGAACTTCTTGGATGGCAGTGAGCGCAGCGGCCGGTTCGTTGGCCTCAAGTTTTTTGCGGACTTTCACCAAGGCGTCCATTGCTGCCGTCTGGGCGTCTCTCATCCCGTTGGCCTCGCGAATTGAACTCGTTTGCTCTTGCACCTGGGCCAGGGCGCGAGCCAAAACGTCTTGAGAGCTAGTGAACTCTTTTACATCTCGTTTTTCTTGTTGGGCGCGCGTCACATCGGTCTTTAGGTCAACCATCTCGGCAATGATCTCGTCCAGACTACGGTTGATCAACTGGATATCCGCAGTCGTCTGCCGGTACATCCAAAGTTTTTCCACCATAGACAACTCACGTTTGGCGATGTCGAGACCTTCCTTGAGAAATCCTTCCACGACGCCCAATTTCACCAGAGCAGATTCATACTTGTTTGCCCGCAGATCCGGCAGGGATTGGCGCAGGGACTGGGTCGTCTTGGTGAGTGGCCGGCGAAGCGCCGATGAAAAATTATTGTTCTTGTCCAATTGGCCCATGAATTTTTCAATGCCGGTCGCCAGTTGTTCCTCAGCGGTCGCGATCGGTTCAAGACTTTTGTTGGCGAGGCTCAGATCAAAACCGCTGATGCGGTTCTGGTCGGCCCGATCACGAAAACTGGTCAAGGCCTGGACGCGAGCCGTGGCATCCAACATTCGTTTATGCGTGGCGCTGAGGATGCTGAGTTTGTCGATCTCCCTGCCCAGTTTGTATAACAACTCTTCGAGCCCCTGGGAAATGAATTCTTGACCTTCGGCGACGGCCTTCGCATTGCCTTCTTTCAGCGCTTTGACGACTTCGCCGGTCTTGTCGCACACCCCCGGCAGCGTGGTACCCAGACCTAGCTGGTCACTGTCCAATTCGCCCAATGGTCGCAGGATGCTGTCCTGTTGAAGTGCGAGAGTCGATTTGCGGGCGGCGAACTGCTCGGCTGGCAATCCCACAATGGTAGCGCGCAAGGCTTGGTGCGATTTGGCGGCATCTTGTAACACGGTCCGCACCCGGATCAGATCCTCCAACCGACGGTCGGGGCGCAAGGTCATTAAGGCATCGCGCAAGCCTTTGAGGGCGGTCATTTGGCGCGGCGCGGCGTCGGCGGAGCCGTTTTCCAGCGCCTTGGCGGCATCGCGCATTGCGGCAAGTACGCCGCCGGTTTCGACGGCTTTGCGTGCCCGGGAAAGCCGAACCGTAGCCAAGGCGTCAGCCGAAGTGTCACGCACCAAGCGAAGTTCGGAGACCAGTGTGCCAGTACGTTCGCTCAAATCTGCCTGCTGTTTTGCCGACCCGCGTGATGGCAGGCTTTGTTGAACACGGACGATGTCGCGCACTTCGGTGGCAAACACTTCAGTGGCCTGCGACACGCCGGCAAGGATGAGCAGGCTGCCCAACTCGCGGGCTGCTAAGGCAATCGACTCCTGCGCGGTTACAATCCGCTGATCGTTCGGACGAGGTTCGCGAGCAGCCTGTTCCAGAAGACTGCGAGCAGGTTGCAGGCGAGTGTTTCGGATCATCTTGAGGCGCTCAGCGACGTCAGTGGCGATCTTCGCCACTTCAACGGCAATCCCCCGATTTGACTCGATATCTTTTTTCAATTCGTCAAATCGGCTCTCCAAGTCGGCCAGTTGCGCGGTGATCATGTCCTGGCGAGAAATCTCCATTGCCGGTGAATAGGCCGATTCCTGCGACCACACGCTCATCGTGACAAGCAAACTCAGGAGGAAGGTCCACGCCCGAATATGCTTCATGGCTTTTCTCCTTTGAACTTCGAGAGTTCATTTCCAGAGTCTTTTTGTTGCAAATATATCGGACGTAACTGCCCCAGGTTTTTGCGTTGGCGAGACAATATGTATTCGAGATAATTTTTTTCCGAAACAAACTGAATCCGGCGGCTGAGCGAACGGTTCTTGCCTACCTCGCCCGGTCGTTTGTCGGTCACCTCGACGGCAAATGTCAGCAGATCTCCCTCCTTCAAGCCCGGAAATTTCTCGGTAACCGGCCAGTTGTAGTTCGCTTCAGTATGTGTGGTGTCAGCAATGGCACCAAGTTCATGGCGCAGTTCGGCCCCGTCGTTGACGCTGAACACGATAGCGGCCTTGCCAAGACTATAATCGTCGCGAGCCGAATACGCCAGATTGATGACCTTTTTCAAAGTGGCTTTTCCATCCTCTGAGGGTTGTAGCAGGGATATTTGCGGATTGGAATCAGGAATCACCTGAAGGTAATATCGGGCACCCGGTTCGTTGTAATCACGAGATCCCAGTCGCCACTTGAATCCGATCTGGTAACTGCGAGAAGCCAAGGCGGCCATAGAGGCAGACGCCTCGCGCCCATTTTCGCTCAACTGGAGCGCAACTGGGTCGGCTCCGTCCATCAAGAGGTCGGCCCCGAGAACCTTCTCGTTAAACTTGAGGCGCCAGATCAATTGGGACCCTTCTGGCACCTTCAGATTGAGCGTATCGACTTCTTGAGCCGCCATCTTTGTATATGCCGGGTAGGCGATTTGGACGCGGCCAGAATCTATGCGTGGCGGATGTACAACCTTGATCTGATGCTGCCGTGACCGACCGTCACCAGCACGGAATTGGTAATCCAGGGTATCGCGAACCCGAGTAAAGGTGTAGGTGAACTCGCCAGGGCGTGCAGGGTCGATTGAATCCAGCGGGACAAATTCCCAGCCCACAAGACCGTATCGTACCCCCAACTGTCCGGTTCGTGGTATCACGCCAGTGGCGCGGGCACGAACTGTAACTGGTTCGCCACTGCGCACCATCAGGTCACCACTCAAGACTTCGAGTTTGGTAAACGTGGGATATGCCGTCTGCGAAAACGGGTTCAGCATGCGTTCGGCCAACACGACGAAATACTCGCCGCGCCACCTGCCGAATCCGACAAGAAGCAGTAAGGCCACCGCTGCGCAAATCATAGCCGTCCGCAAGGCGACGCGGCGAGCGACCACGCTGAGGTCCAGGGTTTTTGCTTTTGCTTCGGCCTGCTGGCGAACCGCCTGCATTAATTCGCGCGAGATTTGCGAACCATACATTGATTCATCATGAAATTGCACGCCTGACACCAGCACACCGTTGAGGTCTGGCTGCCCACGTTCAACCCGCAAGGCTTCGGCGACCGGGTCAAAGCGTTGCAGCAAGCGGATCAAAGAGCGATGTGCGACCCATCCCAGACAGACCAGGTTGAGCAGTAGGAGCAACAAACGCCAAAATCCCGACAGATCACATCCCCAGTCGAGTGCCAAGTCGATAAAAACGATGCTCACAAAGACCGCCACAAGCCAGCCCAAGCCACGGGTGCAGAGCCGGGTGGTGTACATGGTCCACACCTGACGCAGGCGGGCATGGATGATCCCGTCAGTCAGAGGTACATTCGTTGTGTTGTTGGTTTTCATTGCATCACGCTAGGTTCTTGTTGCGTCGCCAGGCCCATTCCACGGATACCAGCAATATGAACAATCCGAGTAAAACCCAATTATCCCACAAATCCAAATCTCGGGTATAGGTGACCTTGGTTCTTCGTTCCACCAGCCGGTCCGCCAGCAGTGGCAGTTCACGCAAACTGATAGCGTCGCCATCGGTGAGCCGAGCCATTTGGGCCAATAATCCCTGCTGCATGCCGGTTTCGATCTGCTCAATCGATCTTTCGCCGACCGTAAATTCCATGCGTGAAGACTTGCTTAATTTCTGCGTACTGGCTGTCCCGGTCTCAAGGGTTTCTGAACTGAAGATGTAGCGGCCAGGCGCTGTCGGGACGTACACACCCGTGTACATGCCTGGATAATTGGTAACGGCCTTGAGCGTGACAATTTGCGGTACATCTTGATTCTTGGGTGTCACATAGGTCGTGAACGTCGGTGCTGCCAATGGCTCATGCGCATCGTCCAGAACGCTGGCGAAGAGTTCTACCGTTTCTCCGTCGGCGTAGTTGTTTCGTCCGGTTTCCAGCCGTACCATTTTGTTCTCGCCCAAAAGGCGCGAGAGGGTCAGAAACTGCACCGCTTGGCCCCAGAACTTGAGATGATATTTGTCGCCCGTGCGGGCCCTGAGACGCCAGAGTTGATCGACGCCAACGAACATGCACTTGCCGGTACCGTATCGATGCCAAGCAATTAACGGGAAGGACTGGGCCCGCTGGTTGCGGTCCGATAATTCGGCCAGCACCACCGCCCCCGGTTTTGCGCCTGTCACAGGCGGAACTCGGAACATCGGTTTGACATTTGCCCACAAGGCTTGGTTCTTCGATTCAATCTGATCAAGCGCCATCACTGAACTTTGGCGACCGGCTGCGGTCAGCGCCGGATAGACGTCATCGCTTACCTCACCCCAGCGTTCCTGGTCGAAACGGACCGGCAATAGTGCGGCAATCGGCGTGTCCAGGTATTCGCCTGGCGTATGTTTATGCCCGGCCAGCATGATCAAAGATGCACCTCGTTCGCGCACCATTTGTTCGATGAATCCAAACTGCGTGGGGGTAAAAATGTTCGCCCGCACGTCACCGAGTATAACAAGATCGTACTTAAAGGCCTCTTCCGCCGTCTCTGGAAACCGACCAAGATGTTCGACGCTGGCGCGCGCAAGATCCTTGTCTCCCTCGGTGGTGATGAACTTCACATCAATGCGAGGATCGCGCTTGAGCACTGCACGCAAATACCGGAACTCCCAACGCGGCGAACCCTCAATGTAGAGCACTCTGATCTTGTCATCCTGCACCTGCAACGATTGACTCAAAACATTGTTTTCCAGCGTCGCCTCGCCTGGCATCGCCGTCAATGAGACCTCAAGCAATTGATTGCCTTTGTTTCGACCGGCACGAAATTTCACTTCCTCCATTTGGTCGGTGCCGGTGAAATTGATGATCTTGCGGGCAACTTCCAGTCCGTCCAGTCGGACCACTACCGGTGTCGAACGACGCTCATAACCCGTGGCACGGCAATGCAGCCGCACGGTTACCATGTCATTGGCAAATACCACATCCGGCACCACGATGCTGCGCAAGATCGCATCGTCAGGATGCGTCAAACCAACGCTGACGGTAACCAGCGGAATATCACGCCGACCCAATTGCCGTGCTGCTTCCAGCGGATCTATTCCGCTATTATTGGCACCATCGGTTATGACGGCGACCAGGCCGATGGGATTTTGTTCACTGCGGGCGATCATTTCGTTCAGGGCGCTGCCGAGGCTGGTTGCGTTGGTCGCGGACATGGCTGATCTCGCTGACTCATCCCAAGGAGCAGCAGATTCCTCAAGGCCGCCCGCGAATCGGAACCAGCGCACGTTGGCCTGCCGTTCCAGCGTTTTGAAGGCGGAACGCGCGGTTGACTTGAGTGATTTTTCGACCAATTCCCGACGAGAAATCAGCGAAAAATCATCTCCTGTCTCATCTGTTATGGAAAGTCCATGATTGATGGCTTCCTCTTTCCATTTCGACAAGGCATCTACCAGTGCTCGTTGTTCGCTTGCCAGTGTAAACCTGGATGTTCCTGTGCCGCCCAGACTATCGCGGAGTTTGATTTGTTGCTCGTTCAACTGGTTCAGGGATGAGAGCAAGGGCGAAGAGAGGGCGGGTGACCGTTGTCCTGCGAAGCGTTTGACCTCGGATACTGCGTTTATTGCTGCAAGCAGCGCGGCATCGATCTCTTCATTCGCAGCGGTCTCCATCGCCGCCGCCTTGTTCATAACTCTGAGCGCTTTGAGCACAGCCCGGCTGAGGGCAGGATCATCGTAGGGCACTTTGCCCATGGCGATCCCGGCCTCGGCGCGTGCTGATACAGATTTGCGGGCATCGCGGATTTCCATGCTGGCCGATTTGTCCACCAGCACCAAAACCGTGGGCTTGGTCGTCTGCTGGATCTGTACCACTGCCATGGGGCGAAAGAGCATAAACAGAACAATGGCGATGGCGAGCGTCCGTACCACTGCCATCCAGATGCAGCCAAACCGTCCCAGCACGATGGCCTCTCGGCGGTACAACATAATCGCCACCACCAAGCCAGCGGCAATTCCCAGAACCAGAAGAATCATCGGCCAGTTGGAACCAAACCGGAAGGTCCAGTCCACGATCTCGCGGGACGCGTCTAGGTTCAGGAGCCGATTGAGTATGTCCTTGATCATGTGTGGTATCTCATGCCCGTTTGGTGAATCGACGCGCCAACATTGCCTCTAAGGCCAGAAGTCCAATCACTGCCAGTAAGAGCGGTATCCAGAGTTCGCGTCCCTGGCGTTTCTCAAGAATCGCCCGAGTCAGGTCTGCCCCGCTTTCCAAGATGTGAACCGACAAGCCATCGAGCACCTCGGTGAGCCTGGCAGTGTTCAGAATACGAACATCACATTCGACTGGATCTGGATTGACCGCCACTGTAATAGGAAGATTGCCGCCCGGGGTTTTCAACTCGTAATACCCAGGAATCTCCGTCGCGGCGGTCTCCAGGACCACATCAACGCCACGGGACTTGGTCGCGATCTTGGACACCTGAGCGTCAGGGTTCTTGATCTCGATCTCGACCCCTGTTTTGATGAGCGGAAAGGGCAACAGAATCGGGCGCGGAATCGTGATTGGGATTTCATAGGCCTGGCGGTTCAACTGGGTGACAGATTGCTGCATCAGGATGGGAAACGCTGGGTTGAGCATCAGGTTGCTCCACCGAGGATCAATGCTGCTGGTCCAAAGCAGAACGCTGCCTCGTCCAACCTTGCGTTCAACCAAGAGCGGGGCATCATTCGCCAGTCGCAGCACTGTACGGGAATCAGGCCCCAAGCGCACCCGCACGTACTGGTAACAGCGCGCCTCAGCGAGCACCTCGTGCGGCAAGGCTGCAAGCGGAGCAGCGATTGGGTTCGTATTCAATTCGACGCTCAGGGTCACGCCGGTGTTTTGGATGTCCGTATCCTTAGCCATCCCAATCACTTCCGCCGGTAACAGCGATGATTCCGCATCAAGAAAGCGTTGGTTCAGCAGATCCGGCTTGAGATTGGCTCCGGGCATCAGGATCAGAGCACCCCCCTGTTCAACATATTTGCGCAAGGCCACCGCCTGAACGGGTGGGAAGTCGGCGACGTTCACCAACACCACGGTGTCGAAGTCGAGGAGGTTCGCATTGCCCAACTGGGTCCAGGGTATCAACTCCACCAGCGGACGGATTTCGGTGCGATCAAAACTGGTTGGGGCTAGCGCTGTTTTCACCCAGTGCGCCGAGCGGGCTTCAGTGCGTTCCATCGGATCGCCATCCACGCACAACACCCGCATGGTCTCTTTGACTACAACCACTGCGTGATATTTATCGTCAACCGTCAAAGCATCGTTGTTGATTTGAACGGTGAAGCGATTGATGCCAGCGTGGGCAAGCATCGCCGTGAACCGCACCGAGGCCGACTGACCGGCAGCGAGACGCTCGATGGAACGCTTGTCAATCGCTTGGCCATTGACCAAGAGCGTGATGTCACCGACAACCTGCGGTGAACGACCGGCATTGCGCACCGTCGCCTGGAATTGGGCCAAGGCACCGGCCCTGAGGACGCCTGAGACCAGACGGAAATCGGTTATAGTGCAGTTTTCTTCGTTGGCAGCGGGAACTGGAATCAGATACGCGGCAGCGCCGCTACTGGCAATTTCGCGCAGGATGGTCTTGGTTTTGTCAGACAAGCGGGCGAAGTTGGTGACCTGGCCATCAGTAATGATATGCAATTCGCGCCGAGCGGCTTTCAATTCGCCCAGCAAATCCTTGAGAACGATGAGATTCGCATCAAGATCAAGCGCTGCATTGCCAGGCAGCGCTTTGGCCAAGACGCCGTCCAGGGTGGCGGGATCGTAGGCGGTGTGCCGCAACAAGACGCGCGGTTCGGGGCCCATGAGCACGATGCTGATCGGCTGGCCTGCTTCAACGGTTTGAATAACGGTACGGGCCCGTTCAACCGCCTCTTCAAAGCGTGACTTGAGACCAGGGCGGTGGGTCATGCTCAACGATCCGTCGATCGCCACCACGAGGCCAGCGCTATTTCTGCCGACCAACGGGGTGCAACTGGTCGTGAGCCGGGCAGCAGCCAGCACGATCAACAACACGATCAGGCAGCGCAAGATCATCAGTAAAATATCTTCCAAACGGATCTGGCGCGAGCGGATGACTACCATTTTTCGCAGCAGTTCCATCGCACCCCATTCGACAAGGGTTGCCCGATGACGGTTGAGCAGATGGATGAGCACCGGGATTCCCACCGCCGGCAACGCCAACAAAATCCAAGGATTTAGGAAAGGGAGAAGCATTTCACGTTACCGTTTCTGGGTTGTTCCGACGCCGCTGAGTTGACCACGGCGCAGGAGGTATTCGGCCAGGACTGTATCGAGCGGACGGCTGGTATTTACCAATACGTAATCCGCATGATTATTTTCGCATGCGCGACGTAAGCCAGAGGTGAATGATTCGACCTCTTTCTTGTAGGCAGCGGCAATGCGCTTGGGTTGAGTAATGATTTCTGGTTCGTTCTCCAAGCCGACGAAACGGCATGTGCCCTTGAACGGAAATTCCAGTTCATCGGGATCCATCGTGTGAAATACCGTGATGTTGTGCTTGCTGAACGCCAAGTGGGCCAAGCCCCGGGCTATGGGATCAATCTCGCCAAAGAGGTCAGAAATGATCATCACGAAACTGCGCCGTTTGAGTCGCTGGGCAAACTCATGAAGGAGCGCAGCCACATCGGTACGTGGTTCATCTTGGGCTTCGGCGAGTTTCTGGCAGATGGTGGCAACGATCCCGCGCTTACTAGCCGGTGGAACGAAACTCCGCAGTTTGCTGTCAAAGACGCCCAAGCCAACCGAATCGCGTTGTTGAATGATCAGGTTCGCCATCGTCGCCGCCAGATACTTGGCGTATTCCAGCTTCGTTCCATAGGGTTTCGTCTTACCGTAGCGCATGGACGAACTCGCATCAATCAATATGTAGGCGTCGAAATTCGTCTCGGCCTCATAGAGTTTGATGTAATATCGCTGGGTACGTCCATAAACACGCCAGTCGATGTGTTTCACAGCATCACCCGGAGCATATTGCCGGTGATGCTGGAACTCGGTTGAAAACCCACGCAAAGGACTGCGGTGTTGTCCCACGCGCAATCCTTCGACGGTTTGCAGCGTCGAGAGTTGCAACGCGGCCACCCGCTCCAAGACCTGAGCGTCAAGGTATCGCAGGTTAGGCGGCTGTTTCTGCTGAGCCATGGTTGTGTCCTTTGTTTGGATCAATCTCGGCCAGCAACTTGTCAATGATATTGTCGGGAGTCTGCCCTTCCGCCTGGGCTGCGAAATTCAAAACGATGCGGTGGCGAAGGATGGGCTTGGCCACAGCCTGAATGTCCTCTGGCGCAACATAGAACCGTCCCCGCAATGCGGCGCGTGCCTTGGCCGCCACGATCAGGTTCAGACTGGCACGCGGGCCTGCGCCCCAGGACAACATATCCTTAATAAATTTCGGCGCTGAGGGATCGTCGCCTCTCGTAGCGCGCACCAACGCGGTCGCATATTCCACCATCTGGCGTGCAGCGGGGATGCGGCGAACTAACTTCTGCAGGGCAAGAATTTCTTCCTTACCGAGCACCGGGGCCAGTTTGGATTCCGTTGCAACACTAATGCGTTCGACAATGGCGACTTCTTCGTCCCAACTGGGATAGTCAACCATGATGTTGAACAAGAAGCGGTCGAGTTGTGCCTCGGGCAAGGGGTAGGTGCCCTCTTGTTCAATCGGGTTCTGGGTGGCCAACACGAAAAACGGGTTGTCGAGCAGATGGTCATCGCCGCCAACCGAAACTTTCTTCTCCTGCATGGCCTCAAGCAGTGCTGCCTGCGTCTTCGGGGGAGTGCGGTTAATTTCATCGGCCAAGAGGATGTTCGTGAACACCGGCCCTCGACTGAATTTGAACTGACGCTTGCCTGAGACGGGATCATCCTGGAGCAGTTCTGTTCCGGTAATGTCCGATGGCATCAGATCAGGCGTGAACTGGATCCGTTTAAAATCGAGCGAGAGCGTCTGCCCCAAGGAACTGACCAGCAGCGTCTTCGCCAGGCCAGGCACGCCGACCAGCAGGCAGTGGCCACGGGCAAACACGGCGATCATCAGTTCATCGATGACCGATTCCATGCCAACGATGACCTTGCGGGTTTCCTTCACGACCCGATCGCGGGCCGCCCCAAGTTGTTGCACGGACTCTACATCCGATGCAGATGGAGTGGTGGGTTGATTGACTGCCATGGGTTTATTCTCCTGTTGTTTGGGTGAGAGCAGCGAACCGTGCGCTACCGAGAAACTGTTGAGAATATCGACTTTACTACTGTCCTTTGGAAAATGCCGTATTCAGATTCATGGAGAGGATTACGCCCTAGAAAGGGACTCGTTGATGAATGATTGCGACAGAACACAGCAAATTACGTCAAGGTTTTTCTGTGAGCATTGTTTGTCTTCATCTTATTTCCGACAAGAGTCAAAATGCCTTATTCAGATTCATGGAGAGGATTACGCCCCAGAAAAGGTTTCGTTGATGAATGTCTTACGACAGAATGCCGCAAATTACGTCAGGATTTCCTCCCTGCCCTCCGTGGAACGATTTGGATGTTTGAACTGCGATTATTCGTTTTACTCGGATCACGGCGTTAAACCCTATCGATTGCTCACCCTGCCATCAAGACTGGAGATTTTAGCATTCGCCGTGACACTTGCCGCTGTCGCTGACTTGGGCCCTCCGCCGTAAGTGCCCGAAATCTTTCCTCGCTCGCATTGGGCCTTGAGGGTAATCTCGTAGGCTGGTCCTGGAATATTCCCACCTGGATTGAGGTTCAAAGAAAACGCACCGCTCAGACCGTTTGCAGTGACTTTGAGGCCACTGGTATCGATACTCTCAAAAGCGCCAGTGTATGCAGTGGCTGCAACGACACCTGCAACCACAGAGCCATCTTTCGTTTCGATGGTCACCAGAAGATCCTGCTGCCCGTCATAAACGCCACGAAGAAAAAAATCCCAATAGGCAGTGTCAGGGACCGGGGTCGGAATCGGTGCAGTTTGGTCTTTGCCTGGACGTAGGTCAAAGTTCCACAGCGGTTGCCCATAACGAATGAGAAGTCGGCCGTGTGAGATGACTGGCGGAATGTTCGCTTGCCAGTCCATGTCCTTAACTTTCCAATCTGTCTCTGTCATGGGGAGCCTGAATTGCCCCCTCACATCCATGCCAGTGGCGTTTGGCTCGATCAGAAAGACATTGGGGCCGAGACTTGGTTTCTCTTTTTTACCCTCAAGACTGATATACTCAAGGGCATACACCATACCATCGGCACTGACAACATGACCCAGGCCATCTTTCATTCGGATGATGTCCAAAAGCATTCCGGTTTCCACATCAACGCACAGCAAACCCTTCGGAAAGGGTGGTGGAGGAACAGGTTTGTTTTGATTTGAGGTTATTGCGTTTTTTGCAGGTTTTGGCGGCTGAATCTGTGGAAATTGATTGTTGGCTTTGGTCAATGACTCCGGTCCTTGGCAGGATCCCTGCAGGAGGGATCCACCCAGATAGACCCGTTTTCCAATAATAACTGCATGGCTAAAGGTCTGACCTCCATACTGCCGTGCCCAGAGCGGGGTATAAGTACTTCCGTCAGGACTCAGTTTTACACAGGTGGCCAATGCACCAGAATCAAAAAGCAGATACCCATTTCCATACACAGGCGTCATGCCCTTTTCACTGCCTTTGGCGACATCCCGATCTGGGATCTCCCAAAGTTTCTTGCCATCTCGTGGATCAAGGCAAACAATATAACGCCAGGTTGGATTGACATTGAGCCAGCGACCGTTGTGCTTGAATACAGCGGCGGAATGGTCACCACAAGAGTATTTCTTCGCAACACCGGGGTCTGCCTGCCACACAGTTTTCCCAGTGTCAAAATCCACCGCAACGATTGGCGGGGTTACATCGTCCTTGCCAGCCGTGTTCAGAATGACTTTTTCTTCAAAACTGGTGTGCGATGAGGGAAAGCCCCAACCCATTTTACCCTTGCCGGATCCAAAATCTTTCCACGCGTTGACCTTCCACTTGGATGCACCCGTTGCAAGATCTATGCCTCGGGTCTCTGAATTGAGCGATACGACAACAGCAACTCCATTGCGGATGAGGGGAGTACAGCGGGCACCGGAAAATCTACCACTTGGAGAACCCATTCCTCCAACCACGTATTTTTTCTTGATCTCGCCGGTTTCCAGGTCCAAGCCACACAGATCGTTCTTAGACATGATCCAAACCATGGTACCCGATACCGAGGGCCCGGCATAGGCTGTACCACTCCCAGGACTTTGTTTCCATAAAAGTTTTGGTCCATCCGACGGCCAAGACTTCAGCAGGCCAGTCTCCTGATAGATGCCGTTGTTTTCTGGTCCGCGATAGGCAACCGAATCGCTGGCCAGAAGGACTGAAGAGGTCATGATTCCATGAAGAATCAGACTCGGGATTAATCGAGGCATCAGCATGAAATGCTCCTTGGTGATGGATGGAAAGGAATGAGAACAATCAATTGAACCATCGACTCTGGAACTACCGAGACAGGTATGTGCTGGTCAGAACAGATTTCAAGACGAGAATGATACGAGGATCATTGTCTGATCGTTGACCTCTGTGACAAGGGACTTGCTCCTTTGGCAAAAAAACGAAAAAAATACCGAGAAAACCACTGAGAGATATATCGATCCGTACCAATTGATTTCCCTGTTCCAATGATCTTTGAACGGTTCGGGGAAAATATGACATGCTGTAAGACTGGATCCTTCGGTCGTTTTCTTACTGGACTCGGGCGTCTCAATTTTTGGGCGCTGGGACATTGGCAGTTGGAAGTACAAAGGGTTTGCCAAGTTCTTCGCCTTGGTACTGCTTCCAATCAGCCTCAAGGCGTTTGTCTTTTTCTAAAATCGCAGTGATTTCCTGAGTGTTGTCGATGAAGCGAGGAAGCATGAATATCTTGCCCCAGTCCTCGGCCTGTCCCATACCGGCAACCACGAGCAAGGTGTGACGACCAACGCCAAGACGGATTGGTTGGGTTTCGTTGATAGGCACTCCGTCCAGATACGAACGCAGGTCAAGTCGGGCAATCCAGGGTCTGTTACCCGGCACCAAAGTTGCATATCGTACGAATCGTTCCTGATCATTATCAATCGTTACGAAGTAATAACCAGTGGTATTCCACTTTCTGGAATGGGTAATGGTGAGTTCGACAACAGGGCGATCACCCGCATATTTTACTGGCGTGGCTACAGTGGCAGCGATTGGTCTAAATGTAAATTTTTCCCCATCGACTTCAAAGGACAGATCTTTGACGATTGCGATTTTCTGCCGACCACCAATCGCAGCCAAATGGTCAAGATCGGGGTCTTTCTTGGGAATGGGGCCCGCAAAGAGCCAATCCGTCGGCATGGTATCATTGACAAAGGGTTTCAAATCCGAGGGACGTTCGACCTTGGGTGTAGTGATGACGGTCAATGGCGAGGGTTCTGTGGGTGTGGGACCCAACAGTGCATGAATGCGCCCACCAGCACGAAGGGCATAGCCACCCGTTATGAAGACAGGCGCGGCAATTTCACCTTGCGTGGTGTATTCCCAAACGATTTTTGGCGTGTCGCCCAGGGTGACAACCAGAGATTTCTCTGCACCACCAGCACCGGGGAGCCACAAATGACCGGCGGCAATAAGCGGGGTGGCCGCAGGAGCCGCCGTGAGCGGCAACGAACTTCGTTCTGCACCAGTGGCGGCGTCCAAGACCTTCAGATTGTTACCAACACAAATGTATAGACGACCGTCAAAGACTGTTGCTTGTCCCGTTAGGCCGGTGACATTGATCGCCCAAACCGGTTTTGCGCTGAGCTTTCCTTCGCTGGAAAGGATTTCTGTACAGGAGATTTTCCCTTCGCCAGCGGTATAACGTTTGGTGCCCAATCCCAGGTGGGTGGTGGCGACGGGCATTCCCGCCAAAACCACACTGCCATCCAGTGTAAGCAAGCGGCCATCGCTGGTGCCAATGAGTGGGGTTCCTTCGCAGCGAAGTTTCACGGGAGCAGCACCCGTTCCTGCGTTTTTCCAACTTTGCTTGCCGTCAGAGACAGCGAAGGCAGTCAAGGCATTTTTACCCTGGACTAAAACCAGATCGTGAATGGTGATTGGTGCATACAGTCCATCGCTTGCAACATTCCAACGTTCAGCGCCGTCTTTGAGGGAAAATTGGCGCAGGCGTCCAGCGGCCAAAGCAAAACCTGTGTCATCGCGAATGATGAGACCTGTACCAGCACCGGCGCTTCCAAGAGACTTGGTACGCCAGAGTTCTTTTCCAGTGGCGGTATCACAGGCGCTAAGAGCGCCGCTGGGATCCAGGTGAAAGGCGGCAGTGCTATTGGCAATAACTTCACCACCAGCAGCCTCGGCTGTCCAACGCAGGTTGACGATGCGGCTTGCAGGAATTGCAGCGCTGGCGCCAGAGATTACACCACCGCCATCGCCGCGTGTGCCTTGAAAGACATGTTCCGCACGCAGGTCAAAGACATGAAAGGCACCAAAACGCACAAAAAGGCGGCCATGGGAAATGACAGGTGCGATGGCGGCATACCAAGAAACATCGGCCCCATTGGAACCACCCATGTCCTCTTTTGTCAGCAGGGGAACAAGGAGAGTGCCCACGACCTGCATGCCAGTGACAGTAGGCTGAATCAGGCGTATCCGCAGTGACGCAGCACCTGCCGTCTCCTTTTTTCCTGTTGGTTTGTCTGTCTTGGGCGTATCTGAAGGCGTGGCCACAAAATGATCCTGGGCATAGACCATGCCTTCGGCGGTAATGATGTGACCACCTGAGTCCAGGTTTGCAGCCAAAGAATTCAATAGTTTTCCGGTCACAAGATCCAGACAGAGCAATGATTGTAGGGCGCTTCCTGCAGCAGAGGTCGAACCTCCCTGGCCTTCAGCAATAAGCACCTTGCCATCAGCATCCAAGACTGATCCATTCGCAGATCCATGCGAATAAATTCGGTTTCCACAGACTGCGGCAAAAGTCCAATCCTTACTCGCCCCAGGTCTGCGCCAAAGCACTTTGTAAGAGGAACCGTCTGGAGACAGTTCTAACAGAGTCAGGGCCAAAGCGGGATTTTTCCCGGTCGGATCAGTGGACATATTCGCAAGCAGCCAACCGCGTTCACGGATATACATGGGTGGAAGGGTGCTGGCGGCAGTAGGGATTTCCCAAAGAATCGCGCCAGTATTTGCATCCAGTGCTGTTAGGAATTTAAGAGTCGGATGCACCACGATGGGCCTTCCACGGTGTGAGAATACCACTCCCGAGACATCACAGGCCGAATGCCGTATCCAAGGATTGCTTGCTGTACCTGGGGTTTGAACCATCTGCCAAGCGGTTTTGCCGGTACGGATATCAACGGCAACCAATGGCGGAGTTTCAATATCTTTGCTACAAGTATTGAAAATTGCCAAGTTCCCGTTGATGGCCGGACTTTCCGTCCAGCCCCAACCCATTTTGCCCTTGCCACTGCCAAAGGATTTCCAAGCATTGACTTCCCACTTCGTTTGTTTTGTGGAAAGATCGATTCCAATAAACTGCCCATTGGGCAGTCCGCCGACCGCCATGCCATTGGAGATAATCGGCACAGTGCGCGAACCTGCCCAACGCTTCCACACCGCTGAACCCATCATGATCTGATCTAAAAGGCGGCCATCTTCCAAAGCAAACGTGTTTAATAGGGCATTTTGACCGCCAATAACATAGACCTTGTCGCCCACCACTGCCGCATTGGCCCAGCCATGCGCAGTCGGCGCTGACCACAACTTCTTCGGCCCCCCCTCGGGCCAGGTCCGCAAAAGCCCACTTTCGTCATAAGTACCACTGCCGTCGATTCCTCGATAGGTGGTGACATCGCTGGCCACCAGGGCGCTGGCGAAACATAAAAGGGACAATGAAAGTAGACGCATGGTAATTCTCCGAGGATGACGATGGGTGGTTGGCAACTACTCTTGGTAGCCGCGCTGCGGATTCTTGTATGGGATTACGCCCATCAAAAGCATTCCGTTGACGCCGTTTTACGACAAAATGGTGAAAACTACGTCAGCGTTGGGGTTAGAAAATCAGGGCCACTCAATGTTCATCGGAACAGATTGTAAAAAACACGGTGTCATCATTTTTGATCACAAGTTTTCAAAACACCTGTATTATATCATGCAATATATCTGGATTCTGTTCCTAGTCATTCTTCCGGCTGTTATCCCATCCATCCCTGAAAAATTGACTATTAGAAATTGAATCACCAGTGAAAGACAGAGTTTTCAGGGATGACGGCGGATTTTTGAACGGCGTTTTTACGAGGTCTTTGATTGCTTTCCCGGCGAATGGCTTGCTGGTATCCGTTGTGACCGGGCAAGCACACTTTTATCCACGACCGATCTATCTCTGGGGAAAATTGCGAAGGCAGTTGGCCTTTCCAATGCCGATACCCGCAGCGCGGCTGAGCCGCAAGAAATCCATTGTCGTCTCAGCCGCGCTGCTGGCTTTTTTCATCGTGGGGCTGGCGCCCCCCGGTCCCCAATGGCATTGATTTAATTTCTAATAATTTTACAGGGTTCTTGCATACGGATGCAGCGGCTTTCGCCGGTAGCATCGTCCCAGTCTTTGCTTCAGCATCCATCGGATGACGGAGATGATCGCGGCATTCGCTCGTCGGATAAGCTCA